>JBMZDW010000012.1:0-58817 GCA_049614565.1 Cognaticolwellia sp. | reverse complement strand
ACCACGATGCCTTAACGCAATTGCCGAATCGGGCCATGTTATTGGACCGCTTAAATTATGCAATGGCCCATTTAAAACGTCATCCAAATCATAGATTTGCTGTGTTGTTTATTGATTTAGATCGTTTCAAAATGATTAATGACACCTTAGGGCACGATGCGGGCGATCAGGTATTAATTGAGGTTGCCCAGCGCTTGCAAACTTGTGTGCGTGATAATGATATTTTAGCGCGCTTAGGTGGTGACGAATTTGTTGTCTTGTTAGACGCTATACAATCACTCGAAGATGCGGAAACCATCGCATCTCGTATTATTTCTGCTATTGCCCAGCCTTTTAATTTTGCTGGTCATACTTTGCACTTTAACGCGAGTGTTGGCATTGCCACCAGTCGTGTGAGCTACAAAGATGCCAGTGAAATATTACGTGACGCCGATGCAGCCATGTACCAAGCAAAAAGCTTAGGACGAGGCAGATATGTCCTTTTTGACGATAGTATTCGTGAGCAATTAATGGCGAGTATGACGTTAGAAGAAGAGTTAAGACAGGCGGTTTCAAACAAAGAATTTGAATTACACTATCAACCAATTTCAGATCTAACTTCAACTCAGGCGCTAGGTTTTGAGGTGTTTTTACGCTGGCAACATCCGACAAAAGGCTTATTAAAACCAAGCGAATTCTTAACCGTGGCGGAAGAAACTGGCATGATCCTAGACATTGAAACTTGGGTGATTGAAGAAGTTTGTTTACGGTTAAAACAGTGGCAACAGGTTGCTGATTTTAAAGAACGTTATATAGCGATCAACCTTTCTGGCCGACATCTCACGCAAACCAATCAACTAACAAAATTAATCGAACTCATTCGTAGTAATACCATTAAGCCCGATCGGCTTATTTTGGAATTTAATGAATCAGCGTTTTCCCAGCATACCGCATTAGCTTTGAAAGGTTTGCGAACATTAAAAACTATTGGTGTGAAATTAGCGCTAGACGATTATGGCACTGGGCTATCGTCTTTTAATTGCCTGCACAATTACCCTTTTGAATTTATTAAACTTGACCGTAGTTTTATTGACAGTCTAGGCCATAGTGAAAAAAACCTGACCTTGATTAAAGCCATGCAGCAATTAGGCGCAAGTTTTGGTTACCAGTTAGTCGCAGAATGTATTGAGTCTCAAGATATACTAAACAAGTTGCAAGCCGTAGGTTGTGAGTTTGGTCAAGGTTATCATCTTGGTCGACCGGAGAAGTTAGCTAATGTTACTGATGACAAGGTTAATACTGATCAAGATGTCGCCACGTACTCAGCATAGCTTATTTTCACTTAGCTAATTTTGCTTCTAGCCTTTGTGAAAAAAACCTTCAACCCGCAAGGCAATGCCTGGTGTGGTGGTGTAGTTTTCTTGCTCTGGAAACTCTAAAAAAGGCTCTACTTCAAAAAATAACCACGCCCGCAAGGCATTAAAACGATAGCGATATCCGACGGTGTAATTATCAATAACAAAGCCGCGCGCACCGTTGCGCTCGCCTTCTACTTGTAAGCTGATAACCGATGCCGTGGTGTCATTGATTTGATGTAGCTTATATAAGCCGTGCTTCCAGCGGATACCGCTAAACTCTGCTGAGCCGCGAATACTATAATTCATTCGTAACAATGATTTATTACTGAGCTTATAGTCGTATTCCAGTAAAAGTTTGGCCGCTAAACCGTCACCGAGATAGTAGTACAGTGAGGGTTCAAATAAAAAGCTTTGTTCGGTATTGATATTGAATCTTCGGGTGTGCCTTGCTCGCGCAAAAATATCTCCGCCCGAAATACCTAATCGATAATTCATCAACCGGTTTTTACGTTTATCTTGGGTGTAGTTGAGGGCTAAAGAAAATTTTTCGTCTTGTGTTGTTGAGTTGGCATTGGTTGACTCTAACGGTAAATTATTTAATTCTTCATCGTTATCGTCGGATAACACCACACTGGCTCTATTTTGAAAATGTGGTAGTTTAACTCGCAGGCGAAAGCGTGCTTTTACCTCACTCCAGTCACGGCTTTTTGGCAACCAAGCAAGCCGAATTTTGGCGGTTGTTTTGGGGTTTTGTTGCTCACTACCATTTGCGATAAAAAAACTATCAAACCATTGCGCGGATTGATAAACGGAATTGGAAACCGAGTCATGCAATCCTTGCATCCAGTGATCATCTTTTTGCTCAGCAGCTGCGTCTACTTCTTGTGGTGTATCAGCGTAGGCCGAATTTGCAAATGCACAGTAAAATAACACTAGGCAAATATGCCAACAACACATCTTTTTACAATACATTTTTATCAAAATTTGTTTTACCTCACTATTTAGCATAACAGTTGATGATTTTTTTTCTATAAACTTTATAATGAATTTAATTAAATTTTAGGGAGTTGTTATGGGCGGTATAAGTATTTGGCAATTATTAATTATTGCCGTGATTGTTGTATTATTATTTGGCACCAAGAAATTGCGTAATATGGGCTCTGATTTGGGCTCGGCGGTAAAGGGGTTTAAAAACGCCGTTACCGATGAAACAGCAAAAAAAGATGACGATTTAACTGATGCCGATAGCTTAGCGGATAAATCAGCAGAGCAAAATAAAGTGGCAGAAAAAGAGAAAGACCAAGCCTAATGTTTGATATTGGCTTTTGGGAGCTACTACTTATCGCAATTATTGGTTTAGTTGTGCTAGGGCCAGAACGGCTACCGGTAGCAATTCGCACCGTGCGTGGTTGGATAAATAGCATTCGCAGCTTTAGCGACAGTGTTAAAAGTGAGCTAAGCGAAGAGCTGCGCATTCAAGAATTGCACGCTAATTTAAAAAAAGCGGAACAATCGGGGATGACAAACTTGTCACCAGAGGTTGAAGCGTCGGTGAAATCACTGCAAGAAGCGGCGAAAATGGTCAACAATCCTTATCAAACAGCTGATAAAGCAATGTCTTCTTCTAAAGACACTGAGCAACTAGCTGATAAAAAAAATGAAAAGCAGGCTAAATGAGTTCAGCAGTTAAGCAAAGCCACACCTTATTTGATCATTTATTAGAGCTAAGAACGCGATTATTACACGCTGTGTTAGGTGTGTTAGTGGTGTTTTGTTGCTTAATTTATTTTGCGCAAGATATATATCAATATGTTGCGCAACCGTTACTAGAAGTGATGCCAGCCGGTACGCAAATGATAGCAACCGATGTTGCATCACCTTTTTTTACCCCGTTTAAGTTGACTATAGTATTAGCGATATTTATCGCGATGCCGTACATTTTGTATCAGCTTTGGTCGTTTATCGCGCCGGGTTTGTATCAAAATGAAAAACGTTTAATTGCGCCATTAATGTTGGGCAGTACCTTATTGTTTTACGGTGGTATTGCTTTTGCTTACTATGTGGTGTTCCCAGTCGCTTTTGCTTTTTTCTCTTCGGTCGCGCCCGATGGCGTAACCATAGCAACCGACATAAGTAGTTATTTAGATTTTGTTTTAAAACTATTTTTTGCTTTTGGTATGGCATTTGAAATACCGATTGCCATTATTTTAATGTGTTGGACCGGTGTTACCAGCCCCGACAGTTTACGCGCTAAACGACCTTATATTGTGGTGGGCGCATTTATTGTTGGCATGTTACTAACACCACCCGATATTATTTCTCAAACTATGTTGGCAGTACCTATGTTACTGTTATTTGAGGCGGGTGTTATTATCGCTTCGTTTTATCATCGGGCCGACGACGAAACAGACTCAAAGGAAGAACAAGAATGAAGAAAAAATCACTTATTTCGCTCACTATGCTGGTGTTGTTATCATCAACAGCGCACGCAACCACCGTTAATGATGGCTTAGCGAAATGTGCAAAAATTCAAGATAGTTTAGTACGCTTAGTGTGTTTCGATGATCTTGCTCAGCAGGTTACTACTACGGACACAGTTGCTGATACGTCAAGTGTCGCAGCCTCAATACCTAGCGAAAGCGTGCCCGTAGCTAAAAGTGACATAGCCACTGTTCCTGTTACAACGCCCGCGAAACCCGTGGCGAATAAAGTGGACGACTTTGGCGCTGAGCATCTGAAAAAATCTCAAGTTATTGAAAAAGATGAACAGCAGATTGTTTTTACTATAGCCAAGCTAAAGCAAGATCCTTATGGGAAATTACGTTTTACTTTTGAAAATGGCCAGCATTGGAAGCAAACCGACAGTAATCGCTTGAAAGTAAAAACGGGTGAGAGCGTGGTGTTAGAAAAAGGTTTTATGGGCGGGATATTTTTGAAAAAAAATAACGGCAACAGAAAAATTCGCGTTAAACGTCTTAAATAACATTATGGTGCGTTAACTTTTGATTGATATTGGTGTCAACTTAACCAATGCGCGTTTTGATAAAGACCGCAATGAGGTTTTAGCACGCGCAAAACAGGCTAATATTCGCGCGATGTTAGTCACTGGCACCAATATTGAAGAAAGCAAACAGGCACTGTCGTTATCTCAGCAATATCCTGATTATTTATACTGTACGGCGGGTATCCACCCTCACGATGCCGATAATGCCAAAGATAACTATATCGAAGAGTTACAACGTTTAGCGAGTAACCCTAGTGTTAAGGCGATTGGTGAATGCGGTTTAGACTTTAACCGCAATTTTTCGACCCCCGACAATCAAAAGCGAGTTTTTAGTGAGCAGGTCGCTTTAGCGCAACAACTAAATTTACCGCTATTTCTGCATCAACGCGATGCTTTTCAAGCGTGGTTTGATATTTTAACGCCTTATATTGGTCGCGTGCCAGCGTTAGTATCCCACTGTTTTACCGGCAGTAAAGAAGAGCTATTACAATGCTTAGATGCCGGCATGTATATCGGCATTACTGGTTGGCTGTGTGATGAACGCCGTGGTCAAGAACTGCGTGATATTGTACCTTTGATCCCACTAAATAAATTAATGCTTGAAACCGACGCGCCCTACTTAACGCCTAGAAACATTCGCCCTAAACCGAAAAGTAGCCGAAATGAACCAAGTTACTTACCGTATGTAGTGTCTATGTTAGCGAAACTTTTAGCTTGCAGTGAAGATGATGTGATCAAGCAAACCCAGCTCAATAGTGAAAAAGTGTTTAATTTAAGAGCAAAAAATGCGTAAATTTCTAGGCTATATTTTTTTCTTTAGTGTGCTAATAGTATCAGATGCTGTTTATGCGCAGTCAGTGTCAGGGACCCCTGTAATTGAGTTATCAATGCCTACTAGCTTGCACTTTGCCTTGCAGTATATTTTTATTGGTAGCGGCTTAATTTTATCGTTAATGTGCTTTGCTTGGGCTCAGGCATTACGCAGTTATAGCATGACACTGTAAGCGTTATATTTTTCAGTTCGATCGTTAGCTATAATCGCAGATGATGGCATTTCCATTGTTGCGCTATTTTCCCAACGTAGCTTGCTTTTACAAGTTGAACAGGCCTTTTTGGCAATTGCTGCCATTATTATTTTTATACACTTCACGGCTAAGTTGTTTGTTCTGCGCAAAAATGCGCCAGGATACCATAAAGCATTGCATTGGTTATCAGTAGCTTGTTTAGTCGTGGTGCCGCTAAGTTACTTTTTAGCGCCGGCAAACGTTTGGCTTTTAACGCAGGTATTGACCTGTATGGCTATGCTTGGGTTATTGTTCATTGCTCGTCAATTGTCCGACGAACATAAGCGTTTATCTGGCACTTATTCTTTGATGTTGTGGTTACAATTAGTTTTTAATGTAATTAGCTATACCGTTAATTTTACGAGTACGCACCGTCATTCGACTATTGTTGATATGCTAGCTTTTTGGCTTATGGCCATTATGGTGACCTACTTAATGGGGCGAAAATACACTGGTCATATTCGCGATGAAAAATTAGCGCAGCAACAAGTATTGCAAAGTGCGAAAGCATCCGAAAGCGCGCAGCGAGAATTATTGGCCTTGCAGCAAGAGGGTCAAGAACAACTTGAATTTAGTGTGCAAGAGCGAACCATAGAGTTGCATATTGCTTTGCAAGAGTTAGAAGATGCCAATCAAGAATTAAAAGAAAAAAACACTTTAGACAGTTTGTCAGGGCTTTATAATCGCCGTTATTATGATGAAAAAATAATGGCAGAGTTTAGACGGAGTCGCCGTAATTTAACGCCGTTGAGTCTTGTGGTCATTGATATTGACCATTTTAAAAAGGTTAATGATAGCCATGGCCACTTGGTTGGCGATAAATGTATTGTTGCCGTGGCTAAAATGATTAAAACCTTGTTACGTCGCAGTGCTGATGTTGGCTGTCGTTATGGTGGTGAAGAGTTTTGCTTAATTCTGCCGGAAACCGATAGTCACGGGGCTGTCACCTTGGCCGAAGAAATTTGTCAAGGTATTCGCCAACAGCCTATTACTGATGGCGAAAACGTTATTGAATTAACCTTGAGTTGTGGAATAACAACTTACCAGCAAGAAAAAGATGTTACCTCGGAAGTTATGTTCGCCAATGCGGATAAAGCGCTATATAGAGCGAAACAAGCGGGACGAGATCAAGTACAAGTCGCCGAAGCTTGATTACATTAGTCGGCGAAATTTAAATTTTATAGGAAACGATTATGAACAAGGTCTTTGGCCAATATCCTGCACGCCGTATGCGTCGTATGCGCTCTGATGATTTTTCCCGACGTTTGATGGCTGAGCATCAACTCAGCGTTAATGATCTTATTTATCCGGTGTTTGTTTTAGAGGGTGAAAATCAATGTCAGGTGATTGAGTCTATGCCGGGCGTAGAGCGCAAAAGTATTGATCTACTATTAATCGAATGCCAAGAGCTGGTGGATTTAGGCGTGCCTGCCATTGCTATTTTTCCGGTTACACCAGCAGATAAAAAGTCATTAATGGCGGAAGAAGCCTATAGCGCTGACGGTTTAGCTCAGCGAACGGTGCGTGCGGTAAAGGCGAAATTTCCGAGTTTAGGCGTGATCACCGATGTGGCGCTAGACCCGTTTACCACGCATGGCCAAGACGGCATTATTGATGAAGACGGTTATGTTTTAAATGAAGTAACCAAAGATATTTTAGTTAAACAAGCGTTGTCGCATGCGCAAGCGGGCGCCGATGTTGTTGCGCCTTCCGATATGATGGATGGCCGTATCGGCGCTATTCGTCAAGCCTTAGAGCAGCAGCACTTTGTTAATACCAAAATACTGGCGTATTCGGCGAAGTATGCCTCGAGCTATTATGGCCCATTTCGTGATGCGGTCGGCTCAGCAGGTAATATTAAAGGCGGCAATAAATTTTCGTATCAGATGGATCCGGCTAATAGTGACGAAGCACTGCATGAAGTTGCGCAAGACATTTATGAAGGGGCAGATATGGTAATGGTTAAACCCGGCATGCCGTATTTAGATATTGTCCGTCGTGTTAAAGATAACTTTCAAGTACCGACCTATGCCTATCAAGTCAGTGGTGAATATGCCATGCATATGGCGGCGATTCAAAACGGTTGGTTAGCCGAAAAACCTTGTGTGATGGAAGGTTTGTTAGCCTTTAAGCGCGCCGGTGCTGACGGTATTTTAACCTATTTTGCTAAACAAGTAGCACGTTGGTTAAAAGAAGAAAAACAAGCGTAATAAGTGAGTGAATAAGCCATAGCCGTGTGAAATTGCACGGCTTTTTTGTATTTAAAACAAATCAGTATCACGAGCACGCGGATAGTTAGTAGTGGCAATGTGTTTATTGGCTAGCTAGTCTTGGCTGATAATGTTTAAGCGGTAACCTAAGCGGGTAAGATGGGCATTTTCTTGTTTTAATTCATCACAGATCAGTGCATGTTGGTTTAACCAAGCTGTGGGTAAGGATAAGCTCAGCGCGTTATCTGCAACAGATATTTGATAAGCAGGTAAATTATCATCATTACGACGACCGCATAATATGACGGCTAAGCGGAGAATAATTAACAACTTTATCGCCTCTGTTGGCGCTGTTGCCGATTGCTGCTCAATATACATTTGATTGATATCACCTTGATATAGACCCACCAAGGCCACCATCAATTGTCTATCAGATTGACTAAAACCGGGTAATTCTGCATGGTTGAGGATATAAGCACTGTGTTGCTGATGGTGTTTGTATGCTAGTAGCAAACCAATCTCGTGCAACTCGCCACTGGCCAATAATATCGCTAAGGTATGAGCGTTTGTTAGCTG
This sequence comes from Cognaticolwellia sp., assembly GCA_049614565.1. Lineage (GTDB taxonomy): Bacteria > Pseudomonadota > Gammaproteobacteria > Enterobacterales > Alteromonadaceae > Cognaticolwellia. The sequence continues at coordinate 50,626 of JBMZDW010000012.1, read as the reverse complement.
CCAAGTTGTTTTTAATTGTGAAACCAACAAGCTAATTTGTTGCTTCACACTGTCAGCATGTTTTTGATCAATATGAAAACGTTGTACCAAGGCACTGATGGTACGCTGGCGAATGTTAGTGGTACGGCTATTAGGTAGCATTTCATATAGTAAGCCTTCACGTAACGCGCCATTTGACAGTGTTAAGGTTGGAATAGAAAATTGTTGAAACAAGGCAATTAAAATTGCTAAACCGCTGGCGATAACTGGGCTGCGCTCGGTGGATAAACCCGGTAGTTTTATATCATCTATCTGGTCAAAATTTTCTAATGCTGCCCGCGTTTGATAGAGAAACGCCAGTGAAATCACACTGGGTTTTTGCTGGTACATTAATATTTCTGCCAGTGCTTGCATGGTACCTGAGCCGCCGAGTACACACTGCCAACCAATATCGCAAAACTCCGCTTTTATGGTGCTAATGCGTTGCTCAGCCGCTGCAATAGCTTGGTTAAAATTAGCCGCGCTTAGTTTGCCGTCGGGGAAATATTCTTGATTAAAGGTAACACAGCCAAGGTTAAGGCTATCAGCCTTTTTAACGGTAAAACCGTGACCCACAACCAACTCGGTGCTGGCGCCACCAATATCCAACACTAATCGTTTATCGGCACTACAACTGGTATGAGCAACACCGAGATAGATTTGCTCAGCTTCGGCAACGCCGCTTAACAGCGATATATTATGGGCTAGTATAACTTCAGCTTGGGCGATAAAGTCGGCGCGATTTTTCGCTAGCCTTAAGGTGGCGGTGGCAACAATGCGAATATTTTCGGCAGAAATGTCTTGCAAGCGCTCAGCAAAAAAGCGTAAACAGTCTAAGCCTTTTGCCATGGCCTGTTCGGATAATATGTTGTCGGCATTCAAGCCAGCAGCAAGGCGTACTTTACGCTTTACTCGGGCAACAACTTGCACACTGTCGGCAAGTTGTCGCGTGATCAACATATGGAAACTATTAGAGCCTAAATCGACCACTGCATACAGAGGTGACAAAGTCTCTATAGGTGTGATCGTCATTGACTAATTTTTCCTATGCGACCTATTGCCGCCACTTCGGTTACGATTTTGGCCACCGTTATGGGGTTTATGTCGACGTTGACGCGGTTTTGGCTTTGGTAGGTCCGTTAATAGCGCATCATGATCATATTTACTGACCGGCAAATCATGCTCAATATAAGTTTCAATCGCTGGCAAGTTAAAAACATATTGCTCACAGGCTAAGCTAATGGCATGTCCGGTAGCACCCGCACGACCGGTACGGCCAATACGATGGACATAATCTTCACAATCATCCGGTAAGTCGTAGTTAAACACGTGCGTTACGGCGGGAATATGTAAACCACGGGCAGCAACGTCTGTCGCCACTAATATATCTAATTGCCCAGCGGTAAATTGCTCTAAAATTTTCAGGCGTTTCTTTTGAATCACGTCGCCGGTCAGCAAACCAACACGAATTTTATCTGCTTCAAGGTGAGCGTGTATTTTTTCACAAACATGCTTAGTATTGGCAAAAATAATGGCTTTTTCTGGCCAATCTTCTTCAATAAGTGTTTGCAATAGCGGCATTTTATCTTCATTTGATGGATAAAATAATTCTTCTGAAATACGCACGTTAGTTTTTTGATCAGGCGCTACTTCCACGCTGTCAGGGTCGTTCATATGTTCAAAGGCTAATTCTTTAACACGAAAAGATAGTGTCGCAGAAAACAACATGCTTAAGCGCTCAGTGGCTGCGGGCATTTTGCCAAACATGTAACGAATATCTTTAATAAAACCTAAATCGAACATGCGATCGGCTTCATCTAGCACAACCGCTTCAATGTTATTAAGGTTGTAAATACCTTGTTTTAAATAGTCAATTAAGCGACCACAAGTACCGATTAAAATATCGACACCTTGATCAAGTTCTTGACGTTGACTTTCGTAGCCTTCGCCACCGTAAACAACACCTAGGCGTAATCCGGTACTTTTGGCCATTTCAATGGCATCACGATGAATTTGGATAGCAAGCTCACGAGTTGGCGCCATGATTAAAGCGCGGGGTTGATTGTGGCTAACATCCTTTTTCTGTAATAAATGATGAAAGGTTGCCGCTAAAAAAGCGATGGTTTTGCCTTCGCCCGTTTGCGCTTGACCGGCAATATCTTTGCCTGTTATCAATGTAGGAAGAGACTTTGCTTGAATTGAAGTACAATATTCAAAGCCCATCGTTTCGAGGCCGCTAACTACGGTAGGCTCGAGTTTAAGTTCTGAGAACTTAATTTCTGTTAAGTGTGTTTTTTTCATACCGCTAGCTTAACACCTTACGCTATTAATAAAAATTAGATTCATCTAAAAGCGAGAATAAATTACCGGCGTTAGTTGATTTTTATTTTTTTTACCCATAACTGTTATATATCATTGTTGGTAATTCATGGTGATGAAGGTATAATCTTAATCAATTGGCGCTAGGCCACCTTTAATGGAGATACAAATGAGCGATAAAATTGTTCAGTTAACTGATGATAGTTTTGACACAGATGTAATCAATGCATCGGGTCTTGTTTTAGTAGATTTCTGGGCTGAATGGTGTGGACCATGTAAAATGATCGCGCCATTGTTAAACGACGTTGCCGAAGAATATGCTGGTAAAGTAACTATCGGTAAATTAAACATAGATCAAAACTCTAACACCCCACCTAAATATGGTATTCGTGGTATTCCAACGTTATTACTATTTAAAGATGGAGCTGTTGCCGACACTAAAGTTGGCGCACTATCAAAAACTCAATTAAAAGAGTTTATTGATAACAATTTATAAAAAAAGGTCCGAATTATCGGGCCTTTTTATTATTTAGCTGAAGATCAACACGTGATCCTTTACGGGTTTGATTTTTAATGCTAAGTTTAGATTTCTAAGAAAGAACATCTCAAAAAACCATATTCAAACATTCTAAATCGCCAATACGGCACAGCTTAACAACCTAAATAGTCTAAGAAACTCCCACTATGAACCTTACCGAACTTAAAGAAAAGTCGATTAGCGAACTAATTAAACTCGCTGAATCTATGAAATTGGAGCATCTCGCTCGTAACCGCAAACAAGACATTATTTTTGCTATTTTAAAAGCGCACGCGAAAAGCGGCGAAGATATTTTTGGCAGCGGTGTTTTAGAAATTTTACAAGACGGCTTTGGCTTTTTACGTTCAGCAGATTCTTCATATTTAGCGGGGCCAGACGATATTTATGTATCACCAAGCCAAATACGCCGATTTAGCATGCGTACCGGTGACACTATTGCCGGTAAAATTCGTCCACCAAAAGACGGCGAACGTTACTTTGCCTTATTAAAAGTTAATGAAGTTAACTTTGATCGCCCTGAAAATTCTCGTAATAAAATTCTTTTTGAAAACCTAACACCGATTCACCCAACTGATCGCATTACCATGGAACGTGGTAACGGCTCAACGGAAGATATTACCGCTCGTGTGCTAGATTTAGCCTCACCGATTGGTAAAGGCCAACGTGGTTTGATTGTTGCGCCGCCCAAAGCCGGTAAAACCTTATTACTGCAAAATATTGCTCAAAGCATTGCTTACAATCACCCAGAAGCTGAGTTGATGGTACTGTTAATTGATGAGCGCCCTGAAGAAGTGACTGAAATGCAACGCTTAGTTAAAGGTGAAGTGGTTGCGTCAACGTTTGATGAACCTGCTAACCGCCATGTACAAGTGGCTGAAATGGTGATTGAAAAAGCCAAGCGCCTCGTTGAACATAAAAAAGACGTGGTGATCTTGCTTGATTCAATAACCCGTTTAGCGCGTGCCTACAATACGGTTATTCCATCATCAGGTAAAATACTGACCGGTGGTGTTGATGCCAATGCCTTACATCGTCCAAAGCGCTTCTTTGGTGCGGCACGTAATATCGAAGAAGGCGGCAGCTTAACCATTATTGCCACGGCACTGGTTGATACCGGCTCTAAGATGGATGAAGTTATTTACGAAGAATTTAAAGGTACAGGTAATATGGAATTACACTTATCACGCAAAATTGCTGAAAAACGTGTTTTCCCTGCTATTCATTTTAACCGCAGTGGTACCCGTCGTGAAGAGCTTCTAACTAAGCCTGATGAACTCCAAAAAATGTGGATTTTACGCAAAATCGTTCATGAAATGGGTGAAATTGACGCCATGGAATTTATGATTGATAAACTAGCGATGACAAAAACCAATAACGAGTTTTTTGATTCAATGAAACGTCAGTAAAGCCCGTATTTTGTTTGATAAAGTGCCAGCGAATGCTGGCATTTTTTATTGCTCAGAAAAAGAAAAAACGCGTTATTTTTTTGCCTTTGTGACAACTCTTCGATAAAGACCATCAAACGCCGTTTGCCATGTTTTTCCGTGATTTTGGCTAGTTTGCCAATGTTGTCGTACAGAGCCATCGGGTTTAGGTGTCCAAGTGATTTTATTTAATGTTACTTGTTGGTTTCTGCCCATTGTTTGCCCACGCATGACCATCGAATTTTTCTCTATACCGCCATGTAGCTTAAGTAGCAAACCAGCACTATCTGTCCAGGTTTGATGCCACTGTTTGCTTTGCTGATCATAGATATTAAGGCTTTTGCCGATATAACCACTCGGCGAACTATATTCTTCCAGTATGGTACAGCCATGATTGATTTTACTGATGTGATTAAAGCGGATGATATTATCGCTAGCACTGGTAACTTGCCAGTTTCCCAACCAAAAGTCGAAAGCTCGGTAGTTCACGTCTTGGCAATGTTCAACGGCATTACTGCTTGATGTCATCAACAGCAATATCATAAAAAAATCTTTTTCATCGGCTTGTCAGTTACTTTTAATCATTTCTACTTTAGAGTATATCTGGATAAACTTTATCCGGCGAATTAACCCTAAACAGCAAAATCGATTAAATTTGCAGTTTTATGGCTTTTTAAAATTGGTATTAGGGATTTTTACTGTCCTACCGTTATAATGCATGCAAATTTTTAGTCCAAATCCAATATGAAATACAGTGATTTAAGAGATTTTATCAAGCAATTGGAGAAATTAGGCCAACTTAAGCGCATTAGCCATCCAATTTCTACGCATTTAACCATGACCGAAATTAGCGATCGCACCTTACGTCAAGGTGGACCCGCGCTATTGTTTGAAAACCCTATTGATGAAAATGGCAAACCATCAGGTATGCCAGTGCTTACTAACTTGTTCGGCACGCCCGAACGTGTTGCCTTAGCTATGGGACAAGAAAATGTTGCCGCCTTACGTGATGTTGGCAAGTTATTGGCGACATTAAAAGAGCCTGAGCCACCGAAAGGTTTTCGCGATGCCATGGACAAGTTGCCGTTATATAAGCAAGTATTAAACATGCCGGTTAAGGTCATTAAAAAGCCATTATGTCAGCAAGTTGTACTCGAAGGTGAAGCCGTTGATTTAACGAAATTACCGATACAACAATGTTGGCCTGGTGATGTTGCTCCATTGATCACTTGGGGTTTAACGGTAACCAAAGGCCCACATAAAGAGCGTCAAAATCTCGGGATTTATCGCAACCAATTGTTAGGGCGCAATAAAGTGATAATGCGTTGGTTATCTCATCGTGGCGGCGCACTCGACTTTCAAGAGTTTAAAAAGGCTTTTCCCGGTGAAAAATACCCAGTGGCTGTGGCGTTAGGTGCCGATCCTGCCACCATTTTAGGCGCAGTAACGCCGGTGCCAGATACCTTGTCGGAATATGCCTTTGCCGGTTTACTGCGCGGCAGCAAAACGGAAGTGGCGAAATGTATTAGCAATGACTTGGAAGTACCGGCCACGGCAGAAATTGTACTTGAAGGTTATATTGACCCAGACGACGTTGCTCCCGAAGGGCCATATGGCGATCATACCGGCTATTACAATGAAGTGGACGACTTTCCGGTATTTACCGTGACTCATGTTACCCATAGAAAAGAGCCAATTTATCACAGCACTTATACTGGTCGCCCGCCTGATGAGCCTGCAATATTAGGCGTGGCACTGAATGAAGTATTTGTGCCTATTTTGCAAAAGCAATTTCCCGAAATTCAAGACTTTTATTTGCCACCAGAAGGTTGCTCGTATCGTTTAGCGGTTGTGACGATTAAGAAGCAATATGCTGGCCATGCCAAGCGAGTGATGATGGGAGTTTGGTCGTTCTTACGGCAGTTTATGTATACCAAATTCGTTATTGTTTGTGATGACGATGTTAATGCCCGCGATTGGCAAGACGTTATTTGGGCTATGACCACGCGTATGGACCCAAGCCGCGATACCGTACTTATTGAAAACACGCCAATTGACTATTTAGACTTTGCCTCTCCGGTTTCAGGCCTAGGCTCGAAAATGGGTATGGACGCCACCAATAAATGGCCAGGTGAAACCGATCGCGAATGGGGTGAGCCCATTGAAATGACTCAAGCCATTAAAGATCAGGTTGATGATATTTGGCAAGAACTCAATATATTGTAAGCCCGAGTTCACTGATAAATTAATAATGCTGCATTTTCGTATCAAAATGCAGCCATAAGGTAACAGAAAAATGAAAGCAATCACATGTCAGGTAGTTTCGTTAACGTCGCTAACCGAATATGTTTATAAGGTATTGTTAAAGCCAAGTCAGACCGTTGATTTTGCTGCTGGGCAATATTTAAATTTTGTTATGAGCGATGAAGATAAGCGCCCATTTTCAATTGCTAGTGCCCCAGGTGCTGAATTGATTGAATTACAAATTGGCGCCTTTGGCGCAGACAGTTATCCGATGCAAGTGATTGAACGCATTAAAGCGAATGCTGAGGTAACCATAGAAATGCCGTTTGGCAGTGCTCAGCTACGTGGCGAGAGTGAACGTCCGTTGTTGTTAATTGCTGGTGGTACAGGGTTTTCTTATATTAAATCTATGTACGAATATCTTGCGCAGCAAGGTTCATCACGTAAAGTTATTGTTTATTGGGGCTTACGTGACAGCACCGCATGTTATGAACTAGAAAAAACAACTGATATTGTAAAATCATTGGCTGATGGCACGTTTATTCCGGTCATCGAAACGCCTAGTGATGATTGGCAAGGTGCTACTGGCATGGTGCATAAAAAGGTCATGGCAGATATAAGCAACTTAGCTGATTATGATATTTATCTCGCCGGACGCTTTGAAATGGTGGCAGCGGTGCGTGAAGACTTCGTTAAGCAAGGCGCGTTAATTGAACATATGTATGCCGATGCCTTTGCCTTTATTTAACCGCGACTTTTAGCGGCCACTAAATACCTATTCGCCAATAAAACAAAGCCCTCTATTGGGCTATTTAAATTATTGGCGGCAATAAACAGGTGAGCACCAAGCGCTTGATGTAACACCTGGCTATGGTGCAAAAAAGCGGCGAGTGGCCCTTTAATAACCGTACTATCGCTTAATACGAAGGGCTCAAAATTTAATATCCCTTGTTCAAGGCTGATCAGTTGTCGCTTAACACAATAGTGAATCAGTGGCTTTTGCTCATGTATTAATCGGTTCGCTAATCGTAACGATATCCCAGTCGCTATGGCATCTATCGAGGTAAGTTTAATACCAACATAATTCAATTCCTCACGTGTTATTCCTGTGGTATTGGTCACACTATGTATATTGTGGATCTGCCGCCAGCGTAACTGCCAACCGCCATGGCGGTGATAAAAGCTTAATGTTGTCGGCGATAATACTAAACTGTGTTTCGGCTCTGCTAATTTGAGTAAGCCAACAAAAATGGTCACCAGACAAGCGAGCAGCATAAACATCAGTGGAAAACGCGCGTGCTGCCAGTAATAGCCGCACAGCACAGCAACAATAAACAATGCGATCAGCCCAATTAGGGTAATAAATAAGCCATGATGACGGGCAATGGCTTTAATTTTTATTGTTTGACTCATGATAGGTAGGTATTTTTCTCATATATTAAGTTTATCTGCAATGTCGAGCTTAGGCTATATTAAGCACGTTGTGATTGAAAAGCCGTTATAAGGTAAATTCGTTTGTACTTATTCAGTAACAGGGGTGATTAAAGATTATTTTTAGCGGCGTTGGTGACATCAAAATTGTACAAGCGGCAAGTGGTTATCGCGAAAAAGGCGATGGCAGTTGCCAGAAAAAATAAAATATAAGAGACCTTGTCTTTAAAAACAATAGCGACAAAAATCGCTGGCAGTCAAGCCACATGTTTATGGTTTCATTCATAAATATTGGCAATTCAACGCTTATATTGCGAGTCGAAAACAGCGTTCACGCCTTGCATTTCCCTTATCATAAATGCCGTTAAGTTATACCGTTGTAGCTCTTAGTACATGGGCAGTGATTTAACGAGTATAAGCAATTACAGCTAAAAATCGTAACCAATAATTCACTATATCTTGGTCGTATTTTGTCATTTAGATGACTTCTTAAGTTCATTATTTTGTCATTAAATCGTCAAGAAACTTCGTCAATATCTTCGCCAATTTCAACACAGCTTCTAGTGCTAGCGATTAGAAATCTGTTTGTCACTAATGACTTTCAACCATTGAGATAATTGGAAAAACTATGTTAATAAAAGTAACTAATAAATGTAAGTTGTCAGCTGTAGCTGTATCTTTAGTGATCGGGTTATCGGCCTGTGGTGGCGATGACGGAAGCGACGGTTTGCCTGGTGCAACGGGCCCACAGGGTATTGCTGGTATAGACGGCACTAACGGTGCAGACGGCACTAACGGCGAAGATGGTGCTAACGGCGAAGATGGTGCTAACGGCGAAGATGGCGCAAACGGCGAAGATGGCGCAAACGGTCAATCCGCACCAGTTTTAACACGTTTAGCGACAGTGCCAACAGGTGCTGAAGTCACAGGGGCATTTTTAACTGACGAAGGTGATTTATTTTTTAATGTCTAGCATCCATCTGATGCCAACACGCTAACAGACCCAGTCAACAATAAAGCGTTTGACAAAGGTACTGTCGGCGTTTTGCGTGGCGTTAATTTTAATAATTTACCAAAAACTATCGTTAACTCTCCGGTGCCAGAAACCCAAGCAGAGCGCCAAGTGGTCGTTTCTGCATTAGGTGAATATCAAATTATTGGTCAAACAAACGACACCTTTGCTGACTTAGGTGAAAATGGCTTAGCGGGTGGTTTAGGCGTACATTACGGTATTTTTTCAGGAGACAAAATAATCGAAAATAACGCGCCAGACTTTAATGGTTTTGTATCAACAGGCGAAGGTGCAGGTTATTTATTTACTAACTGGGAGTCTTACCCAGGTGGCGTAAGCCGTCTGAAAATATCGAAAGACGACTTTGGCAGCTGGTCAGTATCTGAGGCTATGATGGTGAATTTTGATAGTGTCGGCGGTACTGCAGCTAATTGTTTTGGTTCAGTTTCTCCATGGGGCACGCCACTGAGCTCAGAAGAATGGATTGTACGCTCATCGGTTAACTCGACTACCGATGCCAGCTGGAATGACCCAGCAAACACGAGTACCGACAATTTAGAAGCATTGACGGCTCCTGACTTCCCTAACCCTTATCGTTACGGGTATACCATTGAAATAACAGATGCTACATCTGATACGCCTGTGCCGGTTAAACACTACACTATTGGTCGTTATGAGCACGAAAACTCTACGGTAATGCCGGATCGCCGTACGGTTTATTCATCGCAAGATGACACGGGTGGCGTATTATTTAAATTTGTTGCTGATGCTGATGAAGATTTAAGCTCAGGAACAATATACGGCGCTAAGTTAGTGCAAGATGCCGGCAGCACAGAACCTGCAACAACAGGCTTTGACGTTAGCTGGATTGAATTAGCATCAAGTAACAACGCAACTATCGAAGCATGGATTTCTGAATATGATGGCATTGATACCTCAGATTATGTCGCTGGTGAAACGAGCTATATGACACTTGCCGACGTACAAGCTTGGGCTAATGGTGATGCTACGTACCCAACGGTAGCCGAGGGCGGAAGTGCAGTAACTGCTGGCCAACCAATGGACGACAGAGCGGCTTTCTTAGAATCACGCCAAGCAGCAAAAATGAAAGGTGCTACAGCCGAGTGGAGAAAACTTGAAGGTATCAGCATTAATCACGACCGTGCTCTAGAAGCTGTTGGAGGTGTTGAAGCAATTGAAGGTGAAGACGTTACCGCGGCTTACGTATATATGGGCATTGCAGATTTAGACAACACGCTAATTGATGATCAAGGTGATATTCGATTATCAGCGCGTGTGAAAGATTGCGGTGGTGTGTATCGCGCTAAACTCGAAGAGAACTATGACTTAGCGCGCATTGAACCCGTTATTATGGGCGGTACATATCGCTCAAGCTTAACTGGTGCACTGCGTTGTGACGTTGAACAGTTGTCTCAACCTGATAACGTCATCGTGATGCGTGACGGGCGAATTATCATTGGTGAAGATGGTTTTCAAGAGAACAATACACTATGGATGTACGACCCTAAATCGCTTTAATTGTGGTCGTTAAATAAGTTTATTCAATTGTAGCGGGATTTTTAATCCCGCTTTTAGCGCTTTAAAAAATGGTAAAACATGCGACATTCTATTAAAATAACACTTATAATTTCAGCGATTTTTGCTCTATCAGCTTGTTCTGAGCAATCTGATAACATCGCGACAGTGACGAAAAATAATACGGTAACGGCTCTTGTAAAACAGACTCAGCAACCGACAACGCCCCCTTATTCACAAGACGATGATATTCCAGCAACGGCTTATTTAGAGCATCAAGAAGTTTACAATGCTGAATCTGTTATTCCACCGCAGTGTTATACAAAAACTCAAGGTAGCAACAACCCCTGTTACGCTTGCCATCAATCATATAAAAATAGCCCTAATCGCCCGAACACCATGAATGATGGCGATTTACAAGGCGAGTATCAGTTCTCGGATTTAGGTACCAATAATCATTGGAAAAATTTATTTGTTGATAGAAGTCAGTTAATCGAGGAAATCTCAGATAAAGAAATTAAACAGTGGATCGCTCAAGATAATTACGCTGATTTTGTGGAAAAATTTAGCGCAGATCCAAACTGGTACGGTGAAGTAACGCCCATTCAAAATTTAGCACAACCCAAACAAGCCTTTGACGAAAACGGTTTGGCGAAAGACGGCAGCCACTGGGTAGCCTTTAATTACAAACCTTTTCCCAGTACATTTTGGCCAACGAACGGCTCAACAGGCGATGCCATGATCCGCTTACCTAAGGCATTTAGAGAACAAGACGGTAAATATTCAACCGATGTCTATTTTGCCAATTTGGCATTAGTTGAAATGACCATGAAAGACGCGAAGAGCATCTCGATTATCCCAGTATCCGAGCAAGTTATTGGTCTAGATATTAACGGTGACGGCCAATTAGCAGCAGAGGTTAACCAAATTAATTTGCGCAGCCATTATCTCGGCGATGCAAAACACATCGCCTTAAGTCATTTGCTATATCCTGAAAATACAGAATTTTTACATACGGTGCGATATATAGGGGTAAATGACGACGGTACCATATATAACGCTGAGCGCATGAAAGAAGTTCGTTACATGAAAAAACATAGCTTTAAAGATAAAGCTGAATTGGCATCGGAATACTATTTAGAAGCCAAAGAAAAACATTTTGAAAATTTGCCCCAAGTGCATTTATTAGGTGACAAAGGTGTGAATAGTAATATGGGTTGGACACTGAACGCCTATATTGAAAATGCTGAAGGAGAATTACGTCACCAAAATTCTCAAGAATTAGCGTTTTGTGCTGGTTGTCATAAAACGATAGGTTCAACACTAGACCAAACGTTTTCTTTTCCTCGCAAAGTCGAAGGTGCTGCAGGTTGGGGCTATATCGATCTCGCTAAGCAACAAGATGCGCCAAACCTAGGTGAAAATAAAGGTGAAATACTCACTTATTTTCAACGCGTTGGCGGCGGCGATGAATTTCGACAAAACCAAGAGATGCTGCAACGTTGGTTTAATCAAGATGGTAGCGTCAATACAGAAAAGGTAGCTAATGCCCACAATGTATATGAGTTGATCACCCCATCGACGTCGCGCGCACTTAAACTTAACAAAGCTTATTTATCTATTGTTCGAGAACAAAGTTATATCTTTGGCCGAGACGCTAATTTGACCTCAGCTACTAACGTATTACAGCAAGTGGATGAAAGCCAAGCTCCCTTAGCGCCTGAGCATAGGTATGAGTGGGATATGCGACTAGACTGGTCAAAGAACAAGTCAACAGCTCAAGATAAACTGGATTAAAGATGATGGAATTTGCGCTATTTGATTTTGTTGTCGCCAGCTTGTTAATGGGGTTAGGCATTGGCTCAGACGTCGCCATAGCAACATTTGCTAGGGCAAACCAATTAGCCAGTTTACGCACCGCCGTTGTTTGGATTGTCGGCGTGTCGGTTACTCACACGCTATTTCCAATGCTCGGGTATTTGGTAACCTATTTTAGCTTGCAGCTTCAGCCCAGTATTGAGCCTGTGGTTGGGTTAATCGCCTTTGGCTTTATTTTCTTTTTTCTCAAAGGTGAGCTAGTTGACTTTAATAATGCTGAAAGTGAACCGCAAGATCGACAAATTCTTGTCACCATAGGGCTCATTTTAGCTGTAAGCTGGGATGCATTATGGTCTGGGCCAGCTAAATCTGCACAAGTTATTGGTTGGCCAGAATTATTTGTTTGGTTGTCGTTTATTGTTGTTGGCCTGTTTGTTTCAACACTCGCCATAATAAGTTTAAATTTTGCTATACGCGTTAAGCATCTCGCGAAAAAAAATCACAGTGCGCGTTGGTTTATTTACTGGCTGCAATACACAGTAGTGGGTTACTTTGGTTTGCTGGCATTGTTTAATTATACCTTAGGTTTACAACTTTATTGGTGGCAAACCTTACTAAGCTCAGGTGTGATCATTGCACTCGCGATGAGCAAAACATTGCAAAAAACGCCAGTTAAAGCCCTAGAAACATCATAAGCCCATAATTCAGGCAAAAACATTGATAAAAAGGGGTCGCCGTTTATTGGCAGTTGTAAGGTGTTAATTATTGATAACCATAAAAAAGGGCTAACGCTGAATATCGCAATAGCCCTAAATGTATAGGTACTGTTAATTGTTCGTAACGGGTGTGCTATCAGCAGTCACGCGGTGAACTCATGTTAAGGCTGGCGTGTCTTTGTTACTACCGTCTTTATCGCGCAGTGCGTTGTATAATAACACTATACCCGCTCCATGGCCTTTTTTTGTGTCAACTGCCGGCCATGACATATGACTGGCTCTACTGATTAAGCGCGACTAAATAGGGGGTAAGTGCCGTTAGCATACCCTCTGATCTTAATAGTAGGCTCATTATTTGGGGTGGATTTTTCTCAACACTTGATTCGCTTTTTCTATGTGTCCTTGCTGCTCAAGTACCTTGGCAAAGGTCAGTAAATCAAAGGTATCGTATTGCTTGCCATCAAGGTTAACTAAACTATGAAATGCTTTTTCCGCCAATGGCCATTGCTCAGAAAATGTTGCAAAGTGCGCCACCAACGACAACCAAAGCGCATTTTGTGGTGCGCTATGTAAGTGTTTTTGCGCCGCGGCCAACAGCGGTTCGGCGTGGCTCAGCGGTAATGTTCTCACCGATTTCAGCAAATCGCTATCGGCGCCCTTTTTAATCAGCGGTAATAACAGTTTTACCAATGGCTCATTAATGTTGTTTTCGGCAAGTACTTGGCAATAGGCCAGTAAAACCGTAGTTGTTTGTTTGTCTTTATTGGCTAGTTGCTGCCAATAGGCCAGCAAAGCATTATTGTCCTGCTGCATAATTTTACTATTAAAGGCGCCGTAAAATGCTTGTTGCTGCCACTGCGAGATCGTTTTTTCAGCAATTGTTTTTTGCTTTTTCGCACGGGCAATTTGCTTAATCGCATGGTCAAAACGCTGCTCTATGATACTCAAGTTGATGTCTAACGATAATAAGCGCGCGTCATGGCCAATATGTTTGTGATGTTGATCAATTACGTCGCGGGCTTGTTGATAATTTTGCTGACCGATCAGTAATTTAATTTTAATTAAAATCGCTTCTAAACCAGCAGCTTTCAAGTTATCGCTACTTTCATCTAGCAGTGTTAAATAGTGCTCTGTGTTGGGTTTTAAGGTTTGTTTCTGTGCGGCGTCAGCAGCGACAAGATAGGCGATATGTTCAAAAGAAGAGCTTTCAGCAGACTTTGCCAGTAAATGCTCTGCTTGCTGATAATCTTCCAATACATAAGCGGCAATACCTTTATTCAGATCTCTTAGTGCCCGGCGTCGGTTAGCGAAGACAATTTTATTCCAAGCAGCAAAGCTAAAATGTAAACCACCGCGGAAAAATTTCAGCGCCATCAATAGTGCAACGAAAAACAGGGTGAGCATGATTGTTGCGGTCACTACGGTTGATTCTATGGTCAGTTCGCCCATAGCTATCAAAATATAACCTTTTTCGCCGATTAGCACCGGACTAATGGCAACAGCGGCGAGAAACAATAATAGCAATATCAATAAGCGTTTCATTATAATTCCTCTGGCTGTTCAGTCTTGCTTGCTGCTTCGTCTAGAGGCTCAGGTGCAACAACGTCGCTAGCACTGTTCGGCGCTGCACTTGTTGGCGCCGTGTTATCAGACAGTAAATCACGAATAGCACTGAGCGAGCTCAGCTTGTTCGGGTAGGAAGCGCTAATGGTCTCCTGACTTAAGGCTAAAATAGCCGCAGAGAAATTTTCGTTGCTGATTGCCGACATATCAAAATATTCCTTGAGCCAGCGCTGGATATCGGTAAGCGATTGTACGTAAATCTCGCTATGTGCTTGGCTTGCTGCCCAAATAGCGGTTTGTAGTTTTAAACTTAAATTTTCACGTAAGTTTTGTTGAAATTGTGGCGACATTAGCGGCTCAACGTTACCGGTTCTGCGACTAACGGTAATAAAATCTGCGATAAATTTACGCCAAGTTTTCGCTAAATTTTCTCGCCAATCGCTAACGTTTTCCGTTAACTCTAAATCGGCGGCACTGTCGTCACTTGCGGGGATATTCACCATAGCGATTGGCAATTGTTTGATTTGCGGGTCAAGCGCCATCAGTTTTAAAATCACTTCATCGGTTTTCAATGTTGGTAATAATTGTAACGCGGCAATATCTTGCTGAATAACTTGGCGTAAAGATAAAAATTGTGGGTCGTTAAGCTCTTGAATACGGCGATCTGCATCAGTTAACAAACCCATGGCGGCGCTGGTGTTTTTTTCTAGCCATAAGCTGCGTGCGGCAACGCGAATTAAATACTCGGCTTCATGCAGTAGCCAGTCGCTTGGTTGATCTAGGCTTAAACTTTCAATTTGTTGACTAAGCTGGGCAAATTGTTGCTGAAGTTGCTCAACCTTTTGCTCACTATCTTGTTGAATATTCGTCTCTATAGCACTCATTTGCTCGTTATTTTTTGCTTGCTGTTGCAAAAAATCTGCGGCAATCTGCTTTTGGTGTTGCTGCAATTTATTGTTTAATTGATGATTTAACTGTTGATTTATTTGTTGAGTAAACTGTGTTTTTTGTTGTTCACTCCAGTAATAATGCCCAGCGCTGGCGGCAATGGCTAGTAAGGCTATTAGTAGTGCAAGTACCGCTGTTTTTGATAATTTATTGCTGTTGTTTGCGGCTTTGTTTACTGGCGATTTAGCTGGCGTAGTGACGGAGGCTTTCTTCAAAGGGGCTTTACTCTCAGTGGTTTTTTCTGGGTTAGCGTTTTTATCGCCATCGCCATCGCCATCGCTATCGCTTGGCTTGCTATCTGATGTTTTGACTCTTTCGTCGGCAGCTGTCGCCGTAAGATTGATCGAGGTCGATAAGCCGGGCTGATTGTTACTGTCCGCTGTTGCCGGATTCGCTGAAGATTCAGGGTTATCGTTTGCAGGCTTATTTTGTGCTGATTTTTTTTTATTGCTCATGAACTGATCCTATCTCACATGTTGGCGCTACGCACATTGAATTTATTGGTCTGAACTAATGTTTTGTGATCTGCTATCACTGCTCTATTTATCCGTAAGCGTTGCCATTATCGCTTTAGTGCTCGCGCCATTAGCATTTATGATGCGCTTAATGCCGAGCTGTTTGGCATTATTAGCAATGCGCTCACTTGCAACAATCCACAGGCATTCGTCTTGCCAGTAACTGTCAGTGTCACGAATTAAGTTTACTATGAATTCTAATAAAGCGTTACTAGTGATTAAGATACAATTTATCTGTTGTTGCTGCCATGTTTTGACGTGTTCTACAGAATGGCTGCGCCAAACCCGTTGATAACTTTCAAAATAATGTACCGATGCTCCTCGCTGGCGTAAATCATCGGCAATCAGTTCGCGGCCGCCATCACCGCGGACAATGATCACGTCTTTTTGCTGCACGTCATGCAGCGACGATAAGGCTAATAGCCCTTCACTGTCGTGTGTTTTGGGCACTAAAGCGCGAACATTAAGCGCTTGCAACGCTTGTTGTGTAGCGCGACCAACCGCAACAACAGCTTGTTTAGGCCAAGCGGAAATTGGCATGAGTTTATTGGCAAATTCTACTGCAGCAACACTAATAAAAATAATAATAGGGCGGCTGACTTGTGCTTGTAGCGCGAGTAGTTGTTGATGGCTCGCCCTTGGCTGATAATCAAAAAGCGGCTGGCAGTAGCTTTGGTAGCCTTGTTGTTGCAAGCATAGTTGCAGGTCGCGTCCTGCTTTTTCAGGACGCGTGATTAATAACTTGAGCTTATGCTTGTTCATACACCTGACGAAGAATTTTATCGGCGCCTTGGGCTAATAGTTGCTCGGCCAGTTGTTGGCCTAGTTGTTCGGCGTCGTTAATATTGCCGCGAATGTCGCTGGTTAATATTGCACTGCCATCAACCGCACCCACTAAGCCCCGTAAGTAAACTTCTTGCGCTTCAAGTACCGCATAACTGCCAATCGGCACTTGACAACCACCTTCTAGCGCACGGTTCATCGCTCGTTCTGCGGTGACGCGAATACGGGTTTCTGCACAGCCCAGTGGTGCTAATAAGGCTTTAATGGTGGCATCATCGCTGCGACATTCAATGCCGACAGCCCCTTGTCCATTGGCGGGTAGCATCACTTCTGCCGCTATATACTCACGAATACGCTCAGGCATTTTTAAACGAATGAGCCCTGCCGCGGCTAAGATAATGGCGTCGTATTCACCATTGTCGAGCTTTTTCAGACGGGTGTTGACGTTGCCACGCAAATCGCGAATATCTAAATCGGGGCGAAGGGCTTTAATTTGGCATTGACGACGTAAACTTGACGTACCAACAATTGCACCTTGTGGCAACTCAGCCAAGCTATTAATGGTATTAGAAACAAAGGCATCGCGAGGGTCTTCACGCGGACAAATGACTTCTAAACCTAAACCCTCAGGAAACTCCACCGGCACATCTTTCATGGAATGTACGGCAATATCAGCACGATTTTCTAGCATGGCCACTTCAAGTTCTTTAACAAACAAGCCCTTGCCGCCGACTTTTGCTAACGGCGTATCAAGAATAATGTCGCCTTTGGTGGTCATCGGCACTAATTCAACATTAATCGATGGATGAAAATGCTCAAGTTGTGCTTTAACATATTCTGCTTGCCACAGTGCTAACGCGCTTTTTCGCGTCGCTATACGTACGGTTTGTTGCGTCATTTCAATTACCTTATTTATTGCCCAGCAAGGACAATGTTTGCTTCTGCTTGTTTGCTGACCGCGTTTGACAAAAATTGCCACAGTTCGCCGCCGCCACGCTTGTCAAACCACTGGTCATTTTCAAAATGAAAGTGATGGCCGTTAAATTTTGTTGCTACCCAAATTTCATGCAGTGGCGCTTGCTTATTAATGATGATTTTACTGGCATTTTTAAAGGTCAGGGTGAGCATGCCACCAACACCTTCATAATCGATATCGCAACCACAATCTTCAATGGCTTCTTCGAGTGCCAGCAAGATATCATCGGCGGCTAAATTGTATTGACTGTCATTCATTCACTGGTCCTTTTTACCTGTGCAATAGGATTCTTTCATCTTTGCTTGGTAATTATTGGTCATGGCATTATAAAACGTCTATCATGGGAAAAAAATCGATTAAATCAATTATGCGTAAACAAATTGCAATTATTTTCATCTGCTTGCTTAGCTTAACGGCCATAGCTGGCTGCGGTATTAAAGGTCCTTTATACCAAACTTCTGAGCAACAGCAAGAAAACTTAGCCAAATCCAGCGAACAAGTGGATAAAAGCAGCGAAAAGTTAAATTAGCACTGTAGGAATAACCGCCTTGGACTTTTTCAACCGTAAACAAAATTCATTATACGCCGAGCAATGTTCAGTTACAGCGTTAGCACGGCAATATAAAACGCCATTATATGTTTATTCTCGCGCCACCATTGAGCGCCACTGGCATGCCTTTGACCAAGCCGCTGGCGAACAACCTCATTTAGTGTGTTATGCGGTGAAAGCCAATAGTAATATTGCTGTACTCAATGTTATGGCGCGCTTAGGCTCTGGCTTTGATATAGTTTCTCAAGGCGAGTTAATGCGCGTGTTAGAAGCCGGTGGCGACCCGAAAAAGGTGGTATTTTCCGGTGTGGGTAAAAGCAGTGCAGAAATTGCTTACGCGTTAAATTTAGGTATTTATTGCTTTAATGTTGAATCGGCTGCCGAATTAGAGCGTATTCAGGCAGTGGCACAAGGGCTGAATAAAATCGCGCCAATTTCTTTGCGGGTGAATCCTGATGTCGACGCCGGCACACATCCTTATATTTCCACCGGGTTAAAAGAAAATAAATTTGGTATCAGTATTGAACAAGCCCCTAGCCTGTATCAATACGCCACGACTTTATCCCACCTTAAAATTAAAGGTGTCGATTGTCATATAGGCTCACAGTTAACCGAAGTATTGCCGTTTTTAGATGCCCTTGATCGGGTATTAAAGCTCGTTGACCAACTAGCAGAGCAAGGTATTACACTGTCGCATATTGATGTCGGTGGCGGATTAGGCGTTTGTTACGACAATGAAACACCACCACATCCTAATGAATATGCTAAAGCCATTGCCGAAAAACTCGATGGCCGTGATATCACGTTAATTTATGAGCCGGGTCGCGCTGTGATGGCTAATGCCGGCATTCTCGTGACCGAAGTCGAATATCTTAAAGCCAATGAAGAGCGTAATTTTGCTATTGTTGACGCGGCGATGAATGATTTAATTAGGCCGGCGTTATATCAAGCGTGGCAGGCGATCATTGAGGTTGAACAACGCGACGATATTGCCAGCGAGCAATATGATGTGGTGGGGCCGATATGTGAAACTGGTGATTTTTTAGGTAAAGATCGCACGCTGGCGATACAAGCCGGTGACTTACTGGCTGTGCGCAGCGCCGGCGCTTATGGCTTTACCATGAGTTCAAATTACAATAGCCGACCACGCGCTGCCGAAGTGATGGTGGACGGCAATGAAAACTATTTAATTAGACAGCGGGAAACGCTAAGCCAATTGTGGCAAGGCGAAAGCTTGTTACCTTAATAGGGTGAGATCAGGGTAGATGGTAGTAAATTTTTCTAAAATGCACGGTTTAGGTAACGACTTTCTTGTGCTTGATAATGTTACACAAAATGTTTATTTGTCGAATGAGCAAATCAAGCAATTAGCGGATCGACATTATGGTGTTGGCTTTGATCAAGTGCTGGTTGTTGAGCCGCCGTATGATCCCGATTTGGACTTTCATTACCGTATATTTAATGCTGATGGCAGCGAAGTTGGCCAATGTGGCAATGGCGCCCGCTGTTTTGCTAAGTTTGTGCGTTTAAAGGGGCTGACCAATAAGCATAAAATTAAAGTGTCAACCCAATCAGGCAAAATGACCTTATTTATTGAGCGCGACGGCAATGTCTCGGTTAATATGCCGGTACCACAGTTTGAGCCGGCGAAAATCCCCTTCACCGCGCAAAAAGCTGAAGGTACATATATTTTGCGCAGTGAGGATGAAACCGTGCTTTGTGGCGTGGTGTCACTGGGTAATCCACACTGTGTGTTAACCGTTGATGATGTGAAACAAGCGCCGGTTGCGCGGTTAGGAAAAGCCTTATCGCACCATGAACGTTTTCCAAAACAAGCTAATATCAGTTTTATGGAAGTGGTGTCTAGCGAGTATATTAAACTGCGCGTTTACGAACGTGGCGCCGCGGAAACACTGGCCTGTGGCAGTGGCGCATGTGCCGCCGTTGTGATTGGCCAAATGCAAAAAAAATTGAATCGACAAGTGTTAGTTGACCTACCCGGTGGGCAACTAAAAATTTATTGGAAAGGCCCAGGAAATTCCGTAAAAATGACCGGTCCCGCCGTACATGTGTTCGATGGGCAAATTAATTTATGAATCAAGATAAAAACAAATCTATGCAATCAAATGACCCGCTACAAGTAGCAAACGAAATTAGCTTAACCGACGAATTGGTTGCCGCCTATTTACAAGAACAGCCAGAATTTTTTAATCGTCAGGCCGAAGTTATCACAAGTTTGCGTATTCCTGATCATCAACGTGGCGCAGTGTCACTGGTCGAGCGCCAGTTGTCGCAGCAACGACAAAAAATTCATAACTTGGAAGAAGAAATTACTCAGTTAATGGTCATAGCTAATCAAAATGAGCAATTATTTGCTCTATATAGCGACCTTTATTTACGTTTACTTGACTGCGCAACAGCGGAAGAATTATTAGACTGCTTGCATCAGGCAACCACGCAATTGTTATCGTTAGATGCTTTAAAATTATGGCTAGTAACGCCAACCGAGGTGACGCATAACTCATTGATAACCGATGATTGTGCTGATATTTTGGCTAATCGATTAAGCAAAGACGACTACTACTTTGGCCGCTTACAACAAAGTGAACAAGAGCTTATTTTTACCGAGCCAAGACAAGGCTCTGTGGTATTGGTACGGTTAACGCATCATGATCAAGACCTCGGATTTTTAGCGATTGCTAGCCAAGACGCCGAACATTTTGATCCGCGCATGGACACGCTATTATTGAATCAGTTTAAAAAGTTGGTGGCAAAACTTCTGCATCAGCAACTGTACTAAGCGGTGATGTTGTGAGATTTTATCGTCGGTTATTACCATTTCAAGCCATGAGTTTTGATTTAGACGATACCTTGTATAGCAATCAGCCGATCATGCTAGCGACCGAGAAAAAAATGGTGGCGTATTTTGCCGATGTCTTGAGTGCTGCTCAGCTGACAACTCGTCCCGCTAGCTTTGATTTTCGCTTTTGGTGGCAGTTTCGCCAACAAGCGATTGTCCACAGGGCAGAACTAAAACATGATGTCGGTTTACTGCGCCAAGAAAGTTATTATTTAGGTGCACGTTCGTTGGGATTAAATGCTCGCCAAGCGGCGGAATTTGCCGAGCACGCTTTAGCGTATTTTGTTACTCAGCGTAGTGATTTTACCTTGCCAGCGCACACTCATGCCTTGCTTAGTGAGCTAAAAAGTAAAATGCCATTAGTGGCGATCACTAATGGTAATGTTGATATCGATGCCATTGGCATTTCACCGTATTTTAGCCACCATTTTCATGCCTCGATTGAACATAAAGCAAAACCCGATGCCGATATGTTTACTAAAACCTGTGCGGCGTTAAAAATTCGCCCTCAGCAGTT
This sequence comes from Cognaticolwellia sp., assembly GCA_049614565.1. Taxonomy (GTDB): domain Bacteria; phylum Pseudomonadota; class Gammaproteobacteria; order Enterobacterales; family Alteromonadaceae; genus Cognaticolwellia. The sequence continues at coordinate 28,858 of JBMZDW010000012.1, read as the reverse complement.
ACTCCATGTTGGCGATTGCGGCAAAAATGATGTTGTTGGCGCGATTAATGCCGGCTGCCAAACCGCGTGGTTAAGCAAATATGATGTTGGCAAACCGCTAAAGCTTTTACCCACCCTAGCTCTTAATAATATTGCACAACTAACTAGGCTATTTACGTAATTATTATGTTTATTGCCCTCGGATAGCGTTATCAAAAAGCGCTTGGTTTTGCTATGATAGCGCCATATTTTTGTTATTGATTTTACCTTGCTATGGATGTTTCTGAATTACTTGACTCGCTAAATGATAAGCAACGCGATGTTGTGGCGGCACCGCTGCAAAATATGTTGGTACTTGCTGGTGCGGGCAGTGGCAAAACCCGCGTTTTAGTGCAACGCATTGCTTGGCTGATGAAGGTTGAACAAGCATCGCCCCATAGTATTTTAGCGGTAACTTTTACCAATAAAGCTGCGGCCGAAATGCGTGCCCGTGTTGAACAAACCGTTGACGGTAACGTACATGGTATGTGGGTTGGTACTTTCCATGGCTTAGCGCACCGTTTATTACGCATGCATTTTCAAGAAGCAAAATTACCACAAAGCTTTCAAGTATTAGACTCAGACGATCAACTGCGCATGGTTAAACGTATTGTGCGCTCGCTAGAGCTTGACGAAAAACGTTGGCCAGCCAAGCAATTTCTTTGGTATATCAATGGTAAAAAAGATGAGGGTTTACGCCCACAACATATTGATACCCAGTTTGATATTACCGAAGAAACCTTTGTCAAAGTCTATCGTGTATACCAAGACACTTGTGATCGTGCCGGCCTAGTCGATTTTGCCGAACTACTGCTTCGAGCCCACGAACTTTGGTTAAATAATTCCGAATTACTGCAGCACTATCAGCAACGTTTTTCTCATGTCTTAGTCGATGAGTTTCAAGATACCAATGCCATTCAATACGCGTGGTTAAACCTGCTCGGAAAAAAAAGCGGCAATGTGATGATTGTCGGTGATGATGACCAATCTATTTATGGCTGGCGCGGGGCAAAAATTGAGAATATTCAGCGATTTTTACAAGACTTTGACGGCGCACAAACCATTAAGCTTGAACAAAACTACCGCTCAACTGCCAATATTCTCAATGCGGCAAATCAGCTAATTGGTAATAACAGCAACCGTTTAGGTAAAGATTTATGGACTGAAGACGATGCTGGTGAAAAAATCTCGATTTATACCGCCTTCAATGAAATAGACGAAGCCCGTTTTATTGCCGGTCGTATCGCCGATTGGCGAAAAAACGATGGCTCATTAGACGATGTCGCTATTTTATATCGCAGTAACGCGCAATCACGTTTAATGGAAGAAGCGTTAATCCAAGCGAAATTACCTTATCGCATATATGGTGGTTTACGATTTTTTGAACGCCAAGAAATTAAAGATGCCTTGGCTTACTTACGGTTACTGAACAATCGTGATGACGATGCCGCCTTTGAGCGTATTATTAACACCCCAACCCGCGGCATTGGCAATCAAACCTTGAGTTTAGTGCGCGACGCGGCGCGCAGTTTAGATGTTACCTTGTGGCAAGCCTGTCAGCATATGGTGAAAAATGAAGAGCTTAAAGGCCGTAGTGCTAAGGTGATTCAACAATTTATTCATGTGATTGATCAATTAGAAGACGACTCAACACACCTTAACCTTGATCAACAAGCAAATTATGTTATTCAGCATTCTGGCCTTAAAGCCATGTATCAGGCGGAAAAAGGTGAACGTGCCGAGGCGCGCATTGAAAACTTAAATGAGCTAGTCACCGCCTGTCAAACCTTTGAAATTGATCCTGAACTTGAAGCAGAGCAAAGCCCGTTGACGGCATTTTTAACCCATGCTGCGTTAGAGTCGGGTGAATCGCAAGCAGATGACTACGAAGCGGCCGTGCAGCTGATGACCATGCATTCGGCGAAAGGCTTAGAATTTCCGTTAGTCTTTATTGCCGGCTTAGAAGAAGGCATGTTTCCGTCGCAGCAATCGGTGGAAGATATTAGCCGATTAGAAGAAGAGCGTCGTTTATGTTATGTGGGCATGACCCGGGCGATGCAAAAGCTGTATTTATGTCATGCGGAAAGCCGCCGCTTATATGGCCAAGAAAAATATCACAAAGCCAGTCGTTTTTTGAAAGAACTACCTGAAAGCTGTATTGAAGAAATTCGCATGCAAAATCAAGTGAAAAAGCCGGTCACAACCGGACGCTTTTCTTCTACCATCACCTTAGAAACCTTTGGTAATTCAGGCTTTAAATTAGGCCAAAATGTCCGGCATAAAAAGTTTGGTGACGGTGTGGTATTAAATTATGAAGGCAGTGGCCCACAAAGTCGTATTCAAGTGAACTTCGCCGATGCTGGCAGTAAATGGCTAGTGGTTGCATACGCAAATTTAGAAACACTGTAAGTTAATAAACGCTAACGATTATTGCGATTATCAGCTGTAGGTCGGTTTTTATGCCGTCGTTTTGACGAACTAAAGTTCGACCTACAATAAAATATTCAAGCTAGAAATCATTAGGTCGCTAGTGTTTTTTTCGCCTGTCGTTTCGCTTCTCTTTTTGCCGCTCTTTTTGCCTTAAGGGAATCAAAACTAAATATCGCTAATGCCGTCCACAGGCAAGCAAAGGTTAGCAACTTGGCGAAAGATAGTGGCTCTTGGTAATACAAGGTTGCCAAAATAAACATAATACTCGGGCCAATATATTGTAGAAAACCGAGTGCTGATAACGATAAACGCTTGGCGGCAGCGGTAAAGCACAGCAAAGGCGCAGTGGTTACTACACCGGCGCAAAGCAAGATAACATTTAATGATAGTGAGTTGTTAAACATATCGCTGCTGTTGGTTTGTAAGAACATTAACCAGTAAATTAAGGCGATGGGTAACATCATTAATGACTCGACGAGTAAGCCGACAAAAGAATCGACCGGCATTTTTTTCCGCAATAAGCCGTATATCCCGAACGTACCCGCCAGTGCCAATGAAATAATCGGCAATGAGCCCAGCATCCATAATTGAATAAGTACCCCGACTAACGCCAAGCCAACGGCAAAGAGCTGCCATGGTCGTAAGCGTTCAGCAAAAAATATCATGCCAAGAGCCACGCTAAATAGGGGGTTAATGTAATACCCTAAGCTGGCATCGAGTAAATGATCATTATTGACCGCCCAAATAAAAACAAACCAATTAACAGCAAGAAATGTCGCCGATAGGGTTAACTTTAACACCACAGTAGGCTGAGAAATGGTGCTGACAAAGCTAGGCCAACGTTTGGTCAGTAACACAATTAATAACAATAAAAGCGTCGACCAAACCACACGATGGACAAGAATTTCATCAGCACCAATATGCTCTATTAGCTTGAAATATAACGGGGCAATACCCCACATAACATAAGCACTAATAGCGCTAATTATACCGGCGCGTACGGCGTTTTTTTCTAATGTCGACATGAAATAATTTTGTTGGCTAGCCTTGGTTAGAGAGCGGCGATAATAACATTAAAGCGATCAACAACCCATGTTACTAGGCACAATTTTACGCTATGGTTGCCTGGCATAGCGGGTAATCGCATTTTATTGAAAATAAATCTCCGCACTCAGGACTTACTACGGTAAAATGTTCGCTGTTTTTATTTACCGAAGATTGTCTGTTGCAAGCCATTTCCCCTACAACATTAACTGAAGCTTTGAAACATCATTTTGGTTATCAGGCGTTTCGCGCTGGCCAAGAAGATATTATTAATCACGCACTTCAGGGACGAGACAGCTTAGTATTGATGCCAACTGGTGGCGGAAAATCGATGTGCTATCAATTGCCCGCTACCTTGATGCCCGGCGTTACCATTGTGGTATCGCCGTTGATTGCGTTAATGAAAGATCAAGTCGATGGTTTAGTCAGGCAAGGTATTTCAGCCGCTTATGTTAATTCTTCACTGGATACCGAAACGATAAATGATATTTTTAGACGCTTAGGCCAAGGTGAAATAAAACTGCTGTATGTGGCGCCTGAGCGGCTGAAAAATTACTATTTTATTCAAGGTTTATCACAACTTAACATCAGTTTATTTGCTATTGATGAAGCCCATTGTATTTCCCAATGGGGCCACGATTTTCGCCCTGCTTATACGCAGCTTCATCTGTTGAAACAACATTTTCCGCAGGTGCCGGTGATGGCATTAACGGCAACAGCCGATGTCACCACGCGCCGCGATATCTTGCAGCAATTAGCCTTGCACGACCCTTATATTCACCTTGATAGTTTTGATCGACCTAACATTCGTTTTACCTTGGCGGAAAAATATCAAGCGGAGCAACAAACCTTAGGTTATATCAAAAAACGTAAAGATGAATGTGGCATTATTTATTGCAATAGCCGTTGGCAAGTGGAAAAACTCGCCAAGCGTTTAGCGCAGGCTGGAGTTAACTGCGCTGCTTATCACGCCGGTTTAGAGTCAGATATTCGTAATATTATTCAAGACCAATTTGCCAAAGATGATGTGCAAATTGTGGTGGCAACTGTCGCGTTTGGTCTCGGCATTAATAAATCCAACGTGCGTTTTGTTATTCACTATGAACCGCCGAAAACCTTAGAGTCGTACTATCAAGAAATCGGCCGCGCGGGTCGCGATGGTTTGCCGGCAGAGGCGTTGTTTCTTTATGATGAAAAAGATGTTGAACGCATAAGTAAACGTATAGCTGAGGGCGAAAATGAACAACGAGTTAACGTTGAATTACAACGCTTTCAAGCCATGCGCGGCTTTGTTGATGCGCAAACTTGTCGCCGTAAAGTGGTATTAAATTACTTTGCTGAGTTTACGGAAAAAGGCTGTGGTAACTGTGATATTTGCTTAGATCCACCCAGTCAATTTGATGCGACAGAAGCGGCGCAAAAGGTCTTGTCGTGTGTCTATCGCATTGAAGACAATGGTGATGTTGAGCATGTGGTAGCTGTGTTACGCGGTGGCAGCAATGAAAAAATTAAACAGCTTGGTCATGATAAAGTTTCCACCTTTGGAATTGGCCGCGATAAAACACCGGGTTATTGGTTTTCTATTGTCCGGCAGCTAATTCATTTAGGTTATTTACAGCAAGATATCGCCGCCCAGTCAAACTTATGCCTAACCCAAGCCGCTGGCGTGGTGTTAAAAGGACAGCAGCCATTATTGCTAGCAGCACCGCGTTTGCAAAAAGCGAGTTACTGGCAACAAAATAAACGTGAGAAAGTTTATGACCGAGCATTATTTGCAAAACTTAGATCATTACGGAAAGAAATAGCAGCGCTTGAAGATATCGCGCCATTTATTGTTTTTAATGATGCCACGTTAGCAGAGCTGGCGAGGGTACAACCATTAACCTCGCGCCAAATGCTCAATGTTAGCGGCATTGGCGATACTAAGCTTACCCGATATGGTGAGCCGTTTTTATCCTTGATTCAGCAACATCAAAGGTAGGCGCTTAAACACTACCGGTTGATTGGCTAAAAAAGGGCAAAAAAAAAGCGCTAAAGAGCGCTCTTTCAAAGGCTTTCTCAATGTTACTTAATGCTTGCGTAGTAAGCAGCAATGTTAGCAACATCTTCGTCAGTTAATGCCATTGCCATTGGCGCCATCACTGGATCTTTACGGCTGCCCGATTTAAAATCTTTTAATTGCTTAGCTAAGTAAGCTTCTTTTTGGCCAGCAAGGTTTGGATACATAGGAACAGCGGAAATACCCGTAGCACCGTGACATGCAGCACACATGGCAGATTTTGCTTTACCGGCAGCCGCGTCGCCAGCAAATACTGGTGAGGCCATCATAACAGTAGCAGCAACGGCTAATGTAAGTTTTTTCATAATTATTATCTCTCTTTGGTCAGTAACTTTAACGGATCCTCGCTTGATTATATGTAAAAAGCAAACCGTTGTCTTTGCTTTTTTTAGCGAGACTTCAGCAGGGAAATTTATCTATTATTTTATTGCGCTAGCACAAGTTTTACCGCATTAATTCACCATAATTTACGATTTAGAAGACATGATATGTTAACGAAAAGCATGATAGAAATAATTCATATTGAGGCAATTAGCTCACAGGTATTACAGTTGCGATTTAATCTTGACTGGCGCATGGACAATACCACTGTGCTGAGTGAGCATATTGTTGCCGTGTTATCAGCCAGCGTTATTGAAATTGTGCAAGGGGCAGATCTTTATTGCCTTAGGCTTGCGTTTGGCGAGAATGAATTTTTACTAAACTTTGAAGAATACAGCCATGCCTGTTGGCTAGAGTGTGCAACGGACCAAGACATAGCAGCGTTACAAGTGATTAAGCAAGCGTTAGAGGTAAAATAATATGGAAAAAATTCTCATCAGTAGCTGCTTTTTGGGTAATAAAGTGCGCTACGATGGCGGAGATAATTTAATTGCAGACCCTACCTTTCAGCGCTGGCACACACAAAACCGCTTAGTGGCTATTTGTCCAGAATTGTCTGGGGGATTAACGGTGCCACGTGCCCCGGCTGAAATTCAATTGAGGGGTGAGAAAATTATCGTCAAAACCATTGCTGGCGATGATGTCACCAATGCCTTTGAACAAGGCGCTCAACAGGCACTTTTGCTGTGCCAAAGATACGGTATTCGCTACGCCTTGTTAAAAGAGTCTAGCCCCTCATGTGGCAGCTCACGCATATATAATGGTGAATTCAGCCAACAAAAAATCGCCGGACAAGGGGTTACAACCGCGTTACTGCGCGCGCATGGTGTTAAGGTCTTTTCAGAAAAAAACCTTAATGCCTTGATCAGCGAACTCAGCTAAATACCTATCCCTAGTCTTTAGTTTACAAATATTTTCTTTAAAACGGCGCCTGTTTTGCTATGGTATTAAGTCATAACTATTTAATCAATTTGAGATATTTCAATGAAAGTGTTTTTAACGACCTTATTTGTGGTGGTGTTTACAATGGCGTGTCAGTCGCCAAATTCTTCAATGATGGTGGTTGCAGATGATCTTGAGTTGATTATTAAAGATTATCAACACTTTAAAGACCATCAAAGCCCGTTTAATCAAGACATTACCGGCGATACCAACAGCCGATTACCAGATTTATCACCCGATCACCTTAAACAACAGCATCACGCTTTAGCTAAAATTGCTCAACGCTTAGCTCAAGTTAAATCGGATAACCTCGATCAGCAACAAGCAATCAATCATGCGGTATTGAGCTATACCATTAAAAATCAATTGGATAGTTATCGTAATAATGAACATTATATGCCGCTTACCGCCGAGTCGGGCTTTCACGTTTGGATCAGCCGTATCAACCAGCAAGTAAGTTTTAAATCCGAACAAGATTATCGCGATTATTTAGCGCGATTAAGCGCTTTGCCTCAGTACTTTAGTCAACAAATGTTTTGGATGGATAAGGGCATTGCCGCGGGGATCACCCAACCGAAAGTGGTTTTACAAGGTTTTGAAGACTCCATTAAAGCCTTTATTAAAGAAGATGTTACTGCCAGTAGCTATTATCAGCCATTTTCGGCCATGCCTGAACACTTTACGCCTGCGCTTAAGGCTGAATTGCAAGCACAAGCCGCGGAAACTATTTTACAGGCGGTGATGCCAAGCTATCAAAAATACTATGATTATATGGTGCAGCGTTATCAGCCGAATGCCAGAGAAAATATTGCAGCCACGTCGTTACCCAATGGCGATGCATATTATTTAAATCGCCTGCAGCACTATACTACTTTGCCTATTTCGGTGGATGAAGTGCATAACATAGGCGTAGCCGAGGTGCAAAGGATCAGAGCGGAAATGGACGCTATTATTGAGCAGTCTGGCTTTGTTGGCAGTTTCGCTGATTTTGTTAATTTTTTACGTACTGACAAGCAATTTTATGCCACCAGTGCTGAAGGTTTACTAAAAGAAGCGGCTTTTATTGCCAAAAAAATGGATGCTCAATTGCCGAAGTTTTTTAAAACCTTACCACGTACACCCTATGGCGTAGTGGAAGTGCCGGCCAACATTGCCCCTAAATACACTACAGGTCGATATTCAGGACCATCACGAGATGATCAAGCGGGCAATTATTGGGTAAATACCTACCGTTTAGATCGTCGGCCGTTATATGTCTTAGAGGCATTAACTTTACATGAAGCAGTGCCGGGTCATCACTTACAAGGCTCACTGGCGCGTGAAATGGAGAATGTACCAAAATTTAGAAATAAAACCTATATTTCCGCCTTTGGTGAAGGCTGGGGACTTTACTCCGAATATTTAGGTAAAGAAGCAGGGTTTTATCAAAACCCTTACAGTGACTTTGGCCGACTAACCTATGAAATGTGGCGTGCTTGTCGCCTTGTAGTGGATACCGGCATGCATGCCAAAGGTTGGAGCCGGACACAAGCCATGGACTTTTTAGCGAACAATACGGCTTTGTCGTTGCACAATGTGAAAACCGAAATCGACCGCTATATTTCGTGGCCGGGTCAGGCGTTGTCTTATAAAATGGGGGAATTAACCATTAAAAAACTCCGTAAGATGGCGGAAAAAGAGTTAGGCGAAGCCTTTGATATCCGCGAGTTTCATGATCAAGTTTTAAAAAATGGTTCTATGCCATTGTCGATGTTAGAAAGCTTGATGCTTGATTATGTTGAACAGGAAAAGTCTCAACAAGAAAACGTGCAGTAGGGGCCGGCCAAAGAACGGTAGGCAAGGTATAGCACCGCGCGGTTTTTAGATAAGCTCGTTATATTTTAATTTGCCAGCTAAGGTTTTTGATTGCGAATTTATGTTATCAAAAATACTTAGCGATAAAATGCGGCGTGGTAGCTAGACCCCTTAACAGCATTGATGGCTGCTACTTGTTAAGATCTGATAGCAATATTAGGCGTAGTGTCAATCTCACCGTCATCAGTAATGGTCGCCGCGCTGCCATCACACAAAAAAACAGCGACATTACCGGACTTGCTGCCTCGAATAAAGGCAAGTTCATAACCAAACTGGGTTAAGCTACTGGTGGCAAATTTCTGCGCAAGTGACAACTTATCCCATAAATTTTCTTTCTCAGGGGTATATTGACGTCGTTCTAGTAATATTTCTCGTTCTAAAGCTACCGGCACAATGACCTCTTTATCAAATTTGTATATACGTACGATAAGTAACCGAGAAGAAACATATCTGAGATTGTTGAAAATATCAACAATTATGGGTTTTTTTTATGCTAGCTATACAGCTAGTCGACATATTGTTGCGGTTAATTTTGCTGAAAGTAGCCAGTTTTAGCGATTTATAACGTTATTTTTAACCATTGAAAGGGTTATAATAAGCCGTAATTTGTTGAGTAAATAAGAGTATATATTGCTATGAGTCAGGTATTGGATGATCTTTCTGCGCTATTAAAATTAGAAGCGATTGAACAAGGAATTTATCGTGGTGAAAGCCAAGATTTAGGTTTTAGGGCCTTATTTGGTGGTCAGGTAATGGGGCAAGCCCTGTCGGCAGCACAAGAAACTGTCGCCGAAAGTCATCACGTGCACTCGTTACATTCTTATTTCTTAAGACCGGGTGATGCTAGTAAGCCAGTGGTGTACCAAGTGGAGAATATTCGCGATGGCCGCAGCTTTAACACCCGCCGTGTTAATGCTATTCAAAATGGTAAAGCGATTTTCTATATGACCGCGTCATTTCAACAACAAGAACAAGGTTTTGATCACCAAGATGCTATGCCTCAAGTGCCGGGTCCGGAAGAACTAAAATCTTACACTGACTTTATTTTTGAGCATCAAGAACATATTCCAGAAGAAATTCGCGGCAAATTTTTGTCGGAAAAGCCGATAGAGATGCGTCCAGTGGTGCAATACAACTGGCTGAAACCGGAAAAAACTGAGGCTAAATGTCACATGTGGATCAAGTCAAACGGCAGTTTGCCGGATGATTTACGCATTCATACTTATTTATTGGCCTATACCTCTGATTTTTCATTTTTACCCACGGCCCTATACCCGCATGGTGTTAGCTATTGGCACCCAAACTTTCAATTGGCCACTATCGATCATTCAATGTGGTTTCATCGTCCATTTCGCCTTGATGATTGGTTGCTTTATAGTATTGATAGCCCAACAGCAAGTGGCGGACGAGGCTTAGTAAAAGGGCAAATATTTAACCGCGAAGGTTTATTAGTTGCCTCAACCATGCAAGAAGGAGTGATGCGTCAGCGTTAAGCTTGACGCTTTGCTAATCATTGACACTGTGGTGTTGAAGGTCGGTAAGCTATACAGTGGCTCAGCAGGATAGAAAAAGGGCAAATATGTAACCGTGTAGGTTTATGAGTTGCCCAAACTATCATTATGCAAGAAGGGGTTATGTGTCAGCGTTAAGCTTGGCGTTTTGCCAATCGTAGCCGCTAGGGTGTTGAAACACACGTAAGTCAAATAATGGCGCTGCAGCATACAAGTGGTCAAATATATCTGCTTGTATGGCCTCGTAATTAACCCAATTTTGGTCACTACTAAAAAAGTATAATTCTAGCGGTAAGCCTACTTCACTTGCTGGTAATTGTCGCACCATACAGGTCATCCCCTGATGAACATTCGGGTGTTGTTTTAAGTAAGCGTTAATATAAGCCCTAAAGGTACCAATGTTGGTTAATTGTCGGTTATTGATGGTTGCCGCTGTAAGTACACTTTGATCTGCTAGTTGTGATGCTTGTTGTTGAATTTCAGTTTGTTTTTTGACGATATAATCGCTAATAAGCTGTACGAATTTTAGTGCTTCGAGTTGCTCTTGGTTATAAAATCGGATACTGCTGACATCAATAATAATCGCGCGTTTAATCCGTCGCCCTTCAGAATTCAACATGCCGCGCCAGTTTTTAAATGAACCACTGGTCAGCGCATAAGTGGGCACTGTGGTAATGGTGTTATCAAAATTTTTCACCTTGACCGTATTTAGCCCTATTTCAATAACATCACCGTCAGCGCCATAAGTGGGTAGCTCAATCCAATCGCCGGGGGCAACCATTTTATTGGCGGAAATTTGAATACTCGCCACTAAGCCTTTAATGGTGTCTTGAAACACTAAAATTAATACCGCGGTTAACGCGCCTAAACCACTGAGTAAGTACAAAGGTGAGCGATCTAGTACCAGTGCTATGGCCAAGATGGTCGCCACTAAATACACCACCAGTTTAATCACTTGCAGGGTAGAGTTTAACGGTAAATAACGCTCACTCGCGGTTTGTCGATAAACACTATTAATAACATTGAGTACGGCGCTAATACTACGGGCAATTTGAAAACAAATGCTGATTTTGGCAAATACTATCAGTATCTTAGCAAGTACATTGTCGGCACTTAAAAATAGCGGTGTCAGGAATAAGAGTAAAATAAAAGGCACAAGTAGTGCGATACGGGCAAACACTTGATGATCAAATAATAAATCATCCCAAGTATTTTTGGAGGCAGTAATTAATCTATGTATAAAAACCAGTATGTAGTTTTTAGTGAGATAGTAGCTGATACTGCAAAAAGTTAAAATTAGCGAAAAACCAACAATGGCGCTACCTAACGCTATGTAAGATGCATCAATACCTTGCTGTGTTAACCATGCGGTGATGATTGCTTGCATTATTTATCCTTGTTGGCATCTTCTTCAAATTGCAGCATTTGTTGGTCTTTATCAAGCCAAAGCTGATTAACCCATTGCTGAAATTGAATTTTATAAGCGCGATCATTAACGTAATCACCTTTGAGTGATTCGTCAATATCTTGTGTTTCAATGGCGATATTTATCTGTTTGATCTTGCCAGAAATAAAGTCAAAAATGTTTGGTGGTCCGTCAGGGTAGTGAATGGTCACATTAACAATTTTACTTAAATTACCTTTCATTGCTTGCAGCACAAAGCCTATGCCGCCGGCTTTGGGTTTTAGCAGTTTTTGAAATGGCGACGACTGGGCTTTATGCTTTTCGGGCGTATAGCGTGTACCTTCAATAAAGTTCATCACACTAACCGGCTTATGCTTAAACTTAGCACAGGCTTTTTTGGTGGTTTCGATATCCTTGCCTTTTAGGTGCGGATTTTTCTTTAAAAAAGCTTGGCTATAACGCTTCATAAAAGGAAAATCTAGCGCCCACCAAGCTAAGCCAAATAATGGCACATAAATTAATTCTCTTTTTAGGAAAAATTTTAAGAACGGAATACGGCCATGCAAAACCCGTTGTAATACCAAAATATCAATCCAGCTTTGATGATTACTGATCACCAAATACCAATCTTGCATTTTTAACTGCTCTAAACCAGTAACATTGATTTTTGTTTTGGTGAATAGCTTTTGAAAAAAGGTATTAACTAACACCCAGTTGCTGGCCATTTGGTCGAGTAAATAACTGAAAAATTTCTGCCATAAACCCCAGGGGATTAAAGCTTTTAAGAGCGAAAACACCAAAATAGGCATCAGCCATAATATGGTATTTAAAATATAAAATATAAATGACAGGCTGCCAATAATAACGCTAGGTAAAAAACTTAACATAACCAACCGAAAAACTATCCATAGAAATTACTGAGTTCAATATTAATGGGTTTCACCTTCGTTTTCAGCAAAAATCGTGAAAATAGCACAGTTAAATTCAGTTAAAGGTACCGAGCACTTATAGCGAGCGGCGACACTAATTGTGATGAAAGTCACAAAAGTCGAATTTAGGCGCCTAGTTCTCAGCAAAATTTGACTAAATAAGCTTATGAATTGGTACGGTCAACCATTTAATTGAAGTGAATAAAAACGCAACAAAAATTTATTGTGGGGGAATTTTATCGCAATTAAAGAAAAATTAGCCTAGTAAAATCACAGTTTAACTAGCTTAGTATCCTTAAGTATTAGGAAATAACAATTGAGTCTATAGTTTGCGCAAAAGGTGGTTGCAAAGTGACCGGTTTTCAAGGCAAGCTAATATGAGCAACAAAAGGAAGGTAGTGATGAAATTTAATCGCGCGGTTATTAAAGTGGGCAGTGCTTTGGTTGCACCCGATGGCAAAGGCTGTACCGGTAAGTATATATCTGCCATCGCCGATTTTATTCGCCAATGCCAACAAGCCGGTAAAGAAGTTATTTTAGTTTCATCTGGTAGCGTGGCGGCGGGTCGCGGCTTAATTCATCACGGCTCGCCTAACCCGTCAATTCCAACTAAGCAGGCGATGGCGGCCGTAGGCCAAATGCAAATGATGGCAAATTGGCAAAGTTTTTTTGATGTGCCCTGCAGTCAGTTATTAATAACTCGTGGAGATTTAAAAGATCGCCAACGTTACATCAATATTAAAAATACCCTAAGAATACTGCTAGAAAATGGCGTTATTCCCATTGTTAATGAAAACGATACCGTCGCCACTGATGAACTCAAAGTTGGTGATAATGACAACTTAGCAGCATTAGTCGCCTTGGTGAGTGAAGCTGACAGTTTATTTATTTTAAGCGATGTTGATGGCGTGTTCGATCAAGACCCGCGTGTTAATCCACAAGCGAAATTAGTGTCGCAGATAGAAAAAATCGATGCTGCGGTTTATGCCATGGCGAGCGACACCGATAACCCTATTGCCACCGGTGGTATGAAAACAAAAATTCAGGCGGCAGAAAAAGCCATAGAAAATGGCATTAATACCTATATTCTAAATGGTAGTCGCGCAGAGGTATTCGCCGATATTTTACGAGGCAACAACCCCGGTACGCATTTTGTTGCGCAACAAGGGGCAATACGGGCGCGTAAACATTGGCTAAAACATACGCTAAAAAGTAATGGTAAGGTTGCATTAGACCTTGGCGCCGTAAATGCGTTAACAACCAAGGGCGCGTCGTTATTGCCGTCAGGTGTTATTGAGGTTATTGGCCATTTCAATGTCGGCGATTGTGTCGATATTTATGATGGCAGCAATGAACAAATTATTGCCAAAGGTATTTGCCAATATAGTGCCCGTGATTTAAGCCGTATTCAGGGTAAGAACACCGCGGATATTGCCGCCATCTTGGGTTGTTGCCCGAGTAAAGTCGTGCTGCATCGTGATGATATGGTGATGTTGGGCGTTTAACCTAGGAATAGATTATGTTTGATATAGCAAAAAGTGCCGAGTTGGCAAAGCATGCGGCATTAACCGTGGCGCAATTATCTAGTGATGAAAAAAATGCCCTGCTGACCAATATGGCGGAAGTTATCGTCGAACATTGCCAAGACATTATCGCAGCAAATAAAAAAGATTTGCTTGCCGGTAAAGCAAAAGGTTTAACAGACGCTATGCTTGATCGGTTGTTGCTTACCGAGCAAGGCATCAATGATATTGCAAACGCTATCTGCGATATCGTGCGTTTAGATGATCCCGTTGGCCATATCAGCAATATGGGTTTGCGACCTAATGGCATGCAAGTGGGAAAAATGTGCATTCCACTGGGCGTTATTGCCATGATCTACGAAGCTCGCCCCAATGTGACAGCCGAAGCTGCAGCACTATGTTTGAAAGCGGGCAATGCGGTGATATTGCGCGGTGGCTCTGAAGCCATTCACAGCAATATTGCCTTGGCAAAGTGCCTACATAAAGTGCTATCACAAGCCAATATCGATGAAAACTGTATCACGATTATCCCAGATACTAGCCGCGATGTTATTGAATTGCTGCTGAAACAACGCGACAGTATTGATTTAGTTATTCCCCGTGGCGGAGAAGGCTTAATTCGCTATGTTAGCGAGCATAGTCACATACCGGTGATCCAACACTACAAAGGTGTTTGTCATTTATATATTGATAAATTTGCCGATTTTAATAAGGCAATTAAGATATTAGTGAACGGAAAAACCCAAAGACCCAGTGCCTGTAACGCACTAGAAACCGTATTAGTACATGCAGATATTGCCGCTGAGCTGCTACCGAAAATTGCCTTGGCGTTACAACCAGCAAAAGTGAAAGTGCATGCTTGTCGACAAAGTTTAACTTATTTTTCTGATGCTGAGCTAGCGACCAATGATGATTTTTATGCTGAATATCTAGCACAAGAAATTACCATTAAAGTGGTTGCTAGTTTTGCGAAAGCTATTGCACACATTCAAACTTATACTTCTGATCATACCGAAGTTATTGTTACGCAAGACATCACGCGTAGTCAGCGTTTTGTTCGTGCTATTAACTCATCGGTAGTGATGGTCAATGCCTCATCACGCTTTTCTGACGGCGGGCAACTAGGATTAGGCGCCGAAATCGGTATTTCCACCAGTAAGCTGCACGCATTTGGACCTATGGGATTAAGCGCTTTAACCACTGAAAAGTTTGTTGTTATTGGCGATGGGCAAGTTAGAGACTGAGGTTAATTTTTTTGTAGGTCGGTATTTATGCCGTCAACTTGACGGGCTAAAGCCCGACCTACATGTAGACTGAAGAGTTAACTACTCGCTTCTACAATAGCTTTCATATTTGTCATATAACCACGTAATTTTTTACCCACCACTTCAACCGGATGATTGCGAATCGCTTCATTAACTTCGATTAAGCGCACGTTATCAACACCCATATCCGATGACGAAATGCCTTCACCTAATTGGGTTAAGGTTAAGTTGTTGGCGTATTCAGTCAACAGGGGTACAGCCGCATGGGTAAATAAGTAATTACCATATTCTGCGGTATCAGAAATCACCACGTTCATTTCATAAAGTTTATTACGGGCAATACAATTGGCGATTAACGGCGTTTCATGTAGTGACTCGTAATAAGCCGATTCTTCAATGATGCCTGCCGCCACCATAGACTCAAAGGCGAGCTCTACGCCGGCTTTGATCATGGCAACAATAAAAATACCTTTGTCGTAGTACGCTTGTTCACTGATCTCTGTTGCGCAATCAGCGGCTAATTCAAAAGTGCTTTCAGCAGTTTCAGCGCGCCATTTTAATAAGTTTTCATCATCTTTGGCCCAATCTGCCATCATGGTTTTTGAAAAGTGGCCTTCAATAATATCGTCCATATGTTTTTCAAATAGCGGCCGTAAAATAACCTTTAGTTGCTCTGACATCTCAAACGCCATTACTTTTGCTGGATTTGAAAGCCGATCCATCATATTGGTAATGCCGCCATGCTTTAGGCCTTCAGTGGTGGTTTCAATACCATATTGTAATAATTTACGCGCGTAAGCCGCATCCATGCCTTGAGCAATTAACTGTTTATGGCCTAATACCGCAGCGGTTTGTAGCATGCCGCACAAAATAGTTTGCTCGCCCATTAAGTCTGATTTTACTTCGGCAATAAAGGACGATTCCAATACCCCTGCCCGATCACCACCGGTTGCACTTGCGTAAGCTTTCGCAATAGCTAAACCATTACCTTGCGGGTCATTTTCAGGATGCACAGCAATCAGTGTTGGCACACCAAAACCGCGTTTATATTCTTCTCGCACCTCAGTGCCTGGGCATTTAGGTGCCACCATCACAACGGTGATATCAGGGCGAATTTGCATACCCTCTTCAACAATATTAAAGCCGTGTGAATACGATAAGGTTGCGCCATGTTTCATTAAGGGCATAACCGCGGTAACAGCAGATGAGTGTTGTTTATCAGGCGTTAAGTTCAACACTAAATCGGCCTGTGGGATCAACTCTTGATAGTTACCAACGGTAAAGCCATTTTCGCTAGCCCATTGGTAAGATTGACGTTTTTCTGCAATGGCGGCATCACGTAGAGCGTAAGAGATGTTTAAGCCAGAGTCGCGCATATTCAAGCCTTGGTTTAGACCTTGAGCGCCGCAACCGACAATAACGATATGCCAATCTTTAATGAAATTACAGCCATCGCTAAACTCTTCACGTTGCATAAAGCGACATTTGCCTAATTGCGCTAATTTCTCACGCAAACTTAAGGTATTGAAATAGTTAGCCATCTTGCTCTCCTGCACTTAGCTGTCGCCAAGTAAATCTCGTTATTAATGTCGTTTTCTGCCTTGAGTGATAGCATAGCGAAAATAGAATGTTGCTTAAAATGATATATTTGCATTGTCGTGTTGCACAATTTGCAATATTGTTTGTTGAGTAACTATTTTGGGAGTTTGGCGTGAAATTAAAGTCATTAAGGATGTTTGTCGATTTAGCCCAGTCATTACATTTTGGTAAAACCGCTGAACTGCATCATGTCAGTCCTTCAACGTTAAGCCGAGTGATACAGCGCTTGGAGCATGAGTTAGGTCAATCATTATTACACCGCGATAATCGCACTGTGGTGTTAAGTGCAGCGGGCAAACAATTTTATCAATTTGCTCAGCAACAACTTGAACAGTGGGAATTATTACAGCTGTCGCTGAATAAAGAGCAGGCAGAATTACAAGGTAAATTACATATATACTGTTCAGTTACCGCCGCTTACAGCCATTTACCAGCGCTGCTTGACCGTTTTCGACAGCAACATCCGCTAGTTGAAATTATGTTAACCACAGGTGATGCCGCTGATGCCTTAGAGCAAGTTGAAAAACAAGGGGTTGATTTAGCTATCGCCGCTAAGCCCGAGGAGTTATCGCGTATTTTTGCTTTTCATCATTTGGCAAAAATTCCATTGGCGGTTATTGCGCCCACTATGGTGTGCCAAGTTCAGCAACAAATTCAACAAGACTTTCTCTGGTCTGAACTGCCAATTATTTTGCCTGAGCATGGTCCGGCGAGAAAGCGCTTTGAACATTGGTACCGTAAAAAGCAACAAGGTAAAGCGAATATTTACGCGACAGTTTCTGGTCATGAAGCGTTAGTTAGCATGGTGGCTTTAGGTTGTGGTGTCGGTATTGTGCCGCAAGTGGTAGTGGAAAATAGCCCAGTAAAAGAACGCGTGCAATATTTGGAGAATGTCGGGGAAATAGCGCCTTTTGAACTCGGTATTTGTTGTTTAAATCAACATAAAGATCAGCCGTTGATTCAAGCATTTTTTCAAACTATTACACCAGCAACTATATCGAAATAGCATCGGTTAAATGCCGTAATATTCTGTCCATGGCGCGGTAAGACAAGGCTTCGATTAAGTGTTTGCGTTCAATATCTGCAACTGCCTCCATGTCCGCTAACGTTCGGGCGATTTTTAATATTTTATGATGCGCACGGGTCGACAAATTCAGCTTTTCAATGGCTAATTCTAAAAACTCATTATCGTCGGCAACGAGTTGACAATAGCTCCGCACTTCAGCGCTACTTAGATGCGCATTGGCTTTGCCTTGACGCGCTATTTGTTTTTGGTGGCAAAGGCTGACTCGTTGTTGAATGGTGCGGCTAGACTCGCCTTGCTCAGTGTTATTCGCCCACATGCCGCGAGGTAATCTTGTTACTTCAATTTGAATATCAATCCGATCTAGAAACGGCCCAGACAAGCGATTAAGGTAACGTAAAACTTGTTCAGGTGTGCTGCGTTTGTCATTGTAAAAACCCGTTGGGCTCGGGTTCATTGCCGCCACTAATTGAAATTGTGCCGGAAAGGTTTGTTTCACCAGAGCGCGTGAAATGGTAACTTCACCCGACTCCATAGGTTCACGTAACACATCGAGTACTTTGCGCTCAAACTCAGGCAGTTCATCGAGAAAAAGTACTCCATTATGCGCCAAGGATATTTCTCCGGGTTGTGGATGACTACCACCACCGACTAAAGCGGCTGACGATGCAGTATGGTGTGGTGCGCGAAAAGGCCGTGTTAACCATGAGTCAGGGCTAATGTTTTGATGGCATATGGATTGAATTGCAGCACTGGACAGGGCTTCTTGCTCGGTCATCGGTGGTAAAATTCCGGGTAATCGACTCGCTAACATGGTTTTTCCGGTACCGGGGGGACCAATAAACAGTAGGTTATGCGCGCCACTGGCAGCAATTTCTAATGCCCGTTTGGCGAGGGGTTGTCCAACCACATCGGCAATGTCATGGTGGCTTTTTGGCGTGTATTCTTGTAGCGTTTTTGTCGCCACAAGCGGTAAGGTTTTTTGTTTTAAAAAGTGGGGGAATAGTTGACTCAAATGCGACAAACTGAGTATTTTTACCTGCTGCACCCAACTTGCCTGTTCGGCATTTTCGCTCGGAATAACTAAGGTTCTACCACTTTGCTGGCAGGCCATGGCCATGGGAATTTCGCCGATAATGGCGCGTAACTCTCCCGACAATGCTAATTCACCGGCGAACTCATATTGGCTTAAATCAGCGTCTGGTAATTGCGCCGCAGCAGCCAAAATGCCTAAGGCGATGGGGAGATCAAAACGCCCGCCTTCTTTAGGTAAATCAGCTGGCGCTAAGTTTACTGTGATGCGTTTGGCGGGAAATTCATAGCCGCAGTTGATAATGGCGCTACGTACGCGATCTTTCGCTTCTCGTACCGAGGTTTCGGGCAAACCAACAATATTAAAAGCCGGCAAACCATTGGCAATATGAACTTCAACGGTAACAAGTGGGGATTCGAGTCCGATACGGGCGCGACTGAAAACGCAGGATAAGGCCATAAAAATCCATTTTTATTTTCATTAAAACGTTACCCAAGTGTAGTTAATGAATGTTTTTTTATGCGAAAAACAGCTAGCGGAGATAATAAATTAATCATATTCTGGAAAAAACACTTGCGCTTATTATTCGAGCTATGATACTAATTTATAGTAACTGCAAAAGCAGACCTAAAGTTAATAAATTTACAGAAATTAGATATATATATGCAAAATTATAGCTCAGTGATTATTAACCTTCTCGTCGTGGTGATTATTAAATCGTCGCGGGGGTGTCTGTTGAGCTAAAGAAAAGTAAAAATTCTTATAATCACAAAACCCCCGCTCCGTAAGGAACGGGGGTTTTGTCGTTATAGGGGCAATGCTAAGTGGCGCTAAGCACATCAAGCGTTATTACTGGAACTACAACTGGGAGCATACTTTTATTTACAATATTTCAAAATGAATAATATGTGAATGAAAAGTAAAGCAAAGATATGACAACAGACAAGAAATTAACCGGTGCAGGGCTATTATTTAACGTGCTTGAACAGCATGGCGTTGAGCATGTATTTGGTTACCCAGGTGGCGCAATAATGCCAATATATGATGCATTGCACGACAGTGAGGTAGAGCACTTCTTGTGTCGACATGAACAAGGCGCCGCATTTTCCGCGCTTGGTTATGCCAGAGCTGCCGGCAAAGTAGGGGTTTGCTTTGCTACATCGGGCCCGGGCGCGACTAACTTGATCACCGGCCTTGCTGATGCCTTGGCGGATTCAATTCCCGTGGTGGCTATTACGGGGCAAGTCGCGACGGCGGCCATGGGCTCAGATGCTTTTCAGGAAATTGATATTTTTGGTTTGTCACTGGCTTGTACCAAGCACTCATTTCAAGTGCGTGATATTGATGACTTAGCGAAAGTCTTGCATCAAGTTTTTGCCATTGCACTAGAAGGTAGACAAGGGCCGGTATTGGTTGATATTCCTAAAGATATTCAACTTGCCGAGGTCAATACTTGTTTAGATGAGTTAACGCAATTAAAAAATAAAGTGAAATTACCGCCGGCGGATGTGGGCAGGGCAATCGCCCTATTAAATCAAGCTAAACAACCTATTTTATATGTTGGTGGTGGTGTTGGTATGGCGAATGCTATTGATGAGCTAAGAAATTTTGCGCAAGTAACAGGGGTGCCGAGTGTGTCAACGCTAAAAGGTTTAGGCGCCATTGACCCAGCAGATAAAAATTACTTAGGCATGTTAGGCATGCACGGCACTAAGGCGGCAAATTTGGCGGTGCAGGCGTGTGATTTATTGATTGCCGTTGGCGCACGTTTTGATGACCGAGTAACCGGTAAGTTAGCAGAATTTGCACCGCATGCAAAAGTGATCCATTTTGATATTGATACGGCAGAAATCAATAAACGCCGAGTGGCGAACGCCGCAATATTAGGGGATTTAAAGGTCAATTTACCGGCACTAGCTATCCCGTTATCCATCAAAGCTTGGCAAGAAAAATGTCAAACAATGAATACTGATTTTGCTTGGGATTACAATCATCCCGGAGAGTCAATTTTTGCCCCTGCCGTGCTAAAAGAAATTAGCGATAGCATGCCGAAAAATACCTGTGTAACAACCGACGTTGGCCAACATCAAATGTGGGCAGCGCAACATATGTTATTTGACGACCCCAGTAATTTTTTAACCAGCGGCGGCATGGGCACTATGGGCTTTGGCATACCGGCGGCAGTTGGCGCACAAGTGAGTCGACCAACAGACACTATTATTGCGGTCTCAGGTGATGGTTCATTTATGATGAATGTGCAAGAGCTTGCCACCATTAAACGTTTTCAGTTGCCGGTAAAAATAGTGCTGATTGATAACGCGAAATTAGGCATGGTGCGTCAATGGCAAGACTTATTTTTTAATGGTCGCTTAAGTGAAACGGATTTGGCCGATAACCCTGACTTTGTTATGTTGGCGACGGCGTTTGATATTAAAGCGCAACAGATCACGAAAAAGTCACAAGTAAGCGATGCCATTGAGGCAATGTTGGCCCACGACGGACCTTATTTATTACACGTTAAAATCGATGCCCAAGCGAATGTTTGGCCATTAGTACCGCCCAATACCGCCAATGATAAAATGATGGAGACGAGCTAAGTGAACCACTATCAATTAATGATCAAAGCAGACGATAAACAAGTTGTGCTCGAACGTATTTTACAGGTAGCGCGTTATCGCGGTTTTTTAATTGCCGGCATCAATGCGCAAGTTAATACCGGCACCAGTATTGGCAGCATTGAACTTTGGGTCAGAAGCGAGCGACCGATTGAGCTTTTAGTTGATCAAATTAATAAACTTATCGACATCAAAGAAGTCAAGATAGACCATGGCGTACAGCAACAATGTATTGCATAATGCTAGGTTATACAACACGTGATAAAAACTCAGTGAACTAGTCTCAATAACTTGATGCTAGTTGATTGATATAACTATATATTTAGGAATAAAAAATGGCTAAAGTTAATGCAGAACTGATTTGGTTTAATGGTGAACTCATGCCGTGGCAAAACGCTACTGTGCACGTGATGAGCCATGCGCTACATTATGGTTCTTCAGTATTTGAGGGTATCCGCGCTTACAATACCCCTAAAGGTACCTGTATTTTCCGTCTAGAAGAGCACATTAAACGCTTATTTGATTCGGCAAAAATATATCGCATGAACATCCCTTTTTCACAAGAAGAAGTGGTGCAAGCCTGTAAAGATGCAGTGGTAAAAAACAATCTCAACTCGGCCTACTTACGTCCATTAGCCTTTTTAGGCGATATTGGCATGGGACTTCGTCCGCCCATTGATGCCGTAGCCGATATTATGATCGCGGCCTTTAGTTGGGAAGCCTATTTAGGCGCTGATGCCGTAGAAAACGGTGTTGAAGTTGGGGTATCAAGCTGGAACAGATTGGCACCTAACACTATGCCAACGGCGGCAAAAGCTGGCGGTAACTACTTGTCTTCACAATTAATTTCTACTGAAGCTGCGCGCCATGGTTATGCAGAAGGTGTGGCGTTAGACATTAACAATATGGTTAGTGAAGGCGCTGGACAAAACTTATTCTTAATTCGCAAAGGCATTATTTATACGCCACCGGGTACTGCCTCAATTTTACAAGGCTTAACCCGCGATACGGTGTTTTTCCTTGCTGAGCAATTAGGATATGAAGTTCGTGAAGAGCCTATTTCGCGCGAATCTTTATATTTAGCGGATGAATTTTTTATGTGTGGCACCGCCACTGAAGTGGTACCAGTAAAATCGGTTGATGGTATGACGGTAGGTAACGGCTCTCGTGGCCCTATCACTAAAGCCATTCAGCAAGCATTTTTTGGTATTTTTGATGGTAGTACACAAGTGCCAGACGGTTGGTTAGACCCAGTTGCCTAAGTTTACGTCTGTGCTACTTCACTAAATTTCTTCGTTGGAAGTACTCACTTATAGTTATAAGCTGCGTACTTCCTGCCTTGAAATTGAGCGAATTAGCAATGACTCTGCGGAGTACTAGACAGTTTAGTCTCCAACAATCGATAGTTATTTTAAAAGCAGCTTGTTTTAGGCTTTTTTTAAAATAACCCAAGTCCTCTACTCAATACTAAACATAACGAATTTAGGGAATAGTCATGCCAAAATTACGCTCTGCAACTTCGACTCAAGGCCGAAATATGGCGGGTGCTCGAGCACTCTGGCGCGCAACCGGTATGACAGATGGTGACTTTGGTAAACCTATTATTGCGGTGGTTAATTCATTTACCCAATTTGTGCCCGGCCATGTACATTTAAAAGATATGGGGCAATTAGTGGCCGGCGCTATTGAAGTCGCTGGCGGCGTAGCGAAAGAGTTTAATACTATCGCGGTTGATGACGGTATCGCTATGGGTCATAGCGGTATGCTTTACAGTTTACCCTCGCGCGACTTAATCGCCGACTCAGTGGAATATATGGTTAATGCCCATTGCGCTGACGCCATGGTCTGTATTTCAAACTGTGACAAAATTACCCCAGGCATGTTAATGGCGGCGATGCGTTTGAATATTCCGGTGATTTTTGTTTCTGGTGGTCCAATGGAAGCGGGCAAAACTAAGCTTTCAGAGCAAATTATCAAACTCGATTTAGTTGACGCCATGATGCAAGGTGCGGATCCGAGTGTTTCTGACGCACAAAGCGAGCAAGTAGAACGCTCTGCCTGCCCAACCTGTGGCTCATGTTCCGGTATGTTCACCGCTAACTCAATGAATTGTTTGGCAGAAGCGTTAGGTTTAGCACAACCGGGCAACGGCTCAATGTTAGCCACCCATGCCGATCGTGAGCAATTATTTTTAAATGCCGGTAAAGAAATTGTTAAGTTAACCCAGCGTTATTATCAAGAAAATGACCCGTCAGCATTGCCACGCAATATCGCCAACAAAGCCGCGTTTGAAAACGCCACTTGTTTGGATATTGCCATGGGCGGCTCTACTAATACCGTGCTGCATTTAATTGCCGCCGCGCAAGAAGCAGATGTTGACTTCACCATGAAAGACATCGACCGATTATCTCGTATTGTGCCGCAACTCTGTAAAGTGGCGCCGTCGACGCCGCTTTATCATATGGAAGACGTGCATCGCGCTGGTGGTGTTATTGCCATTCTAGGTGAATTAGCCCGCGCTAAGTTATTAACCACAGATATTAAAAACGTTTTAGGCTTAACCCTTGATGAAACGTTATTAGCCTACGACATTACCTTAACCCAAAACGAGCAAGTGAAAGAATTTTACCGTGCCGGCCCGGCGGGTATTCGTACCACGAAAGCCTTTAGCCAAGATTGTCGTTGGGATACTTTAGATGACGATCGTAAAAATGGTTGTATTCGCTCAATTGAAAATGCTTATTCATTAGAAGGTGGTTTAGCGGTACTCGCAGGTAATATTGCCCCTGACGGCTGCATTGTAAAAACCGCTGGTGTCTCAGACGACAATCTAGTATTTACCGGCCCAGCTCATGTTTTTGAGAGCCAAGAAGCGGCGGTAGCCGGTATTTTAGATAAAAAAGTTGTCGCCGGTGAAGTGGTGGTTATTCGTTATGAAGGTCCAAAAGGTGGCCCCGGCATGCAAGAAATGCTCTACCCAACCACTTACTTAAAATCTATGGGTTTAGGTAAAGCATGTGCGTTATTAACTGATGGTCGTTTCTCAGGCGGTACTTCTGGGTTGTCCATTGGTCATGTTTCTCCTGAAGCTGGCAGTGGTGGCACTATCGCCTTAGTGGAGCAAGGGGATATTATCCATATTGATATTCCGAATCGTGTTATCGAGTTAAACATCAGCGACAAAGCACTCGCTGATCGTCGCGCTACTATGGCAGCTAAAGGTAACAAGGCTTGGCAGCCGAAAAATCGTGTACGACCGATCAGTTACGCCTTAAAAAACTACGCTATGCTGGCTACGAGCGCAGATAAAGGTGCTGTGCGTAATCGCGAACTGTTGGATGGCATAGTCAATAGTGGCTCAAGCGGTGATCATCATGACTGACGCAGAGCAAAATGCCTTAGTGCAAGCGCAGGCTATGCAAGGCCAAGGACTAGACTATTTACGAAGAATTTTACTGGCGCCGGTTTATGATCTGGCTATCGAAACAGCATTAACGCCACTCACTAAATTGTCTAGCCGTTTAGGCAATCAAATATTGCTAAAACGTGAAGACCAACAACCCGTGCACTCTTTTAAATTACGTGGTGCATACAATAAATTAGTCAACTTACCTGAGCCGCAATGTATAGATGGCGTTATTGCCGCCTCGGCCGGTAATCATGCCCAAGGCTTAGCACTAGCCGCACATAAACTCGGTATTAAAGCGACGATAGTGATGCCGATCACCACACCTGAGATCAAGGTCGACAATGTTAAGCGTTACGGCGCTGAAGTACGCTTAGTGGGTAAAAGTTTTAATGAAGCACAAACCGCGTCACTTAAATATGCGTGTGATGAAAATAAAACCCTGATCCACCCGTTTGATGATGTCGATGTCATTGCTGGTCAAGGCACAGTAGCCAAAGAGCTATTACAACAACACCCGCATACCGATGTGGTATTTATTCCCGTTGGCGGCGGCGGTTTGCTGGCGGGTATGGCAGTGTATCTCAAACAATTACAACCTAGCATAAAAGTGATTGGTGTTGAGGCACAAGACTCGGCGTGTTTAACCGCAGCACTTGCAGCAGGGCAACCGGTCGATTTACCGCATGTTGGTTTGTTTGCTGATGGTGTGGCGGTGAAACGTATTGGTGAGCATACTTTTGACTTAATTCAGCATTACTGTGATGAGGTTATTACCGTGTCTAGCGATGAAATTTGCGCCTCAATAAAAGATATTTTTGAACAAACCCGGGTTATTGCCGAGCCAGCAGGCGCGCTATCTTTAGCGGGATTGCAAAAATATTGTCAACGTAGCAACGGTGATGAATCTTTAGTGGCGATTTTGTCGGGCGCGAATATGAATTTTCATTCTTTGCGTTATATTTCTGAACGTTGCGAGCTAGGTGAGCAAAAAGAAGCGGTATTTTCCGTGCAAATTCCCGAGCAAAAAGGCAGCTTTAGACAATTTTGCCAAGCCCTTGCCGGACGAGTGATCACCGAATTTAATTATCGCTATGCCGATAAAACAGCTAATGGCAGTGAGCCGCAACAGGCGAATATTTTTCTTGGTGTTCGTTTAGGTGGCGAGGTTGATGATAGAGCAATACTCAGCCAAAGCTTACAGCAGCAAGGTTATCAACTCAGCGATTTTACTGAAAATGAGTTGGCCAAATTGCATGTTAGATACATGATTGGCGGCAAAAATGCGTTATCAGCACAAGAGCGTATTTTTCGCTTTCAATTCCCTGAATATCCCGGCGCATTGGAGACATTTTTAGATACTTTGGGCGAGCATTGGAATATTACTTTATTTCATTATCGCAATCACGGTGCGGCATTTGGCCAAGTGTTAGCCGGCTTTGATGTAAAGCAAGCGCAACAAGCTGACTTCTTTCGCCACCTGCAAGCTTTAGGCTACCAATGGCAAGAAGAAACGGATAATCCAGCTTATCGGAATTTTCTCACCTGATTATTACTGCGTTTACTCAGGGGGGTTATTCGGCAGAAAGCTTTGCTTCTAACTGCGCTACTTTTTGCTCTAGTTCTTCTAATTTAGCGCGGGTTTTTATTAGCACTTGTGTTTGCACGTCAAACTCTTCGCGGGTTACTACGTCAAGTTGTGACAGTTTACGCTGTAAAACCACTTTGGTTTTATCTTCCATTTCGTTGGCTAAGTCTTTTAAGCCAGCAGGAATGGAGTCGGTAACTTGTTTGGCGATCTCTTCTATTTTCTTTGCGTTAATCATTAGAAACTCTCTGTTGGTCAATATCTGTCATCATTAATAGCGTTAGTGTAACCAATCTAGGCGCTATTGATAATGATATCGCCACTAAAACAACGAATAAATTCGCCAACAAGCAGCAAAGATGATGTTGTCTTGCGATAAAAACAGGTAAAATCGACGCCCGAATACCTTATCGATAAATTGAGTTAGCACGCAGCAATGAAATTAAACCCAGGTCAAAATGAAGCAAAAAAATATGTTAGCGGCCCCTGCTTAGTTTTAGCGGGCGCGGGCAGTGGTAAAACTGGGGTTATTTGTCAAAAAATTGCGCACCTTATTCAAAACTGCGGCTACAAAGCTAAGCATATCGCCGCAGTAACCTTCACCAATAAAGCGGCACGTGAAATGAAAGAGCGTGTGGTTAAAATGATGGATAAGTCGCTAACCCGTGGCTTAACCGTGTGTACCTTTCACTCTTTAGGATTGGATATTGTTCGTCGAGAGTTAAAAACCTTAGGCTATAAACCAGGCTTTACGCTATTTGATGATCAAGACAGCTTAGCCTTGTTAAAAGAATTAACTCAAGAACAGCTCGATGGCGACAAAGACTTACTCAGCAAGTTGCAAATGATGATTTCTAATTGGAAAAATGATTTGCTACTGCCTGATGCCGCGATAAATCAGGCCGGTGATGCCGATACGCGTTTGTATGCGGAATTCTACGGCATGTATCAAAAGCATATGAAAGCCTACAATGCCTTAGATTTTGATGATTTGATTTTAATTCCCACCTTATTAATGCGTAATTATCCGGAAGTGCGCGCCCGATGGCAGCAAAAAATTCAGTATATGTTGGTGGATGAATATCAAGATACTAATGCCAGCCAGTATGAACTGGTGAAGCTGATCACCGGTGAGCAAGGCTTACTAACCGTGGTTGGTGATGATGACCAATCTATCTACTCATGGCGTGGTGCTAAGCCGCAAAACCTTGTGCTGTTAGGGCAAGATTATCCGCAACTTAAATTGATCAAACTTGAGCAAAACTATCGCTCTAGCGGTCGTATTTTAAAATGTGCCAATATTTTGATCGCCAATAATCCCCATGTATATGATAAAGCGCTGTTTAGTGAGCTTAATTACGGTGTGGAATTACGGGTACTACAAACGAAAAATGAAGAGCATGAGGTTGAACGCGTGGTGGGTGAGCTTATTGGTCACCGCTTTTTAAACAAAAGTAAATTTAAAGACTATGCCATTTTATATCGTGGCAATCATCAATCACGCTTGCTTGAAAAAGCGCTGATGACCAACCGCATTCCGTATAAAATTAATGGCGGTACCTCGTTTTTCTCGCGCGCTGAAATCAAAGATATGATGGCGTTTTTACGGGTGTTAGTGAATCCTGATGATGATAATGCCTTTTTGCGCATTGTAAATGTACCCCGTCGTGAAATTGGCCCTACCACGCTAGAAAAACTCGGTAGTTACGCTAATATGCGGCAAATTAGTATGTTTGCTGCGAGCTTTGAATTGGGTTTAGAGCAACACCTGACTGGCCGCGGCTTAGTGAGTGTGCAAAGGTTTACCCGTTGGTTGGTTGAAACTGCCGATCACGCTGAGCGTGGCGACAGCTCTGCAGTATTGCGCGCTATGGTACGTGAAATAAATTATGAAGATTGGCTGTACGATACCTCGCCGAGCGCACAAGCGGCGGAAATGCGCATGAAAAACGTCACCCAGTTGTTTAGCTGGGTTACCCAGATGCTCGAAGGTGACGATGACGAAGCGCCGATGACTTTAGCGCAAGTGGTTACTCGCTTAACGCTACGTGACATGATGGAGCGCAATGAAGACGAAGAAGATACCGACCAAGTACAACTGATGACGCTACATGCCTCGAAAGGCTTAGAGTTCCCTTATGTGTTTTTGATTGGTATGGAAGAAGGCTTATTGCCGCATCAAACCAGTATGGATGAAGGCAATGTCGAAGAAGAACGCCGTTTAGCTTATGT
>JBMZDW010000011.1:0-63178 GCA_049614565.1 Cognaticolwellia sp. | reverse complement strand
AGGTGATTCATGCACCGCATGGTATGCACTTTGATGCCTATAGAAATAACTTAATAAAAACTTGGCGCCCTTGGGGCAATAGAAACTGGTTACAACGCTTTATGTTTTGGCGAGTAAAACAGCTATTAAAGGCGAATGATTGACGTATTAAACCTTTTAGATTAACAGCTTAACATAACTAACCTAAGTGCTTTAGTAAATTGCAATACGAGGAACTATAATTTCTGGGTAGGCTCACAACGCCTGCTTAGTTCCTGTTTTTTGCTACTTATAAAATTCAAAGCAAACAGTATGACAAAAAATTAGCTAGTAAATTACAACGAATATGCCTACTGACCTATTTAGCATTTAAAATTAAAAGTATAAGATGACTCACCCAAGTGATACTAGTGCTTTGTAACAAGGCCAACTAAGCTCCCAAACCTGGGTCAACAACTTTGAATTAATACCTTTTTGGTGTTCTTTATACCGCACCAAACTAAAAAAAAATATCACGAATAAAGTACTTAATCGCAAAAAAAGAGTTGATTTATAACCCTCGCGCAATAACATCTCGATTAGCAAATATGCGATTTCCTGTTATATTTATCGTGTGCATAAATATATTCATTTGTATTGGAGCTATAGATTGAAAAATGAGTGACTATTCAATTACTAGACATTTTAATCAATACTTTCAAATTCAATTTGCCGATACAAAAGCACTAAGACAAGAGGCATTTAAAATTCGCTATGGTGTCTACAGTCATGAGCTGGGTTGGGAGCCAGAAAACAGTTTAGGGATGGAAACTGATGAATGTGATGACTACGCCTATCACTGCTTATTACAACATCGTAGAACGGGTGTCTATGCAGGCTGTGTTCGTTTAGTTATCCCCCCTTACCACGAACCAAACTTACAACTCCCTTTCGAAAGAAACTGTTTACAGTCAGCAAGAACTGATATTGTAGACTCTACTAAATTACCGAGAGGAAGTTTCGGGGAAATATCAAGGTTGGCGGTACTTTCTTCATTCAGACGAAGGGCAACTGAAAAGCGTAAACCCTATGTGATTAATAGCATGGATCCAAGCATAGTTTTTACTGAAGATGAGCAGAGAAATTTTCCTAATATCGCCATTGGCTTATATTTAGCGTCCGTTTCATTAGCCGAAATATGTAACCATCGAGGAGTGTTTGTTATGATGGATCCGCGGCTAAACCGCACCCTATGCCGCATCGGCCTGCAATTTCAACAAGTAGGCGACCCCATGGATTATCATGGCAAAAGGGCTATGTTCCATTTAACCAGAGATAACTTTAGTTCAAACCTTACCTCTGAGCTAAAAGAGCTATACGACACAATTAATACCGAGTTGTTAAATCAGCTGTTTCTTGTGCCATTTTCAAACTCTGCTGATAAATAAGTACCACTCTAAAGGTGATAAATATGAAGCATTCTTTTGAATACGATTTAGCGTTTTCAAGAAATATCGGTTGGTTGACTGAAGATGAGCAACAAGTATTAAAAACTAAGCGCATTGCCATTGCGGGGATGGGAGGAGTGGGTGGCTCTCACCTATTGACCTTAGTGCGCGTTGGTATTACGCAATTTAACCTGTCTGATTTTGACGAATATGCCTGCGAAAATACCAACCGGCAAGCTGGCGCAAACACACACTCTTATGATCGGAAAAAGCTTGAGGTCATGGTGGAAATGGCTTTAGCAATCAACCCTGAAGTTGATATTCGTCTATTTCCTGAAGGTATCAATGACCGTAATACCGAAGAGTTTTTAAAAGATGTCGACTGCTACGTCGACTCACTCGATTTTTTTGCCATCAAACCGCGCATGCAAGTTTTCAAGTTTTGTACAGAAAAATCAATCCCGGCAATAACGGCGGCCCCTATTGGTATGGGAACCGCCTACCTGAACTTTCTTCCAGGTAAAATGACTTTCGAGCAGTATTTTCGCTTAGAAGGATATACTGAGAATGAGCAATACCTAAGATTTTTTTTAGGGCTGACTCCTGCTGCTTTACAACGCACTTATTTAGTAGACCCATCGCGTTTAGATCTTACCAACAAAAAAGGCCCGTCGACAATGATGGGTTGCCAATTAGCTTCAGGTGTTGCCGGTGCACAAGTCGTGAAAATATTACTCAACCGAGGCGAAGTACTGAACGCACCATGGGGGCTACATTTTGATGCCTTTACTAATCAGTTTAAAAAAACTTGGCGACCATGGGGCAATAATAATTTAATACAAAAAATAGCATTTACACTTGCTAAAAAGAAAATGGGGATCTAGTTTGCTTTCTTCACAGCACAAAACACAACTTGTACAAGCCGCCATTTACGCACCTTCAGCTGATAATAGCCAACCATTTAAATACCGATGGCAAGCTGATGAACTTTTTCTGTATATTGATAAAGAGCGGTCAGGTAAAGCATCGGATAATAGGTTTGTGTTATCCGATATCGCCATTGGTGCTATCATTGAAAATGTAGTTATACAAGCTCAGGCACTGTTACTTGATAGCAAGATTACTTTACTCCCTAATGATCACGATCCCTATTTAGCAGCGCGTATTCATTTTAAGGTGAATGCTACGATAGCTAAACAGCAAAGTGAACTGGCACAATATATTGAAGCACGCTGCACTGATCGTCGCCTTCCCTTTAAAGGGCCAATAGCGCCTCAAGCTTTAGCCGACATTGAAAACTGCTTAGTCGATAACATAGCCAGTATTCAGATTTTCAACAAACAACATTACCCGCAAGTTATTCCGGTTATTCAACAAGCCGAATCGGTAAGGTTTAAAAGCGAAATTTTGCATCAAGAACTGTTTTCTACAGTAAAGTTTAACGATAACAATGCCGAAGAAGGTATGCCACTGCCTGTGTTAGCAATTGAAAGGCCTGCACAACCATTTTTTAAGCTGATGGCCAATTGGCAATGGATGAAAAAATTAAACCTTATTGGCGCCGCAACTATGTTAGGTATACGCTCAGTAAAACTTCCCATTAAAATGTCACCTAACTTGTTGCTAATATCGATCAAAGATAATGACAGAAAGAGTGTTATAAACGGTGGTAGAGCGATACAAAGGTGTTGGCTACAAGCCACTAAACACGGTTTATCGGTACACCCGTATGCAGCGCCAGGCATATTTTCACTGGGTTTTATCGACTGCGAAAAAGAGTTTAATAGCAGCTTAACAGAGATTAGCAATCGCATGAAGAGTATTACGCATAACAAGTTTGGCTTAATGTTCTTACGTATTGGCTTAGTGAAAAAAACTGTGCCATACCGTACTCGGAGGAGACAAGCCAGTTCTTTTCAACAAGCCGACTAAATTGCCAAAAAATAAAGCCAAGTGGCTAAGGGCTACGTCTGACTTTAACTGAAACATAGCTACATTTTAAAAACATAAATTTGCTATAAGCTAGGGCTCAGCATTGCGCCCTCTTTTGACAGCTAAACTTGTTAGCGATAAAAAAAGACTTCTGAATAAATTCAGAAGTCTTTATATAGCAAGCAGAAGCAAGGTTTATTATAGTATAAACCTTATGGCTCAGAATTAAGCTTTTTTACGGCGCATTGAAGCCCCGAAACCCAATAAGCCTAAACCTAGTAATGCCAGTGACGATGCTTCAGGAACAGCTGAACTACCTCTAAAGTCAGACGTACCAAACAGCTCTAGTCCATCCGGCTGTGCGCCACCAGGAATTGGTTGGAAGCTAGTAGAAAATACCATATCAGCGCCTTGGGCTTCTCCGTTAGTGTCCAAAATTCCCATAGCAAGGCCACCAATAACATCAAGTAAACCACTACCGACACCCGTGTCTGTGCCGACAGCAAAACTAGACAGAGTCGCGTTAATCGTTGTGTTCATACCGTGAATGGCACTAAACGAAGAGTGGCCTGCCATCATTAACCAATTTAAACCATTGGTTGCTGATGCCATATTATCGCCGTCATAGGCCGTCGTTGAGTCCACATAAAAGTTTATCCAACCACCAGTAAAACCTAAGAAAGTATCCGTGCTTCCAGGCGTAGGGTCTGGAACAACACTCGATAAGGCGAAGCCGCCAAATTGATAAGTCACCTCACAGCTGGCAGGACAAAATACATTTTGCAATGTGTTGTTAATACCTGTAACTAAACCAAAGCCCGATAATGAGGTTACCACATCATCTGCGGTAAAAAACGCACCATCTGGACCTGGATCCAACTGATCTTCAATTAATTGGCTATTCGACGTCCAATCAAACGGAGAGTTAGGGTCAAATACAACACCACCAACGTTTGCCATCGCGCTTGTTGACATGCCTACAGTAAGAATAGAGCCTATCAACAGGTTTTTAATATTCAAAGCCTTTTTAAGATTCATAATCATTCCTTATTACTTAAGTCAATTTACACCCTTATGCTTTAGTAGCTACCTAACCGCGCGACCACAACTACTGCAACTGTTAACACTACTAGTACTGCTGGTACAATGCAAAGTTAGTACCAACTACCGCATCTATCACCTAACAGACTGTATTGTCAACACTAGTTATTTTTTTTCTCAATTCATTTCTCGGGAATTTTTTTTTTGTAAAAAATACTGACACCTAACTAGAGTCTTCCTTTCAATGCACTAATGCATAATTCTCACTAAGACGTTTTGCATCCTAAGATTTTTATTTGCCACTATTTTTAATGCTAGCGATTATTGGTGCTGTTGCAAAAATGCTGATGGGCTAGCGCTATGAAAGAACGACTAAAAAAGTCTCGTGAGAGCAATAACTAAACTTACTCTAAAATGAGTAGTTATTGCACAAGCGAAAGTACTATTGACGAAGCAATAAAAATGCTTCAACCGCATATTGCTATCTACAATAAACGACGGGGACATATGGCCTTAAAATACAAAGCGCCCGATGAAGCTCATCAGGCGCTTTAGAAAATAAGTGTCAACCTATATTAGGACAAAACAAACCTTAGTTTAATTACAGCTATTTTATTTGCTGAAATAAATTTTTTCTTTTTTGCAAGATATGTTTATTTGTGGAAAAGAGCTGATTCAATATTAGCTGTGCTTGTTGATGGTCATTTTTTGCTATAAAAGCTTGTGCCAGTGCGATTTGTACGTATTCATCTTTAGAGCCTTTACTTATCGCTTGATTGAGTATTTTAACCCCTTGATTATACTTTTTGTTTTCTATCAATATCACACCATAAGTTTCGAGTATTAAAATACTGTGAGGTTGTTTTTCATAAGCTTTTTCTATATTAGCTAACGCCTGAATCGGTAAATCGTTTTCGTATTGACCCCAAGCGAGGTTATTTAATGCCAGTACATTGTCTGGCTGCTCCTGCAATATCATTTTATATTGCTCTATGCTTTTTTGCGGGTCGCTAAAACTGTATAAATTGGCGAGTAGTAATTTGATTGCCATTGCGTCAGGGTTATCATTGATATATTCCGTTAACAACAACTCTGCCTCATGCTGTTGTTGATTAAACTTTAAAGCTCTGGCCAAACTGATCACATTTCTCCGGTTGGGTAATTTTTCATAGGCTTGTGAAAATGACTCAACAGCAAGTTCGTATTTTTTTTGCTCAAGGGCTAATTGCCCCGCAAGATTATCAATAAAGGAGTTTGATACTTTTTTATTATTTAATTGGTTTAAACGTTGCTCGGCTGCGTCATAATTCTTATTTAACAACTCGTAGTACCCTTGCAACATTTGCAAATCTATATTGTCAGGAAATTTCATATAAGTGGCATTGGTTGCTTGCAGAGCCTCTAAATATTTCTTTTCCAATTCTAACGTGGCAATTTTTCTCAGGTTAATCACAAAATGATTGGGGTACTGTGCCAGTGCTTTTGTGAAGGTATCACTGGCTTTTTCAAACTCCCTGTTTTGTGTATAACTATCACCTAAGATGACCCAATACCCCGCAGGCTTAGTGGTTTGTGGGTCAATATTTTTCAACAATGTAATCGCTTGTTTTACGTCCCCCTGTTGTCGTAAATTCTGTGCAAGGCCAAGCATTACATTTAGGTTATTGCTGTGGGTTTGTTGCAATGACGTTAAAAATTGGACAGTCTCAGAAAGTTTATCTGATTCAAGGTGTGCTTGACTTAACTGTTGAATAGCCCCTTGATGGCTAGGATGAATTAACAACACTTTTTGATAGTAGGTAACGGCCATTGAATAGTTTTCTTCATTAATAGCAATAAGGCCAAGGTTATATAATGCTGCAATATTTTTCGGCTCAACTAATAAGATCTTTTCAAAACTTTTTTTTGCCTCGTCATATTGTTTTTGCTTGCTATAATACACACCTCGTAACAGCAGCCCAGAAATTTGACTTTCATCACGGCTGAGTTTTTCCTCGATAACCGTTTTTGCTTTTTCGTCATCACCCTTTTTTAAATATTCTAATACTAATGTAGTTTTTACTTCGTCTAAACTGGGATCTAAATTCAATGCCTGTTCAAGAGCCGCAATACCATTGGCGTCTCCTTCACTAAGCATTAACCGACCTTTTTGAACTTTTATAATCGCACTATCAGGCGACAATTGTTCTGCCCGAATAAGCAAGTTGACCGCTGACGGCATATCGTCATTCAAAACCAATTTTTCACTTGCTAACTGTAAAAATTCTTCATCAACATCTGACAGTTTATCTAAGGCTTGCAGTGCTTCATCGGTATACCCCAACTCCAAACGAACAATAGCCAGTATGCGTTTAATGGGATGGTTATCACTGACACTTTGCTCTAACGCTCTTAGGTGAAAATAGGCTTGTTCTGTATCTTTTAATTGATAGGCACTTATCCCTGCAATCATTTTAGCTAATTGAAATTGTGCTCCTGCTTGTGCTGCTTGTTCTGCAAAACGCTTGGCGTCCGCATAATTTCCTTTATAAAACTTTATTTCCGCTTTATATTGGCTTGCTAATGGGGCATTTTTCGATTTTGCCATTAAAAAATCAATACGACTTTCCGCATCTGCAAAATTTTCCGCTTTGATCAAACTTTTAACTTCAAAATATCGCACATAAACTGCATTTGGTACCTGCTTGATATATTTTGCAAATGTTTCCGCGGCTATTTGATATTGTGCCAACCCAAATTGTAAGTTGCCTTTAAGCAGTAACGCCTCATTTAATGAGGCATTCTTAAGTAAAATGGCTTCTGACGTATTTAGTGCACCAAGCAAGTCATTGTTAGTTTGTGCCAAATAAGCTTTAGACAATTGCCCGTAGACGGCGTTTTCATTCAAGGAAATAGCTTGAGTAAAAAAGTCTTGTGCTTGTTCAATGTTATTATTCTGTACAGATGAAATACCTGCATACACCAATAATAATTGATATTCGTTATTGGGCAGATCGACACTGCTGTCCACTAAGTCGAGCACTTCCTGATATTTATTTAATTTCATTTTCACAAAACCAATTAATACTGGCATATTGTCCGTATAACCAAAGATCGCCGCTTTTTCTAACTCTTTTTCAGCATTTACATAACTTCCTTGCTCTAGATAAGCTTTCCCTAACAGCATACGAGCTTGCGGGTTTTCGGGGGTCATTTTCACAACATTTTTGAGTTGAATAATGGCTTTGTTATAGTCACGCTCTTGCAATGATACTTGTCCGTCAGCGATGTATTGCTCTGCCGACTTGTTTTCACTACAGGCATTTAACCCCATGGCTAAAGCTAGAAAAACCACTACACTCAATTTGTTAGTATTTTTCAAAATAACCCCCTTCAATTACAAAGATGCTAAAAGCATTTTCACTTTATATTTTTGTGCAGTTGTTTGTGGCTGCACTTTAACGAGTAGTTTTCTTGCTGCATTTTTTCGACTATTTAAAATTAAGATTTCTATATAGTTTAAAGCAATATCTATATCTTCACCTTTCGATAGTTCATAAGCCTCTTTTGACTTTGCCAAAGCCTCGCTTTTTTGACCTAACTTTAATAACACCTGAGAATAAGTGTCCGGCACGTTAGGCACTTGCGGCGCTAATTGATAGGCTTTTTCTGCGAAAGGTAAGGCTTTATCAATTTGCTCATCTTGTAAATATAACCACGACAGATTGTTCAAAATAATGATATTATTAGGTTCATTAACCATTATTTTTTCGTATGCCAATACGGCCGACTTCGGTTGTTCAACAAGGTAAAAATTGGCTAAAATCGCTCTTATGCCATTATCTGATTCATTTTTTGCTAAGTATTTTTCTAATACGTCAATAGCTCCTGAGTGATCTTGACTCCCCTGATACGCACCAACAAGAAACGTTACATTTTTTCTGGTAGGGTACTTGGTATAATATGCCATCAATGACTTAATTGCCTGAGGATAGTCTTTTTGTAATAAAGCAATCCGTCCTTCAATGCCTTGAGTTACTGCTTTATCTTGACGCTCAAAAACGCCATCGCGGGTGAGTTCTTGATACAGCGTCGTTGCGTCATCCAGTTGCTGCGCATCAAGTAACAAGTATAATTTAGTTATTTTAACTAACGTACTGTCACTGTGATAATTAGCTAATGCGCTATTGACTAGCGCTAATGCTCGTTCGTTTTGCTGGGTATTTAAATATGAATCAACTAACAAGACAACGGGTTCAACGTGGTAGGGGTTAATCTTGTGCCAATTTTCGAGGATGTTGATTTCTTGTAGCTTATTTTGTAAAAGGCGTTGGGTAATAATTTTTAATTGCCATAACCGTTTAGGGGATTTGATGTTGGCCGAAAACGCATTAAGAACATTAAAAGCCTCACTATATTTTTGCGCATCAATAAGAACCTCTGCGTATAATATACCAGCGTTTACATTATCTTTTTGGCTTTGAAATAGTGCTTTAACTTTTGCAAACGCTGCTGTTGATTCACTTGCGCTGTCTTTAGATAAAAAGTAGTGCAACTTTAATATCTGAATGTTTTCTGGAAACTGAATGATGCCCTGAGTTGCAAGGCGTTTTGCTTCAATAATGTTTTTTTCTTTGACGGCGATATTAATCAATTTGACAGTAGCGAACAAATTATCAGCTTTAAGCGCTAAACTTTGGTGCAATGCTTCTTTCGCTTCTGCTAATTGACCTTTTTTCATGTAGACTGCAGCCAAAATATTGTAACTTCCCGGCGCCGTTGGATGTTGCTCTTGCCATTTTTTTGAAATTGACAACGCTTGTTCAAAGTCACCTTTTTCAATCGCGGTATGAGCAAGCGCTAACTGAGCTCTTAGCATATTAGGATCGAGCTCAACAGCGTTTTTAATATCTTGCATGCCAGTTGGGTCGTTAAGCACCAGCTTTAAGATACCACTACGAACACTTTGCTCAGCATCTGGCACCGTTGAGTTCTCTGTCGCTTGTTTGAACAACGCCTTAGCGCCACTTATAGCACCAACTTCAGCAAGCTGATAGCTTAAGCTAGATAAAAAACTCACCTCTTCAGGCGTTGTTGCGTTAAAACCACTTAGTGTGTCGTTGATATCGTCAATCATACCTAACTGAAGCTGGCTTATCGCCAGCATTCTTCTTGCGTAATGATTAGGCGGCATTTTTTTTGCGATGGCATCCAAATGAAAATATGCACTTTCAAAGTTATTTAAATGATATGCACTAGCACCAGCAATGATTTTTAATGCCGGCAAATTATAGTTTTCATTGAGGGCGACCTCCGCGTACTCTTTGGCGGCGTTGAAGTCCTTTTTCTCAAACATAACGATGGCTTTAACGTAATTTGCGAATGGTTGTTTAGCTAAACTTGCCAGAATATCATCGGCATACTTTTCCGCTTCATCATACTGTTCATCTCGCAATAGTGCTTTGGCAATAAATAGTTTAGTCACACCAATTTTGGGTTGAGCTTTATCATATTGCTTATAGCTTTTGGCCGAGCTAGCAAAGTTATTTAACGCAAAGTCGAGGTGTCCTTTCAACAATAGCGCATCAAAATTTTTCGGATCGGCTACTAGGGCTTTTGACACTAACGCCAATGCTTGGTCATTTTTATTCTGTGAAAAAGTTAAATACGCATTGGCGAGTAACGAGTATGAATGCGATTTTGATAAGCCAAACGATTGTTGGGCTAACTCTTGTGCTAAGTCATTTTTTTCTGTTCGTAATGCCGCAATACTCTTAAACGTTAAGGTTTTAATTTTGCTATCAGAGGACAATTCGACGCCATCGTGCGCTAGCATTAATAGCGTTTCATAATCCTCTGCTAACAAATATGCTCGTGCCAATAACGGTAAGGTTTCATTGCTATTATATTTTAATGACTGTGCACGCTCTAACTCTTTAACGGCAGCTAAACTGCTACCTTGTGACATGTAAAGTTTACCAAGTAAAAATCTTGCTTCGGCATTTGCTGCGTCAATTTTCAAGGCGTTTTTTAAGGATATTTCACTGCGATTTAATTCTTGTTTTTCTATCGATGACTTTGCGTTGGCAACATGCTGTTCAGGCGTGGTACTGTCACCACAAGCTGATACCAAAACTACAAACCCCAAAGACGTTACTATCTGATTGACTTTCACGCTATCAGCTCCCTTTATTTTATTATTTGTTAATATTTGATATTAATGTTTAGTATGCACTGTTCCGTAAATTTAAAAAGTATAGTTTAATAATTTTTCTGCGAATTCATTTTAATAATTAACGTTATCTCCAACGACGACTATAGACGAGAACCATCTGTTTTATATTTCACTATTATGCGCAATCCTTGATTTTTAAATAAAGACAAACTCATAAAAGCTTGTTAACGTAATTGTAATACTAAACATACATTGATGAATGAGTTTTTATTTCTGTCATTAACAAACGCGTTAATTTTAAAATAAGCTTTTCGTTGGTATTCCTTATTATATTATAAATAAAATAACATGATGAAATTGAAAAGAGACATTGAATCCGCCCGCATTTTTTTTAAAACGCCGTTGCTCGGCGTAGTCATGATTTTTTTCGCTGTGTCATTGCTAAACTTGCCAATTCTAGTCACGTTATGGCGACATAGCTTTGATGACGGCACCTATTCTCACGCTTATCTCATTCCACTGATTTCATTATATTTGTTTTATATTCTACAAAAAGCGGGAAAATTAGCCTTTAGGGAGCAAGTATCGCTTGTGGCGACTACGATATTCGCGTTTTCTTGCCTCGCGTTATTTGTTACCAGTAATGCACAAATCAGCCTAGGCTACTGGTGCTCTTTGTTAGCTGTGCTCATATCTGGCATCAATATGATATACAAGTTCAACAGCTATATTATTTTCCCCAGCGCGTTTTTCATTTTTATTATGCCGGTCTGGGGTATGTTTACCACGATATTGCAAAATATATCGGTTAAAGCCGTTACCTTCTTTATGAGTTTTACCAATATTCCTACCTTTGTTGAAAATCAATTGATCACAATACCCGCAGGGGTGTTTGAAATAGCAGGGGGCTGCAGTGGGTTACGATATATCATTGTTTCACTCGCCATCAGTTCACTGTTTATTTTTCTTTATATTAACAATGTCAAAAAAGCCTTAGGATTTTTTAGTTTTGCAGTGCTTGGCGCCCTATTTACTAACTGGCTAAGAATAACCTTATTAATATTAATTGGTGAATATACCAATATGGAAAGTAGTTTAATGGAAGATCACAATACCTTTGGTTGGTATTTGTTTATTCCGTTTATGATAATTCTGTTTTGGTGGGGTAATAAAAATGCAGACTCTGACTTAACCGCGCCGCAAAAAGATGTACAGTTACCAAGCCAGAACAGTCACCTTGGGATTATAGCTCGCCCCGACAAGCTCACTGTTGGGTTATTCATATTACTGCTAAGTGTATCATCAACAAGTTTCAGCACCCTGTTATTGCCATCGCCAACGGCGAATAATTTAGCCAATGATGCCACAATTGACATCAAACCTAGGATTCATTTTTACTCGTACGTTCGTCAAAATATCGAATCAAAAGAGGGAGAGGTCTCGCTAACTTATGCATTTAACGGCGAAGAGCTCGATGGCAAGCCGAGTTATTACGAAAATGAGTTGCTCCCTTTGGGCTGGCACAAGGTACAGGAACAAATGAATTCACAATGGCGTGTGATGCAGATAACAAATCGTCAACGCAATGCAATTATACTGACCCGTTATGAAATTGATGGCC
The DNA here is from genome assembly GCA_049614565.1 of Cognaticolwellia sp. GTDB lineage: Bacteria > Pseudomonadota > Gammaproteobacteria > Enterobacterales > Alteromonadaceae > Cognaticolwellia. The sequence goes on along the minus strand of JBMZDW010000011.1, from coordinate 51,024 downwards.
AATTCATCGTACAAAACAGACATTTGAAATTAGCACGCCTGCTCAAGGGAATAAAAAATATTAAGCAAACCAAGTTACATTGGTCTTTTATCCCTTGTCATGCAGATTGTAACGACGAACTACAAAACCTCTAAGGTAATGTCATCCACTAAGACATTACCTTCGTAGTAATTAATGTGCGGCTCCCCTAACATAAAGTATTCTGGGTACGCACTACCTTCTGGCCACGCCGTAAAGGCTTTTCCGTCAATGGATTGTGAGCGATTATCAATACAATTCGGCGTGAGCTCTTGTGGCGTTTGGTTGTAGTGAAAAACACAGTTTTTTCTAAAGTCTATTCTATCCGTGTAGATGGAACGCCCTGCATTTTTAAAGTTACCGGCAATCGCATATTCATAATATAACGCGGTACGGGTAAATGTGACTGTATACCACTCACCCGGTAGATAATAATCTACTGGTACATCAGAAATTCTTTGCCAACGGCCATCTACATAACTAATAAATTTTTTACCAAATGATGTCCGTGTTTTACTTTTTCCGTCAAGAGCGATCACATTAACCGTGTTGTTAAAATCGGCTCTATTCCAACTATCAATAACAAATTTACGATGATGATGGATCCAAATATTGTTATGAGGCTTAGGCGGGCTATCTAATATCGCTAACCAGTAAAACCCATTATGGCCAACACTGGATAGCTCGCGCCACGGCTCGGCACTCTCATTGCCGTCGTTATAGCCATTGAGTTTTGTTTCATCGCCGTAGTTGGCAAAGCCAATTTTTAATCTAATACGATATTTAGGTGGTAGTGGATGCTTAGAGCGCAGTACCACGCCATCGGTATGATCCGGCGTGCTAATTTTTAGCACCTTATTATTGGCATTAGCGGGATCGGAGATAACATCAAGATAATCCAGTAAAATTGGATCGGGTGTGCGCGTATACAGCTCAGCGGTCAACCAATTACCCTTCCCAATATCAAGGCTATTTCTGTATGCTGGTGGTGCGACAATGTTCTGCGCTTGAAAATACTCTCCTGACTCAGAATATGGCCCTTGATATTTGGCAATATCATAGCGCCACTTTGGCACACGATTGAAAGGGAATTGCTCAAAATTTTCTGTATGCCTTTGTGCAAAAGTGACGGCCTCGCTCGCGGTATTATCAATGTTTAAGGCATGTTCTGATTCTGAGCAGCCTAGTACAAAAAATAGCAAAGCACTTGGCATTAAGGCGTTAAATTTACCCATAGCTGACCTCATATGAACGGACTCAATTTAAAAAATCATTTAGCAACACCTTATTTAGCCAAGGTAAATCGCTAGTGGTTGAATACATCCAACCAAAACGGCGTGGCGGTTTTAGCAACCAGTATTTTGTATCACGCTTGCTTTGTTGCGCTTTTTTTAATTTAGCATAACTTTTGGCGCATTGTTCTAATAACGCGCCAAACAAGGTTTTAACAAGAAAGTTGTCTTGACGATTTTTTTGCTTAATATAGGCTGATTTCCCAAGTAACGCCGCCACATCACATGCATGCTGAGGATCGGTCCATTGATTGAGCTCTTCTTGACTGGGGTTGGTTATCGATACGATATATTTAGGAATAACGATACTCTTTACTCTGGCATTGCCATAATAAATACCATAATTCAAAATAAAGTCGCCAAACGTATCAATGAGAGATGCTGCACGTGTATCGCCCGTTAACTGATAAAATCGCCACAACGCATCGCCGAGCAATGCCATCATCCAAGGCGAGCAAGCTGGTGATTTATCCCCCCAACCTTCATGCGCATGAAAGCTATGCTGGGGGCAGCCCACCAACAACCAGTCATTTTCAGGATAAAAGGTCATTGCAACCGTTGCATCTATGATATCATTGACCCGTTTTAGCGCCTTTTCATCATTACTGAGCTCCCAATAGGCAACAGCAACATTTAGTGCCGCCGCCTGGTTACGCTCAGTCCAGAACCCTCGTCGTAAAGTGTAGCTTTCATCCCAATCTAATGAGCGCTCAAACATTCTTTTCAAGGTTTTTTTCGCGGAAAAATTACCACTGAGTAAATAGCGATAGAGCACGCCTTTTGGCATTAGCAACTTGGGATCAAAGCTTTTTTTCAGCTTGAACAAGCCATTTTCATCAATATTTTGGATATAAAAATCAGCAAGCTCATTGGCTTTGTGCAACCACAATGTTTCTTCGCTCATTAAAAACAATTGATAAAGTGCTTGTGGTCGGTCATACAGCCATTGGCTTGCTTTATATGGTGGGTAACCCTTATCAGTTAACAGGTTTTGATCCGTGACATAATGCGCATATTTTTTTTGTGGCTCAGTATACCAGTCGCTGTTTACGATTTTATTGGGGTGCAACAATACACTTTGTAACAACCATGCCATTGAAGGATATACCAACTGGCTATTGATGCTTTCAAGAGGATTGAGGTTTTGTATATGGGGCGCCTTAGTTGACGCTCGCCAATTAAGAGTTAGCGGTTGAGTAATAGTTTCGCCAACGCCCAGCTCAATCGCAAGTAAGCGAATAAAGCGCTCACCGCTTATCGTCGGCCAAGTATTTAACACCCGATAATTAGCTTTTATTGCTTTGTTTTTCGCGTTTAATGAAAAGCTGCTTTTGAGCGCGATATACTGCTTCGGCACAGGCAATAATAAAAACTGAGAGTTTTTTTTGACGACTTTATTAACCGAGCTGACGGCAAAAGTAATATTATTTTCGGCGCTACAGCCGTGCGGTGAAAAAAAATATAGTGCAAGGAAAGCAGCAATGACGAGGGCTTTCAATATCACAACTCCTTATATTGTGGTCCGCCTAGTTACCAACACTAAACGTAGCAACTACGGGTTGATGATCGCCATTTATCGCCTCGATAACACCAACACTTTTTAGCTTAAAATCATCAGAATATAAAACGTGATCAATTCTTACACTGTGCCACGCGGTTTTCTTAGTGGCATTAAAGCCAAAGCCCTTAGTACCTAACGCATTATGTAAATGGCTAAAGTTACGCTGATAAATATTTTCATCTTCGGGCATATTAAAATCGCCAACGACTAAGGTCTGAGGTTTATTTTTCGACCAAAGCCCCACTAAATCAGCCTGAAACTGCCGGTTGCTCTCGATAGTTTTTGCTAAGCCAACATCAAAAACACGATACATTAAGCCCATAAGCACAGAGCGAGGTGTTTCAAAATGAATATTAGCAAGTGACACCTCACCAAATGGCGTGTTTATTTGATAAAAAATCGCGAAAACGCCCCACCCCTGAAATAGCTTTCGATTTAACACCTTAATACGCTCAAATGGATGTTTACTCAAAATGCATAAACCCGCTACGCATTCCTTAAATTTATAGTCGGTAAATAACTCTGTAAGCGCGATTCTTCTCGCTTCTTGTAATAGTATGATATCCAGATCACGTCTTGCGCCAATAAAGTCGACATCATCAACCGAGCCGCCACTGCCAATATTAGCCGTCAGTACTGAAATTTCATTTTTCGATGAAGAAGATAAATATGACGTCATGCTAGGCAATTGAAAGTCTAAAAAATTTAATGATAATAAAATCAGAATTGGCGACAGCAGTAATTGCCGTGTTGATAAATGGCGCCAGAAAAAAAGTATCCCTACAACGGCTATCAATAACCACCAGCGCGGACCAAATAGTAGCGCATATTTAGCAATGACTAACGAGTCACTAAATGGCCAATAAGGTAAAAGTGTGACCAAAAATACCGCAACAACTAATAAATAGAAATAGATAGCGGCCAATGTTTTTACCTTAGGTTTGATAAAGCTCAGCATATTTTTTTGCACTAGTTTCCAGTGAAAAATTCTCCTTGATATAAGCGAATGCATGACCACCTAAATCACTGATCAAGCTGTTATTTTCAATAAACTCTGCTAAAAGATTTGCCAGTTGTTGTTCGTCATTATAGTCAAATAAGTAGCCGGTTTTATCATCAATAACTAATTTAGAATTGCCGCCAACATTTGTGGCTACGACAGGAATACGGTTGGCCATTGCCTCAATAATTACCATCGACAAACCTTCAGTTTCTGACGTTACCGCTAAAAGATCAAAACTAGAATAAATTTTATTTCTGTCGTTGGTCATGCCATGAAATTGCACATTAACAGGCCAATTTTGCTCACGGTTATAGTCTTGCAACACATTGGCACATTCACCATCGCCAAAGTAATGAATTTCAATATGCTGCTGTAAATGTACCGGTAATAACGATGCAGCGCGCAGCAAGGAAATTTGATTTTTTAGCGGTATCATTCGCCCTACTGAGCCAATACGTAAGTCTGATTTTTTAGCCTCTTTTGGCTCTATTGGCTGAATTAAAACTCCGTTATCAATCACATAATTAGGTACATTGTGCCATTTGTGAGTTTGCTGGAATACTTCTAACCCTTCTTGTGATACAAACGTAGCGGCATGAATATATTTCGCACTATTACGATGTAACCTTAACCACTGCTGTCCGCCATATGCAGCTGCACCGTGTCGCGTATAGATAATTTTTGCCTTTAGAAAAGGTAAAGCAAAGCGCAAAAACTTTAACGCATGTGGCGTATGTATATGTATTACATCGCACTTTCTTAGGTGATAACAAATATTAATTAATTTCCGAACAAGTGAATTTTCACAACTGTATACTGGCGTATCAAATTGCAGGCATTCATGCTCTAGCGCTTCACCTGGTTGCCCTAAAGAAATGATCATAGGTTGTTTACCGTTATTTTTCTGTACTTCGCACAAATCGATAACAAAACGCTCTGCACCACCAATGTTTAAACTACTAACAACATGCGCTACTTTTATCACTACAAATTCACCCATCGTTAACTTATTACAGTTAAATCAGCTATATTAAAATTACTCAACGCTAAAACAAATAATAATTGAGTTTCCTTATGATTGATACGCAGAAAACAAAAATGTTAAAAAACAAGGACGCATGATGATTTACAATTCTAATTTAAGGGTGTTAGAAGTTGTGCAGAGTTTGGAAAAAGGCGGGAGAACAATAAGGTTTTCAGATACGGTTGCCGGTTTAAGAAAGCAAAATATTTTTACCCTTGCTTTATGCTTTTCAGAGCCATGCGCTTCGGTAACTATTCCCGATTTACACATACTGCATAAAACACCGGGTATTAATTGGCGGCTTGTTTTTCATATACGTAAAATCATCAAACTCAACAAAATCAACCTTATCCACGCGCATTGCGAATTGAGTCAATTATACACAAGTATTGCTGGCTTTAGTTGTGGCGTAAAAACCGTCGCGACCTTTCATCGTTCGGACTTATCTAAATACCAACCTAGCCTCGTTAACACCTTAATAAAATTGTTTTCTTCGCACTTTGTCGCGGTCTCGCACGATAGGTTGTCACTATTAACGAAAAATCTACAGTTAGCGCCCAGCAAGTGCGCGGTAGTGCATGGTGGTGCATACATTAACGAAAGGCCTACGCCGGCTTCAATTCACAAGGCCCGCCAAGATATTAATGTCATACGTGGTGACATTATACTGCTTAGCCTAGGACATTTAGGCGCAATAAAAGGCCATCAAGACACCTTAGTCGCCTTGGCTAATCTCACTAAAGAATCTCGCCACATACATTTGTATATTGCTGGCGACGGCACACCTGAAGAGAAAAGCGTGCTTGTCGATATTGTCAATTCATTGAATATAGACAAGCATGTCACTTTTTTAGGACAAATCAACAACGCTGCGACATGGCTAGAAGCTTGCGATATTTTTGTTCAGCCTTCCATTGAAGAAGCCTTTGGTTTAGTGTTTGTTGAAGCTGGCGCGAAGGCAAAACCGGCTGTTGCAACGGCAGTAGGCGGGATAAAAGAGATCATCGTTCACGAGAAAACTGGACTTTTAGTGCCGCCCGCAAACCCAACGAAGCTTACCGACGCCGTTGCACGTCTCGTAGCGTCGAAATCGTTAAGGCTACTATATGGCGAAAATGGCTTTAAGCGCGTGTCAGAAAACTTTTCATTAACTCATATGGTCAACCGCTACCATAGAATATTTCAACAGGTAAAGAATACATAACTAGTAGGCGAAATCATAATGACAGAGACAAAAGTAACCGTTGTTATCACTCCTCGTGATAGATATTCAGGCGTGATTGAATGCATAGAAAACTTATATAAACTAACGCCTGAGCCATTCTTACTCAAAGTGCTGGATCTCGCCTACCCTGAAAAAATTAAGCAGCAATTAGTCGCGTTATTAGCAGAAAAAGATAACGCTGAATTGATTGAAATGGGACTGATAATCCCAATCGAAGCCATGCGTAATATACGCGATACCCTCACCACGCCATATGTCATGTTTCTCGATAATGACTCTAATGTTACACCCAATTGGTTAGCGCCGTTGTTAGAAGTGGCCGAAGTGGATCCACAAGTTGCCGTCGTGAACCCACTGACGTTAGAAAAAGCCGGTGTCGATATCGGCGCGCCGTTACGTAACCACCTCTTTACCAATGAAATCACTGTCTTAGAAATAGAGGGTACTGACTATCTCATAGAAGAAAAGCACTTTAGACGAGCGCTACCCGAAGATATTCCCAAAAAAGTCGTGCCATCAGAAATGTTTGAACTGCACGGCGTATTATTCAACACGAAAATTTTACAAGAAATTGAGCTGCCGCAAATGGTAATTCGTGAGCATATCGATATTGCTATGCAACTGAAAAAGTTAGGCTATAAAGTATTTTCTCAACCCAACTCTGTCGTGGTATTTGATAATTTAGGCACGCGCATGGAATTAGCTGATATGAAGTTCTTCTTCTTTCGTTGGGGTAAAGTGCTTACATGGCAGTCTTCGCGGTTATTTGAACAACGTTGGGGCTATAATTTTTATGCAGAACAAGCGATGTATCATTGGGTATTTAGAAGAAGAGTCTTTTTATACTGCCGATGGTTGCATATCCCGATATATGTTGCCAATCAAATTACCCGTGTACTGGCAAAAATTAAAACCCTGATCAAGCCGGTTTGGGATCCGGTTAAAAACCCGGGCGAACAAGCCATTAATTTCTTTGAAAATAAAAGCCTATAATTTTTGATACCTACATGGGTATATTGAACTTTGAGGTCAGTCGCAGTCGTCAACTGAAAGATCAACACACTCTGGATTAGCTATTCGAAATATAACGATATTGGAAGGAAAGACCATGAGCTGGACGGGACTGATACCTCACGTAAAAGTAGGTTTTGCTGGCTGGATCGAATGCCAAGCGTTTGATGACATTAACGTAGAAACATCTGAGTTAAAATGGCAAAGCGAGATGTTTTTATTAGAGTCAATATCTGCCTTTTTATTTCAATCGACGAACAGTGGTTGGCTTATTTTTGCCCAAGGGCTGAACGGTGTTGAATTTGATGATATATGCGACAAGATCGACAACGAAACTATTCTTGCTGAGATTGAAATATCCGATAAAGAGATATTTTCCGAGCTAAAAAAAGACATCACCGATTTACTGCTGCCCGGCGCCGTCATTTTTGCGATTCAGCCAACGCTAGGGCGAGTCGTTGTGCTGCGTGACGCATGTGGCTTTATACCGATTTACTACCATTTCAGTCAAAATAGGTTGGTATTTTCTTCCAATTTAGCAACCGTTCGTGCGAACACTCAATACAATGGTATAAACACAGATAAAATTAATGAAATGCTGGTCTATGCCCACCGCACTGGCAAGCGTACCTTATGGCAAAACCTAAATGCCATTTCCCCTGGCGGTGTCAGTGTTTTTACTCAAAACCAATTAGCCGTTCACCAATGGTTACTTACTGAGCCATCGCAATACAACCCTGAATTGCAAGCAAAATTTAAATCCTTATCAGAATCAGCTCTACTACTTGAAATTAAAAAGGCAATGGATAAAGCACTCGAGCCTTTAGCCCATGAACCGCATGTTTCGGTGCCTTGTGGTGGCGGTGTTGACTCTTCTTTTCTCGGCGCATATTTAGCGCAACGAGGACAAGATGTAACGTTTTGGTGTATTAACCAACCTGACGCTCCGGTCAGTGAAGATGAGTGGATGAAGCCCTTATCTAAGCAACTAAATATTCCATGCGAATATGCCAACTTAAATAAACAAGTTTTTTTAGAAAATCTTTTAGAGAGAATGTTTCAAGCGCAGCAACCAATGACTGGACCAAACGCTGTTGGCGGTATCTATGCGAGAAAATTGGCCTTAGAGGCCGGTGACAAAGTTTTTATTTCTGGCGAAGGGGCTGATACCGTTTTTGGTGGCCTATCACCTTTTGCGCGCCTAACCCCGCTAGTGAGTTTGTTTCGCATGCTAGCAAAACTACCGAAAAGGCTGCGCATGCAGTTAGATCGCGGATTAATATCCGATCCAGCTTGGGTAATGGATATGTCACAAGTTGCGCCGACGGAAGATCTCGCCAGAATAGCCATGGGTGATATCGAACGAGCGGAGTTATTGGCAGAAGTCCTCAAGTTTCCGGCAAATAGTAGTACGAAAGAACGATTTGCCGATATTTTCAGTTGGGTACAACTCAAAGAAGTGCCGACCGGCCTAAACCATATTTTTTTTGAGAAAGATGAATTCGAAGGTGGCATCACACACTACCCGTTTGCCCATCAAGCACTCATCAATTTAGGCTTACATTTACCCTATCAATATAAGGTCAATCAAGGCCATAAAAAATGGCTGTGGCGTAAATTCACTAGTGAATACATAGGTCACGATGTCGCGTTTAGGAAAAAATATGCCTTCCCGACCCTAACGCATATTTGGTTAGAGCCTAGTGCAACACTATTAAAAGGTGGTTTTTTACAAGATTTACTGTGCGCCAATGTTGCCAGTGTTTTTGGCTCACTACCTAAATCTGATCCTGCCCGCTGGACGCTATTAAATATTGAGCTTTGGGGCAGAATACACTGTTTAGGGGAGCAAAAATCACAATTGCTCAATACCATGATGAGTGAAAATTAGCATGCAGAAAAGTAGTAAATCTCCCTATGTTGTACATTTAATCCCCTCATTGGAAGTCGGTGGTATGGAGCGTTTAGTTTCTGATTTAGCCATTGCAAGAACATCTGGAAAAACCTCGATATTGTGTTTACATACCTTAGGCGCACTCGGCGAAAAAATAGTGCCCAATGTCGCCATCGACGTACTCAATATTCCGAAAAATTTATTGTTTGCTAGCTATGTTGTCTTCAAAGCGCTGAAAAAGCTCAGCCCCGATATAATTCATTGCCATAATTTACAAGCGCATTTTTTTGGTAGTATTTGCGCGCTGCTGCTGCCAAATACTCATGTGGTGCTGACCAAGCATGGTCAGCACATCCCTAGGTCTGGATTTACCGCTAAAATCAATGAACTCACCCTGCGAAACAGCAAAATAATCGGCGTTTCAGCCGATATTACCCAGATCATGCAAAAATGGATCATTAACAATACTCGCCCGATAGAGTATATCGCCAACGGCATATCACTCGCCCCATATCAAAATATGACGTTAAAATCGGCCGCAAAGCAACAATTTGGCCTTAAAGAAAGCAGTTTTTGTGTCGGCATGGTTGCCCGACTTTCTCATCCCAAAGATCATTTAATACTGATAAAGGCAATAGCGGTTTTGGCTCAAACCTACCCTGATATCAAATTACTTATTGCGGGTGATGGGCCGCTCAAAGATAAAATTGATGCATATATAATGGAAAATCATTTTGAAAATATTGTTATTATGTTGGGGGAGCGACAAGATATTGCCAATATTTTAAACGCATTAGACGTGTTTGCATTAACGTCATCTTCCGAAGGCATCCCAATGACCATTCTTGAAGCAATGGCGGCACATTTACCGGTTGTTGCCAGTAATGTAGGCGGCATACCTCAAGTGGTTATTAACGGCAAAACAGGCATGGTAATTAACGATAAAGATACATCTGGCTTAGTCGAAGCCATCAGGCTTTTAATCGAGCAACCCCAGTTGCGCGAAAAATTAGGTGAAACAGGCTATAAATTTTTAGACAGCCACTATTCCATCAATCAGGTTGCGGCTCAATATGAAAAGGCCTACCATGATTTTGCTATTTAATATCGATCTAATTAATTGGTATGGCATTCAACATAAAGTAATGCCACATTGAGCAAATAATAAATATGAAAAACAATATTAACTGGCGTGAAATAACCGATATAGCTCAGCTACAGCAAATAAGGCCGCAATGGCAGCAATTAAATCAGCGACAAAGTGAATTTCAACTATTTAATAGCACAGCTTGGATATTTTCATGGCTAGAAACATTTTGGCAAAACCATTGGTATTTAAACGTATTAACCGCATGGCACAATGACGAATTGGTTGCTATTGCGCCATTTTATTATCAGCAAGGGTTAACGATAAAAACACTTTATCCGCTTGGTCAAGGTGAAGCAGAGGCTCAAGAAATATCCTCCGAGTATTTAGATATACTGATCCGCGAAGATTTGCAGGCTGATGCCTTATTAAAAATTCAACAATGGCTAGAAGATTTACCCGTTGATCAAATCATCTGGCGCGCGTTAACCAACAAAAGTCACGCGAAAAAAATTCTCAACAAAATTAACGCTAAAATAAGCACTAACAACGCAACGCGCTATGTAACAGATTGCCAATCATGGTCAAGCGCCCTGCTGTCGAAAAACATGCGTTCGCGGTATCGACGCGGCCTAAATCAGTTAACGAAGTTAGACGCGAAAATGGCTTGGGTAAAAGCGGAAGACGTTGATAAGTATTGGCAGGTTATGAAAGCATTTCATCAAAAAAGGTGGCTCAATAAAGACAAAGCTGGAGCATTTTCTTGTGATGAATTTAATCTATTCCACGCCAAATTTCGAAAACATGTGCCAGAAAACATCGCGATGAGTGCGATCTGGCTTAACGATTCACCTATTGCCATTCACTACTATTTTTCAGACTCCTCCACACTGTATTTTTATCAATCTGGCTGGAATGAAGAACAATACGCCAATTTATCCCCGAGTCTGTTATTGCACTTATGGAGTATAGAAAATAGCGGCAAAGCCTATTACGACTTTATGATGGGCAAGCCGCAAGACAGCTACAAAGCCAAGTTTTCGACCTTACAACAACCTATGGACAATATCACCATAACCCGTAACCCAACAAAATTAATACTGAGTCGGATACTAAGGAAATTAACGCCCAGTAAATAACACTAACTGCTGTCTTGGTTTGCATATTTTTTTGTTTTCCAACATGCTAATAGCGGCATTACAATAGCCTAATTGCTCATGGCATCAGTACATTTTTTATTAGATAATGTGGTTAAACAGGCTCAATACCCTAGTTACACCAAATGATTTAAAAGCATAAAGGATTAACACTTTAATGGCACGTCAATTTCCTGAAAAAGAAGATAGCAATTCAACCATGGCGTTTTTCTTTTTGTTTTTATACACAGCATCGGTGTTAATTCGCCCTCATGAAATGTTTCTCACCAGTGTTGAGTGGATCACCATTAAAGTTTTTGCAATTTTAGCATTTATTGTCGCTCTTGCTGCACAAAGACCCCTCACCATGCATCCTCAACATTGGATGTTACTCGGGCTTATTCCACTTATCGTTTTTTCCGGCTTTTTAAACGGTTCAGGTATGATAGGTGTAGAGCAAGCTGAAAAACTCTTTGTCAGTTCTATTATTCCCTTGTTTCTTTTTAGCAACTGTATCACCAGTATTCGACGTCAACATGCATTAATGCTGGTATGTTTGGTTGCCGCATTATTAATGGTGCATAACGGCCATGTGCAACAAACGGCGTTTCAAGGATTTGGCTGGGCGCTAGATACCCACTCTGTTGGTTATATTAACCTCGGCGAGAGACGAATTACCTACTTAGGTTTTTTTAACGATCCCAATGACTTAGGCATGTTTCTGGTTATGAATATCCCCTTTGCGGTTTATTTTTATAATAGAGGTAAGTTTCTCACTAAAGTGACCATGTTAGGTATACTAGTTGCCTTTGGTTATGGCATTTATTTAACCGGTTCTCGAGGCACTATGTTAGGTGCTGGGGCATTGTTTGGGGTATATTTATTAGTGGTCAATGCTGGGCCTAGATTGTTTTTATTGGCGACCATAATGGCACCAATCGCGGCCACGGTGGTGGCGTCATTGCAAAGCAGTATTGATGCATCTGCAAATGGCCGCTTAGAGGCGTGGTACGCGGGTATACTTATGCTTTTACATAATCCCGTATTTGGCATTGGCAAAGGTCAATTTTTAGAAGAACATGGCTTGGTTGCGCATAACTCCTATATTCATGTTGCCGGCGAGTTGGGCGTTCCGGGCTATTCGTTTTGGGGCGGTGCATTAATTTTTACGGTCTTGACTGGCTACCTGCTAATAAGAGAACGAAAAAAAGATAAAAACCTCAATGACGAGGCTAACGCTGAAGCACCTAAAGTCGAAAAGATCTCACCCGAATGTCAAAATGAGTTAACCTTAAATAAAACCCTGTTCTTCTCGCTTATTGGTTTTATGATCACGGGTTTTTTCATTAGCCGAATGTACACCTTATTACTCTTTATTTTTATGGGCATGGCATTGGCGTCTCATGTGAGGGTTATCAAGCTTATGCCAGATTACCAACCTTTTTTTAGTACCTCACTTGCCATTAAAAGCATGGGCTATGCGTGGGTTATCATTATTGCCGTTTACATCTCGTTAAAGTTAGGCTTGTAATGGGTAAATTGATTTTTAATAACAAAAGGAGATTTTAATGATTTTAGGTTATACCACAGGTGTATTTGATCTTTTTCATGTTGGCCACGTAAATTTACTTCGCAATGCCAAAGGCATGTGTGACAAACTTGTCGTTGGCGTTACCACGGATGAACTCGTGAGCTATAAAAATAAAAAGTCGGTAATTTCGTTTGAAGAACGCATGGAAGTTGTACGCTCGTGTCGCTATGTCGATGCGGTAATTCCGCAAGAAGATATGGATAAATTTACCCAATGGCAAAAAGTGAAATTTGACGTGATGTTTGTTGGTGATGATTGGTTTAAAAGCGAAAAATGGCAAACAATCGACCAACAATTTAAAGACGTTGGTGTGCGCGTCGTCTACTTTCCTTATACAAAAGGCACATCATCAACCTTAATTAACAATGTGTTATTAGATTTAAGAAAAGATAAGTAAATAAAAACTTAACATTATTCAGGAAAATTTATGTGCGGAATATTAGCTACACTTGGCGATGTTAGCAAGACTATTTCCCGCGAAGAGTTTGATTTAGCATTATCACTTCAGTCTCATCGCGGACCAGATGACATGGGATTCGATGAGTTTCATGGTAATAAACTTGGCCATACACGTCTAAGTATCATGGACTTGTCGACATCAGGCCATCAGCCAATGTACTCTGACAGTAAAGATGTAGCGATTATTTTTAACGGTGAAATATACAATTTTCAAGAACTTAAACAAGCGTTAACCAAAGCAGGTATCACATTTAATTCACAATCTGATACCGAAGTCTTACTAAAACTGTATTTACAACTCGGTATTGGCTGCATTCAACAGTTAATCGGTATGTTCGCCTTTATTATAGTCGACAAAAGACCCGCGCATCAGTGCACTTATGTGGTTCGGGATCGCTTAGGTATCAAGCCCTTGTTTTACTTCAACCCTGGCAATGGATATATTTTTTCATCTGAAGTTAAATCAATTTTAGCGCTAGCAAAACAGCCATTTTCTTTAAATAAACGCACGGTTTCTTCTTATTTGTCATATCGATACTCCATACTCGATGAAACTTTTTTTGACGGCATTCAAAACCTAACACCTGGCAACTACTTACATATTACCGAGAGTGGCACCACGCAACACCGATACTGGAACTTAGCAGATCATGTCAGTGAAAATGAAGATAAGGGCGAGCAATACTATTTAGATAAATTAGATGAACTGCTGCATTCTTCGATAAAATATCGGATGATTTCTGATGTACCTTTCGGCGCTTACTTATCTGGCGGCGTAGATTCGAGCTTAGTCACAGCGATTATGTCAAAATATACCGATGAACCACTAAAAACCTACACCATAGGTTTTTCTGAAGCGGGTTACAACGAGTTTGACTTTGCCGATACCGTGGCAAAAATTTACAACACAGATCACAAAGCAATAAATATTGATGTAAATGACTACTTCAACACGCTAAATACATTAATAAATTATAAAGATGCTCCACTCGCTGTACCCAATGAGGTGCCGCTATACCTGATGAGTAAAGAGCTAAAAAAAGATATTACCGTGGTATTATCGGGTGAAGGTGCAGACGAAATATTTGCCGGCTATGGCCGTATTTTTCGCGCCGCCGATGATTACCAGAATCAACATGCCTTAAAGTCAAATATCGCGACTGCCGAGCAGTTTGAGAAAAAGTATGGCGCGGCTAACTTTGCACATGACATTGAACATTTTATTTACAATTATAGCTATACCAAGCCCGCACTTAAGCATGGGCTATTATCAAAAAAAATTGACTGGCAAGCTATTGAAAATAAATTAAATCAAAAGTTTATTGATAGCTTTGATGAAGTGCCAAACGCTGATTATTTAACCAAAATGATGTACACCTTTGAAACGGTTCATCTGCAGGGGCTACTGTCGAGAATTGACACCACCACCATGGCAACATCAGTCGAAGCTAGAGTGCCGTTTGTTGATCATCGCTTAGTCGAATTTGCTTTTACCATTCCCAATAAATATAAACTGAAGTGGAACTCGGCTAACGACCAACAACAAGCAAAAAATAAAATATCCGATGACATATCAGAAACGCATGATATTCCTAAATATATTCTGAAAAAAGTAAGTGAAAAGTACTTACCTGATGAAGTGCTATATCGCAAAAAAATGGGCTTTCCTGTGCCGTTAGATAAATGGTTGGGTGGCAGCTTCGCCGAGCAAGCTAAAGCGATATTAAATGATAAAGACAACCTTGCTAACCAAGTGATAGATACCGACTTTGTATTAACCTTGCTGGAAGATAAAAATCTCGCACAAAATCATAGCTTAGCGATGAAAGTGTGGATGGTGTTAAATTTATTTACATTTTGTGACCTGTATAAAGAATATTTAAGTAATATATTGACTATTGACTAAATATTATGGCAGTTGAATATGATAGTAGTTCAATAATGTTCGCATTTGCAACAGATAAGGAAATAAGATGCCATCAACTGATAATGCAATTGGTTTAGAAATGGAGCTAATGTCTACGAACTTATTTTGTGAAAAGCTATTATCCATAATTGAGAAAAAAGAACCTTTTAGTTTCATTAGATTAGGCGATGGAGAGGGAGCTTTACTACAATTTAGTGGTGACTCTACCTTTTTTGATGTTCAATACTTAAGTGAGCATTTCGGTTTAGACTGCACGTTAAAAGAAACATTAGAAGTCAAAAAAATCCTTCGAGAAACAATATTGAACAGCGATATTGTCGGGGTAAGAAGTGATGTGGTCAATGTAAACTTTTCGTCTGGAAATATAGAAAACTCAGAAATATTTTTAAATGACTTTAAAAACTCATTCCATTTACGAAACGTTGACAAAAGTATTTGCTATGCAGATGCGAGAAGAATATCTATGCTACATAAAAGTGTTGCAGAAATAAACTTCAATCAAGCTACAGAGTTTGTATGCGCTAGCATTGGGTGGGATGCATATCCATCTGGTGCATTATCGTATATTTTCTCTCAGCAAAATAAAATTGGTATCATTAGTTCTCGGAAGGGGCTAGATAGAGTAATAAGTAACGCGCTTGGGGTAGATGTCATACAGTATGCAATCCCCGATAAATTCGAACTCGTACAAGACTATAACACTAGACACTACCCAAGCGTTTATAAAAAACTAATAGAAAATATTAAAGTAGAATTTCCTGGTATGGTTTTTATTGTTGCAGGAGGAATTGTAGGTAAAGGATATTGTCATGAGATTAAGAAAAAAGGTGGTATAGCGTTAGATTTAGGTGCAGTTGTAGATGCATGGGTAGGAAAACTGTCTCGCCCCTCTCCGTTAAAAGAAAGGTATGAACTAAAAAAAAGTTGGAAGATTAAGATGAGGCGCAAAATAATACCCACTTTACATAAGACGTTTGATTTACCTAATGAATTGACAATGACCAAAGAAAACGTTCAGATGTTAAATAAGCGATGGCTAAGTAAAAAATGAACATCTGTTGAAGATATAGGGAGCAGGCACAAAGAAGTATAATGACTCATTTAATGTAAGATAATTTAAGATAAAGTGCCTGAGAAAATGAATGGCTATCCGCCGCTAGTTCCGCATGAAATCGGGCTTTTAGTTGCTCATATTCTCGATAATACGCGGGGGTTAAAATGCCTTTCTTGGTGGCAATAATATTGTTTATCAGTGTTGGCCAATCAAACGCATAAGGCTCAATGGTTACATCCTCGTAGTGGTAATATAAATCACGCTCTTGTTGTTTATAGTTTTCCAAATCAAATGGCGCAAAAAGTATTGGCCGACCGGTTAACAAAAAATCAAAATAACCACCGGAATAGTCGGTGATCATACAATCGTATTGGTTAATGGAGTCAAAAATATCGGCGGACTGATCAATGGAAATAGCGCTAGCCTGAGATATTTGTTCAATAATATAGCTTGGCGGTTTATTCACCGGATGCATACGAAGTACTAGCTCAATATTGTGTTCTTGTAATGCAGTGTCAATAGATTTAACGTCAAAGCCGTATTGAGCAAATAAGTCACACTCGGTGCCCTTTCCGCCTCTAAACGTCGGCATATAAATACATTTATAACTGTCGCTTGTTGACTCCGCGCTTGCCGTTAGCAAGGCATCATTACGTGGGAAACCAGTAATTAATGTCCGCTCTTTCGGTATACGAAATGCTTTTGACAGGGTTTGTTGGGTTTCTTCACTGGTGGCCAATAAATAGTCATTTCTCTGTTTGTTATACGGCGATAGCGTATCAAACAGCTTGCCGATAACATTTTTCTTAACGACTTTATCCCCGAATACATCGTACATAATTTTTTTTAGCGGTAAACCATGCCATAAATTAACCACCTGAGTAGATTGACCAATGCAAGGGGCGTAAATGTCGTCATGCAATGACTGGCAAACAAAAGCAAACTCGGCGCGTAATTGATAGTAAATACCCAATAAGCTTTTTTCGTGAAACGCTTTAAAACCTAGTGCTCTCACCTGCGTAATCACATCTGGATTTTTGCATATCCAAATCGCATTAATATCGGGCTGTTGATGATTAATGTATTCAAAAAACGCTTTTGGGTTGTCGCTATAACGTTGACCAAACCAGGCACCAAAAACCCAGAGCTGCTTTTTTTTAGCGATAATTTTCGTCAGTAGATAAAAGCATAAATTTACCAGCAAAGTTACCATAAGTATTAGTTTAGCCATTACCTTATGCACTCCTTTTAAACATTGTCCGTAATTCAGCGATTAATTTTTTATCAAAAAGATGCAGCGCACAAACAAAAACAACGCCGCCGACAAGTATTTGAACAAACAAATTTAGCATCGAGATATTAGCGCTTAGCTGTTTTACTGCAAAAACACTTAACAACATAAATGCTCCTGCGCCAAACGGCGCCAAAAATAACTTAGTCAGGCTCTGCAACTTAATATTAAGTAAATTGGCATTTCTACGGGCAACAAAGATATAGGCGAGCGGAAAGCCACAGGCCCACGCACAAGCAAGGCCCGTGGCACCATAGGGTATAGCGAAGAGAATACTGAACAACATAATAGCGATCATAATGCCGACATTGCCCAACATATGCTGCGCTTTTCGCTGACTTTTTAGTGCCGGATTAAACAACTCTTCACTAAACCGCAACGGCATCACCAATAACACAATCATGGTTGGGTACACCGCATCTAACCACTTACTACCCAATATTATCGGAATAATTTGGTCAATAACGCTAGCAAGCCCCCAAAATATCGGTACGGTAATTAATAAACTCATTTTTTGCGCTTTTAAAATATAGCTATTGATGCGCTGTGGTTGATCTTGTATTTTTGAAAACGCAGGAAAGGCGACATCCTTTAATAGCGGCAGTATTTTTTTCTGTGGCATTAAGGCAAATTGCAAGGCGATGGCAAATACGCCGATCTCAGTAACCGATAAACTCCGGCCTGCTATCGCAATATCCATATGTAGAAACACATAAAACAAGATAGAGTGTAACGTCAGTAACGTTCCGAACTTCAATTGCCCTGTAACTTCTGAAACACCAAATTCAGGTAAAAAGTTAATCGGTTTAATGGCTAAGGTCAGCACGGTTTTCAATGAAACCGCGACGATTTCACCAAAGATAATCGCCCAAAAGCCATAATTTAAATATGCCAAAATGAGCGTGGTAACTGCGGCGGTAATATTGGCAACCGAGGTAATAATGGAAACCCGTTTAAACTCCATATTGCGCGCAAGCTCTGCGGTAGGAATTACAGCGATAGCTTTAACAATAAACAGCCAAGCACTGACTTTTAAAATGCTAGCAACATGCTCAGACTGATAAAAGGCGCCAATAGCATCCGCTAAACTCATCTGAATAAAAAATAATGCGCTGTATACTATGATAATAAGCCCTAGCATTTGCTTGCGCATTTTAAGCGTTAATTCTCTGGTTTGAATGATCGCCGGCGTAAAGATACCGCCAATTAATAAGGCTAATAATCCCGAAACGATATCTGCCATGGCAACAACACCATAATCTTCAGGCAATAATAAGCGTATGACCCAAAAGGTCATGGCCCAACGAATAATTTGCGTAAGTACTTTGCCTAGTGCAACCCATTTTAACGAATGGAGCACTTGTTGCTTGATGTTTGACGGTTCTGACATGCTACTTCGACGTTCCAAGATTAATAACTAAGATGAAAACAAAAAACGTTTAGAGCGTTGTAATAGCTTCCAGACAAAGTTTGGTGTGAACTTAAACACTACGCCTTTAATGTAGAAAGCGGCGCTGTTTTTTGTTTGATGCGCCTGAATATAACTATCACCGGCTAAGTTATACAAGCCAGAAAATAGATAGGATTTAGCATAGCGGGCATGTAACCGCTGTTTGATTAAAGCCCAATTGGCAAATTGATTATGTTGCTTGGCTATTTTTTCTATTTTTTCTAAACAAACAATTTCAGCTGCGTGCATTTTCTCGTCATTTAACGAGTAATTATCGCCATGAAAAACGTGTATTGCTAGATGCTGCTCAACAAAATCAAAATCGCACACCATAGATAGTTTAAGCCACAAGTGCCAGTCATCTACGCCCATTAATGCTCTGTCGTCGTCAAAGCCCCCAACCTGCTCAAGGTAAGATTTTCTTACCATGGCCGTGCAGCAAGTTAACATATTAAGTTGCACTAATTGGTCAAAAACCTGACCTTTATGTTTATTTTTAAAGCTAGGTTTAACCTGTTTATTGTAAGCAATGTAATCAGCAATCGCACCACAATAAACTAAGCCGACTTTTGGGTTGTCGAATAAGGGTAATTGCTGACTTATTTTACTCGGTAGCCATAAATCATCTTGATCGCAAAAAGCAATAAAGTCGGCCTGGGCTTGCGCTATACCAAAATTTCGCGCTTGTGCAACACCACCATTTTGCTTATAAAACGGCTTTATTCGAGCGTCTCGTTCGGCAAGCGTCGCGATTAATTTGGGTGAATTGTCACTTGAACCATCATCAACCAATATAAGTTCGATGTGTTGATAGTCTTGAGCCAATATCGATTTGACGGTTTTTTCCAAATATTCTTCGCCGTTATAAACCGGAACAACAATAGAAACGAGAGTTTTTGACACATTATGCCCTTTTATTAATTTATTTTTTGCGGTTCTATCGTGCTAGTAAAGCACAACACTCGCTTTTACTTCTCACAACCACAGCGTAACTTCAGCACATAATCGATTATGCACGGATGCAGCTTAAAAACCCACAGATGAGTTAATAAATTTTCAGCTGCTCCCTTTAAACACAATGAAATAAGATGATGTACGTTATCACTCACCTCTATTGGAGCCCTTTATAAACCCAATTTTATCATTTAGTTTATATAGTCGCCCCTTGCGTGCTGTAGCGTTGTTAAAACATCCGATAAAAGTGTTACTTTCACGACATTAATTTGCTAAATTCAAAACTCTTGGCAGCGTTAAAAATAAAAGGATGATTTTTACAGATGTATACCACTATTTTTCGACGTTTTCTTCTACCAAGCTATGAACGCGTTAAAGGTAAAAATCTTGTTGAGCATATATCCCGCTATCAACAACATCTCAGCTGGACACCTGAGCAATTAAAACTGCATCAGTGGCAAGAACTACGCAAGTTGCTCCAACATGCATTTACCCAGACCACTTTTTATCCTAAGCACTGGGCTAAGGTTGGCATAACCTCGATTGACGACATTCAATCCATGGCGGACTTTGCCAAACTGCCGCTCGTCACCAAAGACGATATTACTGCGCATTATCACGAATTAGTCGCCAGCAACGCCACGCGTAACATCAAAAAAGCGACTGGGGGCTCCACGGGTCAACCGTTTCGTTTTGAACTTGATATTGACAGCAATACCCGCAGAGAAGCTATTATGTGGCGAGGTTACGGTTGGTTAGGAGCGGGCTTAGGCGAAAAAACCTTGTATTTGTGGGGCGCTGATATAGGCCAACCGACATGGTTAAAAAGTGTGAAAACCGCGCTTTATCATAGATTTTACAATCGAAAAATGCTCAACTCATTCGCCATGAATACCGACAATATGTCGAACTATGTTGATGAAATTAATAGCTACCGACCAACCGCATTAGTGTCGTACGTTAATCCTTTGTATGAATTAGCGCGTTATATTTTAGCCAATAAGTTATCGGTATTCTCTCCAAAGTCTATTCTCACTGGCGCTGAGCCTTTACATAGCTTTCAAAGAGAGGTCATTGAACAGGCATTTAGTTGTAATGTTTACGACACCTTTGGCTGTCGAGAATTTATGTTAATGTCTGCAGAATGCCAAACACATAAAAAACTCCATATTAATATCGATCATTTAGTGGTTGAAACCGTTAATGATATCGGCCAATCCATCACCGACACGTCTGGTGATTTAGTGGTTACCGACCTTTATAATTATGGTATGCCGCTGATTCGTTATGTTAATGGTGATCGAGCAACCTTAATTAACCAGCCCTGTGGTTGCGGCAATCCGCTGCCTATTATGCGCAGTATTGACGGGCGCAAACTCGACATCATTAAAACGCCGTCCGGTAAATCTATTCCCGGCGAGCTTTTTCCGCATTTATTTAAAGAATTTAATGGCATAGATAAATTTCAGGTAAAACAAAGCGAAATATCGTCTTTGCAAATATTGCTGATCACAAACTCGCACTTTAGTGAACAGGACAAAACCAATATCTCAGATGAGATTAATAAATATGCGGAAAATGAATTACAGTTGGTTTTTAATTTAGTGGATGATATTCCATTAACCAGTAGTGGTAAGCACCGAGTAACAATTTGTGAAATCTAATAAGCCTAGCCTTGTCATCATCACCAATCTTTTTCCATTGCCTTGGCAGCCGAATCGGGCAACATTTAATCGCCAGCAATTTGCCCAACTTGATGATGAATTTACTAACAGCATTTTGGTGCCCATTGCTTTTCCTGATTGGTTTTCCCATCGAAAAAACATCAAGCAAACAGCAAATTTACGTTATGTGCCCTACTTTTATCTGCCAAAGTTTGGTCGACGATTTTATAGCGTGATGATGTTTATCTCCATTGCGCTGCACTCGGGTATTTGGCTGCTAAAGAAAAAACCCAAAAAAATACTGGCGAGTTGGGCATTTCCTGAAGCGGTAGCGGCAAGTTGGATAAGTAAATGCCTAGGTAGTGAGTTTTTTTTCAAAGTTCATGGTAGCGATATTAATTTGCATGGCAAGGTGCCTGCTCGTGCCAAGCAAATAGTGAACGCCAGTAAAAGTGCGCTTGGCATTTTATCCGTGTCAAAAGCTCTTGCTGATGAAATGATCACCATGGGCATAAGTAAAGAAAAAATCCATGTGATATACAACGGTGTTGATCAGCAACAATTTCAGCTAGTTGGTGCAAAGTCCGAGACAATTAACGACGATTATATTTTATATGTCGGTAATTTAAAAAAAGAAAAAGGCGTTATTGAACTGCTGAAAGGTTTTGCAGCAATCCAGAATAAGTACCCGTCGTTAAAACTCTTTTATGCTGGCCCAGGTAATATGAAAAATGAGCTAGCTCGTCAGGCTAAATTTCTCGAAATTGACCATAAAGTGACCTTGCTCGGCAGCGTAGATCACGCCGAGTTACCTAAACTGATTGGCCAAGCTAAGATGCTCGCTTTGCCGAGTTATAATGAAGGTGTCCCTAACGTGGTACTTGAAGCTATGGCCTGTGGCACGCCGGTACTCGTCAGTAATGTTGGCGGTATCCCTGAAGTGGTCGATGAAAACATTTGCGGGACAATCATCCCAGCCAAAAGTGATTTAGCCGTGGCAGAAGGCATAGAACAAATCTTATTAAAGCAATGGTGCAAGAGAGACATACGTGAGCATAGTCAAAAATTTTCTTGGCAAAACAACAAGCAGCAACTGCTTAATATGTTAATGGATATTAACATTCAAGGGTATAAATCTGAATAGTTACTGCTACAATGTAGTTAATTCACGTAAGGAAAGTTCATTTAATGCTCAGTCACTTAAAATATTTTCTCCGGTCATATATTTTTCCCGACCGTTTATTTTTGTTGAGCGAAACGCAAAAAGAGAAAACTCTCTATTTAACCTTTGATGATGGACCTGTGCCCGGCATTATTGAACGGCTATTAGATTTACTCGATAAGTATCAAATTAAAGTGACATTTTTTATTTTGGGCAGTCGCGCAGAAAAAAATCCAGAACTGCTTAATCAAATTAACCAACGTGCTCACACCATTGCCAATCATAGTTATAGCCACCCTAACTTTCATCAAATTTCTCATGCCAAGAAGCTAGCAGAAATTGATAAAACCAATGACATTATTCAGCAGACCATAGGCAAATCTTGTCACTTGTTTAGGGCTCCACAAGGACGGTGGAATTTTACCCTATTACTGTCGCTACATAAGAAGAATATAACCGCCGTGCATTGGAGTCGCGACTCGCAAGATTTTTTAAAAGAGCCGAGCAATAAAATTGTCGAGCGCTTTTTAAAGCAGCCGGTTAAATCTGGCGACATTATACTCTTTCATGATGACGATGAACGTTGCATTGATGCGCTTAATATCCTCATTCCACAATGGCTTGAGCAAGGCTACCGTTTTAATGCTTTGGAGAACAAATACTCGTGAATATATTATTTCATCATAGAACCCGTGGACGAGGCGCAGAAGGCGTGCATATCAGGGGGGTGGTTAAGGGCTTAAGCCAACTCGGCAATACCGTTAGTATATTATCCATTCCGGGCGCAGAGCCGGAATCGGAAGAACAAATGCCAGAGCAAGATAATAACAAGATTAACGCTAAAAAAGGCGGCGTTTCTTTCTTATCAGAAATCACTAAGCACGTACCTGAATTTGTGTTCGAAATGTTTGAGCTTGCCTACAATCTTGTTGCGGTATTTCGCCTTAAAAAGGCGGTGAAAAGTAAAAACATCAACTTGATCTATGAACGTTACTCATTATTTATGTTTATCAGTGTCTGGTGGGCAAAGCGCAACAATCTTGCCATTATCTTAGAAATCAATGATTCTTGCCAAGTTCACCGTGTGCGAGCGCTTACTTTCAAACGGTTAGCGGCAAAAATTGAAGCGTGGATTTTTAAAAATGCTACTGGGTTGGTGTTTATTTCAACGCGCTTTAAAGAAGTCGCCGAGCAGGCTTATGGAGATATAGCCCCTAGTGTTGTCTCACCCAATGCTGCCGATCTCGATAAATTTATTATCGACAAAGCCGCGGGTATCGCCCTACGAAAAGAGCTGAATATTGACGATAAACTGGTGCTCGGCTATGTCGGTGCATTCGTGCATTGGCACGGCATAGATTGGTTTGTCGATTTAATTTGCCAGCACTTACCGAAAAACCCAAACCTTGTTTTACTGTTAGTAGGTGACGGCGTAGCATTTGACGCGATTAAAGCACGAATAGCACAAGCAGGAGTTGCCTCACAGGTGATTTTAACTGGTAAGGTTGAGCATAACCAAGTTGCTAATTATTTGTCAGCGATGGATTTTGGCATACTCCCTGACTCCAATGACTATGGCTCGCCGATGAAGTTATTTGAGTTTATGGCCATGGGTAAAGGTATGGTTGCGCCGGACTTTTCTCCAATCGCAGAAGTAGTCAGTGACAATGAAACCAGCTGGTTGTTTCCTGCCGGCGATCAAAATGCCTGTATTGAAAAAGTACTCGATATTGCACAAAACCCAACAGCACACCTGCAAGTTGGCCTAAATGCGCGCGCTTATATAGAAAACGAACGCCAGTGGAAACATAACGCTGAGCAGCTATTATCACTGCTAAATTGAGATATAGATGAAGAACTTAAACGCGGACCTAAAACGTAAACAAGAGATTTTTGCGCAAGATGGCGCCAATGTTAGTATGCTGCGCATTTGGATGGCCGATGGCACCAGTGCTAATGTGCTGTATCGCTGCATGCGTTGGTGCGCTACGCACCGCTTGGGTTTAGTGGCTTACTTTTTTCAATGGTGCAACAAATTTCTCAATGGTTGTGTTATTGGTAGTGGCGCCAACTTCGCCGCTGGTTTTGTTATTATGCATCCTATTGGCATAGTGATTAACTCTAAAGTTGTAGGCGGCAGAAATATTACCTTAGAAAGCGGTGTGGTTATTGGCGATGAAAAAGGCCAATCGCCAGTCTTAGCGAATAATATATTTGTTGGCGCGGGCGCGAAAATTATTGGCGCAGTCACCGTAGACGATGAAGTAAAAATAGGTGCCAATGCCGTATTAACAAAAAACGCCAATAAAGGGGCAACCATGCTAGGTATACCTGCTAAAGCGTATAAAAAAAATAAAAACGGAGCAAATGATTAATGGTCACATTATTCTGGGCTAGCGTCGCCATTATTATTTACAGTTACTTTATTTACCCGTTAATACTGTTTATTTTTAGCGGTATTAAGCAAGCGACAAGTGATACCAAGTATTTATGGCGTAGACATCAACGCCGTACCCGAGACCTTAAAAACTTCCCTGCCGTCACCATCATTATTGCCGCCTACAATGAAGAATCATGTATTAACGCCCGTGTCGAAAACTTATTAACGCTAGATTACCCAACAGAAAAACTAACATTTTTAATTGGCTCTGATGGCAGTAGCGATAATACCGCAGAAATACTGTCAAAATTTGACATCGACAATTTGCAGGTCCATATTTTTAACACTAACCGTGGAAAAATGAGTGTTTTAAATGATTTAGTTGCAGAAACTCACGATGAGCTGATTGTATTCTCTGACGCTAATACTCACTTTAATACTGATACCGTTCAGCAATTAACGCGACATTTTAATGATGACAAAATAGGCGCGGTTTGTGGCGAGCTTCATCTGGTCGATGGCAATACTGGTGATAACAAAGACAATGTCTATTGGCGTTATGAACAAGTACTAAAATTTCATGAATCTCGACTGAACGCATTACAAGGAGCAAATGGCGCCATCTATGCGATTAGGAAATCATTGTTTATGCCTTTACCGGCGAACACCATCGTTGATGATTTTCAAATAGCCATGAACGTGGCAAAACAAGGGTTTCGCTTGGTTTATGATCCCGAAGCTGTCGCAATTGAGGAAATAGCCCCTAACCTGGCGGAAGAAGAAGGCAGACGCGTACGCATCGGCTTAGGCAACTACCAAGCGTTTTTTAAAATGCCGTGGGCATTCAACCCGTTACTTGGCTGGCGCTTTATCGCCTATATTAGCCATAAAGTGTGTCGATGGTTTGTGCCGCACTTGATGTTGCTAGCACTGCTCAGCAACCTAATGTTACTTGATATCCCTCTTTACCGGGCAACGTTGATAGCGCAATTAAGTTTTTATTTATTAGCATTTTACGGCATAAAGCGACAATCGGCGGGTAAAAAAACAACAAGCATAATTGCACTGTTAGCCTTTTTTGTCGCAATGAATTTTGCATTAATGCGCGGCTTTATTAAATATTTTAGTTCCAACGTGCAAGGCACTTGGCAAAGGACAACTCGCTAATGATCATTCTCTTATTCTGCATTATTGTCATTTTTGTTTTCTTTTTAATTTTAAAAAAGAAAAATATGCTGCAATGGCTACCACAGTATATTAAACAACGAGTGAATAAACCCGACGTCAAGAACGCCGCCACGAAACATATTATTTTTTCCTTTGTTGACCATTACGAACCGCAATGGGGCAAACCCGACAGCATCGAAGTCGAGCGTAGTCGGGTCGACCGATGGTGCGCCGATTATCCGGCGATGGCCAGCAAACACGTTGACGCTAGCGGTATTCACCCTCAACACACTTTTTTTTATCCTGAGGAAGAATATCGCTTTGAACATTTAGATAAAATAGCAAAACTCTGTCGCGATGGCTTCGGTGAAATTGAAGTTCATCTACATCATGATGATGACACCTCTGATAACTTAAGAGCGTCAATAACCCAGTTTTGTCATGTGCTGCACAATGACCACGGTGCCTTGTCTCATCACCCTGAGTCAGGTCAACTGATGTACGGGTTTATTCACGGCAATTGGACCTTAGATAATTCCGGCCCTGACGGAAAGCTGTGTGGAGTTAACGACGAACTCATTGTCTTAAAAGAAACCGGTTGTTACGCTGACTTTACCTACCCGTCTGCCCCGCATAGCACACAACCTAAAACCATTAACAGCATTTACTACGCCAAAGATGATCCGCTTAAGCCTAAATCGCATAACACAGGTATTGATGTTAGTGTTGACGGCACCCCATGGGGCGATTTGATGATGGTTAACGGCCCATTAATGCTGAACTGGAAAAAATTGAAAAAAGGCATTTTCCCGCAAATAGAAAATGCTGATATTCGCAAAGGCATGGAACCGACCAAAGAGCGCGTCGACTTATGGGTTGAGGCCAATGTGCATGTTAAAGGCAAACCGGACTGGGTATTTATTAAAGTACACACCCACGGTACACAAGAAAGGGATATGGATGTTTTATTAGGAAAACCTGTCGATGATATGTTTTCTTATTTAGAAGCTAAATATAACGATGGTGAGCGTCACCAATTGCATTACGTTAATAGTAGGGAAATGTTCAATATGATCAAAGCAGCTGAAGCCAACGAAACCGGAAGTCCTCACCTTTATCGCGATTATATATTGCCTAAACCTAATTTTATTGCGAACTAGCCCATGCTGATCAATAAAATTAAAACCCGAATTATGCGTCATCTAGGCATGACGAAAACCTTATGGAATTACCGCCAAAATGGCGTTTATTGCTTTAATTTTCATCGTATCGGTGAGGCTGAACAATGCCAGTATGATCCTAATGTTTTTTCTTGCAATAGCGACGACCTAGAAAAGCACCTGCTTTTTATTCAAGACAATTTTGAAATTATCGATCAAGGCCGCTTTATTGATATCATCAATAGCAAACAGGCGGTGACAAAAAAATTCGCTTACATTACCTTTGATGATGGTTATGTTGATAACTATGAATTGGCATTTCCTGTATTAACGGCGTTGAAAATCCCAGCAACCTTCTTTGTTGCAACAGGGTTAATCGAATCAAAGGTCATTCCATGGTGGGATGAAATTGCTTGGCATGTTAAGCATTGTCAATTAGCAGAGCTTAAGCTGGTGTCGTGGCATAAAACCATCGGTTTATCTAAAACCTCTGAAAGTAAAAGCATTCGAGAAGTGCTAAGCCAATTTAAATCCTCTTCGGCAAGTATAGAAGACCAGTTATGTGAATTACGCGCTATCACGGGCGTAAAATTAGAAAATTATCGTAATGAGTTTATGACTTGGGCGCATTTAGCAGAGATGGAATCTGCCGGCATGACCATAGGTGCGCATTCGCATTCACATCGTATTTTTTCCAGCTTAAATGCTGAAGAACTCTCGCACGAACTGTCCTATGCAAAAATGCTATTAGAAGAAAAATTAGCCAATAAAATCCTGTCTATTTCCTATCCTGTCGGCAATGCCTCAACATACAATAAAGAAATGTTTGATGAAATAGAGCGTCAAGAATATCAACTGGCCTTTACTTTTCGTTACTTTATCAATCAAGAATTAAACCTTAACCGATTTCAATTGGCGCGATTTTCCGTTTCTGAGCCATTTGATGAGATTAAATTTATGGAGTTATGCCTTAACGCTCCAACCCTTTAGTTAATACAATGGCGAAAGTCTATCGACCTTTGCCAAAAAGAACGATTTCCACGGTACGAATAAGGATCAACAAATCCAGCATAAAACTACGATGCTTAATATAGTATAAATCGTATTTCAGCTTTTCTAATGAGTCAGCTTCGGTGGCACCATAAGGATATTTAAGTTGCGCCCAGCCCGTTAAACCAGGTTTAACATTATGACGCTCGTTAAAGTAGGGAATATTCTTGATCAGCTGCTGAACAAATTCTGGCCGTTCTGGACGCGGACCAACAAAGCCCATATGACCACACATAACATTGTAAATTTGTGGTAGCTCATCGATACGGTATTGACGAATAACTTTTCCAATTTTGGTGGTTCTATCATCATTTTCTGATGCCATTTGAGCACCATGCTTTTCCGCATCGAGGCGCATACTCCTAAATTTAATGATCCTAAAAGCTTGACCATCTAGCCCAACACGCTCTTGAAAATAAAATACCGGCGCATTAAAGCCCTCATCGAGTTTAATTAATAGTGCGGTAAGTAGCATAATAGGCCATGTTATCATCAGCAAAACAAAGCCCATGGCCGCGTTAAATACCCAATCTAAAGTATTACGCAAATCATTGGCTGAGGAGAAACCATTAGAATAAATCACCCAGCTTGGATAAATTAGGTTTACCGCAATCTGTCCGGTTTCACGTTCAATAAAATCCAGTATCTCGGTGACTTCTACGCCACGGACTTTACAAGCAAACAACTCGTCAACGGGTAAATTTTCACGTCGTTCATCATTGGCAACAACAATTTCATCAATATGATGTTCTAAAGCGAAATTAACCAACGAGCCCTCTAAGTTAATTCGATTCTCATTAACAATGCCTTGCTCGGCATCACCCTTCATCACGACAAAACCATGGACAAAGAAGCCTTGGCGATCAACACCGCGACGCATGCGCTTTTCAATAATCGAAGCTCGCTCGCCCGCGCCCAGCACTAAAATATTACGTTTATTAAAACCAAAAAAATCTATTTGAAATGTTAAATATCTAACCACACTAGCAAAAACCACACTAATCAAAGCTGCTGCCGCTAGCAATTCAATGGCTAGTGCTTGTGCGCCGTATAACGGATTGATCAGCGATGCGATAGAAAAGCCTATCGCAACTGAAACCAAGAGTCGTCGCCCCACACCACGAAGATTTTCTCTTAATTTTGAGTTATAAAGCCCCATCGCCAATGATGAAAGCTGAACAACTAAGGCAAAAATTATCGCATGAATAAACAAAATGTTTATTGCGATACTTTCTCCATCATGGACAACAAAATGTAATACGCTATTCAGGTATACACTGAGCAAAAGCGCACCAGCAAAGCAAGCAAACTCAATGACAACTAAATATTTACTGCCGGCGGATAAATCGCGAAATTGGGGGCTAGACATAAGGTTAGAAACTTCCTTTCTAGTGAGAAAAATAAACCATTGTTAGACATTTATAGTTTTTAAGTCTTATATTAGAATTGATCCACTAATAAATGTAAACATAGCATATTTAAAGTACTACAATTACATTCTATTTACAGAAATTAAATAATGTGCATCAAATGTAAAAATCAAATACAATCTGATGGCTATATAAAATACGGATGCAAATAAGAAGGTTAATACCATGGAAAAACGCATGACTACTACTTTAAAAGCGATTTTATTTATTGCACTGGCATACATTATAAGCGGTTGTAGCGTCAATACACTACCGCCAGCAAAGTTTCACCAGCCAACCACGGTTGACGTTGATTCATACAAATATTTAATCGGTGCAGGCGATACCGTTAATATTTTTGTTTGGCGTAACCCTGAAGTGTCAGGCACATTTATTGTTCGCCCTGATGGTATGATAACAACGTCGCTGGTGGAAGATATTCCCGTATCAGGAAAAACCCCGACCGAACTCGCGCGTTCAATCGAAGAAATACTGGCAACGTATTTACGCGAGCCGGTGGTGACCGTAACCGTTAATAGCTTTGTCGGCCCGTTTAGTGAACAAATTCGCGTTATTGGTGAAGCCGCCCAACCACAAGCCGTAAACTACAAACGCCATATGACCTTGCTTGACGTCATGATCCGTGTCGGCGGTTTAACGGAGTTTGCCAACGGAAACGGCGCGGTGTTAGTACGGGTAGAAAATGGTAGTCAAAAACAATACGACATTTATATCGAAGACTTAATCAAAAATGGTGAAATATCAGCAAACGTTGACGTATTACCTGGCGACATTATCGTAATACCTGAAACATGGTTTTAAGCGTAATAGATTTACTTACCAGTTTTAGAGGCTAGGAATGCAAGAAATTATAGAACAATTCGTCGATTACCTTAAAGGAATTTGGCTAAAACGTCGCTTTATCATTGTCTCGACGTGGTTAATTTGCCCATTAGCTTGGGCTTTTATTTCCCAACTCGACAATGTTTATGAGTCTGAGGCGAGAATTTACGCCGATACCCAGTCAATTCTAGGGCCTTTATTAAAAGGGTTAACCGTAGAGACAAATCCAGAAGTACAAATACGCTTAATGATTAAGACATTGTTAAGTCGCCCGAACCTTGAGCGTATTACCCGCATGACGGATCTCGACGTACAAGTTAACTCGCCTGTGGCATATGAAGCACTAATCAGCCGCCTTAAGTCTGATATTGTGATCAGAAAAACCGGTGGCCGAAAAGAAAATATTTTTACCATTACCTATCAAGATAAAGACCCAGAAATGGCAAAAAATGTGGTGAATTCCGCCCTAACGGTATTTATCGAAAATACCTTAGGTGAAAATCGTAGCGACTCAAATTCAGCACAAAAGTTTTTAGATACCCAAATAAAAGACTATGAAAATAGACTGCTGGCGTCTGAATCACGGTTAACAGACTTTAAGCAAAAATATAGCGGTGTCTTACCAGACCAATATGGTGGCTACTACCAAAAGTTAAATGTTGTCAAAGAACAATTAAAAATAGTCGAGTTAAGTTTACTTGAACAACAAACACAATTGCAGTCAGCGAA
Organism: Cognaticolwellia sp.; assembly: GCA_049614565.1. Taxonomy (GTDB): domain Bacteria; phylum Pseudomonadota; class Gammaproteobacteria; order Enterobacterales; family Alteromonadaceae; genus Cognaticolwellia. The sequence goes on along the minus strand of JBMZDW010000011.1, from coordinate 19,483 downwards.
ATCGCAATTGAGCGCGTCTCCAAGTAACAGTAGAAATGCGCAAAATAAAATCAAAAATTCAAATAGTATTCAAACTACATACGATGAACGTATTTCGGAGCTCGAAGCGTCACTCGATGCTCTACAACTACGCTATACCGAAAAACACCCTGATGTGATTGAAGTAACTCGTCGACTAAATATCTTGGATGAGCAACGCAGCAAAGAAATAGATGAATATTTAACTGCCACAAAAAATGGCGATAATAGTAAGCTATCAACAAGCCAAAACCCGGTCATTCAACAACTACAAATTCAAGTTAATCAGCTCGAAAATCAAGTGGCATCAACAAAAGTGCGAGCCAATGACTACCGTCAGCAATTAAAATCGCTTGAGAGCAAAATCCATATATTACCCGAAATTGAAGCGGAATTAACATCGCTTAATCGTGGTTATGAAATCACGAAAAATAAATATGAGGAATTACTCAATCGTAAAGAAACCGCACAACTCGCCCAACAAGCGGATGAAACCACAAACCCCATCCAATTTAGGGTAATCGATCCCCCGCGAGCTCCTACCGAGCCCGCAGGCCCTAAACGTGTACTGTTTCTCGTTGGTGCGACAATATTTGCTTTTGCCGTTGGGGTTGGGTTATCGCTACTCTTTAGCCAGATTAACCCTGTGGTAACATCCAGCGCACAAGCCTCAAAAGCGACGGGGATCCCGACTTTCGGCGTTGTTTCGGCATCAGAAAACCTTGGTTTGCAGAAATGGCACAAACGAAAAACACTGATATTTATCATTTCCAATAGTGTTTTAATGGCCATGTTGGCATTTTTTATCCTATATGCAGTTGCTCCAAATGTCATCTTAGCGCCGATCAGAGGGATTTTATAATTTATGAGCATTATCGAAAAAGCGCTAGCTAAACAACAAAAGAAAAACACTGAAAGCTCAGTTGACGTAGACCCTACCCCTGTTCAGGCGGAGAAAAAAAGCACCCGTACCCATGACGAAAAAAACATCTTGGCGATTGATAAGGTAGGATTGGCAGAGCGCGGTTATTTAATCGATACCGGCAGCCGAAAAAGTATCAAAGACGAGTTTAGACAAATTAAACGTAAGCTACTCAATAACGCCTTTGGAACTGGGGCTAAAATGCTCGAGCGCAGCAATTTAATCATGGTCAGCAGCCCTAAGCCTAACGAGGGAAAAACCTTTGTAGCAATTAACCTAGCGCTGAGCATAGCGTTAGAGCAAGATAAAACCGTACTGCTTGTTGATGCTGATGTGCTTAGGCCCAGTGTGATCCGCGAATTAGGTGTTGAACAACACTCAGGTATTATCGAATACTTGCTGGGCAAAACCCAACAGGTGAGTGAAATAATTTACAACACGGATATCGACAAACTTAAAATCATTCCGGCCGGCAAACCGCATCATTTATCAAATGAATTATTAGCCAGTGAAAAAATGGCAATTTTGGCCGGTGAGTTAGCGAACCGTTATCCCGATCGCATCGTTATTTTTGATTGCCCACCATTAATTGGTGTCACAGAAACTTTAGTATTAGCAAACTTAGTAGGACAAGCCTTAATTGTTGTTGAAGAATCAAAGAGCTCAATTGCCGATATAAAATCGGCAACTGAACACCTCAATGAAGATTTAGCATTAGGCCTGGTACTTAATAAAGCAATTAGATCTCATAAGGATTTGTATGGCTACTACGGTTATGGATATGGTACAAAGGACTAAATTAAGCGCGGTTATTATCGCATTATTTTATACAAATACTGCCCTAGCTGGAGATTGGCAATTTTCTCCAAGTATTGTAATTGACGAAACCTATTCGGATAACATTGAGCTAGTGGCCAATAATAAAAAGTCCGGCTTAGTGAGCCAAACCGGTTTACACCTTGACTCGTCTTATAATGCACAACATGCAGTATTCAACTTTGCATCACAAAGCACTTACGCGCTTTACAGCCATAATCATGATATTGACAATGACTATCACGCGCTAGCGAGTAATTTTCGCCTGCAACTATGGCCCAATGGCATTATACTTGTTGGCTCTGCCGACATAGCAAACCGTTCGCAAAATAGTAGTAGAAATGCCATTGCGGATATCGTGTCAGCAGACACGGTTCGGGTTGAAACGTATAACGGCGGCATTGAGTATAATAACAATAACAGTGCCTTTATTATCAACTCGGCAATTGGCTATCGCGTCACGAACTCAGAAGACAGTATCGGCGATAGAGAAGGCGTAGTTGCACAAATCACAAGCCAAAATGGCACCGGCGCGCGCAACATATTTTGGCAACTAAAACACAGTTACCAAGAGCTAAAAAACGATGAACGAGAAGGAAAACTAAGCCAAAGTGAAGTTAAACTAGGGTTAATAACCGACTATAAAATAAACCCGTTTTTACGCTATTACGATGAAGACAACAGTGGTGATATACGTCAACCAAATCGTTCACTAGAGTCAAACTCTGTCGGTTTAGGTGTGCGTTGGCTAGTAACGCCTCGACTCTATATCGATAGTTCATACAACAAGCCGATAGGCGACAAGCTTGATGTCGACGGTGATGAACAAAAAGCGTATATCAATGCAGCGTTAAAATGGCAACCCTCCATTAGAACTCGCCTAGAGGCTAGCTTTTCTGAGCGCTTTTATGGCAATAGCTATGGGCTAGACTTTACGCATAGAAATAGACGCTTAACCAACACAGTTAGCTATGTTGAATATATTCAAACCTTAACCCGTAATAACTTTATCCCAAGCACGCTAGGCTTCTATTTTTGTCCAAGTGATAGCATCACCTTAATCGACGAGTGTACGTTAGAGAATGGAAACATCATTTTTCCTGACAATCCAAACAATCCAGACGATCAAGGCTATTTTATATTTCCAGTGCAAGAATTCACCTTAGTCGAAGATAATGTTTTTTCACTCAATAAAACCTTTACTTGGAATTCAACTTTGGCGCTACCACGCACCACGGTTAACTTTAATGCCAATAGACAACGACGTGATAACCTAGAAACCCGTATTGAAGATGAGCGCAGTGTGGCAAGTATCAACTTAAAACGCAAAATAAGTGGCCGCTCTAGTGTAGATCTCGACTTGTCTTATACGGAAACCAACTTACAAATCAACACTGAATCAGAGCGTATGGATCGCTATAGACGCTACCAGCTTAGGTTTGAAAAATCATTGAATAGTGCCTTGTCTTTTAATGTTGCCGTCAGTTACCTCAATAGAAGTTCCGACAGCGCTGTGCTGAATTACGAAGAAGGCCGCGTTACCGCCAAAGTTACTAAAGGCTTTTAGCAATATGTATGAAAATTACTATGGTTTTAAAGAAAGACCATTTCAACTTAGTCCTGATCCCAGGTTCTTTTTCGCTTCTAGTCACCATCAAAGAGCCTTGTCCTACTTGCAATATGGTTTAGATCAAGGAGAGGGCTTTATTGTCGTCACCGGACCCGTGGGTACCGGTAAAACTACGATAGCTCGCAATCTATTAAATAATCTCGGTGACGCTAATATCGTCGCGGCACAACTGGTTACCACCAAACTTAATCCGCAAGAATTGCTCGAACTGGTGGTGGCGGAATTTAATATTACCGTTGCCGATGATAGCAAAGCCGATTTATTACAAGGTATTGAAAAGTTTCTTATTCAGTTACACCAACAAGGCAAGCGGGCGTTATTAATCGTTGATGAGGCACAAAACCTGCCCAGTGAAACTGTTGAAGAGTTACGAATGCTGTCAAATTTTCAACTCGACAATAAACCGTTAATACAAAGTTTTTTGCTTGGGCAAGAAGAGTTAAAGGGCATCATTCAAGCACCCGATATGGAACAATTTCGTCAGCGTATTATCGCGTCTGCCCATTTAAAGCCTTTATCACCAGAAGAAGTTAAAGCCTACATTAAACACCGCCTGCATCAAGCGGGTTGTAATAAAGAAGCCTTATTTTCAGATGGCGCATTTGAGCTTATACATGAGAAAACCTTAGGTGTACCGCGCAAAATAAATATCTTTGTTGATCGCTTACTGCTGTTTGGCTTTCTAGAAGAACTGGACAGTATTAACTCAGCGGCCATTAATGAAGTTGCTCAAGAGATGGAAATTGAACTTACCGGCTCGTTAAATACGGCAGAACTTGCCAGCAACGAACCAAGTCAAATCGTTGTCAATTCTGTAGAGAAAGTTGAGAGCATTAAGGATATTCTGCGAGAAGTAGAAGAAATATTAGAAAGTAATATTAAACAAAAAATTAAGATGGCACGCTATGTAGATAAAATGCTCAAACACAAAAGCCGCATTTACACCGACTCAACATCTACGTCTGAAGAATAACCAATATAATTCTACCCCTTACAATAAAAAACCGCTTAATAGCGGTTTTTATATTTCTAGCTACATCAATCGTTTATGGTCAGGCCATACTTTTCAATCAGCGAATAAAGTGTCGGTCGCGTTACACCAAGCAGCTCCGACGTTTTAGACATATTACCATCAGATAACGCATAGGCTTTTTGAATGGCTAAAGACTCCGCCTGTTCACGCACCGCACGTAAATTAAGTGATAATTCAAAGCTTTTATCTTGATGATCGAAAAAGCCCAGATCGATTGCCGTAACTTGCGTACCTGTGGTCATAATAACCGAGCTTTTAACTTTGTTTTGCAACTCTCGGATATTTCCCGGCCATCGATGCCCTTTAATCGCACTTAGCGCATCTTCTGAAAAACTTTTAACGTTACGTTTATACTCAGTTGCATAGTGCTGTAAGAAGTACTGTGCAAGGATGATAACGTCTTCGTCTCGCTCTCTTAACGGCGGGATATTGAGCGTAATTTCACTGACTCGATAAAATAAATCTTCGCGAAAGGTTTTTTCTACCACCATCTGCTCAAGATTTTGATTGGTTGCGCAAACCACTCTAACATCAACTGAGATTTCTTGACGACCGCCTAAGCGTTCAATGCGTTTTTCTTGTAGAAATCGCAGTAATTTCGCCTGTAAGCTATAGGGCATATCTCCAATTTCATCGAGAAATAAGGTGCCGCCTTCGGCACATTCAATCTTGCCTTTAGTGGTGCGATGCGCACCGGTAAATGCGCCTTTTTCGAAACCAAAAAGTTCACTTTCCAACAAGGTTTCCGGTATCGATGCACAGTTAATCGCAATAAAGGGTTTATTTTTTCGCTCACTTGCTAGGTGCACGGCATTGGCCGTTACCTCTTTACCGGTACCACTTTCGCCGAGCAATAATGCAGATATTCCCGTGGGTGCAATCCGCTTTATCATCATACGCAGGCGATCAATACCAGCACTGTTGCCAATAATGCCAATATCACTGCCGGCTACGGCACGCATTTTACGGTTTTCTTCTTCAATTGCCGCTACGCTATAGGCACGCGAGACTATAACGTTGATCACCTCAGGTTCAATCGGCTTTTGATAAAAATCATACGCGCCCGCAGCAATGGCCGCCAAGGCATTAGTACGGTCGTCATTACCGGTAATAACAATGACCTTGCTGTGCGGTGCTATGGTTAGTATTTCTTGCAGCGCAGCAAGACCTTCCGAAGCATTCGCTTCATCTGGCGGTAAGCCCAAATCTAAGGTGATCACTTTCGGTTCATGGCGGCGTACAGCAGCAATAGCACTCTCACGATCATCGGCTAAAATAACGTCGTAGTCTGACAAGCTCCATTTTAATTGTTTTTGGATGCCTTTATCGTCATCAACGATCAACAACTTTTCCATTCTTGTAAAATCCTTATGCTAATTCTTAACTACTTATTGATTCTGCTGTTCTTAATGGCAGATCTATGGTAAATACTGTCCCCACTTTTGGCGTGCTTGTTACTTTAATCATACCTGCCATACCTTCGAAAAATTGCTTTGCTTCGAATACGCCAATCCCCATACCAGCATTGCCCTTTGTGGTATCAAAAGGTCGAAATAACCGAGTATTAATAAACTCATCATTCATGCCACATCCATTATCTTCAATAACAATTCTAACCGTACGTTTCTTGTTAGCAAGTGTTACTTTTACCCAGCCTTCATTGTCTGTGGCTTCTTGCGCATTTTGTATCAAATGATGCATGACTGAATAAAATGTTTCACCATCAATGTAAGTCGAGCAATGCTCTTGAGAGCTAAATTCAACCTTAGGCGAGCGGACATTGCACTGCGATACCACTTTATTAATAATATCCGCTAAGTCAACTAGACTATGAGAAGATTGCTCCTGCTGTTTATTGCGCAATTGTGACAATACTTTTTCTAACCTTTGCGTTGCCGACTCAACCGTTTCAAACACGTCATCAATAAACGCTGGATTGTCTCGATGTTTTTCCGCATTGGTGGTGATTAATGCCAATTGTGCCTGGACATTTTTTAGATCATGAACCAGAAATGCCGACATGCGATTAAAAGCATCAAACTGCTTTGACTCACTTAACTTATCTGTCGCTTCATAGAGCGAAATAAAATTGCCCAACTGTTTAGAAATCGCGAATAGCAAGTCTCTGTCTTCCCAGTTCAACTGCCTAATTTTACCCTCATCGGCGAGGACGAAAAGGCCATAAAATGCTTTGCCAATAAAAATAGGAACGATTATCTGGATGTTATGACGACGACATAATTCAACATCTAACGCTAAATTTGGATAGACCATAGGCGCATCTCCATACTCATTAACGTCAACTATCCAACCTTGTTGTTGACAAAACAAGCCGACTGCTAATAAATGTTCTTCGATTGCCTCATCAATATCAAGCCCACGGCTATATTGCACTTGATAGTGTTGCGTTGAAACTTTTTTAACGATGGCGCCTCGCATTGCATCCACTTTAGACATCATAATCTGCGTTGCCATTTGATAATGACTCTCGCCACTGGTGGTTTCTATTCGTTCAATAAGGTTTAACCATTCATCGCGATATTCGTACTTGTTGGCAAAAAAGTTCTTAGCGATAAACACCTTAACGCGGCGGCGCAGTGACTCCGTAATTAGCAAGGCAACCAGCACAATAGCGCTAAGCATTAAAAAGCCAATACTGATCAAGTCACCCCATTCCCCACCAATAAAATTAATCACATAACCGGCAAGCGCCATTAACAATAAGTAAGCCCCTGCCATCATCAACATTGAGCTATAAAACACCACGTTACGTGAAACAAAAATTCGCACTTCGCCATTTTTCACCCGACGGGTGCTAATAAGTAACAGTGGCAGCACTATGAATGATAAAAAGCCGCGACTAAACCAAAAATCAAAGTCTATGCCATCCACCATAGTAGCTTGTGCGTATATAACAAAGTCGAAAATAGCGACACTGGCCAATGCAATAACAAGCGGCCAAATAGCCCAACGTACTTGCAGGTTGGCGTTGCGATACAGCTGTTCTAGCAACACTAACATCCATAAATTGAGTATGATAAAGAGTAAGAATAGATACACATATGCGTAGCCTAACCAATAGCTTGCTAACCAGCAGCCCGTCATCAAAAGCAGCCAAATTGCCAGATATTGACGAACATAAAAATTGCTCGCTAAGGATTTAAAATTGCGGTGCTCGGTATTAAACAGAATAATGAGCAATGACCAACAGGCAATTTTCAAGCCGTCGAGCAGCATAGCCCATTGCAAGCTATAACCGAGTTTGATCTGTAATGCTGCCACTAAATTGCTAGCGAGTGTGATCAGGGTGCAAAAAAGCACCCAGCGCGCCAATAAACTATTATTACGAGCCGCAATAATAAGTAAGGAAAATAACATATAGGCTGCGCTTGCTAACGAAAATCCAACTAACCCGATAGAATCCATGCTTTTTTAAGTCTCTTGCAAGCCATGCCGAGTAAAGAACTCAGTCAGTATTGGCACAATAATAAAACTGGCAAGCGCTGAAACACACAAGCCTGAGATAATTACCACACCTAACGGCTGCCATAAACTGCCGCCGAAAAGCGTCAACGGCAGTAAGCCGCCAATGGTGGTAATGGTGGTGAGTAATATCGGCGTAAAGCGTGTTGCACTCGCCGATAAAATTGCCTGTTTCTTATCTCGACATGCCACTAAGTTGCGATTACTTGTGTCGATTAAAATAATCGCATTGTTGACAACAATACCAAATAAGCTGATCAAACCGATAAAGGCCATCATAGAAAATGATAAATTGGTAATAAACAAACCTAATGCCGCGCCAGTCATCGCAAAAGGGATGGCAGTAAAAATTATCAAAGGTTGTAAAAAGGATTTAAATTGCAGGACCAAAATAGCAAAAATACCAATCGCCGTGATCAGCATAATTTGTGATAACCCAGCAAACGACTCTTGTCGAGACTCTTCTTCACCACCCAAAATATAGTACATCCCGGCGGGTAACTGTGTATTGTCCAAATAATCGACCACTTCACTGGTGATTGCTTGCACTGAATAGCCTTGCGCGGCGTCTGCTGATACGCGCGCCATACGCAGTTTCTGATAATGAAAGAAATCGGTTCGCCCTTTGCGCAATTTCATTTCAACAAATTGCTCCAACGGAATGTTCTCGCCCCGTTGGTTAACTATCGTTATATCTGATAGTCCGGCCAAATCACTTTTCGGTCGTCGCACTAAAATAGGATAGTTCTCGCCATTACTATGATTAAATTGACCAACAAATGTGCCAGAAAGTGCTGTTTGTATATTATTGTCCAATTGGTTTATATCAATGCCTGACAGTGCCGCCTTATCATAATCTATCGCTAACGCTAACTCAGTATTGGCAACGCTAATTGGGTTATCTAGATTAATAGCGCCGGCTATTGAGGCCATTTTGGCTTGTAAGTCTGCGGCAACCCGCTCAAGATCGGATAGCGACTCACTGATCAACCTCACCGTGATCGGCTGATCGGTTACCGGCCCTTGGGTAAATTCTTTCACGGTAATCTTCGCCTGATGCCATTGTGAAAACTCGTTTCGCAAGATCTTCACTAACCTGTTGACTTCATCTTCATCATACGCTTTTAACACTAACAGTACTTGCCCATAACTTGCGACGCCCCGTTTAGGGATCTCATTGTAGTAAATTCGTGGATTAGCATTACCAACATTCAGGGCGATTTTATCAACGTACGATTGTGTTTCGATAAAGGTGGTCATTGAGTGCATCACACCATTGGTATAGTCGAGCGACGAATTGGGAGGTGTCTCAACATCTATAAGTAACATCGACTTTTCGGCTTTGGGAAACAAGCTCACGCCAACCTGACCAAATAGCAATGCCATACATAACAAGGTGAAGAACGCTATAGCGAGTACCTTAAGTTTATTATTCATTATTCGACTTAGCCAACCAACATACTTCCCCTCAGCAAAATCATTAAGATAAAATTGTAAGGCTTTCGCGTTATTGGGTTGATGCCTAAAAAGCTTACTCGCCAGTAGCGGCGTTACGGTTAACGCAATCAGTAAAGAAGCCAACAGCACCAATACCACAGTAACCGGCATAGAACGAATAAAGTCTCCGGTATCGCTCGCTAACATTAACATCGGCAAAAAAGCGAGCATAGTGGTTACCGTACCACTGGTAATCGCCCAACCGACTCGGCTTGTACCTGTTGCTGACGCTTCAGCCAATGTATTCGCATTTGGCTTCTCACGATGAATACTCTCTGTTACAACAATGGCATTATCGACCAGTAAACCTAAAGCAATAATTAAGCCGACGATTGACATCTGTTGTAGGCCAAACCCGGCAAAATCTAACCATCCAATAGCAATTAAGAACGATAGCGGAATGGCAATAATCACGACAATCGCCTCGCGTACTCCTAAGAAAACTAGCGACATCAGTCCGACGAGTATGAGGCCCTGCCATAAATTATCAAAAAAGCCATTAACACGGTTTTCAACGCTATCAGCTTGTTTAAACAGCGTCGCTATTTTCATGTGCTCAGGTAAGGTTTGTTTAAAGGTTACAATTTCTTGCTCGATAGCCTCAGTTAATGAAAATATATTGGTATGCGCCCGTTGCTCTGCGGTCAGAAAAATTACCGGCTTAGCGTCGTAATACGCCAAATAGTTTGCTTCTCGATTTGAAAAACCAACTCGAGCAACATCTTTTAAACGAATAACGGCACTGTCGTTAGAAAACACAACTGTATTATTGAGTTGCGCTATATCTTGAAAATTACCGCTGGTTTTGACATTAAAGCGCCGCGTATTGGCATCAACAAAACCCGGCGTGACATTCGTCGCTCGCCCGCGTAATTTGCTGTTAATGGTTGCCACGCTAATACCGTAATGTTTTAACGTTGCTAGGTTTAGATCAACGGCAACCACTTGCGTTGGATAGCCCCAAATATCAGCTTTTTTTACCGACTCAATGGCTTCCAAACGTTTTTCAAGTTGTTTGGCATAAAACTCCATACTTTGATAATCTGTGGTGTCGCTCCACAGCGCCAATTGAATTATCGCCACGCTGGTTGGTGTTGCTTTTAATACTAAAAGGTCTTGGACACCCGACGGAAGGGTCGGTTTTACAATGGAAACCGCTTGTTTGACTTCATTGTAAGCGGCATTAGGATCACTCCCGTACAAAAACGTAACCTCGATGCGCGCGCCACCATTTTTAATTTGCGATTCAACCTTTTTAATGCCCTCGATTTCCGCAAACTCTTCTTCTAGCGGATCAACAACTAAGGTTTCAATATCCGTTGGCGAGGCACCTGGATAGACAATTTCAAGTAAGGTGATAGGAATATCAAATTGCGGATCTTCAGACCTCGGCATTTGCCCATATGAAACCATGCCAACAAGCACCAAAAGCACAACAATCGTTAGGGTAAATTGAGCGTTTTTAATAGCGATACCAGGCAATTGCATATCACTATTGCCCATCAACGAGGTAATTTTGCCAGCCTTGGGTAACAATAATTAAGGCTGGATCATTGGGACTCGCGTTTAAGTAAACATATTCATTGTCTATCTTAAAAATCTCAAAGCTACGCTGTGTTAACGCTGAACTTTCATCTGGTTGCACCATCACAACAGCCTGCCCTAGGTCGTCAACGGACACGAGTGCCGCGATGGGCAAACGATAGACAAACTTTTCACTTTCTATGGCAATAGCGATGGACGCAAGTTGTCCGGCGACCATCACAGCAGTTGATTTAATTTCAGGCAGTAATATCTCAATGGTAAACAAACTACTGCCGTTGGTGGCAATCGCGGGCACTTTACTTATAATCCCTGAAACCGTGCCAATATGACTTAAGTTCACATTTACTTTTTGTTGCAATTTTACTTGGCTAACTTCCTCGCCAGTTAATGCCACTTTAACAATCCATTCCAGCTTAGCCACTTTGAGCACTTCCGCACCTGGGCTTTGAAATTCGCCTAACTCAGTATTTCGCGCCAACACGACGCCAGAGAACGGCGCATAAATTTGCGCTTTGTTTAAGTTATAGTCTGAGACCTGATAAGCCGCTTGCAGGGTTTTTACCTGAGCCGTTGCCACATCCATATCCCGCTCAGAGGCCATTTTTTTTCCCATTAAGCGACCGATACGCTCCACTTCACGCTTAGCTTGTGTTAATTGCGCGTAACGGGAATTTTTATCTTCTTTGAGTTCGGTAATATCAAGCGATGCTAGCATTTGACCTTTCGTAAAACGTTGACCTTCATCGACATTTAATAAGCTCAAATATCCACCGCTTTTAAACGATAAACTTAACTTTCGTTTGAAATCTAACTTACCTGTACGCTGTATCGATGCGCTATAAAGTTCTGCACGGATAACTTGTGCGTCATATGACTGAGCCAACAACGGATTTGCTAATGAGATAATGAAAAAGATACCGACAGTCGAGAATAATTTCATAGCAAAGTATTTACTCGTAAGGGATAGCGGAAATATTATTATAGTCTTTACTTTAGGCATCTTCATAAGGAAAGTACATCTTTTTCCTAATTGCCAATGCGAAAATCAAGCGACTTTCCCTACGTCGCCATGTTTAAGTTTCGATTATTGAATCCGCATTGTTGGCCCTAAATGGTGTAACCCAAGCTATTTTAGACAATGATGTTGGAACAATTGAAATATCTAAATCAGTTTCATCAATATGCATAATTTTATCCCCTTTTTCTAGACTGAGGTTATTATCACTTTGATATTTTTTATAAAAGAATGAATGGCCCACCCGACAGGATTCGAACCTGTGACCTCATGCTCCGGAGTGTACTCCTGCCAAAAGTTTTTGATGGTCACTAATCGGCGTAAACTGTAACTATATGTTTTATATTATAATTATAAAATAAATTTCTACTTTAATTTTATAACAAATTACATCTATTAATACCATCACGCACAGTTTTTAATCTTTATTATGATCGTATACGATCAATATTTATATTGTAGATGATTTATACAACTAATTATGATTGTATAACAAATACAGATTCAACTATGTTCATTCAAATAACTTTTATAATCACGTTAATGGCAGCATTTCTCAGAAACAAAACTAAGAAAAAGATAACTTCAGTCAAAATTCATCCAATGGCTAAAGATCTATTATCGCTTATAGAGGCTTTGAATTTGAGTATTAAACCTCAACAACTGTCTGATCAACTAATAACGTTAATAGAAGAAACAATTAAGCTTGAAGGAGTATTAGATATTGAAACAGGGGAATTTTTAATATTCTCTCCACTTTTCGATCTCAAAGTGACTTCTAAAACACTTGAACAAATGTTAAATAAAAACACAATCACTCACCGTAAAGAAGTTATGAGTGATTGTGAAATTGAGATGATCATTTGGGGAGATTTTTTTAAAAATATTTCAACATCAATACGTTTTGTTGATGATATTGCTATTATACAACCAGCATTAAAAAACATTTTACCTAATCATATTTGCCAAAGCTTCTTTGGTACAAAGCACCTAACTCAATATAATTTCTGCGATCTTCTAAATGTAGATAGAGGATTAATAACCCGCGCTGCAGCAAAAATACCACCGTCATATATAAAAACCATTAAATCTACATCAGCAACATTTATTCCAACTCATGGCCTTGGTAAAGATGATAATGACTAATAAAAAACAGAAACCTGAGTTCTCTTTAAATATTATCACGGAGATGTTTCCTGAACATCTAACCGAGGAAGATAAATGTGTTATAGCAATTTATATAGAGTTCTTACTGTCGGGTATAACACCAAAGTTATCATCGGTCTTTTCAGTTGAAATATCTAAAATAAACAGATACATATTACCGCATATAATTAATCGAGAATTATATGTTGATGGCAGCAGTAAATCGATAGCTTTAAACTCTGAAGCATTCGAGATAATAGATAAAGTCCACAAAAGCTTAAAAGGTAAGATAATTAAGTATCACGCCTGTGCTTTTATTACTTCTATTTTACAGTATCGTACATACAATATTGAACAGTACAATCAATACAAATTATTAGTGCTTTTATGTGTAACACGTTTAGCTGAAATGGGTAAACACAACTCAGCCATACATTCTATATTAAGTGAAATAAGACAATTAAGTATTGGTAAAAGAGACATACTATTACCTCATTTACCAAATCCTTGTATTAATGAAATTAATGAATTAATCGTTAAGCTTGATGAAAGACGACATGATGAAGATATTGGAAAAAGCACTCAACAGCTTCTATCAAATTACTTCGTGTCGTTTCATGATGCTTACGAGCTAAATCAAGGAAAAGAATTCAATAGAAAAAGTAGTGAACGGACTGTAACTACAATGCTTATGGCCCCTCATGAGAAAGAAGATGAAGATGATGAAGGGTATGTTGTTCACCGTTTAAAAACTGAAGTTAAAGAAAACATAAAATTACGAGATAGCTGGGAAACGGAAGAGGAAAATAATATACCTGAAAAAGTTCAAGCTTTTGCTGTTATAAAAAATTCGCCATCAGAGCCTTTCGAGCAAATACGCCGAGAAAAAAAAAGTAAAAGCGTAGTTGATCGACTCATCATGAGAAATCAGTCTCTTTCATGTGATTATAAAATATTAACCTCACATGAAATTGGAAAGTTACTAACTAATATTTTTAATGATTTAAAAAAGAATGACTTTAACTTTAATTATTCTAATACTTTATTGCTTTGTTTACTCTTCGGGCGTTCACCTGCTGATCTTGAAGAGATGCAAGCTCAACGAAAAACAAGATTTAACTTTGATAAAGAAACCCAAACTTGGAAAATAAGAATAAAGCACAAAGTAAGCACATACAAACAGGAAGCTGCTGTAAATCATTTGATTTCAAGAGTCGATGAATATGTGGATTATTTCCTGCCCGCACTTACTTCTTCATTATTAAAAAATCGACTTACTATTGCATCTACAGAAAATATACAAAACTATTTAACTAACTTTAATACAAAACATAATACACGGTTAAGTATTCCTCGTATAAGCTCATACCTTGTTGATTTTTGTAAGGATAATAATACTGATCCGACATTAATTGAAGTTATTACCCAACCCAGTAACCATCAAGATAGTTCAATACCTTATGTCCACATAAAACAACCACTAATAAATGAAACACTTAATTTATTTATTAGCCACCTCAATAAACTATTACCTCAAGATCATAAAAACTTACTAGAACCTAACTTCAATTTAAATGTAGATAAGGGAAATTGTGTTGGTTCACCTCTAATGCTTAAAAATGATGAAATTATTAAAGTAAATAACCAGCACATTAATCATATAAATGAATTGAGCTCAGTTAATAGTGATGTTGTGAAGTTACATAATGAATTTGTTTTTTATATATATAGGATGCTGACGATAGCAACGGGTTATCGACCAGTAACAGGTGTTGGTGGAAAGTTTTGTGATATCAATTTTATTTCAAAAGAATATTGGATATCCGATAAAGAAAATAGAGACAGGGAGTCTGCACGAATTATTGTCGCGCCAGACACGTTAATACAGCAACTCAATGAATATAAAAAACACCTAAAAGAAATAAAATACCTGTATAAATTTAAGGCTATTGATATAGCTACAAGAGTTGATGAAGTCTTATCTGGTGTGGGGCATTTTTTATTTTTTATTACTGATGATTATGAAATTGTAGAAATAACCCCAAAAACAATAAAACCTTATATGGATAAACAGTTTCCAGTTCAGTTAAATTGGAATCGCCATTATATCAGAAGTAAGTTGTTGGAAATTAATGTATTACCAGCAGTAATCTACCATTTTATGGGGCACGATGATATTGGTCTAGAAGGGATGGGTAGATATTCAGGTTTAAGTTATGCTGATTTCAAAGAGCTTGCAGTAGTCATTGATGCACTGTTAGAAGGATTGAATTTTAAAGTGGTGAAAGGGTTATGAATCCATTAATAACTCTCAAAGAAGAAGTGTACACTCAGGTTATTTCGGAAGATAGCGTAGGCTCAAATAAGCGAAGAATTAATCGAATAAATGAAGATAGAAAAGCAATCCGCAAAGGCATGATAATTTTTGAAAAACTATTCCCTAAAGCTTTTCTTCCTTCCCCCTATCTAGTTGACTTTGAAACTCAATGGGAAAAATTTTTTTTATTGCTAACAAATGAATTACCCGGAAAAAAATCATTAGTTGTTGCACATAACAGAATAACTAAAGCTATTGATTTAGGGACAAAAAAAGGATTGTGGTCAGTCTCAATACCTACACAAATCACCTTACTTAAACGTGAAAAACCATTTAAAAATCAAAAATGGTTTCAGCATGCAAAAATACTACAAGAATTTGAGTCTCATTGGTTAAGTAGCCTCAATAAAACTGATGATTCTTATGAGTTACTAATACGTTGTATATATAGTGCTTTGTTTCATTCGGGGTTAAATGATCCCTTGCATGTTAATGCGTTCATCAAAACTATCCAACAAAGAAAGCCATTACAGGTTAAAGGTGAACATTATTGGATGAGTCTCCATACAGAGCCTGAAAACTATGTAAAAACTCATAAAAACAATAAAATAAAGTTCCCATTTTCAACTAATAACATAATTGATAAAAAAGAAGTACTAACCAGCCGGTTTTATCCCACAACCATTACCTTAGCCTTTATTTATAAATATTTTAATAACAATAAACAGAACAAAATTATAGAGCCTCAAGAGTTTTGGAAAGTAATCATAAATAAAATCAAAGTTTTTAGTGGTGTGAAACTATCTGAGAGGCAAATATGCCATGCAGCTGTATCAATTAGTGAGATAAAACCGAACGTTAGTTGTCCTGAAGCAATTATTGAGTATATGACAAAAAGAAATATGTCTTATTCTTTACCGTGTGATAACTGGGACAAAATTGGTGAAAACCAAGCATATATTCAGCTTGAATCAATAACTAGCTTTAAGAGTCTAATAGGAGATCATCGTACAAAAGAAATCAAGGCTCAGCCAGTAAAATCAACGTTTGGGTTAATAGCTGACTTAAGAAACGCTCTAGCTACTCATAAAAATAATAAAGCATTAAGTCACCAAGTAGTGATAAATAATATAACGGCATGCCTAGATATAGATGCTCCCAATATTTCGTTGCATGAAAAAATATTAGTTCATTGGTTATTAACATTTTTAAAATCTAAAAAATCGACAGCAACTCCTAAACGTTATTTTGGGGCAATAGGGGCGCTTTGGATATCAAACGCAGAACAGGTGAATGAAGATCAGCCCTACACTTTTTTTGAAGATTTATATTTAGGTATGCTAGAGCTAGTGACGTCTGAGAAAAACAGGTCTTATATTAAAGCTAGGTTAATTGATTTACATCGCTTTGCTGTTATTAATTATAACTTTCCAAAACTTGTTAGCCTTTCCAATAAAAACGACTCAGCCATTCCTCATGTTAGAGCTTCATTTGTTTCGGAATCTATGTTTCAAGCATTATTAGACTCAGTGAACGAGTGCATCTCAGCAACAAACAAAGAAAAATTGCTAATAACCACTTTACTTATCATCGCTTATAGAACAGGTCTAAGGCTTGGAGAGATTTTAAAACTAAAAAGAAATGATTTTGAATACTCTTCAGATGGTTGGCTTTTTATTAGAGATAATATTTACGATAAAAATAAAAGCTCTGCAGCTAGAAGAAAAGTACCATTAATTGCTTTATTAACATCAGCCGAAGTGGGTATATTTAAAAATTATTTAATCTCAAACAATATGATAAGTTCATTAAAAAATAGAACTAATAAGTTATTATTTTCACTATCAATTAATGAGGTTACACCTGTTGATAAATTTATGATGTCAAATTTAGTATCACTGGTATTAAAAGAGATAACTCAAACAGCATTATTTGTTTTTCATTGTTTAAGGCATTCAGCTCTGTCACGGCAGCAAATTATAATTGATTATTATGAGTTCAATCTAGATGAAAATTTAGGCGTATTAAAAAAAGATATTATTCCTTACGATGACGAGCAGATTTCATTAATTAGATCTAAGCTCGTCGGTGCTAATAAATTAAAGAAATACAATGCTGTTGCCTCTCTTGCTGGGCATAGTGCGACTAAAACGACATTTAATAGTTACTTTCATTTTACCGATTTCATTCTGTTTTGCGCCTTAAATATGAATGAGCAAGAAATGAGTATTGAACAGGTAAGTAACCTATCAGGATTAAGCTTGCATGCTCTTAAATCATTATCCGTAAATAAAAAAACGCTAAAGATAAATCAGATACAATCACTATTATTTCAAAAAGTACAACGAAAGCCTTTTTGCTGTATTACGAAGATAAAAGCATTAAAAGCGAATACACCACTTATTTACGAACAACCTAAAGTAACCAAAGTACCAAGGTTTGAGCAAGTCTATGAGCTACTGACCGCCGTTGAAAAAGGTGAATGTACGGAGTACTTAATGTGGTTATATTCATTAGAGCTGGAGCAATTAGCTGCTTGGATTAATAATGCTAAATTGATTAAAGACATTACGACAACAAAGAATAAGTCACGAAATATAGCCCCTAACAGGGAAAATGCTTTACTCACTCCTTTACCATCAGCTCAAGTTGATATAGATGAAATAACTCATCTAAGAGCTAATTTGAGGGGCAAGTTTCAACTTTTATCCGCTCAAGAAAGAAAAGATCTAATTCTCAAGGTATGCAAGATTATATTTTGTCGCTCCAGCACAAGTCATAGCGGAATTATATTTAGGCATCCTAGCCTGCTTACATTTTTTCTTAAAGTTATGTCTTACTTTCCTAAAAACAGATGGTTTATTAATATTAATGCTAGTAATAGGCAGGATATTAAGGATTGGAAAACAGCAGCAAAAGGCCTAAACATTGAGGTTAATACACTATTTACACAGGATAAACGAAACCCAAACGGTCAAGCAAAGTTACATTTATTATCTAAACATCATGAAGATTTTAAAGGTTTAGGTTGGAAAAAATATTCTGTAAACACTGTTAAATTTGTTATGCATATTATAGGTATCAGTGTGCTATCTGCTGATGAAATAAAAGCTATGATGGAGCTTTAAAATTAAAATATCGCCAAATTGTACAAATGTAGCTATTTGGCAATATTGTAGTAAAATGCACATAGTTTTTATCTGTAATGTAACAAAAGGAATTGTCTGTGCTTTTTTCAAATGAGCTTGCTTGTAACTATTCTAAGCCAATAATCGTCTTAAAAAATCTTTTCATATATATCATTTTTTTGATGTCTTTCTGTTCTTTGCCTGCATCTGCGAATACACCTGCAGAACAATAATGTATCGAGTGGGTTAGCCAAACACAACTTGAACCGAGTTTGCTAGATGACACTGCACTAGTTAACTATCTTGGCTCAGAATGCCATATGTTTTTGCAAGAATTTGCATACACCTTGCAACCTACAGAACCTGAAATCACTAAAAATAATACTCAATCAAGGTACGCGACGAAAAGCATTGTTAATCTAACTTCAAATATTGCTATAGAAAAATCAAGCGTAAAATTTATCGACATTAACCCTCCTGAATTGGTTTCTCTCTCCATTAGCCCTTTGTCTGTTGACGTTACATCAGAAGATAAAATCGTTAACGTGGATGTCTCATTTCGTGATGAAACAGGAATTGCTATTCACCATAGTTTTTGGTTGAGAGGGCACGGGTTATACATTAATGACCAAGGCATGGAGGAATGGGTGTATGACCCTAATACTGAGTTATGGTCGACCACTTTAACTTTTGTTATTGATACGAATAAACCAAGTGGTGTATGGGAATTTAGTGTAGGTGGAGCCTTTAGAGACAGTTTAGGTAATGCGACTCCATCTGGCTATTATTCTGTATCAAAGTTAAAAGAACTAGGTTTTAACCCAGAAATTGAAATTATTAACCATAAGATTATTGATACTAGCGCACCAGAATTAGTCTCTCTCTCCATTAGCCCTTTGTCTGTTGACGTTACATCAGAAGATAAAATCGTTA
>JBMZDW010000010.1:0-65974 GCA_049614565.1 Cognaticolwellia sp. | reverse complement strand
GGAGCGCATTTTAGAGATTTTACGCCCCGCGTCAACCGCTAATTGCAATTAAATTGCAGAAACGTGTTTGTTTGCTTTTTATTTAAACAACACGCCGATAAATCAAGCTTATTTAATATATTCGCCCGCCTGAGAAAGCTTATTCACTCTAATTGCACTGACTATATTCTCGTTGGGGGATTCATTAGTATAGCGGCTATTTACCAATATTCTACAATTTATACCGGCATTTTTTGCTGCTTGCATATCGGAAACTTTGTCACCAATAAAAATACTTTCGGCAAGTTCGATAGCAAACTCTTGCTGTGCTTGCATGAGCATGCCCGGCGCTGGCTTTCGACACTGGCATGGCATCACAAATTCATTAACCCCCTTTGACGGATGATGTGGGCAATAATAGACTTTTTCGATTGTTATTCCTTGCTCAGCAAACACGGATACCATCCATTGTGATAAGGTTGCAAATGCTGCACGGTCGTAATAACCTCGAGCAATGCCCGCTTGATTGGTGATGACAAAAATTTGATAACCTTTTTCAGACGCTGTTCGGCAAAGGTCAAATATGCCTTCGACAAAATCAAAGTCTTCAATTTTGTGCACATAACCGTGATCAATATTAATAATGCCATCTCTATCGAGAAATAGTGCTCTATTCATCATACTTTCTTTTACTTAATTTATTTAAATACGTACTTTGAGAGTAATAAGTAGAAAAGGCGCCGTTTTACACATATATGTATATAGATGCACTCATGCCTTGAAGGCATGAGTGTTGATGAACAGCAATGTATTTGGGTATACAATTCACCGCTAGAAAAACGCGTTCTTTACAACTCAATAATCTGTTCACCTATCCTATGGTAAATTCGATAAATGCTATCGAATTTACATACACAGCCCACCATCAATTTCGACAACACGACCAGTAAAGAATTCGTTTTCAAAAATATAGTTAACGGTATGCGCAATTTCATCAGCTTCACCTAAACGCCCTACTGGTTTCATTTTTTCTAAGCGTTCACGCATTTCAGGTTTCATGGCATCTGTCATGGCTGTGCGGATAACGCCAGGTGCGATAGCGCCAACACGAATACCGTGACGACCAAGCTCTCGTGCCCAAGTTACTGTCATTGCAACAACGCCAGCTTTTGACGCCGCATAATTGGTTTGGCCCATATTACCGCCACGGGCAATTGATGACATATTGATGATAACGCCTTTGCGGTTACCTTCAATCATATGCACAGCAGCTTCACGGCCACATAAAAATACGCCGGTTAGGTTAACGTCGATAACGGATTGAAATTGATCTAACGACATTTTTTTGCTGACCACGCCATCTTTCGCTTTAACAAACATACCGTCGCGTAAAATACCGGCATTGTTGATCAAGCCATCAATACCTGCGAAATCACTATTAATTTGCGCAAAGGTTGTTTCTACTTCACTTTCATTAGTGACGTTCGCTAAGTAATATTTTGCTTGCGAGCCCGCTTTTTCGACTAGAGCGACAGTGGTTTGTAATTGCTCTTCATTTAAGTCAATTAATGCTAACTTAGCGCCTGTTTTTGCTAAGTTCAATGCCATTGCACGGCCTAGACCTTGTCCACCACCGGTAACAACAATAGTTTTTCCGCTTAAATTCATTTTTTATCCTCTATATGCTATTTTTTATCGAATCCGCTTTAACCTAATAAGGGTTAATTAAAGCCAATTCAAATTAATTAAAGTTAATTTATTTGCTAAGGCTCTCTATTGGCGTAAAAAACCAATGGACTAATTCTGCTGGAATATCCTCGATGCCAGCATACGTCCAACGTGGTTTTTTATCTTTATCAACCAACAGCGCCCGAACACCTTCGCTAAATTCGAAATATTGGCAGCAACGTAAGCTTAAATTATATTCCGACGCAAAACACTGGGCTAAGGTGAATTGCTTACTTTGTGATAATTGTTGGTAGATTATCATAGCGGAAAGCACACTGCCTTTGTTAAGTTTAGCTTGCGCCCCCTGTAGCCAGTCGTTATCTGTCTCTAGTGCTAAAATTGCATGATAAATGTCGGCAGCATTATCAAAATCAGTTACCTGCGCAATCACATCCTGATGTTGTGTAATATTTGACGTTATGGTGTTGAATGCCGCTATACTTTCTTGGCTAAAATAGTCTAATGCGCGGTCGAGTAAATTAAAGTTCTCTCGATCATTTTGCCATGCCACCTGAGTTAAACTCTCGATTAAATCATTTTTATACTTACTGGCAATAGCCGTATTCGCTAAACCGATTGCTAAGGCATCCGCCGCATTGAAAATAGCGCCGGTTAGTCCTAAAAATAAACCGATATTATGCGGTGCTTTATTAAGAAACCAACTTGCGCCAACGTCTGGGTATAAACCTATGGTAATTTCAGGCATTGCCAATAAGCTTTTTTCGGTCACTACCTTATGGCTGGCGCCGGCAAATAAACCTATGCCGCCGCCCATAATATAACCATCACCCCAAACTAAAATCGGTTTAGTAAATTCATGAATAAGTTGATCAACTTGATACTCTTTAGAAAAAAATGCTTGGCCATAACTGTCGGCAATGGCTTGGTCACTAATAATACCGTCAGTGGTAACACAATCTGCTTTATTTCGTTGGCTTTGCAATTCGTGATATAAACTCACCACGTCGCCGCCCGCACAAAACGCTTTACCGCCCGCGCCTTGTAAGATCACCATGGCGATTTCATCATCACTTTGCCACGTTAGCAATTGCTCAAGTAACAACTCGAACATAGTTAAACTTAAGGCGTTAAGTGATTTGGGGGCATTGAGTTCAGCAATGGCTATTTTTTTATTATTTTGTGTCTTTAATTTACTAAATATTACCGGCGACATGTTAATCCTTTACACTGAATTTATTCTCTATAGGTGATAACAACTCTTAATCACAACTTATTTCAAAGGGTTAATCTAGGCTAGCATCAATTTCAACAACGGTACGCCCAGTTACTGTGCCCTCTACATAAGCGTCGAATGCTTGTGGTAAGTCAGAGAATTTAATCGTCGTCGGTGCGATCAGCTCTAATTTGTTCGGTTTCAAATCACTCGCTAAACGCTGCCAAGCTTTTGCTCTTACCGATAACGGCATTTCAACCGAGTTAATGCCGAGTAAGCTAACGCCGCGTAGAATAAACGGCATAACGGTGGATTCAAGTTTAAAACCGCCGGCAAGACCAATAGAGGCGATGTTACCCCAAACATGGGTGGTACGTGTTAGCCAGGCTAAGGTGTCGCCACCGACGTTATCAACGGCGCCTCCCCATTGGGCATTTTCTAACGGTTTTTCGCCCATGTCGATATCATGGCGATTTAGTAATCGGCTTGCGCCTAGTGCTTTTAGGTAAGGCTCTTGTTCGGTTTTTCCGGTAAAGGCAATTACTTCATAACCAATATTCGACAACATATTAATGGCAAAACTTCCCACGCCGCCGGTTGCACCAGTAACAACAATAGGACCACGTTCTGGTATTTGGCCGTTATCTTCCATACGCTGTATTGCCAGTGCTGCGGTATAACCGGCGGTGCCTAACGCCATCACATCACGTAAGCTCATTCCTTCAGGTAAATTCACCACAGAATCGGCTTTAACACGGGCATATTCACTGTAACCGCCGTCATAAAGCTCAGATAATTGTGCGCCGCAAACCAGTACTTTATCACCGGCTTGAAAACGTGCATCAGTTGAGCTAACCACAACACCGGATAAATCAATACCACCCACCAACGGATAAGTTCTTAAAATACGCCCTTTACCGGTCGCCGCCAATGCGTCTTTATAGTTAATGTCGGAATAAGCAACTTTAATAATCACTTCGCCAGCGGTTAAGTCTTCTAAGCTGATTTGCTCGAAACCACTGGTAATAGTGTTATCTTTTTTATCAATGCGAAATGCGGTGAATTTTTTAGGAACTGTCGACATGTGATGACCTTTTAGTAATTATTTTAATTAAAGCCTTAACTAGCTTCAATAAGGTAGCAGAGACTAATGTTGCCGTTAGCATCTAACAAGTAAAATGCTCGCGCTATTAGACATTAGTTCTGCTGTACCACTTATTCTAATGGTTATAGTTAATTGTTATAGTTAAATAAGCCTTCCGGCATCGCCATTAAGCTAGTGCTACCGGCTTCAATCGCCTGAATATGGCCATCAAGCCTTGGCAGTAATCTTTCGATAAAAAATCCGCCAACATACAGTTTTGCTTGATAAAAATCATCGCTCGGCTGTGATGTCGATTTTTCTGCCATTATGGCCCACATATAGGCATAACTCACTAAACCAAAGGCGGCTAAATAGTCAGTGGCTGAAGCGCCAACCATGTTTTTATCTTCGCTTTGCTGAGTAATAATTAACGTGGTAACCGCTTTTAGTTTTTCTAAAGCGCTAGCAAGTGGTTGAACAAAAGCCGTTAACGCGGCGTTATCAGTATTTTGAGCGATGAAGTTGGCGATCTCAGCAAAATACAAGTCTAAGAACTTGCCGTTATTAGCAACCACTTTTCGACCTAAAAGATCTAAGGCTTGAATGCCATTGGTGCCTTCATATATTTGCGCGATACGTACATCACGCACTAGCTGCTCTTGGCCCCATTCGCGCACATAACCGTGACCACCAAAAACCATTTGCCCTAAATTACAGCTTTCGTATGCCATATCGGTCATAAACGCTTTAGCAACAGGTGTTAACAAGGCAACTAATTGTTCAGCTTGTTGTTTCTCATTTTCATCAGCAGAAAACTTAACTATATCGAGTTGTTTCGCGACATAAGTAGAAAAACAACGGCCACCTTCGTTAAAGGCGCGCATGGTGAGGAGCATTTTTCTGACATCAGGGTGAACAATAATCGCATCCGCTTTTTTATCTGTTGATTTAGCGCCGGTTGCACTGCGACCTTGAATACGTTCAAGTGCATATGCTGCGGCTTGTTGGTATGAGGTTTCCGCCGCACCAACGCCTTGTATACCCATGCCTAAACGTTCATAGTTCATCATGGTGAACATATAGTTTAAGCCTTTGTTTTGCTCGCCAACTAAAAAGCCTTTAGCGCCGTCAAAATTCATCACACAAGTTGCAGAGCCTTTAATACCCATCTTATGTTCAATAGAGCCACAAGTTACTGTGTTTCTCGCGCCTAAGCTGCCATCTGCATTTAATAAAAATTTAGGCACAACAAACATAGAGATACCACGCGGGCCTTCAGGCGCACCCGGTATTTTGGCGAGCACTAAATGAATAATGTTCTCGGTTAAGTCTTGCTCGCCACCAGTTATAAAGATTTTTGTCCCTGATATTGCAAAGCTACCATCGTCTAACGCTTCTGCTTTCGAGGTCATAATGCCTAAATCGCTGCCCGCATGCGGCTCGGTTAAACACATAGTACCGGCCCACTTGCCTGAATACATGTTTTCCAAATAAGTTTCTTTCATATCTTCGCTAGCATGAGCACTAAGCGCTAAGCTCGCGCCAGCGGTTAACATAGGGTAAAGCGCGAATGAAATAGAAGCAGATTGCGTCATTTCTTCAACAAACGATTGCAACATTTTTGGCATACCCATGCCGCCATGTTCGGGGTCACCACTTAATGCGCCCCAACCACCGTCACAATATAATTGGTAAGCTTGGTTAAAACCTTCGGGTGTGGTTACTTCACCGTTTGTCCATGTAGCGCCCTGTTCATCACTATTACGATTTAGCGGCGCAATAACTTCAGATGTTATTTTTACGCCTTCTGATAAAATGGCATCGGCGGTGTCTTTATCAATTAGCTCAGCCACCGTCGGCATAGTTGACCATAGTTTTTCAGCATTAAAAACTTCATGCAATAAAAACTGCATATCACGCATTGGCGCTTGGTAATTACTCATTATTCGAACTCATCTGTTTAGTGAATCCCGCACTACTTAATATGCAGAGCGGGATATAGCAAAAGTAATAGCAATTGAAATTACATGTTACGGCGATACTGTCCGCCCGCTTCAAACAATGAATTAACAATTTGTCCTAATGAACAAACTTTACAAGCATCCATCATCAGTTCAAAAATATTCTCATGCTTAATGGCTGCGGTTTGTAAACGCTTCAACAACACTTGTACTTCTGCGTCGTTGGCTTTATTTAAATTAGCTAACATGTCAATTTGATAGGTTTTTTCTTCTTCGGTGGCACGAATAACTTCTTCAGGCACAACGGTTGGTGAGCCGGTTGAACTTAAGAAAGTATTTACGCCAATGATTGGGAATTCACCCGAATGCTTTAAGTGCTCATAATGCATACTTTCTTCTTGAATTTTACCGCGTTGATACATGGTTTCCATCGCGCCTAGCACGCCACCACGTTCGTTAATGCGATCAAATTCAGTTAGTACTGCTTCTTCCACTAAATCGGTTAACTCTTCAATAATAAATGCCCCTTGAATAGGGTTTTCATTTTTCGATAAACCTAATTCGCGGTTAATGATAAGTTGAATCGCCATTGCGCGACGGACACTATCTTCAGTTGGCGTGGTGATCGCTTCATCATAAGCATTGGTATGCAGTGAATTACAGTTATCGTTTATCGCGTAAAGTGCTTGCAGCGTAGTACGAATATCATTGAAATCAATTTCTTGCGCATGCAACGAACGACCTGAAGTTTGAATATGATATTTCAACATTTGCGCACGAGCATTGGCGCCATATTTGTTCTTCATGGCTTTTGACCAAATACGACGAGCAACACGACCAATTACCGCATACTCAGGGTCAATACCGTTTGAGAAGAAAAATGATAAGTTAGGACCAAACTCATTGATGTCCATGCCGCGGCTTAAATAATATTCTACAAAGGTGAAGCCATTCGCTAAGGTTAACGCCAATTGGGTAATTGGGTTCGCGCCCGCTTCGGCAATATGGTAACCAGAAATAGACACTGAGTAGAAGTTACGCACGCCTTTTTCGATGAAATACTCTTGTACATCACCCATTAAACGCAAGGCAAATTCAGTCGAGAAAATACAAGTGTTTTGCGCTTGGTCTTCTTTTAAGATATCCGCTTGAACCGTACCGCGCACTAGCGTTAACGTGCGGTCTTTAATTTCTTTATACACTGCTGGTGGTAATACTTGGTCACCACTAACACCTAATAACATCAAGCCTAAACCGTCATTACCTTCTGGTAATTCGCCCTGATATTGTGGGCGTTCACAGCCTTTGTCTTTATAAATCTTTTTAATGGTGGCGTTAACTTCTTTTTCTAAGCCATTTTCAATAATGAAACGTTCACATTGTTGGTCAATGGCGGCATTTAAGAAGAAACCTAATAACATAGGCGCCGGACCGTTAATGGTCATAGAAACCGAGGTCATGGCATGGGCTAGATCAAAACCTGAATAGAGCTTTTTAGCATCGTCTAAACAACAAATAGAAACACCAGCATTACCAATTTTTCCGTAAATATCAGGGCGAATAGCCGGATCGTTACCGTATAAAGTTACTGAGTCAAACGCGGTTGACAAACGCTTAGCCGGCATACCTTTAGACACATAGTGAAAACGACGGTTAGTTCGTTCTGGGCCACCTTCACCAGCGAACATACGCGTAGGGTCTTCACCCTCACGTTTGAACGGGAATAAACCGGCAGTATATGGAAATTCACCTGGGACGTTTTCTTGTAAATTCCACTTAAGAATGTCGCCCCAACCTTGGTATTTAGGCATGCTAATTTTGGGGATATCACTACCCGACAAAGAGACGGAATGCGTTTCTATCGATAACTCTTTATTACGGACTTTAAATTTAAATTCAGGGTCTTTATAACGCTGAACTTTACTGGCCCATTGCTCAAGCAAGACTTTGTTTTTCGGATCTAGGTCTAACTCAACATGGCTATATAAGGTTTCAAGTTGGGTGATTAAATCAGCCGATACTTCTGAATCGGTATTTTTTGCCGTTTCAATGGCTTGATGAATACCATAAAGCTTTTGTGCAACTGTGGTTTGCTTTTCAACCCATGCATCATAACCGCGGTTACTTTCTGATATTTCAGATAAATAACGAATACGATTACCCGGAATTACACTACTTTTGTTAGCTAAGGTGCCTTCGGTAGAAAGCAAATCACCTACCGTTAACCCGGCTTCGGTATTTAACGCAGTGATCACGGCATTATAAAGTTCGGTCATACCACGGTCATTAAACTGTGATGCGATAGTGCCGTATACTGGTACTTCATCATCGCCAGCTTCAAACATGCCGCGGTTACGTTTATATTGTTTTTTCACATCACGTAATGCGTCTAATGCGCCGCGTTTATCAAATTTGTTTAAGGCGATAATATCAGCAAAATCAAGCATATCGATTTTTTCTAGCTGAGTGGCCGCGCCATATTCTGGCGTCATTACGTATAAAGAAACGTCTGAGTGCTCTTCAATTTCAGTATCTGACTGGCCAATACCTGAGGTTTCTAAAATAATTAAATCAAAGTCGGTCGCTTTTAAAATATCTAGTGTGTCGTTTACATAAACCGACAAGGCTAAATTTGACTGACGTGTGGCTAACGAGCGCATATAAACACGATCGTTATTTACCGCGTTCATGCGAATACGGTCACCTAATAATGCGCCGCCAGTTTTACGCTTTGACGGGTCAACGGAAACAATGGCAATTTTGCTATCATCAGTGGCCATTAAAAAGCGACGAATTAATTCATCAACCAATGATGATTTACCAGCGCCACCGGTACCGGTAATACCTAAAACCGGCGTTTTACTGACCGCAGAAATTTTACGAATTTTATCTAGGTCGCTTTTGTTTTCTTCTGGCGCGTTTTCCGCAGCAGAAATTAAGCGAGCAATGGCTTGTTTTTTATCTTGTAGTGGAATGGCTTTCTTTAAATTCGCGACATCATCTTTTTTAACGTTCATGCCAGTTTTAAAGTCACAACGCATAAGCATGTCGTCAATCATGCCTAACAGTCCAAGTTCACGACCATCGTCAGGAGAATAAATGCGGGTAATACCGTAGTCTTGCAGCATTTTAATTTCTTCAGGCAAAATTACCCCGCCGCCGCCGCCAACAATACGAATATGCTCACAACCACGCTCTTTTAACAGGTCGTACATATATTTAAAGTATTCGTTATGACCGCCCTGATAAGATGTCATGGCAATAGCGTTAGCGTCTTCTTGAATCGCGGTATTTACCACTTCTTCAACACTGCGATCATGCCCAAGATGAATAACTTCAGCACCACTTGATTGTAAAATTCGACGCATAATATTAATGGCCGCATCATGACCATCAAATAACGATGCCGCCGTAACAATACGGATTTTATTTTTTAACTGATATCTTTCAGTATTCATCTTAAACTCTCTTATATATCAATAAGTGCTTTTTACTTTCGCGATGTCGGTATGTATACCGAAAACACCGCCGTTAAAGCGCAATAATTACCAAGGTATTCGCAAGCTATAAAATGCTAGTGCACCCTTTTTAGTCGCAAACATTGATAATAGAAACTTAGTCGCAAAATTAGACCACATTATAAAAACAATGAACATTGATTTTATTGCTAATTTAATGGACTATATTGTGATTAGACCAGCAAAGCAAAATAGGCTAATCGCAAAGGATAATATGTCAACAGTACCGCATCAAAAATCAACTGATATTCGCTTATTTATTCCGGTATTTTTATTAAAAAAACTAGCAAAACATCGCTTAACAGATGGACTTTATCCGATATCTTTAGGTATTACCCAAGCGAATAATAATTATAAGTTACAGCAAGATGATCATAACTGCCATCGTTTGATATATTGCTTATCGGGCGGTGGAAAATTACATTATCAAGGCAAGGAAAGAACAATAAAACGTGGCGATCTTGTTATTATCAATCCAAAATCATCTTTTACTTTTACCATAAATAAAAGTAACAACCGCAACAGTAAAGCCGACAACAACATCGTTTACTGGATTAACTTCACCGGCACATTAGCACAAGACTTTGCCGATAGACTGTTAATGAAAATGGATAACGGCACTGCACATGTTGGGGTGCTAAAAAATATTGTTAGCGACTTTGATCACCTACTCGCACTGGGCGCACGTGGTTACACCGCAACCAACGTTATTCATGCCGTGCATATTCTGCAACAAGCGTTAAGTTTTCTGGCATTGCAATTAAGGTTAAGCATATTTAATAACAGTTCGAGTTTTGATCTAGACGCGGTGGAAGCGCTAATGCGTAACAGCTTACATCAAGAGTTAAGCTTAGATACGCTAGCGCATTATAGTCAGTTATCAAAGTTTCATTTTGCGAAAAAGTTTAAAGAGTTAACCGATAGCTCGCCTATTCAACATTTTATTAATATGAAGATTCAGCATGCTTGTTCACAACTCGATAATAGTGATATTGCCATTAAAGATATTGCCAGTGGCTTAGGCTATAGCGACCCGTATTACTTTTCTCGGCTATTTAAGAAGCTTGTTGGTATTTCACCGAAGCAATATCGAGATTCTCGTCATAGTTCTTGAGCTATTTGCTATTTCGTTGCAAAGGAGCATTGGGGAATTTGTTGCAATTATTGCTCTATAAATTATTTTTCGGCATAACTGCCGACCTACAGCCGCAATCGTGAACATCGCTTTTTCCTGACATTCATTTATGTCGGCATTAATGATATCTTGCTCAGATACACTGCCCTCAAGCTATCTAACTATTGTTCACGTAAACTATTAATAAGCCCAATTAAAATCAGCTAAGCTGATTGATGGCTATATGTTTAGTTTATGTTATATAAATGTGCTGACTTACCATTATCTCGTGTTTAAAAGGATGTTAATTTGAATATCAATACCGCGAAATCAGTTTTACAAAATACCTTTGGTTACGCAGACTTTCGGCATCAGCAAGCGAGTATCATCAATGAACTGATCGGTGGGAATGATGTATTTACCCTCATGCCGACCGGTGGCGGTAAATCACTGTGTTATCAAATCCCCGCTATTATTTTACATGGCGTAGGTATAGTGGTATCGCCACTTATTGCCTTGATGAAAGATCAAGTCGATGCCTTAAATCTACAAGGGGTAAAGGCCGATTTTTTAAACTCATCACAAGACTACGAAGAACAAAGGCGTGTAGAGCAGCTTGTAGCTTCGGGTAATGTCGACTTACTATATGTCGCGCCAGAGCGGCTATTAAGTGACTATTTTCTTTCTCTTCTTGATCAAGTCACTATCGCATTATTTGCTTTTGACGAAGCACATTGTGTTTCGCAATGGGGCCACGATTTTCGACCTGAATATCAAAAACTTTCCATCATTGCTCAACGCTACCCCAACACAGCTAAAATTGCCTTAACCGCTACGGCGGATATGAAAACCCGAGATGAAATTGTTCGGGTATTGAATTTAACTGAAGCGAAAACCTTTATCCATAGTTTTGACAGGGCTAATATTCAATATCGCATCAGTGAACAAAAAAATAGTAAAGAGCAGCTGCTACAGTTTATCAATACTGAACATCAAAATGACGCTGGTATTGTTTACTGTCTTTCAAGAAAATCGGTAGAGACTACTGCTCAATGGTTATCTGAGCAAGGTAAAACAGCCTTACCTTACCATGCAGGTTTAGCGGTGGAGCTTAAAGACCATAACCAACAGCGATTTCTCAGAGAAGACGGCATAATAATCGTTGCCACCATAGCGTTTGGTATGGGTATCGATAAACCGGATGTTCGATTTGTTGCCCATTTAAATTTACCGAAAAGTATTGAAGCCTATTATCAAGAAACCGGCCGCGCGGGTCGCGACGGCATGCCAGCTAATACCTGGTTAGCTTATGGCATGCAAGATGTTATTAAGCTTAAACAAATGACCAGTCAAAGTGATGGCAATGAGCAGTTTAAATTCATCACCCAGCGTAAAATTGACGCCTTACTGGGTTATTGCGAGGTTAGCTCCTGTCGCCGGCAATTGCTGTTAAATTATTTTGGTGAAACCTTAGCCCAACCTTGCGGCAATTGTGATAATTGTTTAAACCCTCCAGTGGCTTGGGATGGCACCAGTGCGGCAAGAAAAACACTTTCAACAGTGTATCGCACCGGGCAAAGGTTTGGTGTTGGTCATCAAATTGATGTGCTTATTGGTAAAAAAACAGCAAAAATTACTCAGCTAAATCACCATCAACTTTCGACCTATGGTATTGGTAAAGAACACACGGCGACCCAATGGCAAACAGTATTTAGACAACTTATTTCTATGGGCTATTTAGCGGTTGATATGGATTATGGCGCTTTAAAATTAACCGAAAAAGCACGGCCGTTATTAAAAGGTGAATCTGCGATTCAACTTAAAGTGCAAAAAAATAACAAACCAACGCGAGCTAAAAAATCAAAACAAACTATTGAGTGTGAGCTATCAGCAGCAGAAGAAACTAACGTTGAAAAGCTAAAACAACAGCGAGCATTATGGGCAAAAGAGCGAAATGTGCCGGCATTTGTAGTTTTTCATGATGCGACATTAATGGACATAGCAAGAAAAAATCCCAACAGTGCCGAGCAATTGTTAGACATTAACGGCATAGGTAAAACTAAGCTTGAGCTTTATGGTGAGCAAATTATAGCGTTATTAAATTAGCCGCTAAA
Organism: Cognaticolwellia sp.; assembly: GCA_049614565.1. GTDB lineage: Bacteria > Pseudomonadota > Gammaproteobacteria > Enterobacterales > Alteromonadaceae > Cognaticolwellia. Next base: position 53,302 of record JBMZDW010000010.1, on the reverse strand, counting down.
ATGGTATTAATGACATTGATTATCATCATTGGGTTTTCAAGTTCAATAGCTGAAATCATTAAAAGACAAAAATCCAACAAAGCGGTCTTAGGTGATTAATTTTAAATATATTAATTACCACAAAGCAGACCCAGTTTAGACATGGAATTATCTTAGTTAATAGTCAGCTTTGCCACCAATGTAGACATTCATAATACAATTGATAATGTAACTCGATCCTATAAGAGGAAGATAATCACTTTAAATCTTCGTCTCTTTTTCCTTGAATATAAGAAACTTTAACCCGCTATTTAGATAATTAATTGACGGAAGTACGATAAATGTTCGATAGTAGCATGTAAGAATATTATTATGAGTGCCCTCATGAGTAGCTCAATGATTTACCACCGAAAAGAGATGAAAAAAAATCAGGTGTATTCTACTGAGATCTGATCTATAAAATGGGTGGTTACATAACAATACTAAATATGGTCTAACGTCAACATGAAAAATTTTTGGAGAGTTCCTGTACAAAACAAGGATGATATCGAAGCTATGATTGCACGATCAAACTTGATTGCACCAGCCGATATATTTCACAAAATAAAACCTAAACATGGGATTGTTTTATCAGAATGGGATGATTCAAGTTTAATTGGAAAAGTTGTTGCTTTTGGTGTTGTTACTTCGGTCAATATACTTGAACAATAAGCTCAAGTTACTTGGTGTACCGCAGACGTAACTTTAAAACCAAGTTCATCTGGTCGTCATTTTTGGAAAAATAAACCGTACTTTAAGTTTGCAAAAGATGTCTCAGTTCGCTATATGCTAGATGATTTATTTTCAGAATATTTTCCTGAATTAGAACAAATGGAATTTAAACGAGTAATTGGAAATAGTGATATAGTTAATACTAAAAGTTATCAAAAAACTCCTGGATATGTATACCTTATAGAATCAGAGTACGGCTTTAAAATTGGAAAAACTGTAAATATTAAATCAAGAACAAGCCTCTTCTCTGTTAAATTACCATTTCCAATTAAACTAATAAACTATGCTTGGTTCGATAATTATTCAAAAGCTGAACGGGATTTTCATGTTGAGTTTGCTGATAAGCGTCTAGAGGGGGAATGGTTTGCATTAACAGGGGCTGATGTTAGTAAAATCAAAAGTCTTGGGAAAAATGTACCTGTTGAAGGGCTTTAAAACTGTATTTAAAAATTACTTAATTTAACTACATAAAAGGATTTTATATGGCAACAAAAAATGTAATTCATGGTGAAAGCCATGCTAAAGCTATTTTGAAAGGAATGTTTAGAAAGTTAAGGAATCATTATACTGAGACTAGCACCAAGTTACTTAATTCTTTAGAAGCTAAAACACCAACAACTAAAAATATATATAAGACGTTTTGTAAAATTGAAGATAAAGGCTTAAATGAGTCATTTATCCACTTGGATAAAGTAAAGTCTCTCATCGAAGAAGTAAGCGTATATTATTCATTAGGTTGGGTTAGCATTGATGATGAGGGAGTGTCATATTTAAAAGGTGAAAGACTCTATCCTGTTATCGTTAACATTTTAAATTCTAAAGACCCGTTAGGTGTAAATAATGATATTCGTGGTTGTAACATAGTCCCATTACTATATTTTACAGAACATGCATTAGCTAGAATGATTATTAGAAAGGATATCATAAATGTTTCAGGGCTAGTTCAAGTTATCAAATCTAACATTTTACCAATGTTGAAATTAAACATTAGTGATGAGTTACCTAATGATGATTTTGTTATTGTAACTAACGATGCTTATGCGCCATGTTGTTATGATGAGAATGGAATCCCAATAGTTAAAACATGGATACCAAGCAGCTCTTGGGATCCTATTATGCAAGATAAACTATCTCATGTGTCTGAATACCTAAAAGAAAATAATGATGTGTTATTTGTAAGGACTATTGAATTTAATAAATCACCTTATATTCCTGTTCCCCTGTGAACACAGGTTATTCTTTTTTGTATATGGAAAAGGAGCAATCAACTTCCCTTACTAGCGGTGCTTACATAAATAGATTAAAGTAAATCAGTTAAATACATCTAAAATAAGAATGTGTTACGGGTTAAAAAGGTCATCAACGCCCTATCATTTTAATTGTCAATTTACTAAATACCAATTTATTAAATATCAATCACATTAAGAGCTGTAAAATCAAAAAAGCCCACAAATAAGTGGGCTTTTTCAATAACCGTGATTAGCTACATCATTTCAACCGCAATGGCTGTTGCTTCACCGCCACCGATACATAAAGACGCTAAACCTTTGCTCAAACCTTTGTTTTTCAAGGCATGAATTAAGGTCACCATAATACGAGCACCACTAGCACCTAACGGGTGACCTAATGCACAAGCACCGCCGTTAACATTGACCTTCGCAACGTCTAAGTCCAGTTCTTTAATACCTAACATAGTCACCATGGCAAACGCTTCGTTGATTTCAAATAAATCAACATCGCTTGTTGTCCAGTTGGCTTTTGCTAATACTTTTTGCATAGCGCCTACTGGTGCTACAGTGAACTCTGCCGGTTTTTGTGCGTGCATCGCATGAGCAACAATTTTACATAATGGCGTTAAACCGAGTTTTTGCGCTTCTGATAATTTCATCATCACTAAGGCTGCTGCGCCATCAGAAATTGAACTTGAGTTAGCCGCGGTAATGGTGCCGTCTTTCTTAAAAGCAGGACGCAAGCTAGGAATTTTATCTGGGCGAGCATTACCTGGTTGTTCGTCAATTTCAAATACCGAATCACCACGACGCGATTTAATGGTTACTGGTGAAATTTCATTAACAAAAGCGCCATCAGCAATGGCATCATTTGCCCGCGCTAATGAACGAATGGCATACGCGTCCATGTCTTCACGAGTAAAGGCTGAAGCATCGGCTGTATCTTGAGCAAAACAACCCATCGCAATACCGTCGTAGGCGTTTTCTAAACCGTCAGTCATCATATGATCAAGTACTTGACCATGGCCCATTTTAATACCCGCTCTGCCTTTAGGTAATAAATGTGGTGCGTTGGTCATGCTTTCCATACCGCCGGCAATCGCTACATCAATAGAGCCCGCTAATAAGGCATCATGCGCTTGCATGGCCGCTTTCATACCTGAGCCACACACTTTATTGATTGTGGTACAAGCGGTTGAAAGGTCTAAGTCAGCTTCTAATGCTGCTTGACGTGCCGGCGCTTGTTTTAAGCCTGCAGGTAATACACAGCCCATGATCACTTCATCGACTTGATCATTTGATAAATTGGCCGCAGCCATAGCACCACGAATAGCAGTAGCACCTAAAGTGGTAGCACTAACTGCTGATAAACCGCCCATAAAACCGCCCATAGGGGTACGTTTTGCAGCAACAATAACGATAGGATCTTGAGTAGACATAAGGCTCTCCGACAAAGTGTTGTTCGATATTACTCGACAGTTATTCAACGTTGGTTAGGCCTATAGTAGGTAAAATTTTACAAACGTTGATAAGAATTGCGCCACAGATTACCCCATATTTACCTTTACGCCAACGTAAACTTTATCGACCTTTAGTCTAACAGGCATGATTTATCGCGAAATTGACAAGCATTCTTTACAGCGGCGTTCGATTACCTTTATCAACCACGCGCTAGGCCATGGCCAGCAACCCATGCAACCATGGCCGAGGGTCAGTAGACTAAGTCAACAGCTACACTTTACGTTAACGTAAACTTATTGTAAGGTATCTGACAAATAAAAATGCGAGTTAACTTAGCGCAATAATAATGAGTAATAAAATGAGCGATAAGACCCCTGTCACCTATGCTATTGGTGAATTAGCCCGAGAGTTTGACATTACCACCCGCAGTATTCGTTTTTACGAAGATCAAGGCTTAATACTGCCGGCTCGCAAAGGACAAACAAGAATATATAACCAAAGAGATAGAGTTCGACTAAAGTTAATTCTACGTGGAAAACGCTTAGGATTTTCATTAGCAGAAACTGGTCGTTTGTTTGAGCTTTACGACGCTGATAACTCTAGCGCAACACAGTTAAAAACCATTATGGCGTTAATATCGAATAAGAAAAATGATTTAAATCAGCAGCTAGAAGATATTCAAGCGGTACTGATTGAGCTAACAGGTTTAGAAAATAACTGTCAAAGTGCGCTCGCTGCTATCGAAAAATAAAGCACTATATAGAAAAAATAAAATACGAAAATTAAGTAATAGGTAACGCGACAAAACAACACGCGTTGACACGATAAACAATTATTAAAGGTACTACTATGATTTCTACTTTCTCATCAATGAATTTTAACTTGGGCGAAACCGTTGACATGATCCGTGACACGGTTAACGCCTTTGCTCGTGATGAAATTGCTCCACGTGCAGAAAAAGTTGACCAAGACAATGAGTTTCCAATGGACTTATGGCGCAAGTTTGGCGATTTAGGTTTATTGGGCATGACAGTAGATGAGCAATACGGTGGCTCTGGCTTAGGTTATTTAGAGCACATGGTAGCGATGCAAGAAATTTCACGTGCTTCAGCCTCAGTTGGCCTAAGTTACGGCGCTATGTCTAACCTGTGTTTAAACCAATTAAACAAAAATGGTAGTCATGAACAAAAAGAAAAATATTTACCAAAACTTTGCAGTGGTGAGCATATTGGCGCATTAGCCATGTCAGAGCCTAATGCCGGCTCTGATGTAGTGAGCATGAAACTTAGCGCGAAAAAACAAGGCGATAAGTACATTCTTAACGGCAACAAAATGTGGATCACTAACGGTCCTGACGCTCATGTTTTTATTATCTACGCAAAAACAGACACTAGCGCTGGCTCTAAAGGTATTACAGCTTTTATCGTTGAACGTGACTACCCAGGTTTTTCACGTCATCAAAAATTAGATAAATTAGGTATGCGCGGCTCTAATACTTGTGAATTAGTTTTCCAAGATTGTGAAGTACCGGCTGAAAACATTTTAGGTGAAGAAGGCAAAGGTGTTCGTGTACTAATGTCAGGCTTAGATTACGAGCGTTTAGTACTTACCGGTGGCCCATTAGGTATTATGGATGCGTGTATGGACCTAGTTGTACCTTACATTCACGACCGTCAACAATTCGGTCAATCTATTGGTGAATTTCAATTAATTCAAGGAAAAATCGCTGATATGTACACGCAAATGAATGCGGCTAAGTCGTATGCTTACATGTGTGCAATGGCGGCCGACCGTGGTGAAACTACCCGTAAAGATGCTGCCGGAGTTATTTTATATTCTGCTGAGCTAGCAACAAAAATGGCGCTAGACGCTATTCAATTGCTTGGCGGTAACGGTTACATTAATGAATTTCCTGCCGGTCGTTTATTACGTGATGCTAAGTTATATGAAATTGGCGCTGGCACGTCAGAAATTCGCCGTATGTTAATTGGGCGAGAGTTGTTCAACGAATCAGTCTAATTTAACTTTTTCTCATTGCCAATGAGCGCGACTTCTTCGTCAAAAATACTCACATAGACAACTATGCTTAGTATTTTTCTTTGAACTCGCTCCATTGGCTTCGAGAAAAGCCAAATTTTGATTAAATTTAGAAATATAAATAACACCCAGTGACTATTGCTATTGAGCGCCGTTCACATAAGAAATAGCGCATTAATCATTTATAACGTGTGTGAATCGAAAACAATATCAATGTGCACTGTTACATCGAAATACGCTGACAAAGCAAAAGATCAACAATAAAAAGGTTATACCGTGGCTAAGATAATATCGAAAATTAATCCCCGCAGCCCTGAATTCATCGAAAACGCTGCCCATATGCAACTGCAAGTTGATGACTTAAAAGTTAAACTTGAAGAAATAAAGCTTGGTGGTGGCGAACGTAGCCGCGAGCGTCATTTATCACGCGGTAAATTACTGCCAAGAGACAGAGTTTACGCCCTACTTGACCCAGGCTCAGCATTTCTTGAATTATCACAATTAGCCGCCTATGAAGTTTACGACGATAACGTGCCTGCTGCGGGTATTATTACTGGTATCGGCCGTGTTGGTGGCCAAGAATGTATTATTGTTGCCAACGACGCAACCGTTAAAGGCGGTACTTATTATCCGCTAACGGTTAAAAAGCATTTACGTGCGCAAACTATCGCACAAGAAAATAACCTACCTTGTATTTACTTAGTTGACTCAGGTGGCGCTAACTTACCTAACCAAGATGATGTGTTTCCTGATAAAGAGCATTTTGGTCGTATCTTCTTTAACCAAGCCAATATGTCAGCAGAAAGTATTCCACAAATTGCTGTCGTGATGGGTTCTTGTACTGCAGGTGGCGCTTATGTTCCTGCCATGGCTGACGAGTCGATTATTGTTAAAGAACAAGGCACTATCTTTTTAGCCGGTCCGCCATTAGTAAAAGCAGCAACCGGTGAAGTGGTAAGTGCTGAAGACTTAGGCGGCGCTGATGTGCATTGTCGCACCTCAGGTGTTGCCGACCATTACGCACAAAACGATCACCACGCGTTAGAAATTGCCCGCAGTGCCATTGGTAATTTAAACCGCGTTAAACCGGTGCAAATGGCAATTAAAGAAGTGGCAGAGCCGGCGTATGCCAGTGAAGAGATTTACGGCGTAGTACCAAAAGACTCGCGTCAGCCATTTGATGTTCGTGAGATTATCGCCCGCGTGGTTGATGGCAGTGAATTTGATGAATTTAAAGCGCTTTATGGCACAACCTTAGTCTGTGGTTTTGCCCGAATTTATGGCTATCAAGTCGGTATTGTTGCCAATAATGGCATTTTATTTGGCGAATCGGCACAAAAAGGCGCGCACTTTATTGAGCTATGTGCACAACGTAAAATTCCATTAGTGTTTTTACAAAACATTACCGGCTTTATGGTTGGCCAACAATATGAAGCCGGTGGTATCGCTAAACATGGCGCGAAAATGGTAACAGCCGTTGCTACCGCGCAAGTGCCTAAATTTACTATTTTAATTGGCGGCAGTTTCGGCGCCGGTAACTACGGCATGTGTGGCCGCGCTTACGACCCACGTTTCTTATTTATGTGGCCAAATTCTCGTATCTCGGTTATGGGTGGCGAGCAAGCCGCTGGCGTTTTAGCGCAAGTTAAACGCGACCAAAAAGACAAGCGCGGAGAGTCTTGGAGCGCCGAAGAAGAAGCGAGCTTTAAACAGCCGATTATTGATACCTACGAACACCAAGGTCACCCTTACTACGCTTCAGCCCGTTTATGGGATGACGGTGTTATCGACCCAGCCGATACCCGCCAAGTACTTGGCTTAGCTATTTCAGCATCACTCAACAAACCAATTAAAGAGACCAAATTTGGTCTGTTTAGAATGTAAGGGGCGATTAGCAATGTTTTCACATACCTATATTAAAAGCCCAAGTGAACAAGTATTGTTCGACGTTAACGAGCAAGGCGTAGCGACGGTTACACTCAATAATCCTGATAAACACAACGCCTTTGACGACAGTATTATTGCCGCGCTAAGTCACCTTTTTCATGGCATTGCCAAATGTCATGATATAAAAGTGATGGTGCTGGCATCAACAGGCAAAAGTTTTTCAGCCGGTGCCGACTTAGGTTGGATGAAGCGCATGGCCTCTTATTCTTATGATGAGAATTTATCCGACGCCAATGCCCTTGCCCATATGTTAAAAAACCTTAACTTTTTGCCGCAACCGACCATAGCAAAAGTACAAGGTGCTGCTTTTGGCGGCGCGGTTGGTCTAGCCAGCTGTTGTGATATTGTGCTGGCCAGTGAAAAAGCCAGTTTTTGCTTAAGTGAAGTAAAACTCGGTTTAATTCCGGCCACTATCAGCCCGTACGTGGTTAACGCTATCGGGCAAAAAGCCAGCCGCCGCTATTTTCAAACTGCCGAACGTTTTTTTGCTGACAAAGCACAACAACTCGGTTTAGTTGATGAAATATACCCACTTACTGAATTAGATGCCGCCGTTGACGCTATGGTGAAAACCCTATTAGCCAATGGGCCATCTGCGGTGCGACAAGCTAAACAATTAGCGTTTGATGTTGCCTACCAAGATATTGATGAAGCATTAATCGAAACAACCAGTGAGCGCATCGCGTCAATTCGCGTGTCGGCTGAAGGCCAAGAAGGTCTGGGGGCATTTTTCGAAAAACGCCAACCAGCTTGGCAAGCAACGCAAAAAAACTCAACAAATAAAGGCGAAGGATAACCCTCATGTTTACTAAAATATTAATTGCCAACCGTGGTGAAATCGCCTGTCGTGTTATTAAAACCGCTCGCAAAATGGGCATATTAACCGTCGCGGTTTACTCCGACGCCGATGCTGACTCGCTACACGTGAATATGGCGGATGAAGCCATTCATATTGGCGCTTCACCGTCACGCGAAAGTTACTTATTATCAGAAAAAGTGATTGAAGCGGCAAAACGCACCGGCGCGCAAGCCATACATCCAGGTTACGGATTTTTATCTGAAAATGCTGACTTTTGTCGTATGTGTGCCAAAGAAGGTATTACTTTTATTGGCCCGCCAGTTGCTGCCATTGAAGCGATGGGTTCAAAGTCTGCCGCGAAAAACATAATGGAAAAAGCGCAGGTGCCATTGGTGCCAGGCTATCACGGCGATGACCAGTCTGAAGCGGTGATCAAAAAAGCCGCTGATGATATGGGTTACCCTGTATTACTTAAAGCAACTGCCGGTGGTGGTGGTAAAGGTATGCGCCAAGTTTGGAACGAAGCGGAATTTTCTGAAGGTTTCGCCGCCGCTAAACGCGAAGCAAAGTCATCGTTTGGCGACGATACTATGTTGGTTGAAAAATACTTAACCCAACCACGCCATGTTGAAATACAAGTGTTTTGTGATAATCACCAAAACGCGGTTTACCTGTTTGAGCGTGACTGCTCAGTGCAACGTCGTCATCAAAAAGTGATTGAAGAAGCCCCCGCCTTTAGCATGAGCGAAGCGCTACGTGCACAAATGGGTGAGTCGGCAATAAAATCGGCACAAGCCATAGGTTATCAAGGTGCTGGTACGGTTGAGTTTTTACTTGATGTAGACGGTTCATTTTACTTTATGGAAATGAATACCCGCCTTCAGGTTGAGCATCCGGTGACAGAATTAATTACCGGACAAGATTTAGTGGAATGGCAACTACGTGTTGCCGCCGGTGAAGTACTGCCTAAAGCACAAGATGAGCTAACCATAACAGGCCATGCCTTTGAGGCGCGGATTTACGCTGAAGACCCAAATAACGACTTTTTACCTGCCACCGGTACCTTAGACTTTTTACAACCGCCAGTAGAAAGCGAATTTGTTCGCGTTGACACCGGTGTACGTCAAGGTGATGAAGTTAGCGTGTTTTACGATCCTATGATCGCAAAATTAATTGTTTGGGATGAAAACCGTGAAAAAGCGCTACAACGTATGGCGAAAGCCTTGTCGGAATATCGCATCAATGGTGTTACCACCAATATTGACTTTCTTTATAATTTAGCGACCTGTGCGCCATTTGTTAATGCCGATATCGACACCGGCTTTATTGAAAAGCATCAAGCGATTATTTTTCACGAAAGTGAACAAGCCTTGGCCGGCGAATTGCCCATGGCAGCGCTGTACTTAGTGTTGTCTCAAGCGCAACAAGCTCAAGCGAAAGCGGCGAACACCAACGACCCGTTCTCGCCGTGGAATATGACCAATGCTTGGCGCTTAAATGAAGCCAATATTCATCATATGGTGTTGGCGCATAATGATACAGAATACCCTGTTGTGGTTGAGCAAAAACGCCAAGGCACGGGTAGCTATTATTTGATCACCGTAGATGGCCAAACCGTTGACTGTCAGGGCCGTATTGAAAACGATACCTTGTATGTCAGCATTGACGGCTACCGCAGCCACGCCACCATTGCACAAAATAACAACCAAATTAGCCTTTATCATCAAAATGGCGTCTTTAACTTCATCCATATTTTACCGGATTGTGGTGACAATAGCGGCGACGATAGTCACGATGGTTTAGTGGCACCGATGAATGGCACTATGGTGTCGGTACTGGTTAACGCCGGCGAATCGGTGAGCGCAGATCAGCCATTAATGATCATGGAAGCGATGAAAATGGAGCACACCATTCGAGCGCCAAGTAACGGCGTTATCGATGCTATTTATTATAACGATGGCGATATGGTTGATGGCGGCGCAGAATTACTCGCCTTTAGCGCTGAGGAAGCATAATGACTAATGTATTTACCCCTACGTTACCCTCGGCGGTAAAAATCGTTGAAGTAGGTCCGCGCGATGGCCTGCAAAATGAAAAAATGCCAATTAGCGCTGAAGATAAAATCGCCTTAATCGAGCAGTTAGCCGATGCCGGTGTCAGTTACATTGAAAGTGGCAGTTTTGTTTCGCCAAAATGGGTGCCGCAAATGGCAACCTCCAGTGATGTTTTCAACGGCATAAAACGCAAAGCCAATGTCACGTACGCCGCCCTCACGCCGAATATGAAAGGCTTTGAAGGCGCAATGGCGGTTAATGCTGATGAAGTGGCGATTTTCGGCGCTGCCTCTGAAGCCTTTAGTCAAAAAAATATTAACTGCTCAATCGACGAAAGCTTGCAACGCTTTGAGCCGATTATGCAAGCGGCAAAAGCGGCCAACATTCCGGTTCGCGGTTATGTCTCTTGTGTTGTTGGTTGTCCTTACGACGGTGACATTGCCCCCGAGCAAGTGGCAAACGTTGCTGAAAAACTCTATCAAATGGGTTGTTACGAAATATCGCTTGGCGACACTATAGGTGTTGGCACACCGGCCAGTGTAACAAAAATGCTGCAAGCGGTTAGCGCACGCGTACCAGTCGATAAATTGGCAGTACATTTTCATGACACTTATGGACAAGCGTTAAGCAATATTTACGCGGCGTTACAAGCGGGTATTACGGTAGTCGATAGTGCTATTGCAGGCCTTGGTGGCTGCCCTTATGCTAAAGGCGCATCGGGTAATGTTGCCACCGAAGAGGTGTTGTATATGCTCAACGGCTTGGGCATAACCAGCGACATTGATTTCGAGAAATTACTGGCCGCAGGCTGGTTTATTAGCGACAAATTAGGTAAGGCCGCCAATTCGAAAGTTTCCATGGCGTATCGGGCAAAGCAAGCGTAATAAAATGTTAAGTTAAACTTATCGGTTCAAGTGGCTAAATCCAGCTGAGCCTTTGACGTATAAATACGATACTAGTAATAAAATTAATAACGATAAAAATCATTATTGAGGAGTAAACAATGGCAGGATTTGACAAAGTAGTGTCAAGCTATGAAGAAGCAATGGCGGGTCTTGAAGACAATATGACCGTAATTGCCGGTGGCTTTGGCTTGTGTGGTATTCCAGAAAATTTAATTAGCGAAATTCAGCGCAAAGGTACCAAAGGCTTAACTGTGGTATCAAATAACTGCGGTGTCGATGACTTCGGTTTAGGTATTTTGCTCCCTAATCGTCAAATAAAAAAAATCATTGCCTCTTATGTCGGCGAAAACGCTGAATTTGAGCGCCAAATGATGAATGGTGAGCTAGACGTTGAATTAACGCCGCAAGGCACCTTAGCGGAAAAAATGCGCGCTGGCGGCGCCGGTATTCCTGCTTTTTTCACCGCCACAGGCTACGGCACCCCCGTGGCTGAAGGTAAAGAAGAACGCGAATTTGACGGTCGCCATTATATTTTAGAGCCCGCCATTAAAGGCGATTTCGCCATCGTTAAAGCATGGAAGGCCGATCGTTACGGTAATCTGGTATTTAGAAAAACTGCGCGTAATTTTAATCCTATGGCGGCAACCGCGGGTAAAATAACGGTTGTTGAAGTGGAAGAAATTGTTGAGCCGGGCGAATTAGACCCAGATCAAATTCACACACCCGGCATTTATGTCAACCGTCTGATTTTAGGCTCATTTGAAAAACGCATCGAACAACGCACCGTTCGTAACAACGCATAGTTAGTAAGGAGTAATTTATGGCTTTATCAAGAGAACAACTAGCACAGCGTGTTGCACAAGAATTACAAGACGGATACTACGTTAATTTAGGTATTGGTATTCCAACGCTCGTGGCTAATTATGTACCCGAGGGTATGGAAGTTATGCTGCAGTCTGAAAATGGCTTGCTTGGCATGGGACAATTTCCTACCGATGCTGAAATTGACGCTGACTTAATTAACGCCGGTAAACAAACAGTGACCATGGCCACCGGCGCCTCTATTTTCGATTCTGCCGAGTCATTTGCCATGATCCGCGGTGGTCATGTAGATTTAACGGTTTTAGGCGCATTTGAAGTCGATGTTAACGGCAATATTGCCTCGTATATGATCCCAGGTAAATTAATCAAAGGCATGGGCGGTGCCATGGATTTAGTGGCGGGTGCCGATAATATTATTGTCACCATGACCCATGCCTCGAAACACGGCGTATCTAAACTGCTTAGTAACTGTACCTTGCCGTTAACCGGTAAAGGTTGCATTAAAAAAGTATTAACCGACCTAGCCTTTATAGAAATTAAAGACGGTAAGTTTTACTTATTAGAACGCGCACCGGGTGTATCAGTGGAAGAAATAGTTTCATTAACCGAAGGTGAATTGGTAGTTGAAGGTGACATCCCAGAAATGGCATTCTAGTAGCGTTAACCAAGCATTAACACCTTGTTGACACTCTGTTGATAATGGCGAATAAATTTAAGGGCTCAGGCCCTTTTTTTTCGCTCTAAATACTGTTTATTTATCAACCATTTGTATCGACGATAGTAAGCCTATACTTCTACGCGAACCAAACAAAAAGAAAAAACACATTAAAATCAAAAGATTAAAAATATTGCGATATTTAAAAAATATACTAGCAAAAATAAGTTTGTAACAAAGCTGTTGCTTTCAGCGCGTGTTTTAGTGATACTTATCTTAATAAAGAAAAGGCAAGATACGCGAAAACGTGTTACGCAAAACCACCGGTCTAAGGATAAAGAGTATGTTTATCTATGGCAGCGGAGTTACCAAATTATTAGATACATCCTGTGGTTTTTCTTTTATTTACTCAACTTTTAACACACTTGTTTGGCAAATGTCATTGGCAAGCTTAACGTCAATTTCATTGGTGTGTTCGTATTATAAAAGGATATTAAAATGAAAAAATTACTACTAACAACCACAATGACGGTATTAACAATGACGTCAATGCTATCAACACCAAAAGCGCAAGCCGCTGACATCGCACAAAGTGTCTGTGAATATGTTGCAGCTGATGATAAAAAACGTATGCGCTCATTCTTAAAATCGAATAAATTAAAAATTCGCAAAATTTTCCCTGGCATTGCCTGTAATGGCAAAAACTTATTAGAGTTTGCTAGCGCTAATGGCTCCGTTAAAACCGGCGCCTTGATGATCAGTAAATTACCCAAAAAAACTGTTTCAGCTAATTTGGCGGTAATTCAAAATGGCTCACAACCGTTAATCGACGCGGCCAACAAACGCGTTAGCAGCTAAACATTTTTTCAATCGGCTTAAGTGTATTGGTCGATACTGAATGTCATTAAGAAGGTCAGCATTGCTGGCCTTTTTGTTATCATTTTTACACCATTAAATTTTTTACCTTTGTGCTAGCGACAATATAAAAAACTGATTAAAATCAGATTATACTCATGGGTATTTCCCATTCCCTCAGTTAATTTGGTTCATTTAATGACGAATAAACGTAGCTATATCGACAGTAAAAATGCCTTAGTGTTAACCGGTGGTGGTGCACGCGCTGCCTATCAGGTTGGCGTTTTATCGGCGATTGCGAAATTTATGCCACGTAACCACGGTGTGCCCTTTCCGATTATCTGTGGCACTTCGGCGGGGGCTATCAACTCAACCGCACTAGCCTGCTATGCCTCGTGCTTTCAATTGGCAGTCAAAAAATTAGAGTGGGTATGGAAAAATTTAGAGCCTGGACGTATTTACCACAGCGATCCAGTACGAGTTTTTAGCCACTTGCTCGGCGGCTTTTTAGGCAGTTTTCAGGCAGATTACGCCAATAAAAATGCCCGCAGTTTATTAAATAACGCACCACTTAGGCAATTACTTGAGAATGTCGTCGACTTTGGCCGCATCGACACTAACATTAGACGACGTTATCTATCGGCGGTATCGGTTACTGCATCAAGCTATAGTAGTGGTGACTCTATTAGTTTCTTTCAATCGGAACAGTCGATTTCACCTTGGTTTAGATCAAAACGGCAAGGCGTACCCACCCAGTTACACAGCCAGCACTTAATGGCGTCAGCGGCCTTACCCTTAGTTTTTCCGTCAGTAAAAATTAAACAAAAACATTTAGGCGACGGCTCAATTCATCAATTGTCGCCGTTAAGCCCAGCTATTCATTTAGGCGCAGAAAAAATATTTATTGTTGGCGTTGAGCACCCCAAAGAATCACTTCACGCCCAAGAAAATAATCCACATCCCCCCACAACAGCTGCGGTTGCGGGTCATTTACTCGATTCGGTATTCTCTGACACACTACAAAGTGATATCGAACGCATGGAAAGGATCAACCATACCTTGTCGCTGATCCCTGACGAAACTAAGAAAAATACCTCAGGTTTAAAAAATATCGAATCTTATGTGTTGAATCCAAGCCATGACTTTAACAGCATTGCGGTTAATTATTACCAAAAACTACCGCTATCAATCCGGTTATTATTACGCGGTATTGGTATTAGCAATGATGCCGAGTCAAGCTTACTAAGCTACTTATTGTTTGAAAAAAATTATTGCAAAGAGCTGATCAATTTAGGTTTTAATGATGCACTTGAGCAAGAGTGTCAAATTCGAGCATTTCTCAACATTTAGCCGTAACCTGTCGCTTGTTGGCAAAACACCGACTAACGCCCTTCTTGTACAAAACGCTCTGCTCGCTCAACCCGTCGCGGTTTACCGCGGACAATTAGCGTATCTTGCGCCTGTAATACGGTATCTACGTCTGGCTCTTCACTTTCTATATCATTGCGCCTTAATGCCACAACAAAAACACGGCGCTCATCGAGTTTGAGTGAACGAATTGAGCGACCGGTCGCGAACGAGTCATCCGCTAATATTATCGCGTGGGCAAATTCAATGCGATCAATGCCCTCAGGGCTCATATCGGTATGTTCGCCTTGGAAAAAACCATGTAAATGGTTGTAGTGGTTTTTTCGTTCTTTTTGCACACGACGAAAAATACGAGAAAATGGCACGCCGGTTAATGACAACACTTGTGAAACTAACATCAAACTGCCCTCTAAACTCTCTGGCACCACTTCATTTGCACCGGCAGCATGCAATTCATCTAATTGATCATCGTTACGGGTACGTACCAAAATCGGAACATCGGGAGATAGCGAGCGGACACGTTGAATAACATCTATAGATTGTTTATCTTCACCAAACGCAATCACTACTAATCTAGCTTTTGACAAGCGAGCAGCCTGTAGTAACTCGGCCTGCCTCGATGAGCCAAATAGTACATTCTCCCCCGCGTCGCGCGCCTTGCTGGTACGCAGTGGGTCGATATCAATGGCGACAAAATCAATAGACTCTTGCTTTAAAAATCGACTGACGGTTTGGCCAATACGGCCAAAGCCACAAATAATGACATGGTTTTCCAGTTTGGTGGTTTTGGGTAATTGCCCAAGGGCAAGGGTATCAATTTGTTTTTCTCGGCTTAACCATAAGCCCCAACTTCGAGCATGACTGACCATATAAGGCGTGATGGCCATACTCAGCACGCCGGTGCCGAGCAAAATTGATGCGGTTGTCGCTGATAAAATTTTCAATTGACTGGCTAAGGCAATTAACACAAAACCAAACTCCCCCATTTGCGCTAACATAATGCCCGCTGCCCATGCATCTTTGGGTGACTCGCCTGCTCTTTTCGCCAGCAAGGTAACGACTAATATTTTCACCACCATAAAAGAAATTAACAGTGAAATAATGATCAAGGGCGATGAAAATACCACGTTCACATTCAACTTCATGCCAACAGTGACAAAAAACAAACCGAGTAAAATATCCCGATAGGGTCGAATATCCGCTTCAAGTTGATGTTTATACTGACTCTCGCCTAGCATCATACCCGCTAAAAATGCCCCTAATGCCATCGACAGCCCAAACCATTGTGTTAAGGCAGAGGCAACAAGCGTTACCAGTAAGGTGGTTAACACGAATAATTCATCGGTACGCACTTGCGCCACCAGATTAAATAACCGCGGCAGGAACCATTTACCGGCTAATAGTAATACCGAAACAACAAAAACCCCTTTGACCAAGGCAAATAACAGTGCCATTAAAAAAGAGGCATCTCCATCTTGCGCAAGTAAAGGGATAACAATCAACAGCGGCACCACAGCAACATCTTGAAATAACAACACCGCCACTGACAATTGTCCTGACTTTTTTTTCATACCGCCACTTTCGCTCAGTTGGCGAATAACAATGGCGGTTGACGATAGCGCCAAAATGCCGCCAATCGTTATAGCCGCCGCTAGGCTTTGCTCAAACAACATGGCCACTAACATAAAGAGTACTAGTGAGATAGTAACTTGTAAGCTACCCACCGTGATCACTAAATGGCGCATAGCAACAAGCTTAGGTAATGAAAACTCCAGCCCTAAAGTAAACAGTAAAAATACGATACCAAGCTCAGCAAAATGCTCATAGTCAACGTGTTCTTGCGCTAGGGCTAAACCATGTTCACCCACTAAAACCCCAGCCACCAAATACGCTAAAATTGCCGGTAATTGGAGGCGGCGGAAAATCCAAACAATTAACACAGCGAAGGATAATATAGCGAGTAATTCAAGGTGACTGGTCACATGTAGTCCTTACAAGGCAATTAAATGGTAGATGGCTATGTGATTATAAATAAGAGGCTATCAAATATTGGATATTTTTTATGTAAAACCTTACTTAAGTGTAGCCTTGAACAGGCTTTTTTGTCTAAAGTATTTTAAAAACATCAAGATAAAAGTTAAGCCTTACCGTTAAGTTTTATCGTGGAGCATTGGCAAACAACAAATAAAGAGCACGACAAATTGAATTCAGTAGCTACCAGAGGCTAAAAACAATCAAAAAAAACAGCCTTCATAAAACAGGTATGATTTTTGCTTGATTAATAGCACAAAGCTTTAGCGTCAAAATAGCGAGGAAATACTATGCGAACTGTCAATGTTGTCAATCACCCGAATTCGAAATTTAATGCCTTCACATTATTTCAGCACAGTGATCTGCATAACCAACGTAATTTTGCGCTATTAGAAAAATTGCAAACTACGCTCGATGTGAAAGAAATTATTGATATTTTCGCCATTGAAGCAGCGAAGTATGTTGATTTTACTGGTATTTATTTTAAGCACAGTGATGTAAGTGCAACCGCAAGAGGCAGTCGACAAGCCAACGCTGAGCGCCAATTTGAACTAAAAATCAATGGTCAGTTTTTTGGCATCATCACTTATGCGGTCAATACCCCAATAAGTTACAGTAATGGCAATGTTTTAACCGAGCTCCATCAGTCGCTCATCAACCCACTTAATAACGCAGTTCGCTACCATCAAGCTATGCAACTTGCTATGCAAGATGCGTTAACGCAATTAGGTAACCGCCGTAGTTTTGACGAACAAATTAAGCGGACTATGGCACAAGCAACCCGCCGCCAGTCACGCGTAGGCCTTATTCTCTGTGATTTAAATAAGTTTAAAGCCATTAACGACACCTTTGGTCACGCGGTAGGCGATCATGTTTTAGTGCACTTTGCCAATGCACTACGTAAAAGTGTACGCGATACAGATTGCATTTTTCGCTTTGGCGGTGATGAATTTGCCATTATTCTTGAAGATGCGTGCGAACAATCACTGGTGGTTATTGAACAGCGTATATACAACAGCATAAGCCAAGATGCGTTTCTCGCGAAATATAAAGTTTCAAGCAGCTTAGGCTTAGCCTTTATGAATCAGGCCGACAGCCCAACAAGCTTCTTTGAGCGTGCCGATAGCGCGCTATACGCGCAAAAAGAAAATTTGCCACAAAAATTGACAGTGGTACCACAACTCGGTGCTAATTAATGGACTTAGTGCACTAATATTGGCGATAACCTCAACAGTAGCGTCTCTACAGCCGTATAGTAGTGCGGTATTAAGGCAAGGTACAAATTTGTCGAATTGCCAGTGATTTTTCATTCGGTGTTGCCCCAACATACAAGCGGCAATACCTTACCGCTTGGGCAAAATTTTCAATCCCCATTGTTGCCAGCACTTGCCTTAAGAATTTAATATCTAAGTCAAAATTAACACTATAGTGCGTTATTGCCTCCTCAATACTCGGATAATAAACACCATCAAAGCAAAATTTTCGGTTACCCTCATCACGCTCAATATCGATACCATCAAGCACCAGTGGCCAACCACGAAAATTCACTCTATCTCTTGCCACTTGGTAAATAAACCAAGCGCTTTTTTGAAAGCCTGCAAAATTTCCGCCTTCAAAGCCCGAGTTTGCTAACTCTTCTTCAGTCCAATTCAAGCCGATAGCAAGATCTTTACGATATTTTTCTATTAAATAAGTTTTTACGAGTTGCTTCACCTGCCAGATACTGCGCACTTTGGCTTTCTTCGCTGCCCGCAAACACTCCAAGCAGCTAGGTAGTGTCAAGGTGGGGTGGGGACAATCAAAGATAAGGTGTTTGGCATGCGGAAAGGTAAAATGATGTCCTGCTGGCTCGGCACAAAACCAGCAGTGATGTCGATATTCAAATGGTACGTCAATATAGGCGTTATCTATCTGCATATAATTCAATAAGCATGTTAATCTTTAAATACGTCATGCCTTAAATTTTGTCTAGGTAAAGTGCTATCTACGTTTTTTACCTGCCACTTTTCCGGCTGTTTTCTTTTTATTTGCTTTGGCTCTGCGCTTTGCCGCCGGTGTTGCCTCGGCTTTTTTTCGCGCAAGTAATTGATTTTTTTCTTGTGTAGCTTTGTAACGACTTTTCTTTAACGGTGCATCTTCTTTAGCGTCATAGTGCGCAGGTAATGGCCTTTCTAATTCATAGCCAGGTACCACAATACGCTCGAACTTGCGTTCGATTAACGCTTCAATATTATCAAGAAATTGCTCATCTTTCGGGCTAACTAAAGAAATTGCCGTGCCCAATTTCCCCGCGCGGCCAGTGCGGCCAATGCGGTGTACATAATCTTCCGCAAGAAATGGTAAGTGAAAATTCACTACATAAGGTAAATCAGCAATATCTAAACCGCGCGCGGCAACATCCGTTGCTACAAGTACCCGCACAGTACCATCAGTAAACTGCTCTAAGGCTTTATTACGGGCACCTTGAGTTTTATCGCCATGACAAAGTGCGGCTTTTATGCCGTCAAGTTTTAACTCTTTAGCTAAAATATTGGCACTTTCTTTGGTGCCAGCAAAGACTAACACTTGTTGCCAATTGTTAACGCCGATCAATTCCGATAACAACTCAGCTTTGCGGGTTTCAGACACCCAATATACCGATTGTTTAACTTTACCTGAGGTTGAGTTTTGACGAGCAACTTCGATGGTTTTTGGTGTTTTTAGAATTTTCTTCGCTAGTGTTTTCACTTTATTGGAAAATGTTGCCGAAAACATCAAGGTTTGATGTTTAGCTTTGATCAGCGCAACAATACGCTCAATATCGTTATAAAAGCCCATATCAAGCATGCGATCTGCTTCATCGAGTACCAAGTATTGTACTTGTGACAGATCAAGGTTGCGCTGCTCTAAGTGCTCAATTAAACGCCCAGGGGTTGCCACTAAGACATCAACACCACTTTTCAGCATTTTAGTTTGTGGGGGCATATTAACACCACCAAAAATTACACCAGAACGTAAAGGTAAAAACTCGCTATAAGTTTTAACATTTTCGCCAACTTGCGCTGCTAACTCACGTGTCGGCGTTAAAATAAGCGCCTTAACTGTGGTTGTGGTATCAAAACCATCAACATTAGGTTTAACTTTTTTCGCTAAAGCATCAAGAATAGGTAAAGTAAACGCGGCGGTTTTGCCTGTACCGGTTTGTGCACTAGCAAGAACATCAACACCGGTACGAATAACAGGAATAGCTTGTTGTTGAATTGGGGTTAAATTTTTATAACCGCAGGCTTTTACCGCTTTTAGTAAATTAGCCGATAAACCTATCGCATCCACACTCATCACATCACCATTTTTTGTTATCGTAAGCAGCGCACTAGCTAAAAACACCGCGCCAAAAATATTAAGGCGCGGATTATAGCAGCTTTGTCAATTGATGTTGCGATTAAATCGCCGATTTGGTCACCCAACAACCAAGGCTATTTTTTAGACCAAATACCTTGGGTTAAATTCAACGCTTGTTGCTCGTTTTCGTCCGGTTGGTAGGTCGGTAATGCGCCACTATCTTGCTGTTGGTGATAATCTTTAGTTATTTTTACCACCACTTTTGATAGCAAAAATAACGCCGTTACATTGACGATGGTCATTAAGCCAGTCGATAAATCCGCTAATGCGATCACCTCAGGTAATGTTGCTACTGAGCCAAACACTAGCATGGCCAAAAAGCCAACACGCAAAAACCAGCGTCCAAGCATATTGTCCATTTTTAAGTATTTTAAATTATTATCGGCGTAGGCAAAGTTGGCGACAATCGAGGTAAAGGCAAACAATAATATCGCAATGGCAATAAAGTCATTACCCCAATCACCCACTTGATAAGCCAGTGCTTGTTGCGTTAATTGCACGCCTTGCGCTTGGCTGCCGGTGTCTTGAAACAATAAAATTAAAATGGCAGTACAAGAACAGATCAAGATGGTGTCAAAAAACACCGCCAGCATTTGAATGTAGCCCTGTGATACGGGATGCGGCGGGAAAGGCACAGCGGCAGCGGCAGCATTAGGTGAGCTACCCATACCCGCTTCATTAGAATACAAGCCGCGTTTAACCCCTTGCACAATTGCCGCCCCGACAAGGCCACTACCAGCCTCTTTTAAACCAAAGGCTGAGGCAAAAATATCGGTGATGATCATCGGCACTTTTTCAATATTTAAGCCAATAACCACTAAACAAACCAGAATATAAAGCAAGCCCATAAAAGGTACAGTAAGCTCGGCAAAACGGGCGATATTTTTCAGGCCGCCAAAAACGATAAAGCCTGCGGCAATCGTAATGGCAATACCGGTATATAACGGATTAAAACCGTATGAGCCATTAAAGGCACTGGTAATAGAGTTCGCCTGCACGGCGCTAAAAACAAAACCGTAGCCAAAAAATAAGCACAAGGAGAATGTAATCGCTAATTTTTTATTGCCTAAGCCTTTGCTCATATAATACGCAGGGCCACCACGAAAATTGCCATTGCTGTCGCGCTCTTTATATAGCTGCCCTAACGCGCTTTCAGCAAATGCTGTTGCCATGCCGACTAAGGCAATTAACCACATCCAAAATACCGCACCGGCGCCACCAAGGGTGATAGCCACGGCAACGCCCATTAAATTACCCGTGCCCACGCGCGCCGCTAGCGAGGTACAAAGCGCCTGAAAAGAAGAAATACCATGCGTTGAACTTTTTCGACTGGACTTTAAAATGGTGAACATATGAAAGAAGCGCCTAACTTGCAGCCCCTTCAAACGAAAAGTAAACCAAATGCCACAGGCGCTGAGCAGATAAATTAAAATACTGCCCCACAAATAACCGTTAATAGTTCCTACCCAAAGCTCAATCATACTGGGCTCAATTACACTTGGTTCTACCACGTTATTCTCCGAAGGTTTATTGTTTTATAATATAACCTCAGCTTGAGAAAAAAATACACTGATTGACTCAAGCTGAGATTAACTAAATAATTCTTATCTTCAACAGCTTAACAAAATATGTAAGCCAATAAATAATTTTGTTAGCTCAATGAAGAAATTAAGTTGCTATGGGTTAAGAAGATCTAATGATAGGTCTGACATTAAAGCAATAAAAATGCCGGCAACAAAACCGGCATTTTTCATTAGCGTTAGCAATTATAGTGCCTTAAATATTTTCTCAACTGAGTCTTTAGCATCGCCAAATAGCATTTGGGTATTGTCTTTAAAAAACAACGGGTTTTGCACACCAGCATAACCGGTATTCATCGAGCGTTTAAAGACCACAACATTTTTAGCCTGCCATACTTCTAGTACCGGCATACCGGCAATTGGGCTGGTTGGGTCTTCAGCCGCTGCGGGATTTACTGTGTCGTTGGCTCCTATTACCAACACCACATCTGTGCTGGCAAAATCGTCATTAATTTCTTCCATGCCCAAGACAATGTCGTAAGGCACTTTCGCTTCCGCCAATAATACGTTCATGTGTCCGGGTAAACGACCCGCCACTGGATGAATAGCAAAACGTACATCAATGCCTTTGCATTTTAGTGCTTGCGTCATTTCATATACCGGATATTGCGCTTGCGCCACCGCCATACCGTAACCTGGGGTAATAATAACTGACTTAGCGCCACTCAACATATCAGCCACCGCATCGGCGTTTACTTCAACGTGTTCGCCATAATCAGTATCAGTGTCGATCACCACATCAGTGCCAAAGCCACCGGCAATAACGCTGATAAATGAGCGATTCATCGCTTTACACATAATATAAGAAAGAATAGCACCTGATGAGCCGACAAGCGCCCCAGTGACAATAAGTAGGTCATTGTTGAGCATAAATCCTGCTGCTGCTGCGGCCCAACCCGAATAGGAGTTAAGCATAGAAACCACCACCGGCATATCAGCGCCACCAATAGAGGCCACTAAATGCCAGCCAAACGCCAACGCAATTAGCGTCATTAAATAGAGTGCGCCAGTACCGCCGCCTTGCTGCACAAACATCACCATTAACATAAATGACACGACACCGGCCGCTAAATTTAATTTATGACGATGCGGTAGCATTAATGCCGCAGAGTTGATAATGCCGCGTAACTTGCCAAACGCGACAATAGAGCCGGTAAAAGTAACAGCGCCAATAAAGACACCGAGAAATACTTCAACTAAATGGATATTAATCGCCATTTGTTCATCGGCACTGATAACAGCCATAGGCGAGTGGTCCATTTCAAAGTAACTATTAAAGCCCACTAACACCGCCGCTAAACCGACAAAACTATGTAATATCGCCACTAACTCTGGCATTTGCGTCATTTCGACTTTTTTAGCCAGTTGCAAGCCAATGCTGGCGCCGATCACCATCATCACGATAATGATCCAAACATTATCAACCCGCGGATCAGCAATTGTCGCCACTAGCGCTATGGCCATACCAGCAATACCGTACCAGTTACCGGTTTCCGCGGTTTGCTGCTTACTTAACCCTGACAAACTAAAAATAAACAATAACGCCGCAACGATATACGCGGCACTGATCAAGCCTTGAGAAAATTCCATCACCGTGCCCCTTATTTTCTAAACATTTTTAACATGCGTTTAGTGACCACAAAGCCACCGACAATATTGATGGTGGCAATCAAAATGGCAACACCAGCAAGCACTTGAATTAACGGATTGCTGTTGCCAACTTGTAACACGGCGCCAACAACAATGATGCCGGAAATGGCATTGGTGACACTCATTAACGGTGTGTGTAGCGAATGGCTAACATTCCACACTACGTTGTAACCAATAACACAGGCCAGAACAAAAACGGTAAAATGCGAGAGAAAATCGGCTGGCGCAACACTGGCGACCCAAGCAAATAACAAGGCACCTACCGCCATTAATGTGTGTTTTTTGCCCTGACTCATGGTTTTTTCAGGTGTAACGTCAATGGCTTTAGCCGGCTTAGCTTTAACCGCTGCAGGTGCGGCGCTTACTTGAATAGGCGGTGGTGGAAAAGTAATTTCATCGCCTTTGACGACTGTCATATTGCGAATAACCACATCATCAAAGTCGATGTTTAAGCTACCATCTTTTTCTTTGCATAGCAGCTTAGTCAGGCTCACTAGGTTATTCGCGTACAACTGCGAAGCTTGATTTGGTAATCGAGACACCAGATCCGTATAACCAATAATTTTTACCCTGTCGGCAGTTACCACTTTACCGGCTTGGGTTAATTCACAATTACCACCGCCCGCGGCGGCTAAATCAACAACAATACTGCCCGCTTTCATCGACTCAACCATAGCTTGGGTGATTAACTTTGGCGCTGGTTTTCCGGGTATCATCGCCGTGGTAATAATAATATCAACGTCTTGGGCTTGCTCAGCGAATAAGGCCATTTCGGCGTCAATAAAGGCTTTACTCATTTCTTTTGCGTAACCGTCACCAGAGCCCTTTTCATTTGGATCAGCTTCAGGCTCTTGATAGTCAAGCTCAAGAAACTCCGCCCCCATACTTTCAATTTGCTCTTTAACTTCAGGACGGGTATCAAATGCGCGCACAATGGCCCCTAGACTCCCCGCCGTACCAATAGCAGCAAGGCCTGCAACACCGGCGCCGATGATCATCACCTTAGCGGGTGGCATTTTCCCTGCCGCGGTAATTTGTCCGGTTAAAAAGCGACCAAAGTGATGAGTCGCTTCAATGACCGCACGATAACCGGCAATATTCGCCATCGAACTTAATGCGTCCATTGATTGGCTACGGGTCATGCGTGGCACCATTTCCATTGCCAATGTGGTGATATTTTTATCTTTTAATGCCGCTAAAAGTTCATCATTTTGTGCGGGTGCAATAAAGCTGATCAGGTGTGCGCCATCTTTCATTGCCGCGACTTCATCAAGGCTCGGTGGGTTTACTTTAAAAATAATATCAGCTTGCCAAGCATTTTTTTTCGTGACAACACTAGCACCGGCATCAACAAACTCTTGATCGGTAAAGCTAGCTTTCGTGCCGCAACCTTTTTGTATTTGCACCTTAAAGCCTAACTTTGCGAGTGCTGCCACCGCACTTGGCGCACTGGCAACGCGGTTTTCACCTGACAATGTTTCTTTCGGTATTCCAATAATCATAAATCACCCTTTTCATCATTATCCCGCCGATAAAGCACCGAAATTAGTGCTAAACCAGCATAAGTAATACAATCAACTGAAGCTTAAAACGACACTATTTATTTTTTCCTGCTTAATGTTTTACCATTAATAGTTTACTTTTCATACATTAAGCTTATTTATTTTCGGAATAACTTAAGCAATATACTGGTATGCTTTATCGCCTAAAGGTCTAGGTTGCTCATTGCCGGAAATAGCTTAAGATAGAAATAAATGCTTATTAGAGGATATTAAAATGATTTATCAACTCGCCGCGCTGACACCAAAGTTCACCAACAACAACTTTATTGCGCCAAACGCTACCTTGATCGGTGATGTGGCTTTAGGTGAATATGCCAGCATTTGGTTTAATGTTGTTATTCGCGCCGATTTTGCCACCATCAGCATAGGCGAGAATAGCAATATTCAAGACGGTTCAATTTTACACGTTGACCCTGATTACCCGATGCACATTGGCCGTAATGTTACCGTTGGCCATAAGGTGATGCTGCATGGCTGTACCATAGGCGACAACACACTTGTTGGGATGAATGCCGTGGTACTTAATGGTGCTAAGATAGGAAAAAATTGTTTGGTTGGTGCGAATAGTTTAGTGACCGAAAATATGCAGGTGCCAGATGGACATCTCGTTTTAGGCTCTCCGGCAAAAGTCATTAAGCCCCTCGATGAATCAACCCAAGACATGTTCACACAATCGGCACGGCACTATGTTGACAATGGTCAACGTTATTTAAAGGAATTACTAGCGGTTAGTCGTTGATCTGAGTTAATGGCACTGACATATTCTACGCCAGTGTCATAAAGTGGCTGATCATAAGGGCCGATGAACAATAAGTGTTGATGCCGTACTCGCGCAGATGAAGCCCTGTGATTCAATCAATATCGTGCAACGGCCACAAAACAATATAATCGTCAAAGTCTTCTAACTCGACATCGTTATCTTTGATGATTTTACCGCGCACTGACATACCCGCTTGATGCATAGCTGATTTTTTACCCTTGTGCAGTAATGGGTGCCATGACGGCATGCCTCTGCCCTCTTTTAAACGCCGGTATGTACAACTGGGCGGCATAAAAAACACGTCATCTAAATTATCTTGGGTTAATTGCACGCAATCGGGTACGAGCGTTGTGCGTTGCTCATACTTAGAACATTGACAGCTTTTATCATTGAGTAAATGACAGGCAATATTCGAGTAATGCATTTGCTCGCCTTGGGCAATATGCGTGGTTGGCATCAACTCTGTTTCATCTGTGGTGTCTTCATCGTCAATAAATTTATGCAAACAGCATTTTGCGCAGCCATCACACAAGGACTCCCACTCAGGGCGTGTCATTTCATTTAATGATTTGGTTTCCCAAAAACGTTCGACAACCGCTGTTTTTGCTTTCGCTTGGCTTTTCGAACGATTATTTTTTTTACTCATAAGCTACTTATTATCTATGGCTTGGTCTGGTTTACTTCTGAACAGCGCTACTGAATCGGCGGAAATTTAATATGATCAGACAAATGACCAACAGAGCTGACAAAGTAATATGATAAGTTCCAGTGCATCAAACTTTTGTAGTTGTCATAGGCAAGATAAGCACGGCCTTTGGCATCATCCGGAAAAACTAATGCCGCTTTAATATCAACGTCAGGTAAGTTGGTACCATCGCTGCGCCTAATTCCTAGAGCTTGCCATTGCGCCAAAGTTTTTTCGCTATTCGCCCACGCTTTTAGCCAATTTTTACGGCCGCCGGTATTTTTAGGAATGGCCAATGCGGTATCAAAACCCTTGGGTAGTTTAACTTGTCGACCCCAAGTTAATTCGTCGTTCCAACCTTCTTTTTTCAAGTAGTTGGCCATAGATGAAAAAACATCGGCGGGGTTGCCCCAAATATCTTTTTTACCATCGCCATCACCATCAACGGCATAGGCAACAAACGAAGTCGGCATAAATTGATTTTGTCCCATAGCGCCGGCCCAAGAGCCTTTCATGCTGGCAATATCAATATGTCCTTCCTGCAATATCTTTAATGCCGCCCATAATTGCTTTTTAAAGAACACTTCACGGCGACCTTCATACGCTAAGGTAGATAACGCAGAAATCACATTATAGTTACCCATAATTTTGCCAAAATTAGTTTCTAGTCCCCACAGCGCCACGATAAACCGAGCTTGTACGCCATATTCGGCGGAAACTTTCGTTAATAACGCTTGATGTTTTTTATACAAGGCTCTGGCGCGGTTAATTTTCCAATCAGGCAAACGTTTAGGCAAGTAGGTATCAAGCGTTTCAACCTTTTCCGGCTGATTACGATCGGCTTTCACCGCGCGTTTATGAAATTTAACCTTGGCAAACGACTCTTCGATTAACGCGGCTGAAAAGCCTTTATTCAGCGCCTCTTGTTTAAGGGTTATTACATATTTGTCAAAGCCCGCTTGTGTCGGTTCTATTTTATCATCGGCTGCCCATGTTGTTTGAGAGCAAAGCGACAAGCAAAGTGACAGCGATAATATCTTTACAGATTTGAGAGATTTGATAGCGCGCATGATTATTCCTCACTAGCTATTGAGTTGTGATTAGCCGCTTTCATTCTGGCTTTATGCTCTTTTAGCATGTCTTCTTCTTTCGGGGTCAGTTGCAGGTAATAACCTTGCGTCGCCAAATTTTCTTTTACTTTATCAAGATCAGCAAACCCTAATTTAGCTTTTGTTGCTAGGTTAATAACGGTTACCATAACCGGCTTACCAAACATATCCATCAGCGCTTCAGGAACATCAGAAAAATCATCTCGTTTATTGATAAAGAGATAGGTTCGCGCTTTTTTAGCACTTTTATAAACACTACACAGCATAATGGGGACCTATGATTAAAATGGTTTAGAAAATATTATTATATTAATGAAATGCACTCGATAGTAAATAACTCAGCGTGATGTAAGCGCTACTTAAAATCATTTTCGACAAATGCTAACAGTTTCTCGCCAACCAATGCTTTACGCCAACCGCGCATCAAATCAACCAAATCAATATGGTTTTCTGCGCCATTGAGCTTAAAGTACCACGACAAAAATTGGTTAATTTGCTTTTTAGAGGCGACGTTTTCCGCCAATAAGTTTGCTTGACTACTGAGCTCAGCAATATAGCTTTTCAGTTTTTTAAAATTTTGTTTATAACCCGGATATTCGTCAAGACGAACAATCTGCTCAGGTAATTGTGGGTTTTGTTGCTCAGCCGCCTGTTTGAGTACTGTTAGCATAGCGCGACCTTTGTGCTTAATATCGAGTGCTTCAGCACCTTCAATACTTGCCATGGCGGCGACGCTGCTCGGGTTAATTTGTGCTAACGCCATTAAGGTATGATCTTTAGCGATAAAACCAATCGGGCGATCTTTATGCTTTGCCTGTTGATAGCGCCAAATGGTCAGTTGTTGAAGCCGATACAGTTGCACTGGGTTTAAGCGCCAGGCCATTTTAATATTGCGATAAAGCTGGCTCTCATCAATGGCGGTAAATTTTCGCTCAACCATCAATTCACTTTCTGCTTTTGCCGCCTCAAGCCAACCGGCCTTTTCAATATCGGCCATTAAGGTTGGGAGAATATTAAATAGGTGCTCAACATCGGCTTGAGCATAATCAAGTTGTTTAGCGGTTAACGGTCTTTTCATCCAATCAGTGCGCGACTCAGACTTATCCAGTTCAATGCCAGTGTAATGGGCAACCATGGCCGCATAGCCCATAGATAAACCATGGCCTAAAAACGCCATCATAATTTGGCTATCAATTAAATTAACCGGTCGGCAATTACCCGCCGTTAAAAATACTTCTAAGTCTTCTGAGCAGGCATGCAATATTTTTTCAATATTGGGATTTTCAAGTAATTGCCAAAATGGCGATAGATCCGTGATGGCGACAGGGTCAATTAACGCTAAGGTTTTACCGTCATTTATCTGAATAAGACCTAATTTAGGGTACAGCGTTCGGGTGCGAACAAACTCAGTATCTATCGCTAAAATGTTAGCTTGGGAATATTGTTGACAAAGTTGGCGTAATTGCGATGAGTCTTCGAGGTAAATTTTTTCAAGAATTGCTTGCACGTAATGTCCTATATAAACCAAATACTGAGGTTACTGCGTTGTTGCATCACTTATACTATACATTGACTAAGACAAAAAAAGTGACAAATTATAAAGAGCTTAATTTATCACCTTTGTCTAAGTTTTATATTAACGTCTGCGACGAGTCGCTTGCTGATGGCGATGTTGATGTTTTTTCACCGAGCGACGAATTCTTCGGCTTTTCGCGTTATCCATGGCTTTTTCGTCAACCTTCACCTTACTTTGGGTTTCAGGTGGCAAATCAACCAAATTACGGTAGTAGTTTACATCTTTTAGGTTTAGCTCGGTCCAACCACCTAACGGCAACTGACGCTTCATCTCTAAATCACCGTAGCGTACACGGATCAAACGGCTCACTTGTACGTCTTGGCTTTCCCATAAACGACGCACTTCACGGTTACGCCCTTCTGATAGCACAACATGGAACCAATGGTTACGACCTTCACCACCACGGTAAGTTATTTTTTGAAACTTAGCCGGACCATCTTCTAGTTTTACGCCATGGCGCAGTGTTTGTAGCATGGCTTCATTGACTTCACCAAAAACTCGTACGGCGTATTCACGCTCAACTTGTTTAGACGGATGCATTAAACGGTTCGCTAATTCACCATCGGTGGTGAACAATAACATGCCTGAGGTGTTGATATCTAAACGACCCACAGCGACCCAGCGACTGCCTTCTAATTTTGGCAAGCGATCAAATACAGTTGGCCGCCCTTCAGGATCTTTACGGGTACACATTTCGCCTTCCGGCTTGTTATACATCAGTACTCGACACAAATCATCTTCTTGGGGTTTAAGTTTGATTTGATGACCATCAACACGAATAAGTTCGTTACCTTCAACACGGTCGCCTAAAAAAGCGGTTTTACCTTCAACGCTGACACGGCCAGCACTGATATAGGTTTCCATTTCTCGGCGTGAACCTGCACCCGCACGGGCTAGTACTTTTTGTAATTTTTCAGACATAGGTCTTAACTCTCTCACGTCAGTAACTTCACAGCGTAGTGCAGTATTAACTGCGTCGCTGCTACGTCTCTGTCTCTTTTAGTTTAAGGGGTTACCCTTGCGTTTAAATCTTTAATCTTTAATCTTTAATCTTTAATCTTTTAGCTAGCAATACCATTTTAGCGTTTAGCCAACAGAATCGCTAAAAATTAGCCGGATATTTCTACCATCGGCATTAACTCGGGTAATTGCGCCAGTGATGTTAATGAAAAGTAGTCAAGAAACTCTTGCGTACTGGCATATAACGCAGGTCGGCCCGGTACTTCTTTATGACCAACGGTTTTTATCCACTGCCGCTCTGTTAATGTTTTAATAATATGACTACTCACCGCTACACCACGAATATCTTCTATTTCACCGCGGGTAATCGGCTGCTTATAGGCAATAAGCGCTAAGGTTTCTAAAACAGCACGGGAGTATTTTGGCGCTTTTTCGTGATACAAATGCGCTAAATCTTCGCTCAGCTCAGCCGGTGTTTGAAAGCGATAGCCAGAGGCGACTTTATTAAGCTCAACACCGCGGCCTTTATAGTGCGCCTGAATAGCGTTAATGATATCACGAATACGAAGGTTACTTACACGGTATTCAATTAAAAAATCGCGTTTAAGTAATTGTACCGATAAGGGCTTATCGGCAATAAATAACGCCGCTTCCACTAAACGTTGTAATTTAGCGTCATCAATATCTTTGTGGCGTATTTTATCAGTCATTTCTTAACGCTACCTGTGGGGTTGTTGATACAGAATGCCGAGGCAGACTGACGCGTATTTCACCGTAAACTTGCGTTTGAATACATGCGATTAATGACGCTTTAATCAGCTCAAGAATCGCCAGAAACGTTACCACCACGCCTTGTTTACCCTCTTTAATAGTAAATAAATCACTAAAATCGAAATACGCTTTATCCACTGCGCCCTGCTTTAGCTTGGCTAAAATTTGTGCCATACGCTCTCGCGTCGATAAAAACTCTTTTTGAATATGGTGATGCTCAAAAGCCTGTGTACGTTTTATTACCCCTTGCAAGGCCGCGACAAGTTCAGCTAGATCAACGTCACTGTTGACGGCTTTCGGGACAAAGTTTTCCGCCAGTGCAATGTTAGCAATAAAGTTATCACGGTCAACACGTGGCAGTTGGTCGATATTTTCCGCCGCCTTTTTGATCACTTCATATTCTTGTAATTTTCGAACTAGCTCTGCCCTTGGGTCGCCCTCGTCTTCTTCAAGCGCTTGTTTGGGTAATAATAAACGGGATTTAATTTCCGCTAAAATTGATGCCATCACTAAATACTCGGCGGCTAATTCCAACTTAATATCTTTCATCAAATCGACATAGGCCATATATTGCGTGGTGATCGGCGCAATAGGTAAATCTAAAATATCAAATTTTTGTTTGCGAATTAAGTACAGTAATAAATCCAGCGGCCCTTCAAACAACTCTAAAATAACTTCTAAGGCATCGGGGGGAATAAATAGGTCTTGCGGTTTTTCAACAATGGCTTCGCCGCGCAGTAAGGCAAAAGGCAGCACTTGCTGCAACATCACACCTGAGGTTTGCTTATCATTGCGGTCTTGGCGCTGCGAAACAGCGTTTGGCATTTTGGCATTATTTTCAGACATCGTCAGATATTCATTGTTTAACCGTGAACCACATTATTGAAATGGCGTAGGATCGCCTTCACCGACACGAATTATCTCGACATCGTCATTAGAAAAATCAACCACCGTAGTCGGGTGCTCACCTAAATGACCGCCATTAATGATCAAGTCAACTTGGTGCTCTAAAATGTCGCGAATATGCTCAGGATCGTACTCTGCAGTTTCAGCGCCGGGCATGATCAAGGTAGTCGACATAATAGGCTCGCCTAATTCGGCCAATAAAGCTTGGACAATGTTGTTATCAGGCACGCGAATACCTATGGTTTTACGCTTCGGGTTTAATAAGCGTTTTGGCACTTCTTTCGAGCCTTTAAAGATAAAAGTATAAGGCCCTGGGGTATTATTTTTTAATAATCGAAAGGCACTGTTATCAACGCGAGTATATTCTGACAATTCTGATAAATCGCTGCACATCAAGGTAAAGTTATGTTCTTTGTCAATATCGCGAATATTACAAACCCGCTCTAAGGCTTTTTTATCACCAATATGACAGCCCAGCGCGTAACCAGAGTCTGTTGGGTACACAATAACGCCACCTTGACTGATAATAGCAGCGGCTTGCTTCATTAAACGCCCTTGCGGGTTATCGGGGTGAACATAAAAAAACTGACTCATATTGAGCTCCAACTATATAACAGGTTTGTCACAAAAATGTCTTTAACGACTCATGTTTGATTGCCACAGCTGCCATATTGGCTTGGCCTGTTCCGGCATCACTAAGTTACGTCCTAAATCACTCCATCGACTCGGTTGATGAAAATCAGAGCCCATAGATGCATGCAAATCATATTCTAAACAAAAGCTTAGCATTAATTTTCGTTGTTCGTTGTTCATTTGTGGCAATACCACTTCTAAACCATCACCTTGTGCGGTTTTAAAATCGACAATTAATCGCCGTAACCACTTGGTTGATAAACCATATCGAATCGGATGTGCCATTACCGCAACACCACCGGCACCATGAATCACTGCAACCGCTTCTTCGATACTACACCAATTGGGATTAACGTAAGCGCGTTTGCCCTTACCAATATATTTGTCAAAGGCGGATTGCATTTTACTGACCACACCCCGTTGCAACAGCACTCTGGCAAAGTGCGCGCGGGTAATAGAGCCCTCGCCAGCCAAGGTCTTAGCCTCGTTATAAACATCATCAAAACCACATTTTGCTAGTTTTTCGCCCATCGACATGGCACGTGCTTCTCGGCGTTGCTGTTGCTGTGAAATTAGCGCTTGCAAGCCGGCATTTTCAGCATCAATAGCTAAACCAACAATATGTATTTCAAAGCCCTGCCATTGGGTAGATATTTCAATGCCGTCAATCAAAGTCAGAGGTATGTTTTGCTCACTGATCGCTTGTTTCGCTCTCTCAAGTCCGTTAACTGTGTCATGATCGGTAATAGCTAGCACATCAAGTTGAAAATTACTGGCACGCGCAACTAGCTCTTCAGGGCTTAATGCACCATCAGAGCAATGGGTATGACTATGCAGATCAACTCGCAAGCTTGATAAATCTTTATCATTTGTACAATCAGTGGTTGACATCATTACGTGGATCGGTTCTTCTATAGGGACTTAAAACTGCCTAAACAATAGCAAGAGCTAAACTAATGCTAAATAGGCAAGTGAATAAAGCAATTTTACTGAGATAAAGTAGATAATGATACAAGTAAAACAAACTATTTCATTGATTTGGTGGTGGCATAACTCGACATAATTGGGTTGTGAGCTTTACTTGTTTGTAAAATATTTCTAAAACCCGCAGCCGATTGCGGGTTTTTTGTTTTTTAAAACTTGAATTAATTAGATAAGAGAATAACTATGTTACGCATTAAAGTTAAACGTTGGTTTTTATGGTGGCTGTTGCCTATTTACGCTGGATGACCGTTTTTAAATAGACTCTTTTTATAGGAATACCCATGAGCAATACCCAAGATAGTAGCCGAGAAAAAATGCCGTTTGAACCGGTAGAAAACCAACAACTCGGTGCAGTACTCACATTGACTGACACCCTAAGTTATCAAAGCGATCCGCTGGCTGTTTTTCATAGCCTTTGTCAGCACAAAGAAAATAGCTTATTACTGGAATCCGCTGAAGTTGATAAAAAGCATCAACTGAAAAGTTTGTTGCTCACCGATACCGCTGTAAAAATTGTTTGTCATGGCAATATCGTATCCTTTAGCGCATTGAGTAAAAACGGCGAAAACGCCCTTGCCTTTGCCAAACAAGCATTAGCCTCTCAAGCAAATATTTGTGGTGACGAACAGACCTTTACCGCGACCTTTGCAGAAGTTTCACAAGAAAATTCGCAACTCGATGAGCGCTCACGCTTATTGGCGGTCAACCCTTTTCAAAGCTTACGGTTATTCAGTCAACTACAAAACACGGCAAATCATCCTTTTGCAGTTTTTCTTGGTGGCGCTTTTGCCTTTGATATGATGGCGATGAGTGAAACATTGCCAGAGGTTATTGATGGTGAAAACTCTTGTCCTGATTTTGTTTATTATCTGGCAGAAACCTTAATTGTTATTGACCATGAACAACAATCGAGCGAGGTTATTGTCAACGTATTTACCGGCGATAACTTCGACAGCACACAAAGTGCGGCACAGGCACGAATTGCCGAAATAAAAACACACTTGTTACCAAATATCACCGCAACATTTCAAGCTAAGCCAGCCAATAACGATATCAAAGTAAGTAATAACACTGCACTGACTTGTGATATTACAGATGACAAATTTTGCACTATTGTTAATGACTTAAAAGAGCATATATTAGCCGGTGATATTTTTCAGGTGGTGCCTTCTCGCACTTTTAGCCTGACCTGTTCAAATACCTTAAATGCTTACAAAGCCTTGAAGCAGCGCAACCCTAGCCCTTATATGTTTTATCTGCAAGACAGTGAGTTTTGTATTTTTGGCGCTTCACCTGAATCAGCCCTTAAATATCAACAAAGTAATCGCCAAGTCGAAATTTATCCGATTGCCGGTACGCGTCCTCGCGGATTTAATGCCGATGGCAGCCTATCGCCAGATTTAGATAGTCGAATCGAATTAGACTTACGCTTAGATAAAAAAGAATTGGCTGAACATATAATGTTGGTAGACTTAGCCCGCAATGATATTGCCCGCGTTAGCCAACCCGGAACGCGTCATGTTGCTGATTTACTGAAAGTTGATCGCTATTCCCACGTTATGCACTTAGTTTCTCGTGTCTGCGGCACCTTGGAAGAAGAGTTAGACGCACTACATGCTTACCAAGCTTGTATGAATATGGGCACGCTATCGGGCGCACCCAAGGTAAAAGCAACCGCACTGATTCGCCGTGTTGAAGGTAAGCGACGCGGCAGTTACGGCGGTGCAGTTGGCTACCTTACTGGCGACGGTGATATGGATACATGTATTGTTATTCGTTCGGCATTTGTTAAAAATAACCAAGCACAAATTCAAGCGGGTGCCGGTGTGGTGTTTGATTCTGAGCCACAATCAGAAGCTGATGAAACCAGACAAAAAGCGCAGGCGGTGATCAGCGCAATTATTGATGCTGAAGATAAAATACTCGTTATTTCTCATCAACATAGTGCGAACATTGCCAATAATAACGCTACATTTACACCGGAGGTTAAGTAATGAAAACTTCTACGGCGCTAGCTAACGATCTAGCAGACTCTCTACCAGACTCTTTACCAGAAATAGTCATGCTAGATAACCTCGACTCGTTTACCTATAACTTGGTGGATGAATTTCGTTGTTTAGGATATCAATTAACCATTTATCGCCATACCTTAAGCGCGGAATTTATTTTTCAAACCCTGTTAGAAAAACAACAAAACAATTCGGCTGGCGTTATTTTAGTCTTATCACCCGGCCCTGGCGACCCAACACACGCCGGCTGTTTAATGCCACTGATCAAGCTTTGTGCGGGGAAGTTCCCCATGCTGGGAATTTGTTTAGGTCACCAAGCATTAATTCAACATTACGGCGGCGTTATCGCCCGTGCCCCCGAGGTTATGCACGGTAAATCGTCCAATATCAGTCACAACCAATTAGGCGCATTTGCCGATATTACTAACCCGCTACCTGTGGCGCGTTACCATTCACTTTTCGCCAGTAAAATGCCGAGTGAATTAACCATGACCGCACACGTAACTTTGAACACAGATAATGATGAGGTAATTTTACCTATGGCGATTGAACACAGCACTGATGCCGCTATCGGTTTTCAGTTTCATCCTGAATCAATATTAACCACCTTTGGCAGCAATTTATTAGCACAAAGCCTACGCCACCTGTCATCTTTAGCGAGCAACACTATTTGCACAAGGGAATGCCCATGACTCAAGACACTAAATCATCAAGCTCATCACAAGTTAACCACGACGATATTAGCCACAGTGCGCTAAATAGCTTAGTTAATGGTAATTCGCTTACTCAGCAACAAAGTCACGATGTCTTTGAACAAGTGATTAATGGCCAAGTGTCGCCAGAGCGATTAGCGGCGATATTGACAGCGTTAAAAATGAAAGCGGAAACGCCAGCAGAGATTGCCGGCGCGGCGATTGCCATTCGCGCTAATGCGACAGAATTTCCTGCACAACAACATAATATTGCTGATTGTGTCGGCACAGGTGGCGATGGCGCAAACACCATTAACATTTCCACCACGGCGGCGATTTTAGCCGCCGCTTGTGGCTTAAAAATGGCTAAACATGGCAATCGCAGCGTTTCTAGTATGTCGGGATCGGCAGATTTACTTGAAGCGTTCGGCGTAAACTTAACCATGTCGCCCGAGATTGCCAGTGAATGTTTAGCTCAAGCCAATGTTTGCTTTTTATATGCTCCGGCTTATCACACAGGTTTTAAGCACGCTGCGCCCGTGCGCAAGGCCATGGCTATTAGAACCCTGTTCAATATTCTTGGACCCTTGGTGAACCCGGCAAAGCCTGACATTATGTTACTTGGCGTATATATCCCTGAGCTAATTACCCCAATGGCAGAAGCGCTATTACTGACCGGCGTTCAGCATGCTTGGGTTGTGCACGGCAGTGGTTTAGATGAAATAGCGCTACACGGCAAAACACAAGTAACCGAAATTAATGCAGGGCAACTAATCGAAAAAGAGATTTCGCCAAACGATTTTGGCTTAGAAAACTATACTTTAGCGGATATTAAAGGCGGCACACCACAAGAAAACGCTGACATAGTTAAAGCGATATTAGCCGGCGAAGGCGAAGCCGCCCATAACAGCGCCGTTATTATTAATTGTGCGGCACTACTGTATTTACATCGCGAGCAATTAAATGGCAAAGCTGACACCTTGTTGGCAGCGGCGCAACATGCGGCACAGGTACTTGCTTCTGGTATTGCCAGTAAAACCTTAGCCGATTTAGTGCGTATATCTAATTCAGGAGCATCGGTTTAATGAGCAATATTCTTGAGCAAATTGTTGAAAATCGCCGCATTGAAATAGCACAACTCAAACAAGAAATGCCGTTAGCGAGTTTTATTGATGCCCTAGTGCCATCAACAAAAGACATGTATCAGGCGTTAACGCGTACAAAAGAAAAGCCTTATGCGGGCTTTATTTTAGAATGTAAAAAAGCCTCACCGTCAAAGGGCTTAATTAGAGCCGACTTTAATGTTGCAGACATTGCTAGTATTTATGATAACTATGCCGCTGCGATTTCTGTCTTAACCGAGAGTAAGTATTTTCAGGGCGATTTTGATTACCTAAAAACCGTTAGCGAGCACGTTAACTGCCCGGTGCTAAACAAGGACTTCTTTTTTGATACCTACCAAGTGTACTTGGCAAGATACTACGGTGCTGATGCCATACTGTTAATGTTAAGCGTGCTAACTGACGCAGAATATAACGAACTTGCTAGCGTGGCTCAGTCACTAAATCTTGCGATTTTAACCGAAGTATCGAACGAAGAAGAGCGTGATCGCGCAATTAAGTTAAATGCCAAGCTTATCGGCATTAACAATCGCAATCTACGCGACCTTTCTACTGATATTGCACGTACTTTTGACTTAGCACCGACCCTGCCCGACGATCGCATCGTTATTTCAGAATCGGGGATTTATACCAATACACAAGTGCGAGAGCTAGCGCCCGCTGTTGATGGCTTTTTAGTCGGTAGCTCGGTGATGGCAGAAGATGATATAGACTTGGCTTGCCGACAGCTTATTTATGGTCACCATAAAGTTTGTGGCCTGACCCACCCTGAGCATGCCGGCTTTGCAACCGCAGCTGGAGCAGAATTTGGCGGCCTTATTTTTGCTGAAAAGTCGCCTCGGTGCATTAATAAATCACAAGCTAAGGCAATTGTTAGCTCTAATCCCAGCTTGAAATTTGTTGGCGTATTTGTTGATCATCCGCAAACTGAGCTTATTGAATTAGCCACTGAGCTAGCACTTTTCGCGGTACAATTACATGGTCAAGAAAGTGCAGAGTACATTGATGATTTACGGAAAAAATTACCGGCAAGTTGCCAAATATTTAAAGCCACAGCAGTCCAAGATTCAGTGCCGACACTGATGAAAAATGTTGAACATATTGTACTAGACGGAAAACAGGCCGGCAGCGGACAAAGCTTTAATTGGCAAGCGTTAGCTGATAGTGAGCAAGACTTATCTCGTTGCTTTTTAGCTGGCGGTTTGCAGCACAGCAATATCAACCAAGCATGCCAACACTTAAGCGAGCAAGAATTATTTGGCTTAGATATCAACTCAGGTGTGGAATCTAGCCCAGGCATTAAATGTCGCGATAAACTGCAACAAGTTTTCGCCCAAATACGGAATTATTAACATGAAAGAATCAAGCAACCAAACAACGACTAGCACGAGCTTACCCGCCTATTTTGGTGAGTTTGGCGGTATGTTTGTTGGCGAATTATTAGTGCCAGCCTTAGAGCAACTCGAGCAAGCCTTTATTGCCTCGCAAAACGATGATAGCTTTTTGCAAGAGTTCAACAAGTTACTGACCAGTTACGCTGGTCGACCTACACCACTGACTTTATGTCGTAATATTGTCAAAAACCCGTTAGCAAAAATTTACCTAAAACGTGAAGATTTACTCCACGGCGGCGCCCATAAAACCAACCAAGTACTTGGCCAAGCCTTACTTGCTAAACGTATGGGGAAAACCGAGATCATTGCGGAAACGGGTGCTGGGCAACACGGTGTAGCCACCGCCATTGCCTGCTCGCTATTGGGCTTAAAGTGTAAAGTCTATATGGGCGCGGTTGATTGCCAACGTCAACAACCGAACGTCTTTCGCATGAAATTAATGGGCGCAGAAGTTATTCCTGTAACCGCTGGCAGCGGCACCCTAAAAGATGCCGTTAACGAAGCCTTGCGTGATTGGTCTGCCAACTATGACAAAGCACATTACTTATTAGGTACAGCCGCGGGCCCGCACCCGTTTCCGACCATAGTACGAGAATTTCAAAAAATGATCGGGGAAGAAGCCAAGCAGCAATTACTGGCTGAAGAAGGTCGCTTACCTGATTATGTGATTGCCTGTGTTGGTGGTGGTTCAAACGCTATTGGTATGTTCAATGACTTTATTGGCGATGAAAACGTTAAACTTATTGGCGTTGAAGCGGGCGGCAAAGGTATCGATACCTCACAGCACGGCGCAACCTTAGTCGCGGGCTCTAAAGGCATGTTACACGGTAACTACACCTATATTATGCAAGATGAAAACGGCCAAATTGAAGAGTCGTATTCTGTTTCAGCCGGCCTTGACTACCCTGCCGTTGGTCCACAACATGCACAACTAAAAGATTCGGGGCGTGCGCAATATGTGCCGATAAATGACGATGAAGCCTTAACTGCTTTTCAGTTATTAGCGCGTAACGAAGGTATTATTCCGGCACTAGAGTCTTCTCATGCCTTAGCACAAGCGTTAAAAATGGCCGAGCAAGCAACTGAAGAAACGATATTTTTGGTTAACTTATCAGGCCGTGGTGATAAAGATTTAGCCCATGTTAACGCAATAATCTCGCCAGAGACTGCTGAAAAAACAGCTGTAAAACACCGAGGAGAAGCATAATGGAGCAAGTAACTCAGCTAACGACTCGTTATGATCACGCCTTTGAAAAACTAGCAGCAAAAAATGAAGGGGCTTTTATCCCATTTGTTACCATTGGCGATCCCAATCCTGAGCAATCATTTGCAATAATTAAAACTTTAATTGATGCCGGCGCCGATGCCCTAGAGCTTGGAATTCCGTTTTCTGATCCCAGTGCCGACGGTGTTACCATTCAAATGGCGGCACTGCGCGCCTTAAAGGCAAATACCACTACCGATGTCTGTTTAGATATTTTAGCCCGTGTTCGCGCCTACGCACCTGATACGCCCATTGGTTTATTGCTTTACGGCAACTTAGTATTTGCCCGTGGCATCGACAAATTTTACCGTGATGTTGCCAGTGCTGGCGTTGATTCGGTGCTGATCGCTGATCTACCGATACGCGAGTCTCAGCCGTTTCGAGATGCGGCCTTAACGCACGGTGTGGCGCCAATATTTATTGCGCCGCCAAATGCCAGTGATGCAACGTTGCAAAAAGTCGCGCAATTGGGCGCAGGTTATACTTATGTCTTAAGTCGCGTCGGCGTAACGGGCACGGAAACGACAGCAGAAATGACCGGTCACAAGCTGATTGATATTTTGCATAATTACCAAGCAGCACCTGCTGTTATTGGTTTTGGTATTTCAAAGCCTGAACAGGTAACTGCGGCATTAGCTACTGGCGCAAAAGGCGCTATAAGTGGCTCAGCTGTGGTTAAGATTATTGAAAACAATCTCAACGATCACGAAAGTATGATTTCTTCATTAGCGGAGTTTGTTAGTACCATGAAGTTAGCCACTAAAGGCTAGTTTTTATTATTTCTGAACATCGTCACTCTTTCACATCGACGTATATGTTCTTATAGGGAAGTAAGTTAGTAGAGTAATGCAGGAGCAATTACCGAGATGTACTAATGCCGTGACGCCAGGGGTGGCGAGAAACGGCCATGTGACCGTGACATTGCCTGCAAGGATGCAGGTACTTAGTTTTTGTCTGGAACAAAAAGCTGACCGTTCATCGACGCACAGGATGTACTAATGCCTCGGAGGGCAGGATGCCTGTGAGAGGCCTGAACATAAAAAAGCTCATAAGTATTAACTTATGAGCTTTTTTTATTGTTTACCTATTACTGATTTACTAGCCAGAAATTTTAGCCCAAGTATCACGTAAACCTACGGTACGGTTAAACACTAGCTTACCTGCTGCAGCGTCTTGTGCTGAAATTTTATTATCTAAGCAAAAGTAGCCTTGGCGCTCAAACTGAAACGCTTGCTCTGGTTTTGCCGTGGCCAAATGTGGCTCGACCTTCGCATGACTGATCACCACTAACGAATCCGGATTGATCACACTATGAAAGTCTTCTGCGGCACCTGGGTTAGGCACAGTAAATAAACGATCATATAAACGTACTTCAGCATCTAGGCTTTGCTCAGCTGCAACCCAATGAATAACCCCTTTAGGTTTAGTGCCATCCGTTGGGTTTTTGCCTAAGGTTTCAGGGTTGTATTGACAATAAACCGTGGTGACATTGCCAGCTTCATCTTTATCACAACGGGTTGCCGTTACCACATAAGCGCCACGTAAACGTACGGCTTTATCTAACACAAGGCGTTTGTATTTTTTGTTGGCTTCTTCACGGAAGTCTTCAGCTTCAATGTATAGCGTTTTAGCGAATGGTACGATACGTGAACCTTGGCTGTCATCACTAGGGTGATTTTTCACCGTTAGGTTTTCAACTTCTTGCTCAGGATAGTTCTCAATCACCAACTTTATCGGGTCGAGTACCGCCATTGCGCGTGGTGCGTTGTCATTAAGATCTTCACGAATACAGGCGTCTAGCACACTCATTTCAACCGTGTTATCCATTTTCGTGACGCCAATGCGCTTAGAAAATTCGCGTAATGAAGCCGGCGTAAAGCCGCGACGACGAAATGCCGCTATCGTTGGCATACGCGGATCATCCCAACCACTTACTAGCTTTTCTTCAACAAGCGTGTGTAATTTGCGTTTACTCATGACCGTATATTCAAGGTTTAAGCGTGAAAACTCATACTGATGTGGCGTGGTTTCAATGGAAATATTGTCGATAACCCAGTCATATAAACGGCGATTGTCTTGAAATTCAAGCGTACAAATCGAGTGCGTAACACCTTCAATAGCATCTGAAATGCAGTGGGTAAAATCGTACATCGGGTAAATGCACCATTTATCGCCCGTTTGATGATGGTGGGCAAATTTAACCCGGTAAATAATTGGATCACGCATGCACATAAAGCTCGACGCCATATCAATTTTTGCACGCAGCGCACATTCGCCTTCTTTAAATTCACCGTTTTTCATTTTTTCAAATAGCGCAAGGTTTTCTGCAACTGAGCTATCACGATGAGGGCTATTTTTGCCCGGTTGCTTGAGGGTGCCACGATATTCGCGCGTTTCTTCAGCATTTAAAAAGCAAACATATGCTAAGCCCTTTTCAATAAGCTCAACCGCGTAACCGTATAGGCGATCAAAATAGTCTGACGAGTAGTGAATTTCGCCCGCCCAGTCAAAACCAAGCCATTTAACGTCTTCCTGGATAGAGTTAACGTAATCAATGTCTTCTTTTTCTGGGTTAGTATCGTCAAAACGCAGGTTACATAAACCTTGGTAATCTTGTGCGATACCAAAATTTAAACAAATCGATTTCGCATGACCAATATGCAAGTAACCATTGGGCTCAGGCGGAAAACGGGTTTGCACACTATTATGCTTACCACTGGCAAGATCAGCATCAATGATTTGGCGAATAAAATTGCTTGGGCGGTTTTCAACTTCCGACATCCACAGAACCCCTAAAAAAGTAAAATGTAAATAATATAATGGCAGATATTATATCAATAGAATCAACCAGAGCGCACCTAAAGTTTCGCTTTAGCTGGTGATTATTAAGCTTGGTGCTTGATATTAGATATATGGCTACGTTAGCAATTATCAAGGTCAAACTGTGATGATAAAAATACCACAAACGGTTGTTGATTATTTGTTATTCATTACGACTGAATATTAACCACAACCAGTGATATATCGGACAGGTGTCATAGAAAATTCAAACTATTCGTTCACATTCAACAAGCTTGTTGCTATGTTATTTAACCTAATTTTTACCATGCAAAGTTATCATGTCTAAACCTTTACCACCCACTACGCCTTGTGCCCATCCCCTCGAATTATCCAACATTGAACAATGGCAACAACGCTCAAATAGCAACATGACTGTCAATGGTTATTATCGCGCCGGTGGTAAAGATGCAAAACGCGTACACTTGTTACACGGCACTGGGTTTTCGGCCATGACCTTAGCGGCTATGGCCTCACAACTGCCGAGCGATTACTCCATTTGGTTAACCGATGTACCCGGCCATGGTGGCTCAACACAACCAACGACCAAAATGCCCAATTGGCAAAAAATGGCCAACACCATTGCCGATGCCATTTATCTGCAGGCCGATGTAAAAAATAATGGCCCGCTGATTGGCATTGGTCATTCGATGGGCGGCGTTTTAACCCTACTTGCCGCGGTTAAATATCCCGATCTATTTAGTGAAACTATTTTACTGGACCCGGTATTATTTCAAACCGAAATGATCATGGCGCAGCAATTAATGCGCGCAACGGGGCTCTGGCGACAACGCGCGTTAGTTAA
Organism: Cognaticolwellia sp.; assembly: GCA_049614565.1. GTDB lineage: Bacteria > Pseudomonadota > Gammaproteobacteria > Enterobacterales > Alteromonadaceae > Cognaticolwellia. Next base: position 9,709 of record JBMZDW010000010.1, on the reverse strand, counting down.
GTCAGTGGCTAATCGCACAAGTCAATGGCCAAACTTAGCGGCAATGAAAACCGATATTGCCAGCAAAGCCTTCTACAAACCTTGGCATGAAAAAGTTATTAGCGATTATTGCCAATATTCTACCAATGTTAATCCTGACAACACGGTATCGTTAAGTTGCAAACCAAGTTGGGAAGCATCTATTTTTGGCTCTTACCCGAAAGGTTTGTGGCATGCGGTTCATACTATCGAGATACCGGTCAATATTTTAGTGGCCAATAAAACTTACTTTTTCATTCCCAAAGCAGTTAAAAGAGCGGCAAAAGCAAATAAGCATATTCAATGGCAGCATTTTGGCCAACACCACTGTTTCCCTATGGAAGAACCCATCGCGAGTGCAAAAATAATCACCGCTTTGATTGATAATAAAAAAGTTGCTAGCTAGTGCTTAAAAAAACCTAGCGATAACATTCAATTACTTCAAAGCTAACCAGGCGGAATCTCGTTATGCTTTAAACAGTTTTTTATGTTAGTTTATTTATTCCATTGCCGTTCATCTCATCAGGATGTGATTTTGAAAACTATCTTCGCGCTACTGCTTATAAGTTTTGCATTTAATCTCCAAGCAAAAGGTTTAAAATTAGAGGTGGTAAGCGAACATTGGCCGCCATTTATTATTCAAAACGACAACAATGACCATCAGGTATCAGGACTTGTCACCAAAAAAATTCAAGCAATATTGGCGCATACTGATATTGATTACACCATAAGCACTTACCCATGGGCGCGTAGCTACCAATTAGCCATGACCAAACCCAATGTGTTGATTTATTCCATTTATAAAACCGAGCAGCGCACGCCACATTTTGAATGGTTTTGCCCAATCCATGGCGACACCCCGATTAATGTTTATAAACTCAAAAAAAATAATGTCAATATTTCAACATTGCCATCATTAAGAAATGGCCTTGTAGGCGTGCTGCGCAGCGATAATAGCCACAGTTATATGCTCAATAATGGCTTTGTTGAAGGTAAAAACCTAACTATTTCATCCAGTGAAGAAAGCAATATTAAAAAGTTACTCAAGGGGAGAATTGATGCGGTTATCCAGTCTAAGGAGGCATTGATCTACCGGTTGAAAGACACCGGCTATTCGATTGAAGATTTTACTGCCGGATTTCAATTGCATCAAAGCGCTAGCACAGAGCATTGTATGGCGCTGAGTAAAAACTCTTCACCTGAGCTAGTTGGGAAACTAAAACGGGCATTTCAAAATTGGTTAAAACATGGTTAAAATAAAAGCTAAAAAAACAACAACTTAACTTTAAAAAACCTTGATTTAGTGTTTTAATACGCTGATATTCTAATTATTATATTTACATGGACGTGGCAATGAAAAAACATTATCTACTGAGCATTTTCCCCTTACTGTTGACTTTCGATAGCATAGCAGAAATAGCACTATCAAAACATCTAACGACAACAACCGAGCCAAGCCCTAAAGTAAGAGTAACACCGAAATACCCTAAAGAGGCCGCACGACAAAGTCGTGAAGGTTGGGCTAAATTGAGCTTTATTATCGAAAAAGACGGTAGTGTTTCTAATGTTATCACTAAAGAAACCTCTGGCAGTAAAGATCTCACCTTAGCCGCGAAAAAAGCGGTAATGAAGTGGCAATATGAACCGGCAATGGAAAATGGTGAGCCAATACAACAATGCGCCAACGACGTACTGATGATGTTTCGCATGGATGGAAATGGCGCTTCTGGTGCGACTAGACGATTTCAAAGTTTATACAAAAAAACACAAACGGCATTGAGTGCAAAAAATTACCCTAAAACCAAAGAACTACTTAAACGTTTTGACAAAATAAAGTATCTACATTTATCTGAGAACAATTACTTGCAGCTACTCAGTGCACAATATGCCAGTGAAATTGACGAGCACGCATTGCAACTTTCTCACCTCAATAAAATTGTACTTGCTGATACGCCTGAAAATGCCAAGCAGCTGTTATCGATACTCGATCAAAAATTTATTATAGAGATAAAACTAAATCGGCTAAAATCAGCATACAATACCTTTAAGCGTATTAAAAAAATGAGCATTGCCGCGCCATACTTAGAAGGTTACCAAGAAATTCTCAAGCGCGTTGATAACTTTATTAACTCAGACAATGAGTTGATAGTTAACGGCGATATTCGTAGCAATGACTATTGGTACCACGCCTTAGTACGTAATGAATTTACCTTAAGCAATATCTCTGGCGAGCTCACTAAAATGGATATTCGCTGTGCGAATAAGCGCCATATTTATTCCATTGAAAACAATAATACCTGGAAAATACCAGCGACTTGGCAGCAATGCCAAATTTTTATTTTTGGAGAGAATAACGCGACTTTTAGTTTGATTGAGCACCCGTTTAAAGTTTAGTGCTAGGATTTAAATCGATGAAAAAAGCGCAGTTTAACTGCGCTTTTTTCCTACTGTAATAATAAATATCAACACCGTCCGGGTTAACTAAAACTGAGCAACCACTTGCTCAACAACCTGCTTAATAATTTTACTAGGGTTATCTTGATCTGACGAGGTAATACGCTTAACCGCCCAGCCATGCCATACCGGTTGATGACTGCTGACATCAAAAACATCTATGGCCAATTTGCCTTCAGTATAATTTTTTACCCGCGTTTCATTGCCTATACCAATGCCGCCATAAAAGCCTCTACCCCACAAAAAACCTGTACGATAAGTTGTCGGCATAGAATCAACTTTTATTTTTTCGCGGCTGCCCATAGTATATGCGATAGTAAAATCTGCTTGCTCACTATTGCTCACTAATTGATAGCCTTTGGCAATAAACGCTTGTTCAATGGCATTATCGATTCTAACTTTCATTACGGGGTTAACATCAACCGGCTCAGCTAAAATTTTACCTTCGTTAAGCCAGGCAAACGTTTTGTAGTGCCCGGTGGAAATTTCATTATTACGATCAAAATTTACTTTAGCTTGCTGCGTTGATACACACCCTGTTATTGCAGAAACTAGTGCTAATATAATGATTAATTTGCTTTTTAACATAAGTCCTTCCGAGTTAATTAACTATATTTATACCCACAGACTATCACAACTATGTAGTTAGGCTGCTGGAAATTTATCTGTTTTTGTTATTTATAATAATACGACCTAAAACTAAGTAAAATAATTACAACATTTTAACGCTATACCATAACTACTGTGAGGCTAAAACGTATAAAGCCAGCAAGTTGCTGGCTTTATACGAATGCTATTTTTGCTATCGTTAACGCTAATTAAATCTTCTACGTAAAGCCACTAACATTAATAACACAAGACCGCTAAAGCCAAACCCAGCACCTTGTCGCTCAATTTTTTCTTCAACTTTACGACAATCTTCTACTTCACCATTGATAGGTTTTAAGGTAATTGCACGTAACACATCTTCATGCTGTTGTTCACCGTTTTCATCCACCACCAAATCTCCTTTTGCATCACGGCGCGGTACTTTAACCAATGCGGTGGCTGAAATTTCGTTGGCATCATTAATATCACGCGCTTCAATTACCGTATAGGCGCTATCGCAAGTTAAAAAATCATTAAGATCAGTGAAGGTATCGCTGCTGATATCATATAAAAACCCATGGGTTCTTCTTGGCGTACCTGCGCTGTCGTTATGCGTTTCTATTTCACCTTCACCGACAATTTTACCATTTTCGTTGATGGCGCGTGCGGTACTTGAGCTGCCGGTAAAAAAATCTTTTGGTAAGACCATTTCCATATCATCTTCATTGGTATTAACGTGATAAAACTTAGTTCGAAGACTACCATTTACATAGGTGCTTGCATGGCCAACAGCAATGCCAACGTCATTAATATCATAAGCACGAGAATCAAAGTATTTACTGTGATCATCAGTAAAGTCAGTTACTTGACCATTTTTGAATACTACGGCGTAAAGTTGACGATCTTCATCTTTACTTGGCTTAGTTTCATTTTCATCCCACCAACCATGAGCATAACCCACAGCGACACCTTGACTATTAATAGCTTGTGCGTAACTGACAAACTCACGCGTGTCTTCTTCATGCGGCGTGACTAGCTGGCCTAAAATTTCTGATGAAATAATACCTTGCTCATCAATGGTCCATTTTATGGCGTCAGTATGATATGCGCCACTGATACTGGCTTGAATACAGGCGGCAACTGGTGCGTTTTCTCCTACGCAATTTTCCGCGATCGACTCTGAGACTGCCTCTTTAATATCGGTACTGGCGTAGCCCACCGCAAAGTGTGATTCACTGATATCAAAAATTGCCGATTCACCACCAAAACGTTGTGCTTCTGGCAGGTCTATTTCACTTGGGGGGATAATTTCAATAATCGTTGCACCGCTATCTGGCGAGAAAAAGCCACGGGTGGTAAATTCACGAACCCAATGAGTGCTTTCTTCGCCATCAGCGTCAGTAAAATCTACCGGGAAATAAGGCGCTGAAGCATTACCATACACCCAACCTTCATTAGTGATACCGCTAATATATTCTTTCGTTGAACGTGTGTATGTCTCAGTGCCGTCGAACTTTTTATCAAATATATTCAATAACTCTGTGTCGCCATTAAAGTTAACCATGGCATATACATCACCAATTTTTTGATAATCAGTAAGGCTACTTCTTGAATGTAAAAAATTTAACACCCAGGAAAGATCATTTGCCGTTGGATTACCAGCACGTAATGCGGCTTCATCTTGTATGTTTTCTAAGCTATGAATAACACTGTGACTTCTGTCCGCTAATGCAACAATATTGTCATAGTCCGCTTCATCAAGGTATTGAAACTGCACCGGAAAATTATAGATATCTGTGCCAGAAATCGCCGCTTCACCATTGTTATTTTCTTGCTGAGAATAAGTATATTTTAATGAGGAAACATCACCTTTATCAATAACTTGGTATGTTGCGGCATTAACGGTGGATAATCCTAAGGCACTAGTAATCGCTAATGCTGAAATCGATTTTACAAATTTGTTCATGTAACTGCTTAACTCACTTTCGTTATTAATCATCTAATTCTTGCCATCTAGCGTAGGCAACTTCGAGTTTCGACTCATTTGTCGCTAACTGGTTCAATATTTTACTGGTTTGCTCTTGGCTTTGACTAAAAAAGTCTGGCTGATTCACTTGTTGTTGTAAGGCATCTATAGCTGTTTCAAGTTCATCAATAAGCTCAGGTAAACTTTCTAGTTCTCTTTTTTCTTTAAACGAGCGTTTTTTTTGCCCTTGAGTATTCGTTTTGCTTTCAGGCTTCTTCACCACTTCAGTTTTAACAACGGCCTTGGCCATGGCTTCACGTTGCTTTTCTTTATACACTAAGTATTCATCAACATCATCATAGCCACCGACAATTTGGCTTATATGTCCTGTACCATCAAAATACAAACAGCTACTGACACAATTATTAACGAAGTCGCGATCATGGCTGACTAAAATAACCGTTCCTGCGTAATTTGCAACGACTTCTTCCAATAATTCTAAGGTTTCTATATCCAAATCATTGGTAGGCTCATCGAGGATCAACAAGTTACTTGGGCGTAAAAACAAGCGCGCTAATAGTAGTCTGTTTTTCTCGCCACCCGACAATGCGCGTACCGGTGTCCGTGCGCGTTTAGGGCTAAAAAGAAAGTCTTGTAGGTAACCCAATACGTGGCGAGGCTTACCATTTACCACCACTTCTTGCTTACCTTCACCGACAATTTCTTGTACGGTTTTATTCACATCTAAGGCATCACGATGTTGATCAAAATAAGCGATATCTAAATTAACCCCAGAGCGCATTTTTCCGCTTGTCGCTTGTAGGTTGCCCATGATCATTTTAATCAAAGTCGATTTACCCGTGCCGTTGGCACCAATCAAAGCTAGGCGATCATTTCGCGTGATCAGTAAATCTAAGTTCTTGATAATAACCTTATCATCAAACGCTATGGATAAATTCTCGGCCTCAAAAACCAATTTACCTGAGCGGTCACCTTGGGTAATGGTCATACTACTTTGATTACGCACTTCGCGGCGTGCTTGACGTTCGCGTCGAAGCTTTTCAAGTGCTCTTACTCGGCCTTCATTACGGGTACGCCTCGCTTTTACGCCTTGTCGGATCCAAACCTCTTCTTCCGCCAATTTTTTATCAAATAGCGCATTTTGTTGCGTTTCAACTTGTAAGTCGTGAGCTTTTTGCTCGATATATAAGTCATAATTGCCGGGATAGCTTTTCAAAATACCACGGTCAAGGTCAATAATGCGGGTCGATACACCACGAATAAACGCCCTATCATGACTAATAAACAGTATGGTACCAGCAAAGTCTTTTAAGAATGACTCTAACCATAAAACACTTTTAATATCTAAATGGTTAGTGGGTTCGTCAAGCAGTAGAATATCAGGCGCGGTCACTAAGGCTTTAGCTAAGGCTAATTTACGTAACCAACCACCTGACAGATCACAAATTTGATCATCGGCATTTAACGACAAGGTCGTCATCACTTGCTCAATACGTTGCTCGTCTTGCCAAGCGTCAGCCAATTCAAGTTGTTCTTGAACATTGGCTAATTTAGCAAGGTTTTCTTCTGAAGGGTCCTCGGTAACATCATGAATAATTACATGATAGCGCTTAATTAAATCAGCATTTTTTTCCACACCTTGTGCGATGTAATCAAAGACACTGATATCTGACGACTCGGGTGGATCTTGCTCCAACATCGCCACTTGCATCGTGCTCGATTTAAGCACTTGGCCATCATCTAAAATTTGCTGTCCCATCAACACTTTCATTAACGTCGATTTGCCGGCACCATTTCTACCTACCAAACAAATACGTTCGCCGGTTTGTATACTCAAGTCAGCTTTATCTAAAACCTTGTCTTCACCAAAGGCTAATTCACCTTGGGAAATACGAATTAATTCCATAACTTACAACAACTCCAAAATTTGTGCCTGTTCAAATGGCCAAAATAACTTTTTTTGATCGGATATGCGCTCTAAAACCGGAATGCTAATGCGATATTGTTCGAGTAGTGCTTCATCATCAATAATATCAACTACATTAATATCTGACGCTGACATAACGGCCGTACATAGCGCTAAAGCGTCATCACACAAATGGCAGCCCAGCGTGCCGTATAAGTTAAATTTTTCTGACATACTATTTAGCCTTGCGGGTGAATAACCAGCTATTGTGAATGTGCTTATTACGCTGAAAGTCTTTATCGCGCGTTTTGTCACTCATTTCTTGCACAGTTAAGCCCAATGCAGCCACGGCATCAAAGTCCATTTTAAAATTACGCTTATTATTGGTAAATATTAACTCGCCACCATCAGCTAATGATTGCAAACCATCGGTTATTAAACTGATATGATCGCGCTGCACGTCAAAGCTTTCGCCCATGCGCTTTGAATTTGAAAACGTGGGTGGGTCAATAAACACCAGATCAAATTTTTCTTCATTCTTCTTCAGCCATTGCAAACAATCGGCTTGAATAAATTGATATTTATGACCACTTAAATTGTTGAGAGCAAAATTGTCCTGCGCCCAATTTAAGTAAGTATTTGACATATCAACCGTTGTTACTGACGTTGCACCATGTAGTGCGGCTTGCAAAGACACTGAGCCAGTATAAGCAAATAAATTCAACAAGGATTTACCCTGCGATTTTTTTGCGACAATTTGACGAGTTTTACGGTGATCTAGAAACAAGCCGGTATCTAAATAATCCCAAAGGTTTACCTTTAGCTTCGCGCCATATTCATGCACAACCATCGACTTTTTCGTTTGCTCAACACGTTGGTACTGATCTTTACCTTTTTGTTTTGAACGGGTTTTAATAATGACTTTATCTGTCGGTACATTCAGCACTTTAGGGGTAAAATAAACCACTTCTTGTAATCTTTTCGCGACTTTTTCTGGCTCTATTTTCGCGGGTGCAGCGTACTCATGAATAACAATGTGATCGCCATAAACATCAACCGCGACATTATATTCGGGAATATCGGCATCATATAAGCGATAACATTCAACTTGCTCTTGCTTGAGCCAAGCTTTTAAATTCTTTTTATTTTTCAATAAACGATTAGCAAAGGCGGAATCTTTTTGCTCAAATTCCGCATTTACGTTACTGCTTGCCACTTGTTTATCGTCTAAATTATAAAGGGCAAATTGACAATCCAATGGGCCATTTTTAAATTTATAACGTTTAAAACTGACCATTTTCATCATCGCCAATAACTCTACATTGGCGGTTAATACGGCTACTCGCCAGTTAGCAAAGTGCGACTTAAATTTTTTCCCCAATAAAGCGAAGGTCTCAACAAGCTCAGGTAATTCACCGATACGCTCACCATAAGGCGGATTAAATAAAATAGTACCTTTCGGGCCAAATGCATTTTTAATGTCATTGGCGTTTTTACATGAAAACTCAATAAACCTTTGTATGCCGGCATTTTTAGCATTTTGTTGTGCGGTTTTTAATACTCTACTATCAAGATCAACACCAAACACTTTGGTTTTAAGTTGTGTTAAACCAACATGTGATTGCTCAATGGCAGTAGATTTTGCCGATTTCCAATCTTCTATTTGATGTTTGAGCCAATAATCAAAACCCCATTGCGCTCTATCAATGCCCGGTGCATAACCGGCAGCCATCAAAACCGCCTCTATTACCACGGTGCCAGAGCCACACATAGGATCAACTAAGGGTAAGCTAGTATCATCCAACCAACCAGAGCGAGTAATAATAGCCGCGGCTAAATGTTCTTTTAATGGCGCAGCACCGGTGTTTTCGCGGTAACCACGCTTAAATAAACTACGACCTGAAAAATCCAAATAAATGGCTACACGCTGTTTGAGTAAGCGCGCTTGAAAACTTATCTGCGGCGCAGACTTATCTACTGACGGACGGTCTTGATTTAAATCACGGAAATGGTCAACAACGGCATCTTTAACCGTTAATGCACCAAATTGGCTATTTCTAATTTCATCACTGGTGCCAACAAAGTCGATCGCAAACGTACTGTGAGCTGAAAACGCCGCTGACCAAGCAATAGTTTTCGCTGTTGTATATAACTGTTCTTTATTTTCTGCAGGCCCTTCTCCGAGCTTTAATAAGACACGAGTCGCTAAGCGTAAACGCAGGCAAATATGATAGGCATGCTCAATGGTTGAGTTAAAGTAAACACCTTCAGGCTTTTGAACAACTTGCTCAGCGTTCAAATCTTTAAGTTCTTGTGCCAGTAATATTTCTATACCGGGAGAGGTTAATGCTAAAAATTGCTGCATAGAGGTTTTCCAATCTAATGTATGCCCGCGATTATAAACAAAGACAGGTGCTACTTATAGCCATTTTACAAATTAGCGCAAACTAATAACAAATAGATAAAGGTTTCATGGCCGTTTATTGAAAATCAAACCAGATCGATTGAAATACAAACCATTAAAGTGTGAAAAAGCAACAACCGTGAAATAAATGAGATTAATGCGTAAAATAAACTTAAAACACCTTGCAAAAGACATAAGGTATCCTTATTATACGCCTCGCTTTCAGGTAGCAAGCATTTGCAACTTAGCAATATTCTTAAGTTTGAATTAAAACAACTTGGCTTTCCTATTTTCATATAGGTCATTCGGACGCGGGATGGAGCAGCCTGGTAGCTCGTCGGGCTCATAACCC
>JBMZDW010000009.1:0-70469 GCA_049614565.1 Cognaticolwellia sp. | reverse complement strand
CGTTGCCAACGTGAATGTCACGAGTTCGAGTCTCGTTAGCCGCTCCAAATTTTAACTATGATAATTGCTTAGGTTTTATTAACTAAGTTCTACGAAGCGGCTGTAGCTCAGCTGGTAGAGCATCACGTTGCCAACGTGAATGTCACGAGTTCGAGTCTCGTTAGCCGCTCCAATATTTTTCACATCTTACTCAGTAATACCATAGTAGTTACCAATATTACTTTAAAAATACTTCTCGATGCCCGGGTGGTGGAATTGGTAGACACAAGGGATTTAAAATCCCTCGCTCATAGAGCGTGACGGTTCAAGTCCGTCTCCGGGTACCACTTCTGACTTGTTCAGTGAGTTGTATTTGAAAATTCGAAGCGGCTGTAGCTCAGCTGGTAGAGCATCACGTTGCCAACGTGAATGTCACGAGTTCGAGTCTCGTTAGCCGCTCCAATATTTTTCACATCTTACTCAGTAATACCATAGTAGTTACCAATATTACTTTAAAAATACTTCTCGATGCCCGGGTGGTGGAATTGGTAGACACAAGGGATTTAAAATCCCTCGCTCATAGAGCGTGACGGTTCAAGTCCGTCTCCGGGTACCATTACTTCGAAAGCATATCTTCCCTAAATATTTATTCTCTAACATGTTTCTTATTAATATCTGAACAACTTGCTATACCTGTTGTTATATCACCTTTTTGTAGTTAATAAGTTGTTAATTTACTTGTCAAAAATAATTGACGATAACCTAGATACTTGATGTAGCAAAAAAGCGCCGAACCTTTAAACTCACCGTAAAAATGATATACTCGCGCTGAAAACGTCACTGTATATTCTGTAGGTATCGCCCGAACCTCTTATTAATGTCTTAAATAAAAGGCTAGAGAAAACAGCCATTTATTTGTGAGCGCGAATAAGTAAATTTCGCCGCTTTCTATGATGCGATATATAGGCGACAGCTAATGACCTTTATCCATACATTAATAGACAAAGAGAAATTAATTCCGATAATCGGGCAGCGAATAATCAAGGGTTTGACCATTAGCCTGTAATCGTCAAACCCTTGATACATAGGAAGCACACCATGTTAAACAGATTTACTATCGCACAAAAATTTATTTTGTTGTCGATCATTTTATCGACATTAATGATCTTGATGACAATATCTAACTCAGTGGGCCTAAATACTATGGCGCATCATATTCGCGCCATTGAAAACGCCAATATCCCGTTAACAAAACGCATGACCAGTATCACAGAGCACCAATTTGAACAAGAAATTTATTTTGAGCGCGCGTTTCGTTTTGCTTTTGAGCAAAAAACAGATCCGCGGGCCACAAAGAAGTTTACCCACGCAGTAGAGCAGTTTGAACACTATGTGCAATTGGTACAAACCGAGCTAAAAGACAGTGAACAACTGCTACGTACGCAAATAGGCCTAGCGCAGGAAGATGGCAGTAGGCAAGAGCTTGAAGAAATGTTGTATGAGCTCGAGTCCATCGAACACCAACATTTGACTTGGTCAAAGCATGTTGAAGAGGTTTTACTTGCGTTAACGGAAAATAACATTTCGCAGGCAATCGAGCTTTCACTTGCTGTTGACCAAGAAACAGATAAATTGGAAGCGCATATTATTGAAGTGCTAGAAAACATCGAAAGCTTAACCGAATATGCCATTATTGGTATCGATAAGGAAGAACATCAGCTGCTAATCGGTGGCATTATCTTTACCGTTATTGGCGTGATCATTGGCGCATTGTTTTCATTTTTTACCATTAACGCATTAAATAAGGGTATGGGAAAGCTGACCTATAGCATTAGCGAAATAAGTAAAGGCGAGCTCACTAACAGCTTTAAAAGTCGCAATATCAGTAAAGATTTAGGTCGAGTGTTAGATAATATTGAAAGTTTACGAGAAAAACTCAGAGATACCCTGCAATTAATACATTCTGGTAGCAGTGAATCAGAAAGAGCCACTGTTAGTCTTAATAGTCTGACCTCAGAAGTGCTGGTCAATATTGAGCAACAAAGCTCAGAGGTTGATATGCTTGCCACCGCGATGGAAGAAATGGGCGCCACCTCGCGAGATATAGCCAGTAATGCTGAAACAACTCAAGTATCAACGGTTAACGTCACCGATTTCTCTGCCACTTGTCAAAATGAAATGGAACAAGCGATTTCAGCCATGACACAATTGATGAGCAGCTTGGACAATAGCGCTGAGAATATTACTGCACTGGAAGAGCAGGGACAAAAAATTAGTTCAGTGCTTGAGGTGATCAAAAGTATTGCTGATCAAACTAACTTGCTTGCACTTAACGCCGCTATTGAAGCTGCTAGAGCCGGAGAGCAGGGGCGTGGTTTTGCCGTGGTTGCTGACGAAGTTAGAACATTAGCGCAACGCACGCAAGAATCGACCACTGAAATTGAGGCCATGATCACCGCTTTTAAAACCGAAACTACCGATGCGGTAAAAGCCATGGATGATAGCCAAGGTTTTGCCAATGCGATGTTGGATACCGCGCAAAAGTCGAGTGACAACTTAACCGAAATTAGTCGTGCGATTGGCGATGTTAATGGCATGACCATTCAAATCGCTAGTGCCGCCGAAGAGCAAGCGGTAGTGGTGCAAGAAATTAATCAGAACCTACAATCGGTAAATCAACTGACCGGACAAAATACCGACTCGTCAGCACAAGTATCGGTCGCCAGTGAGCAAATAGAAGCGATATCAAAACAAGTTTTAGCAGAAATTGCTTATTTTAAATTTCACTAAGTAAATTGCTGATCAGAAATAACAACGAAGACCAGAGTATGTGGCGCTTCTAAAGTGTCACATTCAATTATTAAAAGGAATAATATGAAAATTAAAGCACTAATACTAAGCATGACACTGGCAACAAGCTCAACATTTGCAGCATCAGGTAACGAGCAGCATTTTGCCGGTTTATTTGTTGGTGCCACCACAATCGACAGTGAAACAGACTTTTCTTACGGTCTAGAATACGAATACAAATTTTCACCCTTATGGGGTGCCGGTTTTGTCTATGAAAAAACCGATGATGCCCATCATGGTGCGGGTGTTGATATTGCCCTTGCGTCACTTTATTTACATCCATGGAAAGAGTTAAGAGTAGGCTTAGGTTACGGTAAAGAAACCGTCGGCAGTTATAGCTACGATGATGGTCATGGTCATCTGCATCATCACGGTAGCCATAAAGAAGATGTTGTGCGCGCCTCGTTAAGTTACGACTTTCATGTTGGTGGTTTTGGCGTAGCGCCGACCTTTGCTGTAGATTTTATTGATGGCGAAACCGCCACCATACTTGGCGTGGCTTTAGTAAAAGCGTTTTAGTAAAATTTGCTAATTAAGTCTGTCAGGAACTGCGCTGACAGGCGAGCATATAATTTAGGGCTGGCTTGACAGCCCTAAAATACCCCCTCTCATAAATACTTCTTCAAACACTTGTTATTTTGCTTGTTCACTGTCAAGCCAACGGCTTTGCTATTTACTCACTCGAGCAATGCAATGATATTTTCCGCTCTTTATATCAATAGCCTAGCGCTACAACGGCTTAATTTTTCTACCTGCTTGTTCATGGTAACTATGACGTTAAACCTTGTCATTATGTGATTTAAATCAAAGCAAATAAAACTGCCTATGCCACTATTACAGCGTAAATAAGCGCTCGATAGGGGGCAAAAAATGAAAAGGTTAGCAAAGGGTTTAATCCCATTCGCCACTATAGGTTTGTTGATGGGCATAAACCATGGCGCTGCGGCGGTAGCGTTAACGTCAGAGCGCGCTCAACAACTTACTCATATGGTGAAACAAGACTGTGGCTCTTGCCATGGTATGAGCCTAAAGGGCGGTTTAGGGCCAACACTTTTGCCTAAAGCGATGAATAAACTGCCGCTGACTTCAATTCAAAATACGATCCTATTTGGCCGTCCCGGCACCGCTATGCCGCCATGGCAGTCAATATTGACTGAACAGGAAGCGCTATGGATCAGCCAACAATTACAACAAGGTATGCAATCTAATGATTAATTTTAATAATGTCCTCGTACTCAGCCTTTTTTCGCTATTGCTCAGCGCTTGTAGCCAAACCTTGACCGCTAAAAGTGAGCAAGCAAAACCCAATAGCCAAGCGGCTAACACATTACGGGCAACGGGCGATTTAGGGGTAATTATTGAAAGAGCTTCCTCACAAGTGCAAATTGTTAATCACACCAGTAAGCGTATGCTAAGTGAAATTGACGGCTTAGGTGATCTATCGCATGCCTCAATTGTCTATTCGCGCGATCAGCGTTTTGCCTATGTGTTTGCTCGCGATGGCGGCTTAACAAAAGTCGATTTACTCAAAGATAAAATCGACAAACGTATTATTCAATCCGGCAACAGTATTGGCGGTGCTATTAGCCAAGACGGCAAATTGATTGCAGTATCAAATTATACACCTGGAGGAGTTAAAGTTTTTGACAGTGAAACATTAGCCTTAGTGGCCACCATCGATAGTTCAATATTACAAAATAAACCGCGCAATGAAGATGGCAGCCCAGTGCGCTCTAAAGTGGTGGGTTTAGTCGACGCCCCAGGGCAAAAGTTTGTTTTTAGTTTATTTGATAGCCATGAAATTTGGATCGCCGATTTTTCCCAAGCACAAATGCAATTAACTAAGTTTGAAGATATAGGCTTATACCCGTATGACGGCTTAATAAGCCCTGACGGTCGTTATTATATTGCCGGATTATTTGGTGAAGACGGCTTAGCTCTATTAGATTTATGGCATACCGAACAAGGTGTCCGTCGTATATTACCGAACTATGGTAAAGGCGATAAAAAGTTACCGGTTTATAAAATGCCGCATTTAGAAGGTTGGGCAATGGCAGGCGATTATGCCTTTTTACCGGCGGTAGGTCAGCATAAGGTTTTAGTGGTTGATACCAATACTTGGCAACAAGTTGCTGAAATAAAAGCCCATAGCCAACCGATATTTGTTATGGCGCAGCCTGATAATCGTCAAATATGGGTGAACTTTGCTTTTCCAGACAACAACACAATTCAAGTATTTAATAGTGAAACTTTTGAATTGGTTAACACCTTAACGCCAGGACCGGCGGTTTTACATATGGAATTTACCCCGCGCGGGGAGCATGTGTGGATCTCAGTACGTGATAGCAATGAAGTACATGTTTATGACACGACAACGCAAACTTTATTAAAGAAACTGCCGGTAAAAAGCCCGAGCGGAATTTTCTTTACCAGCCGTGCACACCAAATAGGACTGTAGTGATGACGTTAATATTAAGCCAATTACAGCAAGATATAATTAACTGTTATCAAAAATGTTTTCCGCTAGTTTCTCGGCCGTACCAAGTGCTTGCACAGCAACTAAACAGCACTGAAGAAATTGTTCTGAGTGAGATACAAGCATTAGATAAAGCGGGGATATTATCGCGCATTGGCGCGGTTTTTAATCATAAAAAAGCCGGCGCCAGCACCTTAGCAGCACTTGCAGTACCTGAAGATAAGCTAGACGAGATTGCCGAGATTGTGAATCAATTTGAGCAAGTAAATCATAACTATGCCCGTGAGCATAGTTACAACCTTTGGTTTGTCGTGACCGCCCATGATGATAAAAGCTTAGCGCAAGTGTTAGCGAGCATTGAACAGTTAACGGGTTATCAAGTGTTAGTGCTGCCGATGGAGGCGTCTTATCACATTGATTTAGCCTTTAATATTAACTTTCCAACATCGATATCTAAAGCAACACCTAAACCAGCACCAATTCAGAGCGGGCATTAATATGAGTCAGTTATTCGACAGTCAACTTGCTGAGCGGCAAGAGAGCAGTAAAAAACAACAAGGATCCGCGTTATCGACAGCGCAGCAACAAGATTTACGAGCCATTTTAGAACAAGGTCTACCGCATTGTGCGCAGCCTTATTTGGCGATAGCAGAGCAATTGCAAGCAACTAAAACGCAGGTATTAGCACAAATTTCCCACTGGCAAGATGATGGCTTGATCAAGCGTTTTGGCTTAGTGGTAAAGCATCGACAATTAGGCTTTAACGCCAATGCCATGGTGGTGTGGGATATTGCCGATAGCCAAGTCGATAAAGTGGCGCAGTTGTTATCAACTTGTCCTGAAGTGTCACTGTGTTATCGACGCCCCCGACGTTTACCCGATTGGCCATACAATTTATTTTGTATGATCCACGGCACAGACCGAGATATTGTGCTAGCGCAAATTAGCGCCATGACCGACAAGTTTGGCTTAGCAGATATCCCCAAAGATATTTTATTTAGCTTTAAAGCCTATAAGCAGCAAGGAGCGCGTTACGGAAGCAAAGGCGGTAAAAAAGGAGTGACCCATGGATAAAGCGTCGCGCCATGCACACACCGACTTAGCAGAATTAACCGCACTTGATAAGCAGTTGATTAATATTCTCCAAAGAGGCGTACCCGTAGCAGAACGGCCATTTTTAGAAATTGCCCAGCAGCTCAATAGCACAGAACAAGAGGTGATCGACCGCCTTAACAACTTACTATCATCTAAAGTACTCACCCGCTTTGGCCCAATGTTTGATGCTGCTTGTTTAGGGGGCGCTTTTACCTTAGCGGCATTATCGGTACCCGAGCATCGTTTTGACGAAGTAACCCAGCAGGTGAACAGTTTTGAACAAGTCGCCCATAATTATCGTCGCTCGCACGACTTTAATATGTGGTTTGTTGTTGGTACCGAGTCGGCGGAAGAAGTAAATCAAGTGATCGAAAAAATCGAAGAAAAAACCGCATTGCCTGTGCTTAACACACCAAAATTAGAAGAGTTTTATGTCCAACTTTATCTCCCCGTCTGAGCAAACACTTTCGCCATTAGAGCGACAATACGTGCTGCTTACGCAAAGCGGTTTACCTATTATTGCCCAGCCTTATCATTGGCTTGCTGATCAACTTAGCCTTAATGTTGATGAGGTGCTGGCCATGACCAAAGATTTAAAAGCGCGTGGCATTATTCGTCGTATTGCCGCGGTGCCTAATCATTACAAATTGGGCTATCGCTACAATGGTATGACGGTTTGGGATGTTCAAGATCAGCACGTGAGCGAGATGGGCAAAGCGGTGGGGCGTTTGCCTTTTGTCAGCCACTGCTATTTAAGGCCACGGCATTTACCGCGTTGGAATTTCAACCTGTTCGCCATGGTGCACGGGAAAACACAGCAAGAAGTCCAACAATACCGAACTCAAATCAAAGATTTACTGATTAATGTTTTACAGCAGCGAAATGATGACCCAGATCAAGGCGAAAAATTTAAGACTAATGATATCTTGATCAGCACCGAGATATTGAAGAAAACGGGTTTACGCTTAAAGCGTTAATATCCCCAAGCAGCATTTTTGTTAAGTTTTCGCCAATAAAACTGACCAGTAACATTTAAAAGGATCAAGACAAATGTTTAGAATTTCACAATTATTAAAAACATTTTATGATGATTTACCTGCCAACAAAGCGAGAAAAATGCCCGGGCCTGTGGTGATTTGGAATTTGATCAGACGCTGTAATTTACGGTGCCAACATTGCTACTCTACCTCACTCGATATGGACTTTAATGACGAACTCAGCACCGAGCAAGTTAAAGCCACCATTGATGATTTAAAGGTTGCTCAAGTACCGGTGTTAATATTTTCTGGTGGTGAGCCACTACTACGCCCTGATATTTTTGAAATTACCGCCTATGCAAAAGCAAAAGGTTTTTATGTTGCGCTGTCGACAAACGGCACCTTGATCAATGAAGACAATATTGCACAAATAAAAGCCGCAGACTATCAATATGTTGGCATTAGTATTGATGGTTTAGAAGCGTTTCATGATGAGTTTCGTCGTCAAAAAGGCTGTTTTCAAGAGTCCATGAAAGCAATTGATTTATGTAAAGCGGCGGGCATAAAAATTGGCATGCGTTTATGTTTAACCCGTGACAACTTTCAAGACTTGCCGAAAGTGCTGGATTTAATGGAAGAGAAAAAGGTCGATAAGTTTTATTTATCACACTTAAATTATTCGGGTCGAGGTAAACGTAGCGCGGAAAATGACGCGATGTTTAAAATGACTAAAGACGCCATGAAAATGCTATTTGAGCGAGCTTGGTCGCATATTTCACAAGGCATAGCAACAGACTTTGTTACCGGTAATAATGATGCCGATGGCGCGTTTATGTTGCAATGGGCGGAAAGTAAATTTGGCGAACAATACCCACAGCGCATTGCCAACCTAAAACAACGGTTAATGAATTGGGGCGGTAATGCCAGTGGCGTTAATGTCGCCAATATTGATAATACCGGCACCATACATCCCGATACCTATTGGTGGGGACATCCAATAGGTAATGTTAAAACCGATAAATTTTCTGATATTTGGCAAAACACTCAAGATCCATTAATGCTAGGTTTTAGGCAACAACCTCGGCCAGTAAAAGGTCGTTGTAGTAAATGCCAGTATCTTGCTATTTGTGGCGGTAATACCCGTACCCGCGCGTTTGCGCAAACCGGCGATGTTTGGGCAGAAGATCCCGGTTGCTATTTAAGCGATGAAGAAATCGGTGTTACTAGCAAAAGTGCGCCATGCCAAGATATTCCATTTGTAGCGGTCTAATTAAAATAAAAGTAACTTAGTTTAAATCAGACTAAGTTATCGAAACTAAATTTATAAGCTTGGTGGTTTTTATTCTATAATCGAATAACTACCGATAAGGTAATGTACAAGATGACACAGTTAGTTAGAGAGAATCCATTGAAGACAAACGTTTTAAATAACATCAGCAAAAAATCTGTTTTACAAGTAGGGGAAGTTGCCCTTGTTGGCTCAGGCCCCGGTGATGCAGAGTTATTAACCATACGTGCCTTACGTTTTATTGAACAGGCTGATGTGGCTATTTATGACCGTTTAGTCAGTGATGAAGTTATGGCGTTGTTACCCGATAACTGTGAACGTTTTTATGTTGGTAAGGAACAAGCGAAACACTGTGTGCCACAGGGAAAAATTAATGAACTGTTAGTGCAATATGCTCAGCAAGGCCGTAAAGTGTTGCGCCTTAAAGGAGGCGACCCGTTTATTTTTGGTCGTGGTGGTGAAGAAGCCGAGTTTTTATTACAACATGGGGTTAGTTGTCATGTTTGCCCGGGTATTACCGCGGCGTCGGGTTGTACCACTTATGCGGGTATTCCACTAACCCATCGTGGTGTGGCGCAAGGTTGTACCTTTATTACCGGCCATATGCAAAACGATGGACAGCTTAATTTACCTTGGCAGAGCCTAAGTTGCAGCACGCAAACTGTGGTGTTTTACATGGGCATTAATACCTTAGGCAGCATCACCGAACAGCTGATAAAACATGGCCGTGATGCCAATACCCCTGCGGCATTAATTCGCAAAGGTACACATCCTGATCAACAAATTTTTCGCGGTAACATATCATCGCTTGCCGATTTAGTCACACAACATAATATTACCCCACCCACTTTGATTGTTATTGGCGATGTCGTTAACCAATTAACTGATAGCATGTTAGCAAAACCGGGCTTTTTGGATGCGAAAAACTATCAGCAACCGCTACAGTTATCAGCCAAAGTGGGTTAGTGCACCATCGTATATTTCGATGAAGTTTTAAAAGTAAATTGTAAAGTGTGATGCCATTATGAAAAATCATATGAGGGTGATAAGCCCGTTATCTGCTGTCTTGAAAGCTAGTACCTTGAAAACTAAAGTACTAAAAACTAATGTCTTACAACGCCTGTTAATATCAGCGCTAGTGCTATTGTCTTGGTTTAGCAATGCAGAAAGCGGTGCTGACGCTAACCTTGTAGCCAATGAAAACGTGAATGTTACAGAAAACAGTGCTGAAAAGCTCTATCAAAAGCATTGTCAAAGCTGTCATGGTGTCGGGCGCATGGGTGCAATGGGGCCGGCGCTATTTCCTGAAAACCTATCACGCTTAAGAAAAAATAAAGCGGCTGATGTTATCCAAAATGGCCGTGCTGCCACGCAAATGCCCGCCTTTGCTGAGCAATTAAGCGCGCAACAAACTCAAGTGCTAGTGGATTATATTTACACTAAACCTGACACCCAGCCGCAGTGGACTTTGGCGGACATTAACGCGACAAATATTCAACACTTTGATCAAAGTAAGCTCGGCGATAAACCACTATTTAACGCCGATTTAATGAATTTATTTATTGTTGTTGAGCTTGGCGATCATTCGGCAACCTTACTCAATGGTGATACGTTTGAGCCGATAACTCGTTTTAAAACCCGCTTTGCCTTACACGGAGGTCCTAAGTATTCACCTGATGGTCGTTATGTTTATTTTGCTTCGCGCGATGGTTGGATCAGTAAATACGACATTTACAATATGAAAATAGTCTCCGAGGTGCGTGCCGGCATTAATACCCGAAACCTCGCGGTATCGTCTGATGGTAAGTACGCCATTGTTGGTAACTATTTACCGCATAATGTCGTTATTCTCGATACCAAAGATTTATCACCGATTAAAACCATTGCCACTATTGATAGTAACGGTGTTAGCTCAAGGGTTAGTGCCGTTTATAATGCGCCGCCGCGGCATAGCTTTATTGTCGCGCTAAAAGATGTGAAAGAAGTATGGGAAATCCCCTATAGCAGCGAAGGTGGTGTTGATGTTTATAAAGGTTGGGCACACGATTATCGTAAAGATGGCGGTGAAGGCAAGGTAGAAAACTGGCGAGTAAGCGAGAACTTCCCTATTCGCCGCATTAAAACTGCCGATTACTTAGATGATTTCTTTTTTGATCCTGAATATATCAATTTAATTGGCGCATCGCGTGATAGTCATAATGGTCAAGTAATAAACCTTGATGCTAAGAAAAAAGTGGCTACTATCGCGATGGCGGGAATGCCACATTTAGGCTCGGGCATTACTTGGGATTATCAAGGTAAAACGGTTTTTGCGTCACCGAATATTAAAGAAGGGCGGGTCAGTGTTATTGATATGGAAAACTGGCAAGTGATCAAAGAAATCGAAACTCAGGGGCCGGGCTTTTTTATGCGTAGCCACAGCAACTCGCCTTATGCATGGGTGGATGTATTTTTTGGCCCGAATAAAGATAAAGTGCATGTGATCAACAAAAGCACCTTAGAAATTGTTAAAACTCTGCGCCCCATGCCGGGCAAAACTGCCGCCCATGTTGAGTTTACCAAAGATGGCCAATATGTTTTGCTCAGTATTTGGGATAACGATGGTGCGCTTATTGTTTATGATGCTAATACCTTACAAGAAATTAAACGTTTTCCGATGAAGAAACCTTCAGGTAAATATAATGTTTTTAATAAAATTAATTACGAAAAAGGTACAAGTCATTAAATAAAAACGGCTTAACATCAACACGTTAAGCCGTTTCTTTGATAGGGTATATTGTCGGCGTATCTTGCTAAAGCGTTTTTAAAACATCCAACACCACTTGATGATGATCTTTGGTTTTAAATTTATTAAATACATGTTCAATATTACCTTGTTCATCAACTAGGAAGCTGGTTCTAACCACACCCATGTTTTCTTTACCCATGAACTTTTTCAATTGCCATACATGGTATTTTTCACATACCGCATGGTCTTCATCTGCAAGTAGGGTGAAATTAAGTGCTTGTTTGTTGGTAAAGTTTGTCAGCTTTTTTGGCGTGTCGGGGCTAATACCAAGTACAATAACATTCAGTGCGTCTAATTCAGCTTTAGAATCACGTAAGCCTTGTGCCTGAACGGTACAACCAGGTGTGCTGGCACGCGGATAAAAATAAAGTAAGGCTTTTTTTCCTTTTAACTCTGATAATGTTACAGGATTGCTATCCTGATCTAAGAGTGTAAAGTCAGGTGCAACTTGACCAACTTCTATTGCCATAATATTTTCCTTTTGATTATTCGTTAGATAAGCGACTTATGGTATGCGGCTAAAATAAATTTGACTGTACCTTTTTAATACAGCCTTGTACGTCAAACTGCTCACACAATTGCACAAAATCGCTTTCGAGTTGTTCAATACTGGTTTCTTGGGTTAGGGCGATCAGTATTGCGGCGCTCATATGGTTATTCTGCTGATTAATTTCAGATTTCAATGATGAAATATCAATATTACGGGTGGCGAAAAACGCGGTAACCGCTTTTAAAACCCCAGGTTGATCGATACCGGCATAGCTTGCTTGGTAGTGATGGACAAAGTCTTGTTCACGATAACCTGAGGTTCTTTTCATCATAGTGATCAGCTCAAGTTTATGAGCCACCACAGGTAATTTATTTTCTAACTGAATAATGGCTTGGCTTGTACCATTGAGTAACATGATCAAGGTAAATTCTAAGCCAAATATCGCCATTCTACTGTCGATAATATTACAGCCACATTCACTAGCTAGCTTGGTTAAGTCACTGACACTTCCTGTGCGATCTGGCCCCATTGCCGTTAACACTAAATACTCACTCATCAATAAACCTAACATCATCTATAAAAACGCTATTATAACGCATCCCCCGTCATTAAAACTAGCGCAGCTGACGCTTTCTGGATTGTTTTTACGCCAGTTTGTTAGTTATTTGTTCTATTGCTACTTTCGATGAGTATTATCGAAGTAATATCGGTTTATTTTCGATGAAAATTAGCGATTGTGAAATATGTCTTTCAAAAAATTAGTTTGCACATTTCCAAGCAATTTATCCTGCGAAAATAATTACTAAGCCTTGCTGAACGGTTAAAAAAATAATTATCACTTTTTATCAGAAATGTGCGTCATTATCTTGTGTTTGCATTTTCAGGCAAGTACCATGGTGCGCTGCTGTATTTGGCGTTATTGGTTGTTATCTGATGTACATTATATAAATTAAATGACGTTGGGGAACTTAGCTCAGTTTCAGTACTCAAAACGGCATTATTGACATAGTGCATAGGCATGAGCAAAGGGTAGATAGAGCAAACTTATCAAGCCAATATTTGTCAGACAAAATTAAATTTAGAAAGATTCAGATTTGTATCCTCGGGAGTGTTAATGAATCGCAAAATATTATATTTTTCATTATTGAGTGTGGCTGTTGCCGGCTGCTCTTCAGTAAATAATAAGCAAGCGGTAGGCGATTTTGATTACGCGCAACAAGTTGAAGCAAGCACTTTAAAGATACCTGCAGGGCTAGATAAACCTGCGACAAAAGATACTTTTTTTGTCACCAACAAAATTAATCACCAAGGTCCAGTGGGTGCCAATGTTGACGTGAGAGCGCCTTCATTAGTGCTACCTATTGCTGCGTCAACGCGAACTGAAAGCAATTCAGCAGTGGCAAAGGTTTGGTTTGACCAAGTACTTGAAGACACAGATCTAAAAAGTTTTATTGTACAGGCGTTAAAGAGCCAGTTAGCGACTGATAATGTGCAATTAACACCAATTGATGATGCCGGTTTAGCGTATGAATCTGATTGGTTTCACAAAGAAGTTGAAGCCGGTACTTGGCCGCTGAGATCTATCGCAAAGTCTGAACGTAGGCGTTTTCGTTACGCTATCGAAGCTAAACCACACGGTCGTAGTGTCGCATTAACGGTTGAGCTTATCGAGTACATGAAAAAAGATGAAAGCGGTGAAACTAAGCGTATTGATATCATAGATAAAACGCGCGCTGAAATGCAGATGCTTAATGAAGTGATTGGCCAAGTTGACTACCAATACCGTTTAAAGCAACGTGAAAACCGTTTATTAACCGCCAGTCAAAAGTTTGTTAGTTTAGGTGAAAACACCGCGGGCGAAGCGGCGTATATTGTTGAAATTGATTCTGATTTATTGTGGTCTAACTTGCCGTTATTTTTTGAAGATCATGGCTTTGACATTACCGATCTTGACGAAAGCGCAAAAGTTTACTTTGTGGATTACGTGCAACCAGAGTCGGGCTTCTGGGACAGCATTTGGGGTGACGAGCTACCGGTGGTTGAGTTACCTAATGGAAAGTATCAATTTAAGTTAGAAAAAATTGCCGAAAAATCGAATGTTACGCTTTATAACGCACAAGGTGTTGCATTACCCGCGAGTACTTTAGAGCAAATATTCCCAGTGATGGAAGCGGGGCTATCGTTTAAAGACGTATTTTAATCACTAGTTTTAAGGTATTTATAAGCGTGATGATAGCTTTTTAAAGAATAAAAAAAACTCCGTTAATCGGAGTTTTTTGTTTTCTGGCCTAGGTTAGAAGTTTTACCAAAGCTTGGCATTTCACTTGGCGACTTATTCGTTCTTGGCAGGGTTTCTTTTAAGTCATTAAGGCCTTTTTTACGTAACGGGGTTTTAGCACTTTTTTGAAAAGTACTTAAATTACCAATTAAAATCACTAGGGCAATAATAATAAGAGCAGGGGCAACCCAGCCTTCAGTGAGTACGTTGTCCATAAATATGTTCCGTAAGGTGCGGTCATTGCAAAATAATGGCTATTATAAACCATCTAAGCACTGGCGACATTGATAATATAGCCTTGATAGAGCTCAGGTAATAAATCCAATAATATTGCTTTACCGGCAATATCGCTGTTTACTAGTGTGTTTCTTAACAATTCTTGATTATAGCTTTGTTGAAAGTGCTGTGATAACGGACGATAAGATAAATGCCATGGCTCTTGGGCAACGCCGCCACGAAATTTATCATAAGGTAAAAAGAAGCCAAACTGTTTTGCATGTTCATTAAGCCAAAGCGTTAATGGGTAAAAGTGTCCTTCAGCTTGATATTCCCATGGCTCTAGCGCTAACGCTTGTTTCGGGGGTAATAAATTTTTTGCATACACGTCAATTTCACAACCCCAATGATGTCGGCTAGCGCCCGGTAGCGCAGAAAACAGCATAATGGCGTGTATTTTTTCAACATCGCTTAAGTGCTCAAGCGCTACTGTTTCGTTGACGGCATTTTTAATGGCGCTTTTACCCAAAAATTTGTTTTGCCAAATGGTGAGTTGTCGCTCAAAACTACGAAAACCACTGGCAATGCTCAGCTCAAAACCCGCATCCTGAACGGCATTTTGTAACTCGGCAAAAGCCGATAACATGTCATGATGAATACCCGTGCCATCGTCAAACCAATGAATATGGCGATCAGTTTGGCCGGTTAATAACAGTTCAAACTCGGTCATGCGAGGGTTCATCGGTTAACACATTCACTAAGGTTTGATAATAAACATCGGTTAATAATATTAAGTCGTTAACAGCAACACATTCATTCACTTGATGAATAGTCGCGTTACACGGGCCAAGTTCAACTACCTGTGCGCCGGTTGGGGCAATAAAGCGTCCGTCTGAGGTGCCGCCGCTGGTGGAGAGCTCAGTGCTAATATCGCAACCGCTATCAATAGCGTTTACCACAGCGTCAACTAAAGTGCCGGGCTCGGTGATAAAAGGTTGGCCATTAAACACCCAGTTAATTTCATAGTCCAATTGATGTTTAGTGAGCAAAGCCTCGACTTTATCAACAATCATTTCGGCGGTTAATTCGGTGCTGTAGCGTAAATTAAAGAGTGCGGTTAAATGCCCCGGTACCACATTGGTTGCGCCAGTACCCGACTCAATGTTTGATAACTGAAAACTCGTTGGTGGAAAATATTCATTACCATGATCCCAATGCATTTCGCTAAGTTCGGCCAATGCTGGCATGGCTTTGTGAATCGGGTTGATCACGTGGTCGGGGTAGGCAACATGCCCTTGTTTACCATGTATATGTAGCTCACCCGATATCGAGCCGCGACGGCCATTTTTCACCACGTCGCCTAGTCTATGGCTACTTGAGGGCTCACCAACAATGCAAAAATCAATTTTTTCATTGCGCGCTTCTAGGGTGTCAATTACTCGCGTGGTGCCATTAATAAAAGGGCCTTCTTCATCACTGGTGATCAAAAATGCGATTGAACCATGGTGCTGAGGGTGATCGGCAATAAACCGTTCGGTGGCGACAATCATCGCTGCTAAACTGCCTTTCATATCGGCAGCGCCTCGGCCATAAAGCATACCATCAGCAATTACCGGCTCAAATGGCGGCGTATGCCAACGCTCTAGGTTGCCTGCGGGCACCACATCGGTATGACCAGCGAAGCAAAACACTGGGCCCGCATTGCCTTTGCGTGACCATAAGTTGGTGGTATCTTCAAAAATCATACTTTCATTACTAAAGCCTAGCTTTGCTAAACGCTCAGCCATCAGTGCCTGACAGCCAAAATCTTCTGGCGTTACCGAAGGGCGTGTAATCAGTGCTTGGGCTAACGCTATGGTATTGTCAGTGTGTTTTTTCATAATAATAATTAGTACCTACAACAAGGTGGCTTGATATTGTTCATCTTTAAAGCCAACTAATAGGGCATCGCCGTGTTTAAGCAGTGGCCGTTTAATTAAGGTTGGCTGTGCTAGCATAGCGTCTACTATGACTTCATCACTAAGGGTATTTTTTATCTCGTCGGCCAAGTTTCTAAAACTTGTGCTACGTTTATTTAATAAGGCTGACGTGCTCGCGTCGCTGATAAAGCTTTGCAACAACTCTGGACTTAGGCCATCAGTGCGAAAGTCATGAAACTGATAGGCAACATTTTGTTTTTCTAACCATTTTTTTGCTTTTTTTACGCTATCGCAGTTTTTAATGCCATACAGTATTGTCATTATTTTTCCTAAATTAAATCACTTGGTAGTTATGTTTGATCAGCGCCGCTTTTGCCGCGTCAAACTTGTCTGATTTTACTAATATATAGTCAGTATCGAAGGTGGAAACCGCGAAAATGCTAATTTTTTCATTGGCTAAAACCGTGGAAATATTTGACATTATGCCGGTTAAGCTAAAATCTAATGGCCCAACAACTTCGAATGCTTGCCAACCGAGTTCGGCCTCTTCACTGTCAATTTCAATATGCTCAGGAATAACAATTGAGACTTCGTCATAAGTTTTTGCCAAAAAGAATATTGGCGCGGTAAATACCGCATCAGGAATTGCACTATCACGGCGTAAGCTGTGAATAGCAAATGTTTCAGATAAGCGACGTAGGGTTAAATGACTCATAAATCAACTTAGTATCGTTAGCCAGTAGTGGCGATACTATAGCGTTTAATAGCAGGGAACTCTAGGGGAATACGGTATAAGGATCTGTGTTTTTCGGTAACCATTATCATGTAAATCACTGGTTAACCTGTTAATAGGGGCTGATAAATTAATAATTGTCACTAAACTGGTATATTTATAACTAAATTGAGTGATATCAAGAAAATTTATTCTACTAATTTTAAAATTGTTTATTAAATGATATCCACACAACTTGTGGGTATCATTGTGTATAACTATTGTTTAACTGCTTATCATATTGTTTTATATGAACATTAATTTGTGGTTAAAAATTACCAGTTTAAATTTATCAATAAAAACCTAAGATAAGATAGTAAAATATCCCATTAATGATAAAACGGTGAAAAGATCGACTTATTAATACAGTAGATCTTTTCAAACCGGATTTTTATCGCTTTGAATTATAAATGTGCTTGAATTGCCGTCAAGGCAATAGTGTAAACAATATCGTCAACTAAGGCGCCGCGCGATAAGTCGTTAACCGGTTTTCGCATGCCTTGTAACATTGGACCAATGCTGACTAAATCCGCGGAACGTTGCACGGCTTTGTAGGTGGTGTTACCGGTATTGAGATCGGGAAATACAAAGACATTGGCTTGGCCGGCCACTGGGCTATTGGGCGCTTTTTTACGGGCAACATTTTCCATGATCGCCGCGTCGTATTGCAATGGTCCGTCGATGATCAAATCGGGACGTTTTTGTTGGGCAATTTTAGTCGCGGCAGCAACTTTTTCAACATCAGCGCCGAAGCCTGAAGTGCCTGTGCTATAGCTGATCATGGCGACTTTAGGCGTTATGCCAAACTGGACAGCTGAGTCGGCAGACTGAATGGCAATATCCGCCAGTTGTTCAGCGTTTGGCTCAGGGTTAATGGCGCAATCGCCATAAATCAGTACTTGATCAGGTAACAACATAAAGAAAATAGATGAAACTAATGAGCTACCCGGCGCGGTTTTTATTAACTGCAACGCGGGGCGAATAGTATTGGCGGTGGTACCGACCGCACCGGAAACTAAGCCATCAACTTCATCAAGTTGTAACATCATGGTGGCTAATACCACATTATCGTGTAGCTCTTGTTTGGCGATGACTTCGGTTAGCCCTTTTGCTTTTCGGATCGCCACCATAGGGGCAATGTAATTATCGCGAATTTCATCAGGGTTTGTGATCAATAAATCCTCTGGTAGGTTGATACCTTGCTGCTCAGCAATGCGTAAAATAACCTCTTTATCACCAATTAACTGGCAACGGGCAATACCACGTTCAACACAAATAGCCGCGGCTTTAATGGTGCGAATATCTGTACCTTCTGGTAATACAATCAGTTTATTAGCTTGCCGTGCTAGTTCGGTTAATTTATGTCTAAAGGCCGGTGGTGACATTTTGTCACTAATACTAGCTTTATTACTGAGTTGGGTTAACCAGTCGCTTGATAAGTTATCGGCAACAAATTCTTTGACCCGCTCTTGGCGTTGTAGGTCGTCTGCGGGTATATCAGGGTTAAAATTCATTAAATGCCGTGAGGTTTGCCATGTGTCCCACGGCACAGAAAGTATCGGTAAACCGGCATCAAGGGCTTGTTGGCATAGGCTGATAATATTGTCATTGGGTATATAGCCATTGGTTAACACTAGCGCCGCTACCTTAGTACCATTTAAGGCTGATAAACAGGTGGCAATAATAATGTCGCTACGATCGCCTGGGGTAACAATTAAACGACTGGGCTGTAGGTGACTCTTTAAATTGTCAACCGTGCGGGCACAAAAGCTAATGCTGCGAATGCGTCGATGCTCCATATCGCCAGCATTGATAATGTCAGCATTGAGATAGTGAGCGATATCGATAACCCGCGGTGCAATAAGCTCCATTTCCCATGGCACTGTGCCGAGTAACTTAAAATGGCGATTTTTAAACAGCGATAAGTTAGTCAAGGGTGCTAGGTCAAGCGGCTGATTAAACTCTTTCTCATGCGGCAATAAACCAAATTCATCTTTATCAGGCGAATTAATTTTATTGATAATACAGCCAATTAATTTTGAATTTTTAATACCGCCAAAGGTTTCAGCGCTCATTTCAATACGATCTTCAAACGCTTCGACAGAATCATTGTCTTGCGCCGCGACTAATACGATTTCTGCCGATAGTGCTTGGGCAACTTCACGATTGATGCGTCCGGCATAAGGTTGACGCGTGGTGGGGATCAAACCTTCGATAATCACCACGTCATGTGATTTATCAAGGGCGTTAAAGTTTTCAACAATTTGCTCTAACACTATATCATTACGGCCTTCGCCCATTTGTTGTTCAACATAAGCCAGTGAAATGGCGCTTGAAGCATCGTCTTTGCTTATGTTTTGCTCAGCATGGGTTCTAACATTGCGCGCTGGCTGTGAAATGGGTTTAAAACGGCCGACATTAATGCCTTGTTGTTGGCAGGCGTGAATAAGCCCCAGTGCGATACTACTTAAGCCAACACCAAAACCCGCGGGTACTAACATAATGCGATGTGCCATTATTTTGCTCCTTGATTAAGCAGTTGCTGGGTTTGCTCGGCAATAACCCATTCTTCATTGGTGGCGATAACCCAAGCAGCGCGTGACTCTTCATTGGTAATAAGTCCTGAACGGCCAAAGCGCATCTCACGGTTTGCTTGTGGATTAGTGCTGAAATTTAACAAGCCTAATTGCCCGAGAATTTTTTCGCGAATAAGATCGGAGTTTTCACCAATACCACCGGTAAAAATAATGCCATCAAGTGAGGTTAAGCTGGCGGTAAATGACGCAATTGCTTTCGCTATACGATAGCAAAATACCTCCAGTGCTAAACCGGCTCTGGGGTTATCATCTTCAACGTAAGCTGTTTCTATTGCTCTGCAATCATTGCTAATACCCGATACGCCCAGTAAGCCACTTTGCTTGTTAAGCATATTATCCACCTCGTCAACGGTGTAATTAAGTTGATTTATCAGGTGAAAAATAATGCCGGCATCAAGGTCGCCACTACGGGTGCCCATCATTACGCCTTCTAA
Source organism: Cognaticolwellia sp. (assembly GCA_049614565.1). Lineage (GTDB taxonomy): Bacteria > Pseudomonadota > Gammaproteobacteria > Enterobacterales > Alteromonadaceae > Cognaticolwellia. The sequence goes on along the minus strand of JBMZDW010000009.1, from coordinate 50,310 downwards.
CGGGGTCATGCCCAAGCTGGTATCAACACTTTTACCGTTTTTAATGGCGGCAACGCTGCAACCATTGCCTAAATGGGCACTAATAAAGCTACATTGTGCTATGGGTTTGTCGACAAGTTTTGCTGCTTGCTGAGCAACAAAGTAATGGCTGGTGCCATGAAAACCATAACGCCGTATGCCGTGCTCTTGATAGAGGTCATAGGGAATGCCATAGATATAAGCTTTTTCAGGCATAGTTTGATGAAAAGCGGTATCAAAAACGGCCACTTGTGCTAGGTGAGGAAATGCCGATTCTGCGGCCTTAATCCCGATTAAATTTGCGGGGTTATGTAGTGGTGCTAAACGCGCTAAGTTTGCTATCGTGGTTTTAACATCGTTATTGATCAGTGTTGGTTGGCAGTAGTGTTCGCCACCATGAACCACACGATGGCCGATGGCGCTGATATTTGAGACTAACTCAAATTGCTGTAAATACTGTACTAAGCAAGCAATAGCGCTTTGGTGGTCAAACGGCGTAGGGATCGACGTTTGCTGCTTGTTACCCTCATATTTTATTGTGATACTCGCTTGCTCGGTTAGTAAGCATTCAGCCAAGCCCGATAATAAGCTGGCGCCGGTTTTTGGGTTGAGCAAAGAAAATTTTAACGAGGAGCTGCCACAATTTAACACTAAAATATAATTATTTGTCATAATGATAAGGTCATTTATATAATGCTTTGATGACAGCTATTATAGTGTATTCAGGCATTAAAAATATTGATATTGGGCAATAAAATCTCAATGCCTGTGGCTGGCTATAGTGATAGTGCTATCTTTTAAGTAAACCTTGTTGTAGTGTGTGGGCTATGAAGTTATCTGTATTAGAAATTATTGCGCTGGGCCGAAAGTATATTCATTTATGGCCGGTACGCGCTGAGCTCGATGAATACTTTCGCGAGTATCATGTGGTTAAAATCAGCCGTTTGGTGTGTCAGGTTATGCCCGGCTTAGCGTTATTTTGCTTTATTATGCAAGTGTATTTCGGTTCAATGTCAGCCTTACCACAAGCATTATTGTACAGCTTATGCATATTAAGCTTTCCGTTACAGGCGCTAATTTTTATGGGGATAACCGCAGATAAGTTCTTACCACCAGCCCTTGCTAACTGGTATAAAGAAAGTGTTGCGCGGGTTAATCAAAACGGTGGCGACATTAAACTCTCCACACAACGTCCTCGTTATATGGATTTAGCCCAGTTATTGCACTTAACTTTCCGCGATCATAGCCCGTCAAACTAGCGTGCTTTATGGCTTTTGATAAAGCCTAATAAGAAAATCGGCCTGACAGTGAAAATTATCTTGTTGTAACAAGGCTTGTTTTACCGCGTCACTGGCCTTAAAGGCAAACGGTGTCATTGACAGTAAATTCAGTGTGTCTTGGCCTGTTTTTAAACACATTTGATAAGAAATATTTTCTTGGTGTATTAAGGTCAAATGTTCAATAGGTAATTTTTCTTCATCATGCTCTTGGGCATCATTATAAATCTGTTGTTTTAACTGCATTAAATGTTGTTTCGCAGGCGTTACCGTTAATAAAAAGCCGCCGTTTGCCAGTACCCGGGTAAATTCCGTTTCTAAAATCGGCGCGTAAACTGACACAATCCACGAAAATTGCTGCTCAGCAAAGGGTAGCTTTGACAAGGTGCCAACACTAAAATGGCATTGAGGGTATTTTTTTCCGGCTTTTTTTATCGCTTCTTTAGCAATATCAACACCATATACTATGTTACTCACGTTTTTATGTTGATGAGTGTAATAGCCTTCGCCACAACCGGCATCGAGGATCACATTACTTTTAAGGCTATTTTCAGCGTTTTTTTCCTGATATAACGTCACTAATTTATCGACTAAAGGCTGATAATAACCTTGCTCTAAAAACGCGCGTCTGGCGTTGACCATAGCTTTGTTATCACCGGGATTTTTTGAATGTTTAAATTGTACTGGCAATAAATTTACGTACTGCTCTTTCGCAATATCAAAACTATGATTATTTTCACAGCGGAAAACGTTTTCTTGGTTAATTAAAGAAGCGCTGCATAAAGGGCAAATGTAATGTGTGGCTGTCATAAATATCACATGTCATGATGTAAAAGGGGACAAGCCCCTTTTATAGGTTTAGTGGTTGGTGTGTTGAGTATTATTGGATTGAACGGTATTTATTGGCTGAAAGTCGACCAAATTGGCGCATGATCAGACGGCTTTTCAATCGCTCTAAGTTCATAATCAACATCGGACTCGATACAGCGATTGGCCAGATTTTCTGTCGCAAGTACTACGTCAATGCGTAAACCGCGATTATCATCAAAACCACGTGAGCGGTAATCAAACCAAGAATATCGCTGTTCACGCGTTGGATGCAATTCTCTAAAAGTGTCTTTAAAGCCCCATTCCATTAAGGTGGCTAACCACTGTCTTTCTTCCGGTTGGAAACTACATTTGCCGGTTTTTAACCAACGTTTACGGTTCGGTTCACCTATGCCAATATCTAAATCTGTTGGCGAAATATTAATGTCACCCATCACCACAATATTTTCATCTGGAGTATGGTTTTCATTAAGGTATTGCATTAAATCTTTATAAAATTGGCGCTTGTAAGGGTATTTAGTTTCATGGGCAATGTTGTCGCCTTGCGGGAAGTAACCGTTTAAAACCGTTATTTTTTCGCCATTTTCGTCGGTGGTTTGCACCATAATCATACGTTTTTGTGCTTCTTCATCATCACTTGGGAAACCTTTAATCACTACATCAGCAGGTTTTTTACATAACATAGCAACGCCGTAGTGCGCTTTTTGGCCATGAAAATACACCTGATAACCCATGGCTTCAACATCGGCTAGCGGGAAAGCATCATTGTGTACTTTAATTTCTTGCAGGCCAATAATGTCAGGTTGATGTTTATCTATAATGGCTTGAAGTTGATGTAAACGCGCACGCAGGCCATTAATATTAAAAGAGATGATTTTCATAGTGAAACTCGATAATTATTTTGCGCTCATGCTACCAGAAGTTGCAAATAAGCGCGAAAGAGAATTTACTGTTTTTATCGCGCTTTACATGCAATGACATACTTTGTTACGTATTTTTAACAATTGGCGGTAGTATGTTTTTTAACCCTTGTTATAAACTGCCATTTAACGTTATATTTGAACAGTGGTAAATTTTCGATATAAACGCTTTTGATTCAGCTGGTTAGTGTGTTTATGTCAGAGTACGTAAGGGCTGCTAGCCGTACTAATTAATAAAAAGTAAGCAAGTAAAAACTAGAAGTTAAAAATAAAAGCTATAAAAATAAACTGAGGGAAGGGATATGCAAAGACGTGATTTTATTAAGCTAACCGGGGTTGGCGCTGGCGGTTTGATCTTGCCAATGTCAGGCGTAGCGGTGTCAGCGGAACAACTACTCGATAAACCTATGGATGTTGCTTACAAGAAAAAGTTAGCCGACATCGCCTTAAATGCGGCAAAAGCTAAAGGTGCGTCATATGCCGATGCGCGTATTGGCCGTTATTTAAATCAATTTGTTACCACCCAAGAAAAGCGGGTTGATAATATCGTTAATACTGAGTCCGCGGGTATTGGTATTCGTGTTATTGCCAATGGTACCTGGGGCTTTGCCTCAACCTCGAATATGACGCCCGATAGCATAGCTAAAACCGCAGAAAAAGCGGTTGCTGTCGCCATGGCAAACTCTAAATTTCAAACAGTTCCGGTACAACTTGCTCCTGTTAAAGGTGTTGGCGAAGTGAGCTGGAATACCCCAATTAAAAAGAATGCCTTTGAAATTCCAGTTAAAGATAAAGTTGACTTGTTGATGTCAGTAAATGATGCCGCAATGTCGAACGGCGCGAACTATATCACCTCGATATTATTTTTAGTGAATGAGCAAAAATACTTTGCTTCTACCGATGGCTCTTATATTGACCAAGATGTCCATCGTTTATGGGCACCATTTTTTGCAACCGCTGTTGGTAAGTCAGGCTTTAAACAACGTACCGGTTTAGGCAACCCTGTGGGTATGGGCTTTGAATACTTAGACGGTAAAGAAGAAGATAAAATTCGTGTCTCAGGTGCCAATGTGGGTTATAAGAATTCTTATGACATGATTGAAGATGCCAAGGCAGCCGGTAAGCAACTGCAAGCGAAATTAAAAGCCAAATCCGTTGAGCCGGGTAAATATGACTTAGTGCTTGACCCTGCACATTTAATGTTAACTATTCACGAGTCAGTAGGGCATCCGTTAGAGCTTGACCGCGTATTAGGCTACGAGGCGAACTTTGCCGGTACCAGCTTTGCGACCTTAGATAAATGGAAAAGCGGCAAATTTAATTATGGCTCTGATATGGTTAATTTGTTTGCTGATAAAACTCAACCTTATTCATTAGGTAACGTTGGTTATGATGATGAAGGTGTTAAAACCAAAGAATGGGATCTGGTCAAAGACGGTACCTTAGTTAACTATCAAGCCATTCGTGACCAAGTGCATATGATCGACCAAAAAGAATCTCACGGCTGTTGTTACTCACAAAGCTGGCGCGATGTGCAATTCCAACGTATGCCAAATGTTTCTTTAAAACCCAATGAAAAAGACCTATCAGCAGATGATGTCATTAAAGATGTTGAAAACGGCATTTATATCGCGGGTCGTGGTTCATTCTCGATTGATCAACAACGTTATAACTTTCAATTTGGCGGACAATTATTTTTTGAAATCAAGAACGGTAAAATTACGGAGCAAATTGAAGATGTTGCTTATCAGTCAAACACCCAACAATTTTGGAATAGCTGTACGCAATTAGCGGGTAAGTCTGATTATCGCTTAGGCGGGTCATTTTTTGATGGTAAAGGTCAACCTTCGCAAGTGAGTGCGGTTTCTCACGGTTGTCCAACGACACGTTTTAATAATATCAACGTGATCAATACCGCCCGTAAAGTGTAATTTAACTCATATTTGACGATAAAAATAAAGTAAAAGGAAGCAAAGCGTCATGACAATTTTAACAGAACAACACGCGAAAAAGTTATTACAAAAAGTACTTTCATTTTCTAAAGCTGATGAATGTGAGTGTAATTTAGACGGCATCGTTGGCGGCAATATTCGTACCGCTCGCAATACCGTTTCAACAGCGGGTGAGCAAAGTGACTTAACCTTAGCGGTACAATCAACCTTCGGGAAAAAAACCGGCGTCGCTACCATCAATGAATTTGATGATGCCTCGTTAATGAAAGTAGTAAAACGCTCAGAAGAGTTGGCGAAATTGGCACCGGAAAATCCGGAAAACATGCCGACATTTGGCCCGCAAAAGTACCTTAAGCCACAAGCGGCGTTCGAATCAACCGCTAACGTTACGCCTGAAGATAGAGCACAAGCGGCAGAAGATAGCATTAAGCCTTCTAAAGCCAACAAGTTGGTGTCATCGGGCTTTTTACAAGACGGTACCAGTTTTGTAGCCATTATGAATAAAAAAGGCATGTTTGCTTATAACAAAGCCACTAATGTCGATTTTACTGTCACCATTCGCACCGAAGATGGTAAAGGCTCAGGTTGGGTCAGCCGAGATTACAGTGATGTAAGCCGCTTAAATACCAAAAAAGCGTCACAAGTGGCAATTGAAAAATCCATGGGATCGGTAGATGCAAAAGAAATGGAACCCGGTAAATATACCGTTATTTTAGAGCCTGCGGCGAGCGTGCAATTGTTGAGCAATATGTTTGGCAGTATGAACCAACGTACCGCGGATGAAGGGCGCAGCTTTTTAAGTAAAAAAGCGAAAGACGGTGAAAAAGGGGGGGCCACCAACCGTTTGGGCGAAAAAATGTTTGACGAACGTGTACACATTTATTCTGATCCCATGAACAGCGAAGTGCCAACAGCGCCGTTTGCCGGCAATGGTCATCGGGTTGAAAAAACCGATTGGATCAAAGATGGTAAAATCGCCAATATGCCAAATTCGCCATTTTGGGCGAAGAAAACCGGCGTTGACTATAAACCTACCGCATATAGTGGCTCTGGCTTATTTGGCGGCTCGTCACAATTTATTATGGCCGGTGGCAACGACAGTCTTGAAGATATGATAAAAAACACCCGCCGTGGCATTTTAGTCACACGTTTATGGTATATTCGCCCATTAGATCCACAAACCCTGTTATATACGGGGCTAACCCGAGATGGTACTTTCTATATTGAAAACGGTAAGATCAAATATCCGATTAAAAACTTCCGCTTCAATGAAAGCCCCATTGTAATGCTCAATAATATTGAGGCATTAGGCAAGCCACAGCGTATTAATGGCAATATGGTACCGCCAATGAAAATACGTGACTTCACCTTTAGCAGCTTGTCTGACGCTGTCTAGAAAAGAAGTTAAGCAACATTAGCTTATAAGGGTAAACGCAGATATTCGGTTTACCCTTATTATTTGTATTGGCATATTAATGAATCGACGTCATTTTATTCGCAACCTATCATTACTCTCTGCGGGAGCCTTTAGTGCCCCCTTTATGCCTTTGGCCGCGAGAGAGCAAATCGATTTCTTTTTCACACGCTTAAGCTATGAGTCGGGCGACTGGGAAGTGGATGAAAGAATGCCCGCTAATGTGTTGAACTCTTTAATTGAATACACGAGTTTACGTGTTGATATTAAAGAGCGAGTTATTCCGTTATCAGATCCGCAAATGCTCGCGATACCATTTTGTTATTTAGCCGGCCATCGCTTAGTACAATTTAACGCCGAAGAAAAACAAAATTTTCAACACTATGTGGAAAACGGCGGCTTTGTTTTTGTTGATGACTGTAACCACGATATCGATGGCATGTTTGCTCGCAGTTTTGAGCGACAAATGCAGGAGATGTTTGGCGAGCAGGCGCTTAAAAAAATTCCTAACGATCATCCTATATACAGCGCGTTCTTTAAATTTGATGGTCCGCCAAGAACCTCAATTGAGCTTAATGGTTGGGGGGATGATTTAGTACATAACTATTTAAAAGCTATCGAAATTGATGGCCGTATTGCCGTGCTATACAGTAATAAAGATTTAGGCTGTGAGTGGGATTACGACTTTCGTAATAAACGTTGGTTAAAAGTCGATAACACACGTTTTGCCGTCAACATTGTTATGTACGCCATGAACCGCTAACTCAGCCCTGTGTTGTGTACTGGGCGTTACTAATAAAAAAATGGAAAATAAATGCAAGAGCAAGAAATTCTCGGTTTATTAAATAAACTCAACCTCGTTAGCGAAGAAATTGGCAAAGTGATTGTTGGCCAACAAGAAATTATTGATGAATTGTTGATCAGTATTTTAGCTGGGGGGCATTGTTTACTTGAAGGTGTGCCTGGGTTGGCGAAAACCTTAATGGTGAGCTCGTTAGCAAAATCACTGGCATTGAAGTTTAATCGTGTGCAGTTTACCCCAGACCTGATGCCCAGCGATATTGTAGGCACCGAAATTTTGGAAACTGACCATGACAGTGGTGAGCGCTTTTTCAAATTTCAAAAAGGTCCGGTATTTACCAATATCTTGTTAGCCGATGAAATCAACCGTACGCCACCTAAAACCCAAGCGGCGTTATTAGAGGCGATGCAAGAACGTCGGATCAGTTATGCCGGCACTACCTACGACTTGCCGAAGCCCTTTTTTGTCTTGGCAACACAAAACCCGGTCGAACAAGCTGGAACGTATCCGTTACCTGAAGCGCAACTTGACCGATTTTTAATGTTTATTCGTGTCGGTTATCCAACGGCGCAAGAAGAAATTGAAATTTTAAAGCGCACCACAGGCACAGAGCAGGCCACGCTTAATGAAATTTTAACGGCAGATGATATTATCGCGTTACAAGATCTTGTGCGCAGTGTTACTGTCTCCGATGAACTACTGACCTATGCGGCAAATTTAGCGCGCGCGACTCGGCCAACACCGGCGAATAACAAAGGGCAAAGCGAGCATGCACAGCAAGAAACGTGTCAAAGCGTTACTGAACATGTGCGCTGGGGCGCAGGGCCGCGAGCAGGACAAGCGCTTATTTTATGTGCCAAAGCACGGGCGTTAATGGTTGGGCGTTACGGTCTTACCATTGAAGATATTCAATTTGTTGCCCCGGCGGTATTGCGTCATAGAATTTTAGTCAACTTTCAAGCGGAAGCCTTAAATATCACGCCGGATCAGGTGATTACCGATCTTTTGGCATTTGTATCTGTGCCCGTTAGCCCTTTACAGTAAAAGAGCCGTTATCGTGCAGCAACCTTATTTTGATGCCAAAACATTATTACGCGTGAAAGACTTGCCGCTGGCGATTAAAACCTTAGCGCAAGGATTTTTGCACGGCAATCACGCCAGTCAACAACGAGGCGTTGGCGTTGAATTTAGCCAATTTCGCGCCTATGAGCCTGGCGATGAACCCAGTAAAATTGACTGGAAATTATTTGCCCGCTCCGATAAATACTTTGTTCGTGAAGCAGAGCGTGAAAGCGATGTTAACGTTTGGTTGGTGCTCGATTGTAGCGAGTCTATGCTACAACAATCACGTACACCAACAACGCCGCATTCAGCAATTGGTGTTTGGCATAAGCTCGATTATGGCCGTTATTTGGCCGCCACTATTGCCTATTTAGCGCAAAAGCAGGGTGATAGTGTTGGTTTATTAGCTTTATCGGGCGAACAGCATCAACGAATTTCGGCGCTACCCGGCGAAAGGCATTGGCAAAAAATACTGCGTACGCTGACGCAATTACAAGCTTGCGGTTCGTTTCCTGATACAAAAACAATATTGGCGCAATTGCACGCCGTGCGTAAAAATGGCTTAGTGGTAGTGATCAGCGACTTTCATCAATTAAACAACGAATTACTGACCTTAACCGCCAAACTGTCGAATCGTCATACCGATGTGGTGGCATTTCATCTCGATAGTGATGATGAAATTAATTTTCCGTATCAAGGGGTAGTTAAGTTTCAAGACCTCGAAACGGGCGAGCTGAGAAACGTTGCTGCAAAGCAAGTAAGGGCAAGCTATTTGGCCAATAAAAAACGCGCAGATAAGGCACTAAAAAACACCCTAACAGGACAAAATATTCAGTATTTTCATGCCAATATTGATCAAGCGCTAGATCAAACCTTAGTTGACTTTTTAACAGCAAGAGCGAAAGGAAACCTCGGCTAATGATAAATACTCTGCCGCTGATTGTTGTACAAAACCCGTGGGCATTCTTGGCTTTATTTGCGCTTGCCGTGCCGATAGTATTGCACTTGATCAGTAAAAGTCAGGCGACATTAGTTAAGTTTGCCAATATCGCCTTGATCACACCTCTACCGCCAAAACGTATGCGGCAAATTCGTTTAACTCAGTTTTGGCTGTTAGTGCTACGTTTGTTATTACTCTTAATTTCAATATTACTCTTGGCACAAGTGAGTATTAGCAAAGCGCCAATTTCAGCGAAAGAAGTAACGGTGGTAAGTGCTGATTGGTTAAATTACAGCAACAATGCAGAGCGACAGCAACTACTGAGCAGCAGTGCGGATATGCCGATTTATTTATTAGCCAATCAGACAAAAATAATCACTAGCGATGTAATAGTTAACTGGCCAACAAAGAAGGCTAATGTGGTAAACAAAAGTGCTGTTGAAAACAATAGTAACGTTTTGCCAGAAAGCACTTTACGTGAAATTGCTGAGCGAGAAAATGTCCTGCAACAGTTAGATTATTTTAGTGCGCAATTATCACCTGATACGGGCATCAAATTTTTTGTTACCAACCGTGCAGAGCAATTTAGCTATAGTGATGCGCAGCAAAAACTTATACTGAACAATGCCATTGATTGGCAGATAAAAACCGTCCCAGCGCAAGCAAGTAAGCAATATCTCAATAACATCAGTGTAGTGATAGTTTATGAGCAAGCGCGTTTTGGCGAGCTGAAATATTTTCAACAAGCATTGGCACTAATTAAGCAAAATGTCGCGCCTAACTTAACCGTAAAAGCGTTTGTCAATGATGATTTAGCAAATTCACCTCTTTATCAACAAGTGTTAAATGAGAAACCCGAATGGCTGTTTTATTTAAGCGAAAAACCGATAGACGATGCAACGGCTAACGCCTTGATAACAGGCACAACACTGTTTGTCGAAGGGCATGTGTCAGAGCTAATGCCACATAAGACAACGACTATTAATAGCAGCAATACTCATTTTCTGACATCACAAGTAGCGTTTTATCAACGCGCCATGCCATTGGATATTAGCGGGCAATTGAGTAAGAAAAATATCAAGATAAGTGAAAACGTGCTGTGGCAATATCGCCAACCCGATGGATCCAGCATACCGATGTTAACTAAGTCGACTTTAAGCTTTGATGGTGAGCAAGCTGAAAATGCATCTGTAGATATGACAAGCGAAGTGAGCAATACAGGTGATAAGCTTGGAGAGGTCTATCAATTACATTCAAAATTCTCACCAGCTTGGAGTAGCTTGTTAGTCACTAAGCAATGGCCACTGTTGCTGAAAAATTTATTATTTGGCCACTGGCAACAACAAGTACTCAGTAAACAACAAACCCTAACTTCAGCACAAATTAGCCAGTTAGTGACAAATCCTGTTAGCCAAGCTATTTCTTTAACATCTCAATTTACTGCAGTTGAACATGCCTCGCAGCGCCTAGCGCAACGGCAAAACACTGACGACTTTTGGCGAGAGTTATTAATGCTGTTGTTAATCGTGTTATGGACACTAGAGCGTATGGTTAGTGAGCGGTCTGAAAAATCATCGGCTGCAATTTCGGCTAAGGTCAGTGATTAATGTCGATGAATGAGCAAAATAGCGCCCATAGTAGCGAGCAAAGCGCAACGTGTAGCAATGGCGAGCAAAATCAGCAGCGCGCGAACAGTCAGTCAAAATCTGCAGTTAATGGCAATTTGCAGCAATTATTAGCACGATGGCGACGTCAGGTATTACAACAGCAGCTGATATTATTCTTACCCACGTTACTCATTATATTGATGGTGGTAATTTTTATTGGCGTTAATAGCCATATAGTCGGGCGGGACAGCGCCGTGTGGCTTTTCTTGGTTGGGTTTTCGCTCGGTTTAGTGAGCAAATTGCTGTTGCTTTTGTCCGGTAAAGATTATCGAGAAATCAACTTAAAAAATCTGCTAAGTCATCTCAATGCAGTTTTTGAGGTGCTTGAAGATAGCACACAATTATTACTGCGTGATAAAACGCAATTATCGCCACTAGAAAAGCTGCAATATACGAAAATTGAGCAAGAAATTACCGAGATATTGCGTCAGCAATCAGCAGAGAATGGTGAAAAATTATCGCCGAACTTTGCTAAGCGGCAATTTATTACTAGCGGCATTGTAATGATGGTATTGCTGCTAGTATTGTCAGTTACTGAACATTATCAGTGGCTTAATAAAGTCAAAACCTGGTATCAAACCGCGTTATCTGAGCCGTCGTTAAACGATAATACGCAGCAAAGTAGCGCAAATAAACAAGATAAGCCGGTTATCAAAATAACATCGCAGCAAGTTTCGATTACCGCGCCGCGCTACAGTCTGGCTGAAGGCCAGGCCGAGTTGTTGAGCTCAAATAATCTTGATATAGATGCCTTAGTGGGCAGCACAGCCCGTTGGACGTTTAACTTTTCTGAGCCAACACTGGATTACTATTTAGTGTTCTCCAACGGTGAACGTCAGCAATTAATTAAGCAAAAAAACGCCCGTTACACTTTAGAGCGAAAATTAACCGCCAGTATGGTTTATCATCTAACGGTTGAGAATAGCAGCCAAAACGTTTCTGAAAAATTCTCCGATATTCACCGTATTAAGCTAACGGCAGATCAAGCGCCGAAAATTCGTTTTATTAGCCCTAAAAATACCGTAACAGAATACGGCAAAAATAGTGTGCCTGTATTAACCGCGCAAGTGCAAATTTTTGATGACTTTGCCATTACAGAAGTGAAAATTTTGGCCTCGATTGCCAAAGGCTCAGGTGAGGGGGTTAAGTTTAGAGACCAAAACTTTAGCTTTGATCGCGAAAAACTTATTGACGGTAAGCAACATTATTTTAAGGATTGGTCATTGCTTGATTTGGGCATGGAGCCCGGCGATGAGATGTATTTTACTATTTTGGCTAGTGATAACCGTCAGCCAAGCCCTCAGCAAACCCGTTCTTCAACAAAAATTATTCGTTGGCTAGAAGAAGAGCAAGGTGGTATTAATGCCGACGGTATTTTAATTGATTTTATGCCCGAGTATTTTAAATCTCAACGGCAGATCATTATTGAAACCATCGAGCTTATTGAAGATAAAGCAGACCTTCAACAAAGCCAATTTGTCGAAACGTCTGAATTATTAGGTGTTGCCCAAAGCGCGTTAAAGGAAAAGTACGGTCAATATTTAGGTGATGAGTTCGAAGGACCCAATAGCGTTGGCGTAACGTTTGACGAAACCCATAGCGCCAATGAACAGCATCGCCCGACAATACAAGTGCATGATGAAGCCGGTGGCAGTAGTAATGCGGTGATCACTGGAACGGGTGAAGAACATGAGCACCAAGCGCCAAGTCATGACCATGGCGATGAGGCGGCAAGTAGCTCAAATAGCGCTGATCGCTCAGGCGCAATGGCGTTGATCAATCGCTACGGTCATAACCACGAAGATAGCGATGTTGGCGTGATGACCAGCCAAGACCCTAGAGCCTTGATGAAAAAAAGCTTAACCAATATGTGGCAGGCAGAGTTGCACTTAATGTTGTCAGAGCCAGAGCTAGCACTGCCGTTTGAGCAACAAGCGTTGAAGTTACTAAAACTGGCGAAAAAGGCCGAACGTATTTATGTCAAACGTTTAGGCTTTGAACCGCCACCAGTGACTGAGCAACGACGTTATCAAGGTGAGCAAGGCGATATCTTAGTGAAGCCGGTGCAGGTATCTGAGTTTCAATTAGCGCAATTATCCAATCAAACGCAGGTGGCGTTTCGCCAGTTGTTACAGGTATTAAATCAGTTTGAACAGCTTGTTTTATCGCCGCAGCAACCGAGCCAAGCTTCGCCCCTAACGTCGACAAAACCTTCGGAACGCTCAACAACTCATGGACAACTTAGCGACGAGCAAATAGCATTAGTTGTGGACGTTAAACAAGGCATATTCGAGCTAGTTGAAAAACGTCCGGCGTTGGTTGAAGTGCTTGCGGTGCTTGAGCGAATTCTGCTCGAGCGACAATTATCACTATCGCAGTGTCAGCACTGTATTACGCTGTTAGCCGGTAAGCTTGAGCAATTATTACCGAGCGCTACAGCTTCACCCGCTAGCAAAGCTCAAGATTATTACGATCAGCAACCGCTCGTTGAAAGCTATGGGAAATTTTTAAGGGACAACTTGTGATTATTGCCTTAACGGATCAGTATCAATTAAGCATTACCAGCCCATTGCATGGGACATTAGTGCTACTGGCTTTTATAGGATTGATGGCAAGTTGCCTGCTCGCATTTCGACGGATTTATCGCGCACCGGATAGCAATGTGCCTAAAGTCAAGGTTAATGGCTTGAATAACAATGGCCGATTTACATTGTTAATATTGACGAATATTGTCGCTTTTATCAGTGTCTTGCTGTTTGTTCTGCCTTTAGATGAGCAAGTGCAAACACCGTCATTTGATGTGTTGCTGACCTCAGGCATTGTGCAGCCAACAAAAAATGAACCCTTCAACCTTAATGAGCTAACTAGCGCAGAAATACAGCAAGCATTAACATCTGCTGAGCATATATGGTTATTGGAAGAGCAAAATAACAAAACCGATAACGGCTGGTTACGCCAATGGTTAATGGCAAATTTTCAAGAAAAAGTCATAAGGGTTAACTCAGTACCAGCATTAACCGCACTTTGGCAGCAGGGCATCACTCAACCGTCATTACTGCAGGTGTTTGGCGATGGTTTAAGCGAACAACAGTGGCAGCGTCTAAGTGAATATAACGCCGATAACACCATCGAATTTAGCTTTTTCGCCAGCGCACCACGTCTTGGGGTTGTTAAGCTAGATTGGCCGCGACAATTAGTGTTAGGACAAGCCTTGACGGTTACTGGCCAGTTGCAAGCAAGCCGTGAAGAAAACCGACAATTTACCTTAAGTTTACGTCATCATGAGCAAGTACTGGCCAGTACGGTTATTTCCGGCGGCGAGAGTTTCTCTTTGTCAGCAACCAGTAAAATATCGGGCTTATTCAACTATCAATTGGTGTTGACCCCATTAAACGAAAAGCTAAGCGAAAAGTTAGTCACAAAGGCATCAAGCAAGCATCAGCCTTGGACACGGGTCGAAAATATAGCTTTTAGTGTTGTTAACGGTAATCAACCGCAGGTGTTGATAAAACAATCGGCGCCGTCATTTGAAACGCGGCGTTTAAAACAATGGTTAAGTCAAGCCAATAGCCCAGTGCATATTATTAGCCAAGTAAGTCAAAATAAATGGGCACAACAAAAAGTGAATATGACTGCTATGGGTGAGAATAATATCAGCGAAAGTGCGCTAAGTGAAACTCGCTCACAACAACAGCTTGTTGAGTCGCATTTACTGAATGAAAAACTATTACGAGATAGTGATGTTTTGCTGATGGATAGCCGCATGTTGCTAGCGTTAGAGGCAGAAGAAGTTGACGCTGTGTATCAAGCCGTCAATCAAGGTTTAGGGTTGTTCATCAACGCCGATAGCTCGCTTTTATCAGCACAGAGCGTTGACGATAAACGAAATAAAATTTTGAATCTATTTTCATTAGCACCGGCTGATGACACACTTGAGCAAGTTTTTCCCTACTGGCCTGCACAACCTAGCCAAGATGTTAGTCAAGTTATCGCGCCGCAATCAGCAAGCATAAAAATAACCGCTAAAGCAGGGCAAAGCTTGGTTGAGTCAGCGACAGGCCAAGCGTTAGTGGTAAAACAAGCTTTTGGGGCTGGGACTGTGGCATTATCGACCTTGAATGAAACCTATCAATGGGCATTACAAGCGGAGCCAACATTTTACAGTCATTACTGGCAATATCTCTTTGCTAAAATAGCGCGCAGCGACGATAGTACACGTTGGTTGTTGCCCGCGCCGACAAGTTTTTCTAAGGTTCAACAATTTCACGATGTCTGCTTATTATCGTCGCGTGCGCGTGTTGATTCGCCGGATATCATATTGAGCGAATATCCATTATCAGGTGATAAAAAATGTGGTCAACTTTTGCCTCAGCAACCGGGTTGGTATGTTATGCAAGCCTTTGCCGATGAGCAAACCCTGCTTGCCGAGCAAGCTCGCTATTATTATGCCGGTAACGACTTTTCTGCCTGGCAACAAGCAAATAAACGTCAAGCAGGGGCAAGTTATGCCGGCATTACGGCGTTGTCTTACTTCAATAAGCAACTCGCTGAGCGCTATCAAGCAGCCAATAAAGTCTACCTTTGGTTGCTGATGTTTATCGCGTTATCGCTATTGTGGTTTGAACGTAAGTGGTATGGCAGCTGATAACGCTAGTCAATATTTGGCTGGCTACGCTGAAAATCAAGCGCCGCAATAACCAAAAGTGCTGCGCCCAATAATATTGCCCAATGCGCGCCAAACAGTGCTAATACACTGCCAACTAAGGCAATAACCACATTGGCTAGACTAAAAACTGTTGTGATCAGCCCCATCAGTTGCCCTTGTTCAATATCTTTATATTGCTCAGAAATATACACCGGCAGTAAACCATTAAAAATGGCGATGGCAATACCTGTGATAGCATACACTGACCAAACACTTTGTGCTGAGAGTATTGGGTGTAAGCTAAATAATATTGCCATCAACACCATACCGATAACCGCGCCCAACTTTAGCCCTAAAATATACTTTAACCGCTTTGCAAAGAAGACACTGGTGATGGTCATAAATAAGGTTAACACCACGGTAATGTAGCCAATTTCGGGGCTAGAAAATGCAAATTTTTCCACCAGCCAAACCGGATAAAACTCGTAATAGGCGTTGAGCCCTAATGTTGCCAGTAAGTAAATAACAAAAATGCGCCTAACATTGCTATCGGTTAATAGCGCAAATGAGTTCTGCTTAGTGAAAAGTTGACGAAACTTTATGCTTGTTCGTTGAGTATTATCATCTTCATCGGGTAACACACTAGCAACACTTAACAGTGCAATCATCAGCACAGCAGCGGCAAAATAAAAAACACTGTCGAGCCCGTATATAGCGAGTAGTCCGCCGGCAAGAGGGCCAAGTAACCAACCTAAATAGCCGGTGGCATTAACGAGGTTAAAAGTATAGGTTTTATCAAGGGTTGGCGATAAGTCAATGGCGACCGCTTTGGCAATACTGATATTGCCAGAAAAAATACCAGTGGCGAAGCGGGCTAACACTAACAGTAAAAAACTTTCTGCCATCACAGCTAACGCGGATAAAATATAGCTGATCACGGTTAATATTAGCGTGATGACTAAAGTTTTTTTGCGTCCATAAATGCCTGACGCAGCGCCTAAAACCGAACTGCCAAGAATAACCCCTAACGGATAAATGGCTAAAATAATGCCTAACAATATTTTACTAGGTAAATTCGCGAATGTGGTCAATGGGCTCATTTCATTAAGAAAAATGGGCGCTAATATTGGGTAGGGCAAGGCAATACCGGCACTACTAAAAAGCACCACTAGCATTACGGAGAATAATGCTTTTTTTGCCTTGGCTATATCGGTGGTTGATTGCTTATTTTCCGGCATTATTATGACTTCCCTGATATAGCGCTGAATTGGCTAAATGCTTACTTTACTTGGTTTTATTTTTATCGTGCGATTATATGCCCAAAGGTAAGCGAATACTATTAGCAAATAAATATGAGTGAAATTTAAGCAATACGTTGTATTTACTAAAAAAGTTCAGTTTTAATTTACTTAATCGCTAAAGTAATACTAAGCACTGCCGATATCAGATTAGTGGTAGCAAATGAGCAGATTATTTTGGCAATAGACGCATTATCAAACGACATATTGGTTGATGAACTTCAGTTAGGCGAACAGCTTAATGAAAGTGTTCATAGCGCACGTCGTGCCGATTTTTCACTGCTGCTCGCCATGTTAACTGACGATGTACGAGCTCACAGCCAATTTAAGTTACCACAGACACAAGCCGCCGAAAAAAATACTACATCAGAGCAATTACGTAAGTCGTTTCAATTACCTGAAGTAGCGCCATTAGCATTGCAAACGCTTGAAGATATCAAGGCATTTAATCAAGCAGAGCTTGTTGAGCAACAACAAATGCAAGCACTGCGTTTAGTCAATACGCTACAACCGAAAGCGTTAGCATTTCGTGATGATGCTCGCCATATTGAGCAAGATATTTTGACGAATACCAGTTTGTATTGTCAGCAAAAAGTTCAACAGGAATCATCAACGCCAACGGAACAAAGGGCTGAGTTTAACGTCAATGCTTGGTTAGCTGCCGTCAACACAACGCGCGTTAAAGCGCCCATTTTGGACGCCTGCGCTTAAAAACTCTTCGCACAACAGTGTTTAAACTTTTTGTTACTTTGACAAAAGCAAGGGGCATTACGTTTAGGTTTATCAATTTCAATACTTTCTGATACTTCGCCATCGAGATAGCGCCACGCCTTTTGCTCAATCACAAAATTAGAACATTCTCGCATTTGCCATAATCGGCCTTGATGTAGATAAAACGCGGAAAACTCAACTTGCGCATCTTGCTGGTTTGCAAAGTCTTTTGCAAAATCACTGGCATGGTGAATCACCAGCTTTAGCCATAACGTTTGATCTGCCCATTGTGCAATGTCAGCAATTGATTGCTCTACTTGGCTCGAACGAGCGTAAGTTTGGTAAATATATTCGGCGTGTTGGGTAGCATAAGCCGCGTAGCGAGAGCGCATTAGCTGCTCGGGAGACTGTGCGACTGTTGTGCCACTAATAAGCAATTGACAACATTGAGTGAAGGCTAACTCAGAGCCACATGGACATAACATCAGCAGATCCGTCTAAAACAAATTTCGCTTAGTTTATCACGATAGCAAGGTTGCTTTAACCAGTTTATCTCAGCAGGCTTTATCTCGGAATATAATACAGATCAATGTAATTGGCTTGTCGCTTTCGTAGTGTTTTTTTGCAAGATAATGCACTGGGTTTCTCCCTGTGCTGCACAGCGAGATATTTCCTGTAGTTGTTTTTGATCATATTGCGCGTCAGATAAAATCATTGCCGAGCAGGTGCCTTTTAGTAAGGTGTTTTTAATATGCTCTAGGCTGATGTTGACCTTGTTTGCATTCACTTTTAATATTTTTTCAGGCTTTATTTTCCCCATAATAGAGAGTTGATCTAGCGAGTCACTTTCAGGGTTAATCATCAAAATCCACTTATGAGCATCATCATGGTTTTGACATATGTTTTGGTATTTTTGCGTTAAATCTTTGTCATCTTTAACGCGAACAATATTGCACCAAGGTGTAGGTAACGCAACTAGCTGTGGTTTTTCTAACCGAGGGCTTGTTTTTAAGTTATTGCTATTTAAGGTTAAATTTAATTTGTTACTGTTAATCATAATGCTTACCTCGATATACTGTATAGATGTACAGTATATCGGTTTTGTGGTTATTTCAAGCATTATTTGCTTTATTTTTATCAAACGGCTGAAGGCAGTTTAATAAGTACTAAATAATTTGTGCTAACAGTATTACAAAGGTAGCATTGGCGAAGGCTAAGCGAGTTTTTCCATTAATCACTAAACGTGCTTTGGTTGGCTTTATTTCAACAGGTATTATTCGGTGTTTGCACGGGGTTAATTGGTATGTTTAAGGTTTTATTTTTTCGACAACTGCTTTGGTGTTTTTTCGCCTTAGCTTTACTTATTTTTGCCTTAGGCATTAGCTGGCAAGTGAACAAGTCGATGAATTTTTCATATGGCTTTTGGTATCAGACTTTAGACATTCATAGCGTTATTGCTAAGCACGTACCGGAAAACACTCAAGGTAAGCGTGACTTTCCAGTTAATAACGCTGAGTTACACGAACAGAAGTTTGCCGATATTGTTCAGGCTATTCACCAACACGGTGAGGGGTTAACCGATATTCGTTATGTTAACTCGCAGGGGCTATCGCAAGCACTTTTAACCGTCAGTGAAATACAGCATTTACAAGATGTGGCCAATTTACTCGACTCACTGGTAGATGTTTGGTGGGGTAATTTACTTTTTCTGTGCGTTTTATTAGTGTCTTACCTACGTCAGCGCAAGCACAATCGCTTCACTTCGATAAGCGTTATGCCAACGGGCAAACAAAAAATAATTGCACTAGCATGTTTAGTTTCGCTGGTAATATTGATGCTAGCTACATGGGGTTTTACGCAAGTTTTCTATTACTTACACACGGTTGTTTTTCCGGCCGATCACCAATGGTTTTTTTATTATAACGATTCATTGATGGCAAGCTTAATGAAAGCGCCAGATATTTTTGCCGCCATTGCCATGCAGATAGTGGTAGTAGCTTTGCTAATCGCTAGCGGACTTGATGCTGCGCTAAGCCGTTATCAAAAGAGAAACTAACACTTTGCACTATCGATAGTTTTTAGCAAAATGTTGAGGTAATGACTTTAATTGGTGTTTTGTACGATTTTGATGTGAAAATGCTTGATAACGTTAGTTATATTATGGATTATATTGCTAATGGTTAAGTTTTCTAATCAAGCAAGGATCGCAAATGAAGTTAACGCATGTTCTCTCAAGTATTAATCAAGTTGAAAAGTCTAAGTTCATATCATGTTTAGATAAATTGTGCTCAGGCGCTATGCACGATGATAAGCAATTAGCAAAATCAGTCAGTAAGCTTGATGGTCAAATTAAAAATGCCTCCGGAAGTGAAATTACAGTTTTATTTTCCTTAGTATCTTCGTATTTCAAAAAAGAAATTCAAGAGCAAATTGCGATGTCTGGCGCGCAAATTGGTTTGTTAATTAATATATTAACTAGAGACGGCAATAGTATTGCTAGAACATCTTGGATAGAGACTTTATACAATAAAGAATGGCGTGGTTTAAAAAAATCATCTAAAGCGCTGCAAGCGGAAATTGCCGCAAGTGAAAATTCCGATGATTTTGATCGCGGCACACAGTTAAGCATCTATCAAGATTGTTTGAAAGTTGCTTTTCTAAATGATGAAAAAATTAACCGTGAAGCCAAAATTACTGATGATGAAAGAAGTATCCTAAATACCTTGGCCGACAGATTAAATATATCAATGGACGAAGCATCAGCAATAGAACATATGATTGACCCCGTGCCACAAAATAATGCCTTCGATGGTTTGAATACGCTAAGAGAAATGGGCGTATTATTTATTAATCGCAAACGTTCCGAAGTATTTGTCGCCGATGAAGTTGTTGCAATTCTAAATGAATTACAAGGCAAAGAATTAGCAGACAAACATACACTGCGTATTCTCCGCAGCTTAAGTGACGCTGAGTTATCGAATATATTAAAGCATTATGGTAAAAAAGTACGCGGTGTTGAAAGAGTAGAAAAAATACAAACTATCCTTCATTCTCGAATCGCAATTCGTCATATTCTCCAGCGAGATATTTTTGCAGTAAATGAAACGCAAAATCAAAGAAAAGAAAGGCTTAAATCTTTAATTTGCGAGCTATATTTGAATGTTGATAAAATAGGTGTAACCCTAGATGAAAGAATAGATGTCATCATAGATACACTTAATCAATCAGCGAATGAAGAATTTGAAGCACTCAGTGCAGCAGGTTTCAAAGAGCTATATTCAACGTTGCAAATTCATTTTCCTAAGCTCGAACAGTTATTGAAAAGCGAATTTGAATTAGAAGACTCAGAAGAGCTTGATATAGATAAGCTTCGAGCATTAAGTATCACTCCAATTGATATATTGTATTTACTCAATAATGACGAAATTAAAGTTGTGCGAGACAAAATGACATTGTCAAAAAGAGGTAATGCACGACAGTTAATTTTAGAATCTTTTGCAAACGCCAATGATAAATTAATTGAAAATTATGCTGCTCTTGCGCAACGAGATTTAGCCAGTATGAAGGCGGCGGGTATCGAAATATCAGAAGCCGAAATTGGTGTTAAATTTGAAGAGATAACCAAAGAGATATTTGAAACGTTAAATCTTACTGTTGACGAAGATATCCGTAAAGATATTAATACTGCCAAAGATAAAGCGGATATTATTATTTCATTAAGCGAAAATGATGTCATTATCGGAGAGGCAAAAACCTGCAAAAATGGTGACTTCGCTAAGTACTCAACTACATCGCGCCAAGTTAAAGCCTATGTTACTCGATGTGAAAATCAGGGAAAACGCGTTGCTCAAGTGTTAATTATTGCGCCAAGCTTTTCTAATGATTTTGTTGAAAGTGCAGAAATGGATACAGAAGTAAATATTTCTTTGCTTGAAGCGCACGGGTTAAAGTTAATTTATGATGCATTTAAAGCTCGTCGTCATCCTAAATTTTCCGCGAGACTGCTAACAAAAGGTGGATTATTAAAAGCACAGTTAATAGCGAAAAACATTTAGAAGTATCTTATTTTACCTAGGGGAACTCCCCTAGGTAAATGATTTTAAGTATTTAATACATACATACACGCTTAAGAATTTTACTCGCCAAGCTTAGCTAATTCATCAATTCGATATTGTGTTAAGGTGATATAACACTTTTTAAAGGCTACGGCGGCACTTGCATCGGGAGAAACGGCTAAATATTGCCAACGACAATTGTTCTCACGATAGTCAATAAAATTACGTTGCGCACGTTCAAACATATCAAGTACGGTTCGTCGGCCGCTACTGCGGGCTAAATCTTCTAAGATATAAGTTTGATTATTAATCCAAGTTTGTAACTCGCGGTTTTTCTTTTCTTTAATACCACCTAAGCAACGTGATACCTCAGCTGTTGTGGCCTTTTTTTCGCAGCTAGCAATAGTATTTTTTGCCATTGCATTGCTCGAAAGCAATAACCAGCAAGCGACGAAATATTTTACAGCACTTTTCTTATTCATAGGGACACTAACACTTATGCAGGCAGCACTTTTTTGTACGGTTTTACGGTAACGTTTTTATAAACACCGGCGTCGATATAAGGGTCTTGGTCGGCCCATGCTTGTGCATCACCTAAGCTGTTAAACTCGGCAATTATAAGCGAGCCGGTAAAGCCGGCGTCACCGGGATTTTCAGTGTCAATAGCAGGGCAAGGGCCAGCTACCAGTAACCGTCCTTGCTCTTGCAACGTGCGCAAGCGCGCTAAATGATCTTCACGCACACGGCTGCGCAAGGCTAAACTATTTTCAACATCTTCACTGTAAATAAGATAAAACATCTCTTTTCCAATACGGTTATTTTATTAAAGTCTGAATAGACTCAAGTAATTATTCTTTATTTTCTTGTTCTGGCTCATCGGGCATATGTTTGTGTAACGCAATAACAGAGCCAATGGCAAAAACAAAGGTTAATATGGTTAAGCCGAATACTTTAAAGTTGACCCATGTTTCTAGGCTAAAGTTAAATGCCACATACCAGTTAAGCACGGCGCAGCTTGCGAAAAACAAGGCCCAAGCAAGGTTGAGTTTATTCCAAATGTCTTCGGGTAAGGTTAACGCTTCACCTAAAAATTGTTTGATAATGTTTTGTTTAAATACTTGCTGACTAATGATCAAGGCAGTAGCAAAAAAGCCGTTAATAATGGTGACTTTCCACTTTAAAAAGGTTTCGTCCTGTAAAAATATCGTGAGGCCGCCAAAAACTGCAATTAAGCCAAAAAATATCAGGTTTCGCTTTGGCACCGGTTGCTTTTTTATCAGGTAATAGCCAATTTGAATAGCAGAGGTAACAATTAATGAACCTGTTGCCCAATAAATATCAGCAAATTTATAAAAAACAAAGAAAATAATCAGTGGAATATATTCTAAAATAGCGTGCATAAGGTCTACATCAAAAAAGATAATACTAAGATTCTATCCAAAGCTGAGCCGTTCGCCAAACTATTTAACGCAACAAAGTGCAATAGTTTTATTTCATTGCTGGAAAGTCAGAGCTACTAAGCTAGCTAACCCTGACTTTTATTGAAGTGGGAGCTAAACTTTTTGATAACCAAAGGGGTCGTCAATAGAATAGGACGGCTCGGTAAACCATTTCGCACCCGAGTCGGTCATATAAAAGTGATCTTCCAAACGCACACCAAATTCATTGGGTAGCACTAACATTGGCTCATTGGAAAAACACATACCTTTTGCCAAAGGTGTTTGATCACTGCGCACTAAATACGGCCATTCGTGAATGTCTAAGCCAATACCATGACCGGTTCTATGCGGACAACCGGGTGTTTGATAGTCGGGGCCCATATTTTGGCTTGCTAAATAGGCTCTAGCGGCAATATCAACATCACCGCAGGGCATGCCAATTTTGGCAGCGTCAAAGGCGGCTTGTTGGGCGCATTTTTCAACTTGCCACATATCGCGTTGGCGTTGATTTGGCTCACCAAAGACATAAGTGCGGGTAATATCTGAGTTGTAACCCTCAACCTGACAACCGGTATCAATCAGCACTATATCGTTTTCTGCCAGTGTTTTTGGCGATTTAACGCCGTGCGGATAGGAAGAATCTTCACCAAAAAGCACAATGCAAAAATAAGAGCCGGCAACAGCGCCGACTTTACGGTGCGCTTGATCAATAAACTCAGTAACTTCTTGTGTTGAAATGCCAACGCGTAATATGCGCGCGGCAGCTTTATGTACCGCCAGGGTCATATCTTTGGCTTGTTGTAATAAAGCGATTTCTGTAGCTGACTTTTCTGCGCGACAACCTGCGGTGACAATTTTTGCGTCGCTCAAATCAAATGTTGGTGCGGCTTGTTTAATACCATTGGCGATAAAAAATGCCGTTGATTCATCAATAGCAATACGACCTGAGTGAATGCCAAGCTCAGTTAATGTTTGCTGAAAAAGTTGGTAAGGACATTCATGCTCTTGCCAGCCTTTTGTTTCACCTTTTATCGTCATATATTGATTCAACGTATTCACTTCAAAATACGGGGCAATATAGATAACCTCACCTTGCTGAGGAATAATGGCGCCAACCATACGCTCACTGGCATACCAACGGGTGCCGGTAAAATAGTAAAGATTAGTGCCTGCATTAACATACGTGGCCGCAATATCATTTTCAGCCATTATCGCTTGGGCTTTAGCAATGCGCTGATTAAATTCAGCGGTGGTGATCGTTTGCACCTTTGCGGTCATATCCGCTAATTTTTCAAGTTCAATTTTAGCGTTAGAGCCACCCACACCTATCGTCATATTTGTTCCTTAATCGCTGAGCAATGTTATGTTGTTTTATAGAAAAGTAACTTAAATACCGCCCATACAAAGGTATTTAATGTCTAAGTAATCGTCTAAGCCGTATTTCGAGCCTTCACGGCCATAACCTGATTGCTTGATACCGCCAAACGGCGCGGCAACATTGGATATAGTGCTTTCGTTAATGCCGACCATGCCATATTCCAGTGCTTGAGCCACTCGCCAAATACGGCCGATATCACGAGCATAAAAATAGGCCGCTAAGCCGTATTCAGTATCATTTGCCATGGCAATCACCTCTTCTTCATGCTCAAAAGCAATAATGGGCGATACTGGCGCAAATATTTCAGTGTCAGTTATCGCCATATTGGCGGTCACTTGGGTTAATACCGTCGGTTGGAAAAAGTGACTACCAGCGTGATGACGCTTACCCCCCGTGGTTAACACCGCACCTTGCTCAACAGCTTGTGCTACCAATTTTTCAACCCCATCAACCGCAGCGCTTGAAATAAGTGGCCCTATTTGTGTGTCGTTTTTAATGCCATCACCAACCGTTAATTTGTTAACCGCTTGAGTATACTTTTTAGTAAAGTGTGCAAGCACATCGCTTTGCACAAAAATACGATTAGTACAGACACAGGTTTGGCCGGCATTTCTATACTTTGAGCTTATCGCCCCTTGCACGGCTTCGTCGATATCGGCGTCATTAAACACAATAAACGGCGCATTACCGCCAAGCTCCATCGACACCTTTTTAATCGTTGAGGCGCATTGTTTTATGAGTTTTTTTCCAACCGCCGTTGAACCGGTAAAAGTAAATTTTGCAACGTCGATATGTGTAGTGAGTACTTGACCTATGGCGTTTGCGTCGGTGCCGACAACAACATTAAACACACCGGCAGGAATACCCGCACGCTGAGCAAGTTCAGCCATTGCCAGTGCCGACAAGGGCGTTTGTGCTGCTGGACGAACCACAAAGCTACAACCTGCGGCAAGGGCGGCAGCAGCTTTTCGAGCAATCATCGCGTTGGGAAAGTTCCATGGTGTGATCGCCGCAACAACGCCGACGGCTTGTTTAATGACAATAATTTTTTGACTCGATGACAAGCTAGGCATGGTATCGCCGTATACCCGTTTAGCTTCTTCGGAAAACCATTCAATAAAGCCAGCGCCATAAGCAATTTCTGCTTTCGCTTCTGCCAAAGGCTTGCCTTGTTCAAGCGTGAGTATACGGGCGAGATCCTCATGATGTTGCATCATTAAATCAAACCACTTGCGTAACAAGGCTGTGCGCTGGTGCGCTGGCATACTCGACCAAGGTTTAAATGCCTTTTTTGCCGCTTTTATTGCGAGGGTTACAGTATCCGCATTGCCGTTACTCACTTGCGCTATAACGCTGCCGGTAGCGGGGTTTTTAACTTCAAAATGGATATCACTGGTGTGCCATTGCCCGTCAATATAAGAGTTGGTTTTAATTAATGCAGAGTCTTTAATATTGTGCAAAATATTCTCCTTAACACGAGGGTGGCAACATTGTTTGCCCAAATGTCTTACTTGTTGCTTAGCGCTAAGTGTACTGGTACGTGTTGATAAATAGCGATTTTAACGCTGTTTAATCGGTTGATGATAAATTATCATATTTAAGCAGTGGTATAACAATTTTTATGACTTAGATATAGAGGGTTTGATAGATGGCTGAAGCGTTAAAGGGGATTAAGGTTGTTGATTTAAGTCGAATTTTGGCCGGACCTTGGGCATCACAAATGCTAGCAGATATGGGCGCACAAGTGATGAAAGTTGAACAACCTAAAAAAGGCGATGATACTCGCCATTGGGGACCGCCATTTATTAAACCTTCTCAAGACAACGAGCCCGCTCAAGCGGCTTATTATCACAGTGCTAACCGCAATAAACAATCTATTGCCATTGATATTACGCAAGCTAAAGGCCAACAAGTGATCAAAGATATGGTGGCAAAAGCCGATGTCTTGATTGAAAACTATAAAGTCGGAGGCCTTGAAAAATATGGCTTAAGCTACCCACAGCTACAGGCAGTCAATCCAAAATTAATATATTGCTCGATTACCGGTTTTGGACAACAAGGCCCATATGCTCACAAAGCCGGTTACGATGCCATGATCCAAGGCGAAGGAGGCTTAATGAGTGTAACGGGTCAAGCTGATGGTGAACCCATGAAAGTGGGGGTTGCGGTGGTGGACGTAATGACGGGGCTATACAGCGCCAATGCCATTCTTGGGGCATTGCTAGCCAAAGCCCACACCGGCAAAGGTCAACATATTGATATTGCTTTACTGGATGTACAAGTCGCGACGTTAGCCAATCAAGGGATGAATTATTTAGCCACCGGTGAAAACCCAACTCGCTTGGGTAATGGTCACCCCAATATTGTGCCATACCAAACCTTTGCCACTAACGATGGTAGCTTGATTTTAGCCATAGGTAATGATGCACAGTTTGAAAAGTTTTGCCGCGCCGCCCGCTGCGAAGCCTTATCAAGTAATGTGTTATTTCAAACCAATCAACAACGGGTTATGAATCGCGCTGAACTTATCCCCATGTTAGCGAAAATTATTGCTAAGCAATGTACCGATTATTGGGTAACTACATTAGAGGCGATAGCTGTGCCTTGTGGCCCCGTTAATACTTTGGAGCAAGTATTTAATCACCCACAAATTCAACATCGCAATATGGTAAAACAACTACCAGATAAAGACGGCACTATGATCAATACCGTGGCGTCACCCATTAACTTATCAGACACACCGCTGCAATATAAACACGCTGCGCCAAATATTGGCCAAGATAGCGAGCAAATTTTAAGGCAGTTACTTGCTTATGATGACGATAAAATTAACCAATTAATGCAAGCTGCTATTGTTATGTAAGTTATGCTCCCTAGACCATTTTGATGGTTTGCTAGGCTATCACCCGTCACATACGCTTTGCTGATATTCGGAGCAAGTTGGTTAAATCACACTCTAGTGCTTTAATTGAAGGTACACGAGCGATTCGCAAATCAATTTTGACGCTAAGGAGGATAGATATGTTCAAGCATATTTATGCGCAGGGGATCACACTTATTTGGCTTTTCACTATGATGCCAGTATTGGCGCAAGACATTGACGGTGTTGTTGAACACCCTATGTTCAAACGCTACCCTGGCCAAGTTATCGCGTGGCAACATATTGAAAACTACCAACCGTATAAAGTGGCTATCGGCGGTGTAGCAGGCTACCGCGCAATAAAAGACTGGATTGAAACCGAAGGGCGCGTAACCCGTACCTTTTATAAATATCAGGGTGAAGATCGCAGCTATAGTGAGGTTTACAAGAATTTTCTTGAGGCATTAAAGGCAGATGGCTTTGAGATCCTCGGCGAAGGTATGTCAGCTAATCGGAAAGGCGTTGGGATAGGCTCACGCCAATGGATGGAAGTAACCTTTCGAGCGAACCCGACAAATAAGCGGGGTGAGGTTGGCACTATGTTTTCCGGCACGTCTTCATCAGGCGGTGCAGGGGCTATTGTTGCCAAGAAAGAGCGCGCAGCAGGTACTGTGTATGTTGTTGTTTATGTTGAACAGCATGCCAAAGATTATATTGGCACTTTGATCGATATTGTCGAGGTTGAAGCGCCAGAAACAGGTTTAGTGATCGTTGATGGTGAAGCTATGGGCGCGAGTCTTGCTGAGTATGGTCGTGTGGTACTTGATGGTATTGTTTTTGATTTTGATAAAGCGACGATAAAACCAGAGTCGAAGGAAGCGCTTGCTGTGATCGCACAATATTTGCAGAGTAATGCCAGTAAAAACTTTTATGTTGTTGGTCATACCGACGCAAAAGGCAGCTTTAACTATAACCATAAACTTTCTACTGAGCGGGCGTCGGCGGTGGTTGAGGCACTAAAAAAAGATTATGGCATCAAGGCAAGTCGATTACAGGCTCATGGTATTGGGCCGCTTTCACCGGTATTTTCAAATGGCAGCGATGCAGGCCAAGATAAAAATCGCCGCGTCGAACTTGTTGAACAATAATACTATTAATACAAAGATTTAAGTGCCTTAATGATTCGGTATCACAGTGTTAGTAATTTAATATTTTAGGAGTGTCGCATTATGAAAAATCCCGTTGGTTGGTTTGAGATTTATGTTGATGATATTGAGAGAGCGAAAGCGTTTTACCAAGCGCTATTTGAGGTGAATTTAGAAAAGCTAAGCGACCCGACGGAATCTAACATCGAAATGTGGGCTTTTCCGTCGAGCTTCGAGCACTATGGTGCCACCGGTGCGTTAGTTAAAATGTCAGGTTTCTCAGCCGGGCATAACAGCACCTTGGTGTATTTTTCCTGTGAAGATTGTGCTATTGAAGAAGCGAGAATTAACGCTGCCGGTGGCAAGGTTAAGCAATCAAAAATGTCGATTGGTGAATATGGTTTTTGTACGCTCGCTGTTGACACGGAAGGCAATATGTTTGGTCTGCATTCACAACAGTAACCGTGCATACCGAACTAAGCCTGTGTAAAAAAGGCACTTGTTATATGCGCTTATGATCTGAATAATAAAAGAAAATAACCCAAATCGGAGTGTTAATGAATTACCGAATAGGCGGATTATTATTTGTTGCAGCTGCAAGCTTGTTGGCCGCGGTTACGGTTAATAGCAATAACACTGTCGCCTCAGGGCGCATGGCGTTATGCTCAGCGTCTTGGCAAAAAATGGTTGATGATTATCTATCAACAGGTGATGGCGCAGGGCATGGCCCAGATATCGGTTCAAATGAATGGCAGTCGGTGGTTGAGTTTACATTGGGCATTCGAGGGCAAACGGATATTCCTCAGCGGGCGACAAAACAGTGGTGTAAACATATTGACCAGCTAGTTCAAAATAAAGCGTTAGCTCAGACGGAAAATAAAACGTTACCTTCATTTCCCTGTGACAATAATGCAAACGGCACGATTGAAGTTTTAATTTGCCAAGATCAAGAATTGTCGAAGCTCGATAGAAAGCTCAGCAATATTTATGCGCTTGCCGCTAACAAAGCAAAAAATGAGCGGCCAGCATTACTTGCGGCAGAACAACGTGGCTGGATAAAGGGGCGTAATCAATGTTGGCAAAGCAATGATAAGCGCGCATGTGTTTTAACGAGTTATACACGACGTAACGCTGAATTGCAGGCTAAATATAAGTTGGTGCCGAGCAGCGGGGCTCTGAGATTTATATGTGACAACAACGCCAGCAATGAGGTTATTGTGACCTTTTTTCAAACTAAGCCGGCAACTTTGATAGCAGAGCGTGGCGACAGCGTTTCATTTATGTATCTACAGCCAAGTGAAAACGGCAAAAAATATTATGGACGTAATGAAACCATATGGCAGCACCAAGGTAACACTAAAATTGTTTGGGGCTACAATGCACCTGAGATGCAATGCGTAGAAATGCCGTAAACGCTGAGTTAATGCAAGGATTCTGTAACGCAACTTGAACCAGTAAGAGGTGTTGGTTAAATGAAAAAAATTGATTACAAAAAAGAGTTAAAAACCTTTTATCGGGCATCGACAAAGAAAGTGGTAGAAGTTGACGTGCCAAGGATGAATTTTTTGATGGTCGATGGCAAAGGCTCACCCGAAGGTGATAATTATAAAGCCGCGGTAGAAGCTTTGTATTCAGTTGCTTATACCTTGAAATTTATCATCAAAAAAGGCGATATTGGCATAGATTACGGCGTGCTACCGCTTGAGGGTTTGTGGTGGGCGGACGATATGTCTGACTTTGTTAATGATAATAAAGCAAATTGGCAATGGACGGCGATGATCATGCAGCCTGAGCTTATTACAGCAGATTTAGTCCAGTTAGCTATTGCCCAAGTTAAACAGAAGAAAAACCTGACGGCAATTGAGCATCTGCGCTTTGAAGCGTTTGATGAGGGCAAATGTGCGCAAACCTTACACCAAGGTCCATTTACTGAAGAAGGGCCCACGGTTGAAAAAGTACACGCCTTTATCGAGCAATGCGGTAATAAACTTAGCGGTAAGCATCACGAAATTTATCTCTCCGATATTCGTCGCGCGGCACCTGAAAACTGGAAAACAATTATTCGCCAACCTATCTCTTAAACGTTAAAAACCATTGTTCTGTACCTTACTCACCCAGCTCGGTATTTTTGCTGTATTAGTTAAGCTTCTCTACATAAAGCTCGTAACTTAAGAGTAAAATCGTCATCTTGCTTTAGCCTAATATGGCTAGGATTACCCGCAATACATAGCGTTACTTCTTTGTGTAATGCTTATATTATTATTTTATTTTGATATCACTATGTAAAATGTTAAATTTGAGGTAATGTAAACTAACAACTTAATAAATAAGCATAAAAATAGCTTTCTATTTTTGTTTTTAAGATTTTAGCAAACGAGTTTTGTCTGTATTTAGAGCGTTAAACAAATGATTCACAATGGAGTTGTAGGTATGAAAGGTAAAATTCTTGAGTTTAATGAAGAAAGTCGTTCAGGCGTTATTTCTGGAGACGATGGAAATAGATATAATTTTGAAATAGCACAATGGAAAGGTAGTGCATTACCGAAAGCGGGTAATAAAATTGATTTTTCAGTCAATGGCGAAAACGCAGAAGCTATTTATGTAGAATCATTTGTTGCGGGTGGCGCTTCAAAAAAAATAGCCGCAGCTCTATTTGCTTTTTTTCTTGGCGCTTTTGGCGCCCATAAATTTTATTTAGGTTACACCAAGCAAGGTGTGATTATGTTACTGGTGTTTTTGTTTGGCTTTATTTTGCTTGGATTACCATCGATGATTATTGGCATTATAGCGTTTGTTGAGTTTATTCTTTATTTGGTTAAATCTGATGAGGAATTTGAACAAACATACGTAGTCGGTAACAAACCTTGGTTTTAAATTAATAATCAAGATACTTAAATGAAAAAATTGTCTTAGCATACGAGAGTGATTCGCACTGCTAGTCAATGGCAATTATTCATTCAATTCTAATTATGCAGTTAACATTATTATTAAAAAATATGGAGAGTAAAAATGGATTATTTTATCGATGCGTTAAAAAAGTATGCTGATTTCACCGGTCGAGCAAGAAGAAAAGAGTACTGGATGTTCGTACTTGTTTATATGATCATCAATGTTATTTTGGCGGTACTGGGTTTTGATATTATTTCAGCGTTAGTTGGCCTTGCGTTGTTTGTGCCGAGTATTAGCATAGCGGCAAGAAGATTACATGATACCGGTCGTTCTGGGTGGTGGCAGTTGATTGCATTACTACCAATTATTGGATTTATCGTGTTAATTGTTTTCTTAGTGCAAGACAGCCACGATACCAACGCTTACGGTGCAAACCCTAAAGCTGGCGAGCTAGCTTAACTATACCTAAAGCTGGCGAGCTAGCTTAACTATACAAATAGCGTTAAATGAAAATCATGTTTAGTTAACGTGCTTATTTAAGCACGCTAACTAATGTTTTTATATAAGGAAGATAGCAGTGAAAAAACTCTTATTGTTACTATCGCTTTCGATAATTTCAACTGGCTCAATTGCGCGCGACGATGTCGCTGATTATTCGGTTGCGGATGCTATGAAAATACCTAAGATTTCATCGGCAATTGGCAGTGGAGTAAAATTTTATTTTTCAGGACAACAGCACGCTAAAGCTGAAAAGACGTTTGGCGAATTTCAAAGCAATAAAAAAACCAATGCCTTTGGCAAAAGTGATAAAGAGGCGTGCCAGTGGGCATTTGCTTCAGCTATGAAAACGTTGCGACAACGAGCAATTAAAGAGGGAGGGGATGCTGTTATCAATATTCGCTCTAACTACAAAGGTAATCTTACCTCAAGTAGTACAACATTTCAGTGTGGTGCTGGCTCAATAATGGCCGGTGTAGCGCTTATTGGTGATGTGGTTAAATTGCCTGAAGCATAAAGTATCTCTTTATTGTTTTCGTTGATAAATAGTTAAGTTTCGCTTTACTGGCGCGTTGTCAGTAATAGCGAATTGTTATCCTAGCTTTTATCTGATATCTCAAGTGGCTTTATTCGTATTTATATTTACTTAAGCGTTTAATAACTGCTCAGCCAAATAATCGACTAATAGCCTTATTTTCGGCGATAAATGACGATTTTGTGGATAAACCGCCCAAATACCTTCATCTGGTGCTCGATAATTATCTAATAAACAGATCAAGTCACCACTTTCTATATGTTGTTGCACATAATAATCCGGTAGTTGCACTATCCCTAAGCCTTTCAACGCGGCATCGGTTAAACTGTAACCGTTGTTATAACGTAACCGACCGCTGACTCGAATACTTTTCTCTTTGCCTGATTCGCTAAAGTGCCAATAATCGAGCGTACCGAGTAAGCAATGATGCTTATTTAGCTCAGATATTGAATGCGGAGTGCCATGTATTTCAAGGTACTTTGCTGAGGCACAAACATAGTTGCTACGGGTGCCAAGCTTTTTCGCCATCATGGAAGAATCACTGAGCTTACCTAAGCGAATGGCTAAATCATAACCTTCTTCCACTAAATCAATTTTACGATTGCTGAGATAGGCAGATACTTCAACATCGTTATATTGCGCAATAAAATTATTCACTAACGGCAATATTTCTTTCTCGCCATAGGTTATTGGCGCGGTGAGTTTAATTTTTCCTTGCGGCTTTGATTGTAAATTGGTGATGGCGCGCTCAGCGGCGTCAAGCCCGTCGAGTACACTACGACAGTGCTGATAAAAAAGTCGACCTTCTTCGGTCAGTGAAACTTTACGTGTGGTGCGATAAAACAATTTGATGTTAAGGCGTTTTTCTAACGCCGTTATTTGTCGACTGACTTGAGCGGTTGATATTGCCATTTTTTTTGAGGCCAGTGTAAAACTTTCATTTTCCGCCACATAAACAAATTCGCTAATACCTTCCCACTGCATAATTATTACCTGTGTGTATCAATTGCTGTTAATTTTGGGAATGTTAGCACTATTGGAGTTATATATGTAACAACAATCATTAAAATGAAGAGTTTGTTGACGCGGAAAGTATCAAAAATTGTTTTTATCGCTGATGTTAAATATTCTCGCAAAAAAAACAATGCGATAAAGCAATTTATCAACGCTTTATTATTACCTACTGGTAATAGTTAATTGTAAAATAGCTGTATTATCTTTTTTAACTACATAACGTAAACTAGCCCTAACTGTCACAAGTTTATACCTGTGCTAAAACTATTAACTAGCTACTTATTGAAAGTGAGAATAACCATGTCGGATAAATTTATTAAATCAAAAGCCGCTATTGCTTGGGGTCCTAAGCAACCATTGTCGATTGAAGAAGTCGATGTGATGTTACCGCGCAAAGGTGAGGTGCTAGTTAAGGTGATCGCCTCTGGCGTATGTCATACCGATGCTTTCACGCTATCAGGTGAAGATCCTGAAGGAATATTTCCGGTAATTTTAGGTCATGAAGGTGGTGGTATTGTTGAGCAAGTTGGTGAAGGGGTTACCAGTGTTCAAGTGGGCGACCATGTTATTCCACTTTACACACCAGAGTGTCGCGAATGTAAATTCTGTTTGTCGGGTAAAACTAACCTGTGTCAACAAATTCGTGAAACTCAAGGTAAGGGCTTAATGCCTGATGGCACAACACGTTTTTATAAAGACGGTCAGCCAATCTTCCATTATATGGGCTGTTCAACGTTTTCTGAATACACGGTATTACCAGAAATTTCATTAGCGAAAGTGAATAAAGACGCGCCACTAGAAGAAGTGTGTTTATTAGGCTGTGGTGTTACTACAGGCATGGGCGCGGTAATGAACACGGCGAAAGTTGAAGAAGGCGCAACCGTGGCTATTTTTGGCCTAGGCGGTATTGGCTTATCTGCGGTTATTGGTGCAGCCATGGCAAAAGCCAGTCGCATTATCGCCATTGATATTAACGAAAGTAAGTTCGAGTTAGCGAAAAAATTAGGCGCAACTGACTTTATCAACCCTAAATATCACGACAAACCTATCCAAGATGTCATTGTGGAACTAACAGACGGTGGTGTTGATTACTCGTTTGAATGTATTGGTAACGTTAACTTAATGCGCTCAGCATTAGAGTGTTGTCATAAAGGTTGGGGTGAATCTGTTATTATCGGTGTTGCCGGTGCTGGGCAAGAAATATCAACCCGTCCGTTTCAATTGGTTACTGGTCGAGTATGGCGTGGCACGGCATTTGGTGGCGTAAAAGGCCGTACTGAATTACCTGACTATGTTGAGCGTTACTTAGCGGGCGAATTTAAATTAAGCGACTTTATTACCCATACCATGGCGCTTGAAGATATTAATAGCTCATTTGATTTAATGCATAAAGGTGAAAGCATCCGCAGCGTTATTCATTTTGACAAATAGTCGCTTTGATAAATAACTCATTTTAATAAATAACTGACTTTGATAAGTCATCAATAATCTCGCTGCTTCGCGATTAATACCAAATGCTAAGCGGCGGTTTGAGGTGTTACCATGACAAGTGATCCATTAATTGAAAATATCAGTACTAACAAAAGCTTTGGTGGCTGGCATAAGCAATATAGCCATCATTCTAAAGTGCTGAATTGCGCGATGCGTTTTGCGATTTATTTGCCACCACAGGTATCAAAGGGCGAAAAAGTGCCTGTCTTGTATTGGCTTTCAGGCTTAACCTGCACCGATGAAAATTTTATGCAAAAAGCCGGGGCGCAACGCATAGCTGCAGAGCTAGGTATGGCGATTGTAGCGCCTGACACCAGCCCGCGCGGCGAAGGTGTTGCTAATGATGACGGTTATGATCTAGGCCAAGGCGCCGGCTTTTATGTTAATGCCAGCCAAGCGCCGTGGAATCGTCATTACCAAATGTATGATTACGTGGTGAATGAGCTGCCACAAATCATCGAAGCAGCGTTTCCAGTCTCTGATAAACGCGCGATTAGCGGCCATTCAATGGGTGGACATGGGGCATTAACTATTGCCATGTTAAACCCTGCACGCTATAGCTCAATGTCAGCGTTTAGCCCTATTTGCAACCCTATAAATGCACCTTGGGGTAAGAAAGCTTTTAGCAATTACTTAGGTAACGACAAGGCAACATGGCGTGAACATGATGCCAGTGAGTTGATGCGAACGGCGACGCAGTTTGTTCCGGCGAAAGTAGATCAAGGCGGCGGGGATGACTTTCTCACCGAGCAGTTAAAGCCCGAGACCTTAGTCGCCGCAGCAAAAGCCAGTGGTTATCCGTTAGCGCTGACCACGCATGAAGGTTATGATCACAGTTATTATTTTATCTCTTCGTTTATTGACCAACACTTGCGTTTTCATGCCGAGCATTTGAGTAAATAATCGCTTAACAACTCGCACGCTTATCAATTACACCAACGAATAACTGCCGCCTAGCTTGTAGGTGGCAGACTTTTACAACTTGCCATTAATCTTGCCTGTATCCTTCACCTTTAAACAGCTAAAACCGCAATAACAATAATGTTTTAGCGAACTTAGCGCTGGCGTACTATCCTTTAAGTTGAGCAATATTTTAGACCTTAAGGATTACTGCACATGTCACAAAAGCATACTTACTATGCGCCAACCGGTGGTTTGCCGCCACAAACTCAATTGCTATCAGACCGAGCAATTTTTACTGAGTCTTATGCCATTATTCCAAAACGCGTCTTGACCGATATTGTTATTA
Source organism: Cognaticolwellia sp. (assembly GCA_049614565.1). Taxonomy (GTDB): domain Bacteria; phylum Pseudomonadota; class Gammaproteobacteria; order Enterobacterales; family Alteromonadaceae; genus Cognaticolwellia. The sequence goes on along the minus strand of JBMZDW010000009.1, from coordinate 14,223 downwards.
GTTATTTACCGTTTTGGCAGCATATGCGCATGTGGGTGCTTGCTCGGCCGTTAAGTGGCTTTTCAGAAACGTTTTCGCAATATATTGTTGAGGTTGGACCTAATGGCGGCTCAGATAAACCTGAGCTTGACGAAAGCGCCGAAGCGGTACTTTTTGTGGTTGAAGGTGAAATGACCGTCACCATTGCAGGTAGGCAGCATCTAATGAAAGCCGGTGGCTACGCCTATTTGCCTGCGGGTTGTAAATGGACGTTAAAAAATAGCAGTAATAGCGCGGTCAAATTTCATTGGCTGCGTAAGGCTTATCAATTTGTCAAAGGACTTGATGCCCCTGAAGCCTTTGTCACAAGCGATCATGAGGTTGCCGCGATTGCCATGCCAGATACTGGTGGTGTTTGGCAAACCACGCGTTTTGTTGAACAATCAGATATGCGCCACGATATGCACGTCAATATTGTCACCTTCCAACCCGGTGGCGTGATCCCGTTTGATGAAACTCATGTTATGGAGCATGGGCTCTATGTTTTAGCAGGTAAGGCGGTGTACCACCTTAATGGTGAATGGGTGGAAGTTGAGGCCGGTGATTTTATGTGGTTGCGCGCTTTTTGCCCGCAATCTTGTTATGCCGGTGGCCCCACACCATTTCGATATCTGCTCTACAAAGACGTTAACCGACATATGCCGTTTATTCGCCCTAAGCACTAAACATTAAGCTCTATTCTTCTGAATAAGTCGTGCTTGTTGATGAAAAATAACCTGACACTTGTGACAAGTTTTTCTTCTGCTATATTGAAAGTTAGGTCTTTTTCTAGCTAAATTTGGGCGCTCGATGTCGGTAGATACAGTACGTTTCTTGTTGAACAACGAGGTAGTGACACTCGAGAATATCGATCCTAATCTGACGGTGCTGCAATATTTACGTGAAATACGCGTCGATAATGGCACAAAAGAAGGTTGCGGCTCGGGAGATTGTGGCGCGTGTACTGTGGTTATTGCTGAGCTAACGCAAAATAGAAAATCTCTCAATTACAAATCAATCAACGCCTGTATTAGTTTTATTGTCAGCTTACACGGTAAACAGCTGATCACGATTGAGCATCTTAAACAAGGCGATAAATTACACCATGTTCAACAAACATTGGTGGACAATCATGGCTCGCAATGTGGCTTTTGCACACCGGGTTTTGTGATGTCATCTTTTGCGTTACATAAGCAAAATAACACGCCTAATAGGGCGGAAGTTTTAGAGGCTTTAGCCGGCAATTTGTGCCGCTGTACCGGCTATCGCTCTATCATCACTGCGGCGTTAGCCTCCAGTTCACAAGCCGCAGAAGATTCATTTTCGCAACATTATCAGCAAACTATTCAGCAGTTAACTGACATAAAAGCCTTGCCATCTGCGTCACTTAAAAATGAGCTACATTCTAGTCGTCAACATGGCTACTTTGCTCCTAAAAGTGCTGCTGAGCTAGCAGACAAATTGCTTAAAAACCCGAAAGCAACCTTAGTTGCTGGCGGAACAGATTTGGCCCTGTTGGTGACACAAAACCTCGCCAGTATCGAAGACTTAGTATATTTGGCTGATGTCGCTGAATTACAAAGCTTAGAAAATAATACCGAGCAGATCATTATTGGCGCAGCGCTACCTTATAGCGAATTTACCCCCTTGTTAGCTGCCGAATATCCAGAGCTTGGCGACATGATCGAGCGTATTGGCTCAAAACAAATTCGCAATACTGGTACCTTAGGGGGCAATATTGGCAATGCATCGCCTATTGGCGATATGCCACCAGCGCTGATTGCTTTACGGGCAGAGATAACTTTGCAACGTGGTGATAGCGAGCGAAAAATTTCTCTAGAAGACTTCTTTATTGGTTATAAAAAAACGCTTTTAAATGACGCTGAATTTATAAAAAGTATTTACATTCCCAAAGCTAAACCCAAACAAACACTGAAAGTTTATAAAATATCTAAGCGTATAGATGACGATATATCTGCCGTGCTAGCGGCATTTTTTATCGAGCTTAAAGATAATGTTGTGATAAATATCCGTATTGCTTTTGGCGGTATGGCGGCAACTCCCATGCGCGCTAAGCAATGTGAAGCAGCACTGTTAAATAAAGCTTTTAACTGCGAAAGTATTGCGGCAGCACAAATCGCCTTAACACAAGACTTTCAGCCAATGTCAGACGTGCGCGCCTCTGATAAATATCGCATGAAAGTGGCACAAAACTTAGTGCAAAAATGTTATTTGGAATTACAAAATAACAAGCTTGAAACGCGGGTAGTTAATTATGCGTAGCCTGATCAAACCACAACACCATAACGACAATATTACAGTCGAAACTGCGTCAAATTTAGGCAGCGTTGGGCAAGTCAAAAAACATGATAGCGCCGATAAACATGTTAGTGGTGCTGCGCTTTATGTTGATGATAGACCGAGTTTACATGGCCAATTACATGCGGCAGTCGGGCAAAGTACTATTGCGCACGGCAAAATTAACAGTATCGATTTATCGGCGGTAAAAGCCGCGGAAGGTGTGGTTGCTGTGATCACGGTAGATAATGTACCCGGTCATACGGATATCGGTCCGGTATTTCCGGGTGATCCAGTGCTAGCACTCGGTAAAGTCGACTATGTCGGACAGCCAATATTTGCTGTAGCGGCAACCAGTCATGATTTAGCAAGGCGCGCCGTTAAACTTGCCAAGATAGAATATCAAGAACTGCCTGCAGTGTTGAGTGTGCAAGATGCACTTGCCAAGCAAAGTTTCGTGCGGCCGCCATTTACCATGAAGCGTGGCGACTCAATGGCTGCAATTGAACAAGCGCCGCATCAGTTGTCGGGCGAAATATCTGTCGGCGGCCAAGAGCATTTTTATCTGGAAGGGCAAGTATCAACGGCCGAGCCAACTGAAGATGGCGGTATGACGATATTTTCTTCTTCGCAACACCCCAGTGAAGTACAAAAACTCGTCGCTGAAGTGCTTGATATGCCGTTGAATAAAGTGGTGGTGGATACCCGTCGTATGGGCGGTGCTTTCGGCGGTAAAGAAACCCAAGCCGCACCATGGGCCTGTATTGCGGCACTTTTGGCCAATGAAACCCTGCGGCCAGTAAAATTTAAACTCAGTCGCTCAGATGATATCTGTATGACCGGAAAACGCCACCCGTTTGAAAATAGCTATCAAGTGGGCTTTGATAATAATGGGCGAATACAAGGCATTAATATCGAAGTTAATGGAAATTGTGGTTATTCACCAGACTTGTCAGATGCCATTGTTGATCGCGCCATGTTCCATTCTGACAATGCTTACTTTTTAGATCATGCAACCGTTACCGGCAATCGTTGTAAGTTAAATACTGTATCGCATACCGCTTTTCGCGGCTTTGGTGGGCCACAAGGCATGATGACCATAGAAATGGTGATGGATGATATTGCTCGCCACTTAGGCAAAGACCCGTTAGCGATACGTAAAGTTAATTTATACGGTAATGAGCAGCGCAATATGACCCATTACCATCAGAAGGTTGAACATAACAAAATGGCGGCATTAATTGCCTCATTAGAGCACAGCTCAGACTATCAAACGCGCCGAGCCAGCATTAGGGAGTTCAATAGTGAAAATACCATACTGAAGAAAGGGATCGCCTTAACGCCAGTTAAATTTGGTATTTCATTTACTGTGCAGCACCTAAACCAAGCGGGCGCCTTAGTGCATATTTATACCGATGGCAGCATTCATTTAAACCATGGTGGCACCGAAATGGGCCAAGGGTTATTTATTAAGGTGGCGCAAATAGTTGCCGAAGAATTTCAGGTTGATGTCGATACGGTTGGCGTGTCGGCAACCCGTACTGATAAAGTGCCCAATACCTCACCAACAGCGGCATCATCAGGTACCGACTTAAATGGTAAAGCCGCACAAGCGGCAGCTAAAACTATAAAAGCACGGTTGATCAAATTTGCCTGTGAACAATACAGTGTTAATGAGCAAGCGGTCAGTTTTAGTCGCAATCAGGTCAAGGTTGGCGAGCAGGAGTTCAGCTTTGCGGAGTTTATTCAACAAGCTTATATGGCGCGGGTATCCTTGTCCGCGACCGGATTTTATAAAACGCCAAAAATCCATTTTGATCGCGCCAGTGGTAAAGGCCGACCGTTTTTCTATTTTGCCACTGGCGCAGCCGTGTCGGAAGTGCTTATTGATACCTTAACCGGCGAATATAAATTATTACGTGCTGATATTTTACAAGACGTCGGACAATCACTAAATCCGGCCATTGATATCGGCCAAATCGAGGGCGGGTTTATTCAAGGTATGGGTTGGCTAACCACGGAAGAATTGCTGTGGGATCAGCAAGGGCGGTTATTATCTAATAACCCTGCAACCTATAAAATTCCAGCAGTTAGTGACACACCGATTGATTTTAGAGTTGCGCTAGTGCCAGACGATGCCAATCGCGAACAAACCATATATCACTCAAAGGCTGTTGGCGAGCCGCCATTAATGCTAGCTATATCGGTTTGGTCAGCGCTAAAAGATGCCATTGCCAGTGTTTCTGACTATCAATTAAGCCCCGCACTTGATACGCCCGCAACACCCGAGCGCGTGCTGTGGGCGGTAGAAGCGATGAAAGGTAATAACAAGCCGAGGGAAATATGATGATCACTAATTGGAGCCGCGCGTGCGATAAGCTAAGTAAACAAGGCCAAGCCTATGTGTTAGTGACCTTAGTTGGCGTTTCGGGCTCAACGCCAAGAAACAGTGGCAGCAAAATGGTCATTAGCCACGATGATATTTTTGACAGTATTGGCGGCGGTCATCTGGAATATAAGGCGCTTAAATTTGGCCAAAAAATGCTCGCTCAGGGTAAATACGCGCAACAGTTAGAGCACTTTCAATTAGGCAGCCAGTTAGGTCAATGTTGTGGTGGCAATGCTACTGTGTTGTTTGAATGTTTTGCCGCGACGGGGGTTAATATTATGGTGTTTGGCGCCGGTCATGTTGCTAAGGCGTTAGTGCCGATACTCGCGCAATTGCCCTGTAAAATTACTTGGGTCGATAGTCGAGCAGAGCAGTTTCCAGCAAGTAGTAAGAGTAGTGATAGTTGTAAAAATGTTGAAAAAGTCGTTAGCGAAGCGCCTGAGCATGAAGTGTCTCGCATGCCTGAAAATAGCTACTTTATTGTGATGACCCACAATCACCAAATGGACTTTGAAATATCACATGCGATTTTACAACGTGCCGACTTTCATTATCTCGGCTTAATTGCTTCTAACACCAAATGGCGATGTTTTCAGCAGCGTTTTAAACACCGAGAAATTGATACCAAGCAAGTGGCTAGAATGCATTGCCCGATTGGACTTACGCAAGTGCCGGGTAAATTACCGATGGAAATAGCGGTATCGGTGTCAGCAGAAATTATTAATATTTATCAGGTGCAACAAGCAAAAATGCACCAACAAGATAAAGCGCTTGCACAAAATAGCCTGAGCAATGTTGCACTAAGCTCTCCGGTAAAAATGCGCCCTAGCTCGCAGCAGGGGATTCACTGGCAAGAATTTAAGCAGCTAGCCCAGGCTGATAAATCATAAGTTTAGGAGGTGAAGTTGTCTCATTTTGCCCTGCAAAGTAAAAATGTCATCGTAAACACCAACGGCAGTCATGAAATGATGGCCGCCTTGATTGAAGTTAAAGATGAACTTATTTATGCCATTCACCCCTATGGCAGTGAACTTTCGTGTCAAATTTTCGATTATGCTGAGCAGGTTATTATGCCGGGTTTGGTTGACTCTCATGTACATATTAATGAGCCGGGGCGCACAGAATGGGAAGGTTTTAATACTGCGACACAAGCGGCTGCGGCGGGGGGCATTACCACCTTAGTCGATATGCCGCTGAACTGTATTCCTGTGACCACCACTAAAGCGGCATTTGCAGAAAAACTCGCAGCAGTTGACGATAAATTATGGGTGGATTGTGGCTTTTGGGGCGGCGTTGTACCGGATAATATCGCTGATTTAGACGAGTTACTTAATGCCGGTGTTTTGGGGGCTAAATCATTTTTAATTGATTCAGGTATTGCCGAGTTCCCTAAAGTTAACGCCGAAGATATGCGCGCGGCCATGCCGATTTTAGCAAAGCATGATGTGCCGTATTTAATTCATGCTGAGCTAGATTGTGGTGGCTTTAATGAGGTTGTTATCAATGAAAAATATCACAGTTTTTTAGCCTCGCGACCTAAAAAATGGGAAAACGATGCCATTGCCCTGATGGTTGATTTAGCGCGTGAGTCAAAAGCTAAAGGGGATAATTGTAAAGTGCATATTGTGCATTTATCGTCCGATGAAGCGCTAGCGACTATTGCTAACGCTAAACAAGAAGGCTTAGGTTTTAGCGCCGAAACTTGTCCGCATTATTTAACCCTAGCGGCAGAAAATATTCCTGATGGCAAAACCTTATTTAAATGTTGTCCGCCTATTCGCGAAAATTGTAATAAAGAGCAGTTATGGCAAGCGGTTGCTGATGGTCGTTTAGACTTTATTGTTTCTGATCATTCACCTTGTACCCCTGAGCTAAAGCATATTGATAGCGGTGATATCGAAAAAGCTTGGGGTGGTATTTCGGCATTACAATTTGGCTTAGCGCTGATTTGGACCGAAGCAAAACAGCGCGGTTTTTCCTTAGTGGATATTGCGCACTTAATGTCGAGTGCGACCGCTAAATTTTCTGGCTTAGAGAGTATAAAAGGGCAAATAAGCGTCGGTTATCATGCTGACTTTGTCGTGTTTGATCCACTACAAAGCTACACCATTACCAATGAGATGATCAAACATCGCCATCATATTACCCCGTATGCGGGTCGTCAGGTTACTGGGCAAATACTGCATACTTTTGTGCGTGGCCACCATGTTTATCAACAAGATGAATTTCTTAATGCCCCCATAGGTCGACCATTACTTAAAGGTCGACTGTAAACGAGTAGTACTTTTTGGAGAGTAGATGAATTTAGCACAACTCAATACGCTAACCGTCGATGAAGCAAGGCAGTGTTTTATGCAGTGCTGCACATCTTCAGCTTGGGTTGACGCTATGGTGCGAGCGCGGCCATTTGCTGATCAACAAGCGATAATGGTAACCGCCGATTCGATTTGGCATAACTTGACTAAGGCGGATTATTTACAGGCGTTTGCAGGTCATCCACAAATAGGCAATCTTGATAGCCTTCACGCCAAATATGCCAATACTAAAGTGCTTGCCAGTGGTGAACAAAGTGCGGTTAAGCAAGCAACAGCAGAGGTGATTGCCGCATTAGCTCAAAGCAATGCGGATTATCTGGCAAAGTTTGGCTTTATTTTTATTGTTTGCGCCACCGGAAAAAGTGCCGCGCAAATGCTAGCGCTATTACAGGCACGGTTACCAAATAAGCCTGCGACGGAACTTACTAATGCCGCAGAAGAGCAACGCAAAATATTTCATTTACGCTTAGAGAAATTATTATGAGCCAAATAACCAGTCATGTACTCGACACCACGCGCGGAAAACCTGCGCAAAACTTAGCCATCAGCTTATTTACCCAAACAAAAGCTGGCTGGCGTGAATTAGCCACAGGCGTTACCAATGCAGATGGTCGAGTGTCGAACTTATTAACCGATGATCGGGTGTTAGCCGCTGGAATTTATCGGTTGAATTTTGCCACTCAAGATTATTTTATCGCTAATGATGAGCAAGGCTTTTATCCGTATGTTGATATTGTTTTTCAGCTTGACGGTAGCGCAAGCCATTACCATATCCCTTTGTTATTAACGGCTTTTGGCTATTCAACTTACCGAGGTAGCTAATGCCTTATCGCATGTTTTATAAAAAATATGGCAGATCAGTATGACTAATAAGATAAAAACACTAGTCGCAAAGCCTTTAACCGCAGTGGGTTTTAGTGCTTTTGGTGATGTAATTGAAATCAGTGCAGATGCTAAAAAAATAGAAATTAATCAGGGTTTTACTCAACGCTATAACGATTTAGCTACAGTGGATGTTAGTGATAATGACGGCTATCCCTTGGTTAACATATTTCGCTCGACACCGTTAGCACAGCCTATTGCGATAAAAATAATGGAGCGGCATCCACTCGGCAGCCAAGCCTTTATGCCGTTAGGTGATAATCCTTATTTAGTGGTGGTTGCACCTAAAGGAGAGTTTAAGGCTGAAAGTATTGCGGTATTTATCGCTAGTTCCAATCAAGGGGTGAATTATCACAAAGGCACTTGGCATCACTTTTGTTTGGCACTAAACGCTGAAAGTGATTTTTTGGTGCTTGATAGAGGCGGCAAGGGCGACAACTGTGATCTGGTTGAATTAGATGGCTCATTAGTGATCGAAAAATGCTAACAAGGAAAAGCGCATGTTAAAAGCTTATCGTGGCGAGTTACTACACTTTTTAGCCGATCCTAGCAAAGTTGCGCTCGCAGACAGTTATCAATATTTCACAGATGGCTTACTGATCATCGAGGATGGTTTAGTGGCACAAGTGGGTGAGGCGCAAGCACTGTTGGCAACGCTCGATAGCAAGGTTGAGGTGATTCACTATCAAGATGGCTTGATCATGCCGGGTTTTATCGACACCCATGTGCACTATCCGCAAACAGAAATGATCGCGTCATACGGTGAGCAACTTTTGCAGTGGTTAGAAAACTATACTTTTCCATTTGAACGTCAATTTGCGGATATAGAACATGGTAAAAACGTCGCCGAGTTTTTTTTAACCCAACTGTTAGCCGCAGGTACAACTACGGCTTTAGTGTTTGGCACTGTACATAAAGCCTCGGTTGATGCATTTTTTACCGTAGCGCAGCAGAAAAAGCTGCGGATGATTTGTGGCAAAGTGCTGATGGATCAAAACTGCCCGGATTATTTATCAGACACTGCGCAAAGTGGTTATGATGACAGCAAAGCGCTAATTGAGAAGTGGCATAATATTGATCGTTTACAATATGCCATTACGCCAAGGTTTGCGCCCACCTCTTCAAGCGCGCAGTTAAATAAAGCCGGGCAATTGCTGGCGGAAAATCCCGGCGTGTATTTGCAAAGCCATTTATGTGAAAACAAAGCGGAAATCGCTTGGGTACAAGCGTTATTTCCTGACTGTGATGGCTATTTAGATGTTTACGATCAACATAACTTACTCAGTCGTCGTAGTGTTTTTGCCCATGGCGTGCATTTACATGATGATGAGTGTCAGCGCTTAAGTGAAACTGACTCGGCTATCGCTTTTTGTCCCAGTTCAAACCTGTTTCTAGGTAGTGGTTTGTTTAACCTCAAACAAGCGCAAAAGTATTCGGTTAATGTCGGTTTTGGTAGTGATATTGGCGCCGGTACATCATTCTCTATGTTACGTAACATCAACGAAGGCTATAAAATTCAACAACTTCGCGCGGATAAACTGAGCCCATTTCAATCGTTTTATTTTGCCACTTTAGGTGGTGCTATCGCGTTGGATCTTGAAGGCAGGGTGGGTAATTTTACTATTGGCGCAGAAGCGGATTTTATTGTGCTGGATTATCATGCCACGCCTTTGATGGCGCGGCGTATGCAGCATTGTAAAAAACTCTCAGAGAAACTCTTTATATTAAGTATGTTAGGTGATGAACGCCATGTTAAAGCCACCCATATACTGGGTGAACGCGTTTAAATAACGGCATTAAAGGCCGTGACGCAATAACTTAAGGAGTATTATGGACTCGTATATTAATGAATGGCTAAATCTTGTCATCAGATTTGCCCATGTCATCACCGGCATTTCGTGGATAGGGGCCTCATTCTATTTTGTTTGGCTCGATAATCATTTAGAAACACCATCACAAACTAAAACAGATCAAGGTATCGGCGGTGATTTATGGGCGATACACGGTGGCGGCTTTTATGAAGTGGCAAAATATAAACTCGCACCGCCAAAAATACCTGCTACTTTACATTGGTTTAAGTGGGAAGCCTACACCACTTGGTTGACTGGCTTTTTATTATTATCGCTGATGTTTTATGTTGGCGCTGAAAGTTATTTAATAGACCCGAGAGTGTCGGACTTAAGCCAATTACAAGCGATTATACTCGGCTTAGGCTCGATTGTTGTTGGCGTTGGTTGTTACGAAGCTTTAGTGCGCACTAAGCTGCGTAACCACGGCATTTTATTAGGTGTGCTGTTAATGATAGTTGCAACAGTATTATCTTATGGCTTAACGCAGGTATTTAGTGCCCGAGGTGCTTATATGCACATGGGCGCTATTATCGGCACTATTATGGCCGGTAATGTCTTTTTCGGTATTATGCCATCACAACGCGCCTTAGTTAGCGCAGTAGCAGCAGGGCGAGCGCCGGACCCAGCTTACGGTTTAAACGCCAAACTACGCTCAACCCACAATACCTATATCACCTTGCCGGTGATCTTTATTATGATCTCTAACCATTATCCGATGACCTATCAACATAGCGCCAATTGGTTGGTGTTAATGGTGATTATTTTAATTACCGCAGCCGTTCGCCAGTATTTTGTCTTGCGTCACTTTGGCCAACATAAACCCTGGCTATTAGCCGTCGCTATTGTTGCAACCTTAGTGTTAGCTTTTGCTATCGCGCCGCGCACGCTAAATATAAGTGCAGCGCAGCGACAACAGCTTGTGACAGGTTCAGAAATAAGCGAAATTATTGCGCAGCGGTGTGGCACTTGCCATGCCAAGCAACCCACAGATGATATTTTCACCCTAGCGCCTGCGGGCATTATATTTAACGATATTGCGGATATTAAACAATGGGCACCGCGCATTAAGGCGCGGGTTATTGACGCTCAAGATATGCCGTTTATGAATAAAACCCAGATGACGGACCAAGAGCGTATGCGTGTAGCGCTTTGGTTGCAGCAGCAAAAATAATGAAAGAAATAGCGTTAACAGGCCGCATTCGACAAAAAAATAAAGCGTTGATTTTACAGGCTGCCAAGCAAGAATTTGTCCGCCATGGTTTTAAAGGTGCGTCAATAAAACGTATTGCAGAACGGGCCAATATTGCTCGCGCTAATATTCATTATTACTTTCAAAACAAAAGCGATTTATATCAGCAGTTACTCAGTAATATTATTAGCGTATGGAATAACGGCGACGATGGATTTAACGCTGATAGCGACCCTAAAACTGCGCTTAGCGCTTATATTCGCGCCAAAGTCATGCATGCTAAAAATGACCCTGATGGCTCGAGGATATTTGCCAGTGAATTAATTCATGGCGCGCCAATGCTAAATGACTACCTCAATAACGATTTTAAAGTTTGGCTCAACACTAAAGAGGCGGTCATTAACGCTTGGATAGCGCAAGGTTTAATCGATCCGGTTAACCCACAGCATTTATTATTTTTAATTTGGAGCTCAACCCAGCATTATGCCGATTTTAACGTGCAAGTGCTGGCGGCATTGGATAAAGATGCCATGAGCGATGATGATTTTGACGCCGTGGTTGCGTTTTTAACTCAAGTTATTCTAAAAGGCTGCGGGATTAACTAAATAAGACTGATGAAGCTTTTATTTAGCTCGTATGGCTAGATAAATCTTTATTATCAGTGGTTTAACTCTTGTTGGAAACCACGGTTGTCTATGCTACGATTATCATATGATTACTTTCTCCTTAATGCAGATCATTGACTTAGTTACGAATATATCCCTTAGCAGGATGGTTCCCGTTCGCGCCTTTCCCACTTTAGGCGACTAAGTTCTACCTTAGTCGCCAAAGCCAATAAACAATTCTTCTACTAAAATCCTCTGCAAAATAGCAGGGTATATTTATAGTTTTTAATTTGGATTTATCAAATATAAATTTGCAACTGTTAAATGAAAATGAGTGTAGTTATATGGAAAATAATTTCTGGCAATACCTGTTTGAAACCGTCGAACTAATCGAAAATATCAATAATGACAACCATGGTTCACTTACTCAGGTAAATACGCGATTAGAAACGATTGAGTTGTTATATGAACGTCATTTTGATCCTGTCGATTCATATCAAGAGTTTGTTGCGGTGAAGTTGATTCGCTCCATTTCACAGGCGATAAAAAATACCACAGTAGAGCTAACTTAGTAACAGATGTTTGGTCATTAAGTTTTAACTAGCCTGAACTCTGGTTAACGAGCGCTTCATGGTTAAATACAATCAACATGTTAGGTAGTTGTAGTAATTTCACTAATTAGCGGCTCACTTTTAATGGTTAAAATGAATAAATGGAGCAATTAATAAAGCCGGTATTAAAACTGTTTTCAATGTTCAAACCCTTAAACTTTACAGTAAGATAAATTCACAGCGGGAAGGATATGTTATGGCTAAACCAAAAATAATGATTAGCGAAGAAGACTACGACGGTATACATTCACTGATGGAAAAATCGAGTTTAGAACCCGTTCATACATTATTGGTTGATGAACTAGAACGGGCAAAAATCGTGACTAAAAAACAACTACCTGACAATGTTGTGCGGATGAACTCAATAGTGACATTCAGTATGAACTGTACTAAAAAGATTTTTTCGCTAAAACTTGTTTACCCAAGTGAGAATGCTGAAAATGACAGTTTGTCGATTTTCAGCCCTGTTGGTAGCGCGCTCATTGGGCTATCTACAGGTCAAGAAATAGAGTGGCCGTTAGAGAATAACAGGACGACAATTGTCCATATTGATGCTATTCGCTGAAGTTTACAATTGCTTTCATGTTAAGTTAATTGCTAGCTATTAATTTCTACAAGTTAGCTATAGGTGATGCAGTGATTATCACTGAGGTTTATACGTGGGTTTGACAATTGCTAATCAATTTCAATCACGATATTGGATGTTGGAGAGGCGCAGCAGGTAAGAATTTCATCGTCACCAATAAAGGCAAGCGGATACTGTTTGTATTCAACGCTGCCTTGCTTTAATGAGCAACGACAAGCGCCACAAAAACCATCTCGACAATGAAAGTGTGATTCAATATTTTCGCGCTCTAACGCGCTTAGGATGTTTTTATCGGAATCGAGGAACGCTATTTCACGTTCCCCGACCTTGATGTTAAATGACATAAAGACTAACAGACACGGATGCTATAAGTCGAAGTCATCAAAATCGTCACTTGATACTGATGAGTCAACTTGACCCACTAAATAGCTAGAAATTTCCGTTTCTTGTGGTGCTACTTGCACATTATCGCTAACTAGGTATGAGTTCATCCAAGGTAGTGGGTTACTTTTAATATCAAATGGCGCTTCAAAGCCGATGGCGGTCATACGCTGATTACTGGTGTATTCAATGTATTGTTTTAAAATAGCGGCGTTAAGGCCGATCATTGAACCGTCTTTAAATAAGTAGTCGGCCCATTCTTTTTCTTGTTCCACCACGTCCATAAAAATAGCTTTGCCTTGCTCACGTAATTCAGTGGCAATTTCTTGCATTTCTGGGTCGTCTTTACCTGACATCCAGTTATTGAGAATATGTTGTGTACCGGTTAAATGTAGCGCTTCGTCACGGGCAATTAATTTGATGATCTTGGCATTACCTTCAAGTAATTCACGCTCCGCAAAAGCGAAAGAACAGGCAAAGCTAACATAAAAACGAATCGCTTCTAAGGCATTAACTGAACAAATAGCTAAAAATAGACGCTCTTTAAGTTTGCGCTCGGTTACTTCAATGGTTTCACCATCCACTTCATAATTACCGGGGCCTTGCGACTGCAATAATTGCGTGGTGATGATTACGGCATCAAAATATTTGGCGATGCTCGAGGCGCGTTTTAAAATAGCGGGGTTAACCATAATATCGTCAAACACTTCACTGGGATCGGTAAATAAATTACGTAAAATGTGGGTGTAAGAGCGTGAATGAATCGTTTCACTAAAGGCCCAAGTTTCCACCCAAGTTTCAACTTCTGGTAAGGATACCAATGGCAATAACACCGCATTGACTGAACGGGCGGCCATAGAGTCGAGTAAGGTTTGGTATTTTAAATTTGAAATAAAAATATGCTTTTCTGACGCCGTTAAACTCTGCCAGTCGGCACGATCTTTGGATACGTCAATTTCTTCAGGACGCCAAAAAAAGCTTAGCTGCTTTTCAATGAGCTTTTCAAAGGCCATAAAGCGCTGTTGATCATAGCGTGCAACATTGACACTGTTTCCCAAAAACATTGGCTCTAACAAAGCGTTGTTAGGTGTTTGGTTAA
>JBMZDW010000008.1:0-83592 GCA_049614565.1 Cognaticolwellia sp. | reverse complement strand
CTCCTGACCAACAAGATAAAGAAGAGGTTGAGCCACCACCGCCGCATTATTAACTACGACAGTTAGATAGCAAAATTTGAGTTACTCAGCCGCAGCATTGCGAGAATAAAAAATGCCGGTGTCACAGCCGGCGTTCGCTAATTACTCTTGCTTAAAAATACCAATCACTTGTTCGTTTGGTCTAACTTCCTGCACTACATGCTCTTCAGGCTGCGTCATTTGATGACCACAACTGACACAAGCTACCGTTTCAACACCATTTTCTTTCGTTAGTGCCATGGTATCCATTGCCTGACATTTTGGGCATGTTGCCCCTGCTATAAATCGTTTTTTCACTTATCACTCAATATTAATTAATTTTCAATTCTTTTTAGCAAGATATCTGCTCAGTGTCGCTATTTTACCTTGAACAACCCCCTAAGGAAAAGCGACAATAGCGCCCTGCATAAAAATGAGTATTTGATAAATGATCACAGCGACAGATTTAAGCTTAGCCCGAGGCGCAAAATACCTCATAAAATCATCGAGTTTCACCATACATCCTAATCATAAGGTTGGACTTGTTGGCGCGAACGGCTGTGGAAAATCTTCGTTATTCGCTAGCTTACTCGGTAACTTACCCGCCGATATGGGCAACCTTGCTATGCCAGCAAGTTGGAAAATAGCCACCGTAAAGCAAGAAACCCCGGCATTAGAACAGTCAGCATTAGATTATGTCATTGATGGTGATGTTGAATATCGCCAGCTAGAAGCGAGATTAGAACAAGCCCGCGCAGACGACAATGGCACACTGGAAGCAACCATTATCAATCAAATAGATGCCATCAGTGGCTACAGCTTACCTGCACGCGCCGGCGAATTACTGCATGGGTTAGGTTTTATGCAAGAGCAGCTGTCAAACCCGGTTAAGTCATTTTCTGGCGGTTGGCGCATGCGCTTAAACTTAGCGCAAGCCTTGATCAGTCGCGCTGATTTATTATTACTCGATGAACCCACCAACCATTTAGACTTAGACGCCGTGATCTGGCTACAGCGTTGGTTAAAAAGATTCACCGGCACTTTAGTGCTGATTTCACATGATCGTGATTTTCTTGATGATGTTATCGGCCAAATTCTGCATATTGAACATCAAAAAGCAAAATTATACTCAGGTAACTACAGCGCCTTTGAACGTCAACGCGCCGAACATTTAGCCCAACAAGATGCCCAATACCAAAAACAACAAAAAGAAGTGGCGCATTTAACCTCTTTTGTTGACCGTTTCCGCGCCAAAGCCAGTAAAGCGAAACAAGCACAAAGTCGATTAAAGCGTTTACAAAAATTACCTGATTTAGCGCCAGCACATGTTGATAGCCAATTTACCTTTAGTTTTGAACAGCCCGAAACCTTGCCCTATCCGTTATTAGCATTAACCGAAAGTGAATGTGGCTATAGCGAGCAAGCCATTATTTTACAAGATGTTGGCATGACCTTAGTGCCCGGAAGCCGCATAGGGCTGCTTGGTCGCAACGGCGCAGGTAAATCAACGCTGATAAAATCGCTCGCCGGAGATTTAGCCTTGCTCAAAGGCGAGCGCTACTGCGCACAAGATTTAAAGGTCGGTTATTTTTCACAACATCAACTTGAGCAACTGCATATGCCAAGTAGCGCCATTGAGCATATTATCCGCGCAAAACCTGAGATAACCGAGTTACAAGCCCGAACATTTTTAGGCCGTTTTGGCTTTAGTGGCGACCAAGCACTGGATCGCGTTGGCACTATGTCGGGCGGCGAAAAAGCGCGCTTGGTACTCGCGCTTATTGTTTTAGAAAAGCCGCAACTGTTACTACTTGATGAGCCCACCAACCACCTTGATTTAGAAATGCGTCAAGCATTAGTACTCGCGCTGCAAGACTTTGACGGCGCTATTATTTTGATTGCCCATGACAGATATTTATTAGAGTCCTGCGTTGATGAGTTTTACTTAGTGGCTAACGGCCAAGTTACTGACTTTGATGGCGATATTGATGACTATCAACAATGGTTAAATGATGATAAAAAACAATCGGTAAAAGCAAATAAAGTGGTGAGCGAGCCGCAAGTCGATAAAAAACAACTGCGTAAAGAGCAAGCAGAGCTACGCAAAAAAGCCTCACCATTGCGCAAACAAGCCGATAAGTTTGAAAAACTGGTGCAAAAAGGTCAAAACGAACTCAGCGAAGTAGAAGCTAAACTGGCCGACAGTGACATTTACCAAGCAGAAAACAAAGCTGAACTGACGGTGCTATTAAAGCGCCAAGTCATACTTAAACAAGACTTAGACGAGCATGAAATGCAGTGGCTAGATCTTGAAGAGCAAATTGAAGAGATAATGTCACAAGCAGGATAAATTTATTGCTACACTTAAAACTAAGGTTTTCGCTTGTAGCATCGGCATAACAGGTATAGGACATCATGATGAAAAAACTAACTGCACTGGCACTCAGTATTGCCCTATTTGCTCATAGCTCAGCCTATAGTGCTGACTTAGATCTAGGTATTTACGAACTAAATCGTGGCGAATTTAAAGCCGCGATTGCCCAATTTGAGCCCTTGGTTGCGGATAACTATGCTCCCGCTCAACACCAAATGGGCTTAATTTATTTAAACGGCTACGGGGTGATTAAAAACCCAGAAAAAGCACTCGAGCTCTTTAACCTAGCCGCCGCGCAAAATTATTCTGAAGCGCTATTTGACCTTTCTTTGTTATACAGTGAAGGTGAAGTAACCGAAAAAGATTTAAAAACCGCCTACGCCTTAATGGAAAAAGCAGCCAATAAAAATTTAGCGCGCGCACAATTTAATTTAGCGGTAATGCTATACAACGGCGATGGTGTTACGCGCAATTATTTACAAGCGTCACGTTGGTATCAAAAGGCGGCGGATCAAAACTACGCTCTCGCGCAATTTAATCTCGCCTTAATGTATTTTGAAGGTAAAGGCGTGGCTAAAAGCACGGAAATGTCGTATATCTGGAATATTATTGCCGCCAAAAATGGTTATGTTAATGCACAAAAAAGCCGTGATATGGACGAGCACAAGTTAACGGTTGACGAAATAAAAGCCGGCCGTGAAAAAGCCGATGTGTTATACAAAAAAATATTACAACAACGCGAGCTGAAATTTAAAAAAAATTCCTAGCCTAAGCGCATTTCACTGGTACATTTTCCCCACTAAACCCGCCAACAAACTGGCGGGTATGTTTTGCTCTGTGCTGAGCCAGTGTCACGGTAGAAAGTTCCCATCGCAGTGATCTAAATCAATAATCACAGTAGGGGCATTATTTATAATAGTGTCCTCTTATTATTGTTTTGTTATCACTTGGAGCAAACTATGGACATTGTAGATATGCTAATCAACGACCCTATCGTATTGATTTCCTTTATTGGCTTAGCCATTGTTTTGGGCATTTGCAGCTTTTACGTCTACTACTTTTTGAAGCACATCAGCGAAGACAAAAAGTAACCAATATATTGCTAAAGTTTCTGATCAGGTGCCGATTATTTTGCTGACATATGTCTAGTGCAATCACCGGCACATGTTAGCAAGGTAATAATCTCAGTCATTAGCCTGCAGTGGGCATTAGCAGCGTTTTCACGTACAATAATTTTATCTATTCAACACTTTATTCTACTTATGTTTAGCGAGAGCTCTTTCAACCCTGCCTGGTGGCTGAAAAATCCACATCTGCAAACCATTGCTGCTAAAGTTTTTCGCCGAAACCATACCCTTGACACCATTACCGAAACCTTAGAGCTACCTGATGGCGATTTTGTTGATTTAGCTTGGACAGAAAAAGTGAACCAGAGTTGTTCTCGCCCTATTATTACGGTACTGCACGGCTTGGAAGGCTCAAAAAACAGTCATTATGCCCGTGGCATGCTGTCGGCAATTAAAGCCCAAGGTTGGATTGGCGTGTTAATGCATTTTCGCGGTTGTAGCGGCCGCCCTAACCGTATGGCGCATTCTTACCATAGCGGTCAAACCTGCGATGTCGACTACTTTAGTCAATACCTTGCCAATCATTACCCTACAGCGAAAAAAGCCATCGTCGGCTTTTCATTAGGCGGTAACGTGTTAGCAAAATACTTGGCAGAGCAAACACAGAATATCTATCAGGCTGCCGGTGTTATTTGTGCGCCGCTTGATTTATCCAGTTGCTGTGAGCGCATTGATCAAGGCTTTTCGCGCGTTTATCAAAAGTATCTGGTTGATATGCTTAAAACCAGCACCCTTGAAAAAATAGCGGCTAACCTACTCACCAGTGTCAACAAGGCCAATTTGAATAATGTTCGTTCAATTCGCGACTTTGATCAAATAGTGACCGCGCCAATCAATGGTTTTCAAGATGCTGATGACTATTACCAACAAGCCAGTGGTCGAGATGGTCTACAGAAAATAACAACACCAACCTTAATCATACATGCCAGCGATGATCCGTTTTTATGTCATAAAAACATCACAGCTATTTCGACTTTGCCTAAACATGTAACCTTTGAGGTTAGTGGCCGAGGCGGTCATGTTGGTTTTATTAGCGGTCGTAATCCATTTAAGCCGCAATATTGGCTAGAGCAACGCATACCTGAATTTTTCACGAGATATTTATGATCATCCCATTAGAGCAAATACCAACAGACACCTTACATGCCATTATCGAGAACTTTGTGCTGAGAGAAGGTACAGAATATGGCAGTGAAGATGTGTCATTACAGGATAAAATAGCGCAAGTACATCAGCAATTAAAGCAAGGCTCTGCGTTGTTAGTGTATTCAGAACTACACGAAACCGTGAATATTTTACCTGCTGATCAATTTTCTGACGATATAGAAGAAGCTCAATAAGCGATTTACCCAGCTTACTGATTAAAGGTTACCGAGAAATTCACCGGCACCACAGTGTTAATACTCGGTAATGACGCTAATTCTTTGAGTTTATTAATACCCGCGACAACACCGTAAGCATCGGCGTTAATAAAAAATGGCTTAATGGTATTCACTAATATTTTATTTTCCGCCAGCTTAACCACGCTAACTTCAACAGTAGCGCCTTGTTGCTGACCATGAAATGCTATTTTGCCGTCAACATTAAGCGTTTGTACTTCACCTACTTTTAATGTCTGCAATAATGATTTATCAAGCTGAGCGACAAATGTTGCAGCGCTGAATTTATCAGTTTCAAAAACAAATTTTTTCATGCGCTGATCGCGAATCGCGATATGGGTGTTTACACTCGCTAAGTCGACGCTGATATTAACCTGTGCTTGCTTATTTATTTCACCACTTAGCTGAGTAAATTGGTGATTCTCGGCAACTGTGCCTTTTTTTACCGAAACAAAGTTTAATCGTGATGCATTGTTGTCCAGTGTCCATGTTGCGAACGTTGGCGCACTAATCGCGGTAAAGAGTAAGGTGAATATAATAACTATTGTTGGGCGCATAGGTACTCCATTGTATAACTAGCTTTGATTAGAAAATATTTAGCTAAAAAGGCCGTTTTGCTCGGTGCGGTTTAATAATATCATGCCAAGGAATTTGTTGATTACCTAATGACAAAAAATCGGGCTGCATTAAGGTTGCACGTTGATTATAGGTTAACGGCTTGAATTCGCTATCAATAATACTACCACCTGCTTGCTCGATAATACAATGACTAGCACCAGTATCCCACTCTCCGGTTGGGCCAACACGTAAATAGCAATCCGCGCCACCTTCAGCAATTAAGCAGTTTTTAAGTGAGCAACTGCCCAAGGCAATATGTTCATAGTCATAATCGTTATTTAAATACTGGCCCATTAAATTAAGATCTTGGCGACGACTAATCGCCACTTTTATTCGACGCTTACCATCATATTGCGCGACCTGAATTTTATGGCTAGCACGATCATCTTCTTTATAAGCACCTAAATTATTTTGGCCGAAATACGTGAGTTGATGATCGGGGGCATGGATCACCCCGATACTTGGCCAACCATTTTCCACTAAGGCAATATTAACCGCAAAGTCACCGCTGCCAATAATAAACTCACCAGTGCCATCAATGGGGTCTAACAGCCAATAGCGTGACCACTTTGCTCGCTTCGCCAAGGCTAATGCGCCAACTTCTTCCGAAATAATGGGAATATCAGGCGTTAAGGTTTTCAGCTCGTCCATAATAATGTCGTTAGCAGCAATATCAGCGCTGGTCACTGGGCTATTGTCAGCCTTAATTTCGGCAGTATAGTCACCTTGTTTGTAGTGACGTGCCACTGCTTTACCGGCTTTTTTGGCGCTGTTAAGGGCGATGGCTAATAAGGTTTCTGGCGTCATAATATCGCTGCCAAATGTTGTTTCACCAATAACAAAGCTGCAATGCTGCGCGCTTCATTAAAGTCAGGTTGTTGCAATAATTGCTGAAAATCGGCGATAGGCCAAGGTACTATCTCTAACGGCTCAGGTTCATCGCCAACTAATGTTTCATCATAAAGCTGCTCGGCAAGGAATATGCTCATTTTCGCATCAAAAAATGCCGGTGCCATGGCAACCGTATGCACTAAGCTTAACTGCTCGGCGCCATAGCCCACTTCTTCTTTAAGTTCACGATTTGCCGCCTGCGCGGCACTTTCGCCGGCATCAATTAAACCTTTCGGAAAACCAAGCTCATAAGTATGCGTGCCGCCGCAGTACTCTCGCACCAGCAGCATAGTGTCTTTATCCAGCATAGGCACTATCATCACAGCACCTCGGCCTGTGCCCGACATGCGTTCATATTCGCGCTGCTCGCCATTGCTAAAGGTTAAGTCTATTTGTTCAATAGCAAATAAACGGCTTTTGGCAACTTGTTTGCGCGCGGTTATTTCCGGTAGTACATTTTTTGTTGTCATAACGCCCTTAATAGCGACTAAAAAGAGAAACCTATCGAAGAAATTTACAATAGCAGGTTAACAGTGAATACATAGTTAATCCTCTTGGGTATAATCCTATAATAAACGTGTTTCTAGGGAAAAATCTATGCTTGATTGGTCAAAAATTTCAACTGTTTTACTGGATATGGACGGCACCATACTCGATTTGCATTTTGACAATCACTTTTGGCAGCATCATTTACCATTACGCTATAGCGAATTACACAATATTAGCTTAGACGCGGCTAAAACCTCATTGCACGATCATTACAAAAAGGTTGAAGGTACAATCGACTGGTACTGCCTCGACTATTGGGCGCAGCAAACACAACTTTCAATTACCGAGTTAAAACGTGAAGTGCAGCACTTAATTCAGCTGCGTAGTGACGCCCACGACTTTCTAGTGGCGCTAAAATCCTCAGGCCGTGATGTGGTGTTAGTAACCAATGCTCACCCTGACAGTTTATCGTTAAAAATTGAGCGCACGGCATTGGATAAATATTTTGATACCTTATATTCCACCCACGAATTTGGTGTCACTAAAGAGTCACAATTGTTGTGGCAACGCTTACAAGAAAAACATGGCTTTGAACTAGAAAGCACCTTGTTTGTTGATGATAGTATCGTGATACTCGATTCTGCTAAAGCCTATGGCATTGAGCATTTATTGGCAGTGGCAAACCCCGACAGTAAGCAAGACAGTAAAGTGATCAATGACTATCCGTCAATTACTGATTATCGGGTTTTACTCGAAGAGATAAAGCGAACACCTTTGGCATAGTCACGTGTAGAGATAAACTTACTCATTACTCATTACTCATTACTCAACGAAATGATTAATGAGTAAGTTATTTAGCCGCGAGAAAGCGACTATATTTTTAAACGGTAACGCCCTTTTCTATCCGGTGTACCTAAAAAGCTTAATACGCTTTGTAATTGTTCAGGAAATTTCTCTCCCGGTGTTAGGTATCCGCTACCGGCAAAACGACCCCCTTGTTTTACTTGCGCGCGAAAACTTAGGCCTAAATTGTTGTCCGGCGCTATCTCAGCAATAACTTCGCCTTTGTTACAACTTAAGTTAGCGCTAAGCCCGCCAAGGGTCACTTTTTCTTCAAATGCGGTTACCGCGGCATTACGCCACTGCGCATCACCTTGTAATTCACTACATATTGGCGCGCCAACAACAAAGCGTGCAACATTAAGGCTTAATTGCTCATGGGCGATAATATCAATCGGTAAGTTCAGTTTTTCCGCCACAGTATTAGCGGCAAGATTAACCTTGGCATCTTCGATAACCAACTCTGATAATAAACCACTGATGGCAAGCTTGCCGTCTGGGCCATTGACTAAGGCATTACCAAAAGTAATATCTAACTCGGGATCGAACAGTAATACTGACCATAATGACAACGAACTTTGCAGCTTGTTGATCACCACATCATCCACCCTAACTTCGGCAATATCGGTTTGCCAAATACTGCCTTCAACCGCGGAAAGCGTGACATTATTCGGCAGTTTTACTTGCGCCAATACCCAGCTTGCCGGCATTAAGGCGATAACAAAAACACTATAAACCGCGAAAAAAATTGCTGTGCAAGCAAACGTCTTTTTCATTAATTTTTTCCTAACTGTAATCGACGAACACGAACCACACCTTGCTGATCAGCCGAACTAAGATCGATATTTTTAACTGTTAAATTATTGCGACTGGCTAATTGCTCCAACCAAGCTAACAACTGATTAAATGAGATTTCATCAATCCAAACTTGTAAGTCATCCCCTTGCGGTTGCATGCGGGTGATGGTGATATTATTCAGCCTTGAGGTGCGGTTAACAATGCTCGACAAACTTGCGCCGCTACTACCGCGGCCGTTGCGTTTTGCCTGCTGATAACGTTGGGTATTTTCGCTCACCCAAGTTAACAAGGCTTGTTGACGATCTATTTTTAATTTGCGCTTGGCAATGTTGTCATTCAAGGGTTGCCAAATAAGGCCGTAAAGAATAAATACCGCAATAACCGCAGCCATTGCCATCACCAAGCGCTGCTCGCGAAGATTTAATTGTTGCCACCAAGCTTTCATGAGCGCCCCTTAGATGATGTATCAGTAATACTAAACGAACCAGAAATTTGCTCACCTTGGTTATTTTGTGCACCTAAATTTACCGTTAAGCCTGCACGCTCAAGCGCCACTTTCAACTTTTCAAAATATTGATAATCTTTGGCAACCGTCTGCATGCGTACTTCTTGACGTTTACCGTCAAACTTTAAGGTTTGCGGTTTAATTTCCGGCACATCCGCCAACGCGGGTTCAAGTTTAGTTAATAACACTAAAAAGCCTGCTGAGCTGTCGCTGTTACCCACTTCTGCCAGCTTTTGTCGCAACTGCGAACGTATAGTTGACACTTTTACCCGCTTAGTGGCGGGAAATGCCGCTTTATAATTGGCAATGATTTCTTCTTCAATAGCTGACTGTTGATTCGCCAAGCGATATAACTCTGCGCCTTTTAAGGTAAAATTAAGCACAAGTGCCACACAGGCAATACCGGCAACCCACAGCCAATTAGTACTCGCGGCTGAGCGCTTTTCTTTTACTAAATACTGGCCTTGCAATAAGTTAAATTTAGCCGAATGGTGATTAGCTAAAATGGCTAACGGTAACTCTTCAGGTAGATAGTCAACCGATAATTCTTCAGGGATGTCTGACAACGGTGAATACGCAGCAATAGTCGTAGCGTGATGCTCGGCGTTGCCATCATCATTGTCGTCATTCGCAATAAAGTGCTGCGCCACAATCGGCCAAGCATTGGCTTCAAACGACATCACTTGCCATGGCCCAAGGCGTATTAATACTTGCTCACCCAGCATGACTGCACTACTCGCATTTTCCACGATAGGTAAGGCTAAGGCATCCGGAATAATGACTTTACAGAAAATGTCGGCGTCGGCTAACCATTGTTGCCACTGTGTTAACTGCTGATGTTCTAGCGCCGCTAAAAAGCAATTATGGCCCTGCTCATCGGCTTTTTGATCACTAAAGGCGAAAAACAGTTGTTCGACATCTTGGGCTAACTCATCTTCTAGCATGTATGGCGCCGCTAAACGCATGGCGCGTTGCGATGAACCCGGCACGGTTAACCGCTTAATGGCAATATCGCTGGCCGGTACAAAGGTCACCACTGCCCGCGCTTGCGATTTTTCGGTGAGTTGCGTTAGTGCTTGCGCATTCGGCAACTCACCGCTGGCAATAATGTCGTCGTGTCCGTTAGTTTTGATCAACCAATGTATTCTACTTTCTGCATGGCTGCCTAAACGAATAAATAAAGTTTCACCCATTATTCTCGTCCTATCGTGCGACTGATCACACTTATATTATTTTTATCTTCTACTTTCATAATGGTATTCAAAGCAAAGTAACTGTTATTAAAGCTAGCCGTTGCTTTGAGTTTAAAATACTCACTTTTAACGACAAACTGTTGTTTTTTCTCTGGTGAAATTTTTGCTTTGCTTAGCTCGGTTAAGGCAAAAAAATCATCCACGGTTTTAAAGCCTTCGTCTTCACGATTCGACAATGCTTGCGATGCTTCATTTTGACTTATCCCTAGCATGGCTACAAGTATTTCAGGCTTATCTTCTGCTATGGTATTGATGTTAATTTTATTCATATTGCTGTTGGGCAATACACAAGCATATTCTTTTAGCTTTTCAATCACTTCAACGCTAAAGTGCTCTATTACCCGTAATTCGCTAATACTGGCCAAATAGTTATTGGCCGCCAAGTAGGGAAACTCTTTCGAGGCATAGTCACTGTCTTCAGCGCCACCTGAGCCAGTGATACTTTCATTTTCATCTAGCCAATCTGTTAAGGCATCAGCCATATATTCCGCTTCAAAATTACCGACACCTTCAATGCTTAAGGTCAGTAGCAATTCTTCAAACGCCGCTCTTGCCGGTGATTTTCCTGTTTTTTTTGTGCTAGTGCCAGTGTTAGTGTTAGCGTCGTCATCTGCTTTTTCATCGCTACGTAGCGCATTTAAATTAAAGCAGCTGTGTAAGTCGGTTATTTCACCGGATATTTCGCCAAAATCAACCGGAAAGGTGGTCTCGCCTTGCGCCCATATTTGCCCTAAATGGGTTATGTCGGCATCGTCTTCAAAGGACTCACTTAACACTTGTTTAGCGAATACTTCTGCGCCCATGGCGTACCAATACGCTTGCTGATTTGAACCCATATTGCTGGTGCGTTGCATTTGTAATTGTAAACGTGCGGTCATTTGTGTGGCTAAGGTGGCAATTAACGCGACAATCAACATCACGGTAATTAACGCTACGCCATTTTGGCGACTTAGCCTAACCACGACCTTTACCCTTTTCATCTACACGCTTGCCATTGTTATCATCTGAACGGTTGTTATTGTTGTCATTTGAGCGATTACTATCATCTGAGCCATCATCACGCTTTTTATCGACATCATCACCGGCAACCAAAAATTGGCGGCGAATAATGCCGTAATCTGTGGTCTCTAGCTCAATGGCAATCGCGAGGGGTAAGCTATTTTCTGGCAGATTTTTTTGCCAATCTTTACCATCATAAAATTCAAAATCTAACTTTTCGACTTGAGTGATCAAGGGGCGAACTTTTGGCTCTTCCCCCACTACCGCATCAACAAAATTAAAGTGTACCCGCTGCACAATATTGTCGGTAAGTTGATAGGCCACTGATTGCATGTTGCTGCGCGGTAATAACAAGCCGGGGTTTGTCCAACCACTACGGACAAAAGCAATCGCCTGTTCACTGGTGGAATAGCTGTCGGTGTCGGTATGCAAAAAACCGCTTAACGGCGCTTCACCATTTAATCGAACACTGCGGCGGGCAATTTGTAGCATGTCACGTTCAATAATTAAAAATGCCCGTTGCAGTTCATTAATGCGGTCGGTGCGCTGTTTTGTGACTTCATCGCTATTAAGCACGGTTTGAAAAATACTAAAACTTGCCATGCTGATCACGGAAAATATCGCAATGGCGATCAGCACTTCAAGCAAGGTAAAACCTTGCTGCTTGGCGCTGCGGCGAGAATTTGCTCGGCCTTGATTCGCATGAGTAGTGACAGTGGTAGCAGTCATCATGAACTCGGCTTAGCAACATAAGTCATTAACTGGCCTAACGCTGAAAGCTCTTTTTCTTCAAGTCGCACTTCCATCACGATGGCGCGCATGTTTTTGTCGGTGGTTTTAATCACCTTTTGCTGCCAAAGCCATTCTTGTCCGGCAAGCTCAACCTTACCTTTTTTGTTATTTTTCGGTGGCCATGATTTATCTAAAGTCGCTTCAACCAGTTGATTAGATGCCACCCAATTGGCAATGATTTTACTTTCCAAATAACCTAAGTTACGGGCATTAGTATCGGCAGTGCCTAATATCGCAATACCGGCAATAGAAAATACCGCCATCGCCAGCATCACCTCAATTAAGGTAAAACCATTGCGGCGTTTTTTAAAGCTAGGCTTAACGATTGCGTGCATCGGCTATCGGCCCTTCAATGGTTAGTGGCGTTGTGTAGATACCAGAGACAATAAAACTGACATTATCGTCGAGATCAAAGGTCAATTCAGACAGAGAAAACGTTAGGCTAAATGGCGTAATATCGCCACCGGAGAGAATATACACTTGCGGAATAATTTTTTTCTCTTCTTCTTCGCTTAACTCATCCTCATCATTGTTAAACAACGTGGCATCGAATAACAAAGGCTCTTCAATCGGTAAATCGTCAAGTTGTAGGGTAATTTCAATGCCTTCTGGCAAGGTAAATACTTCAAACAAGGGATTATCGGCAATCGGTGTCCAACTTACGCCGTCATAACCGAGAAATTGGTAACTGTTGTCGTCAATAAATAGCCCTAATTCAACGTTATTTAACAGGCCATACTCGGCCGCGACGTCAAAAATGCCGGCAAAGCGGGCACTGTTTTGATGTAACATTTGTTCAGGCTTATTACCGGAAAAAGTAAATTGCACCGCAGACACCATAATACCAATCAAAACAATCACTAACATCACTTCGATTAAGGTAAAACCTTGAAATGAAGAGTGTTTTGCTTTCGGAGTGTCGCCGGCTTTAAGCTGCATAGTGAGAAATAATCAAGGCTGACCAATTATTGAAAATCAGCTAAGTTCCAGTTACCAATATCATCGTCAGTACCCGCTTCACCATCAGGTCCCATAGAAAACACGTCCATATTGCCATGCTCACCCGGATTTAATAATTGGTATTCATTGCCCCATGGGTCGTTCGGTAAACGTTTAACATAACCACCCTCTGGAAAACGACGCGGCGCCGGTTCAATATCAGTTTCAGTCACTAAGGCTTCAAGACCTTGCTCAGTGCTTGGATACTTGTAATTGTCCATTTTATACATGCTTAACGAAGTTTCTAAAGCGTTAATATCTGACACCGCTTTTTGCATATTGGCGCGTTCTTGGCTACCCATTAAGTTAGGTACCACCATACTGGCTAAAATACCTAAAATTACAATCACTACCATGACTTCTAATAAGGTAAAACCACGAACATTGTTTACTGCTTTCATTTTTCTAACTTCCTATTAATGTGTTTAACTGAAGAATTGGCTGTAAAATAGCCATCACGATAAATAATACGATGCCAGCCATCACCACCATTAATGCCGGCTCAAAGGCTTTAAGTGAGATATTCACTATGGCCTCAAACTCTCGATCTTGGTTATCGGCGGCGCGACCCAGCATATGTTCAAGTTGGCCACTTTTTTCACCACTGGCGATCATATGCAGCATCATGGGCGGAAATAACTTGGTTTGCTCTAATGACACCCGCAGGCTTGCACCTTCTCTGACCTTATCAGCTGACTCTTTAACGCTTTGCTTGATATATAAATTGTCCAGCACTTCGCCGGATATTTTCATACTCTCTAATAAAGGAACGGCGCTGGCGGTTAAAATGCTCAAGGTACGGGCAAATCTTGCGGTATTAACACTTTTCGCAACCTTGCCTATGCCCGGAATAGCCAAAAAGCGTCGATGATAAGCAAAGCGGAAACTGTCTTTTTTCAGCAATTGTGACCATAGCAGCATCAGCACAGCAACTATCATCAGTAGTGCTAAGCCATAGTCACGTAAAAAGTCACTACTGGCAATTAACAACTTTGTGGTGGCGGGCAAATTGGCCCCCATATGCTCAAATTGACCAACAATTTTTGGCACCACGGCGGTTAGCAATATGGCAATAACGCCGGTAGCAACCACGGTCATAATTATCGGGTATACCAAGGCTTGAATAAGTTGTGAACGTAGTTGTTGGCGCTGCTCGGTATAGTCGGCCAAACGATCCAATACTTTATCGAGATGACCCGATTTTTCACCGGCGGCAACCATAGCGCGAAATAAGCGATTAAACACTTGTGGAAATTCCGCCATGCTTTCTGCCAAGCCATAACCTTCGGTGACTTTGGTACGCACCGCCATTACCATACTCTTTAACGCGTTTTTATCACACTGCTCAGCCACCGCCATTAACGACTCTTCAATGGGCAGACCCGACTCAACTAAGGTTGATAATTGACGGGTGATTAATGCTAACTCGGTGGCTGATATTTTTTTACCGCCACTAAAGAATGACTTTTTCTGTGTTTGCTTACTTTTTTGTAAGCTCGGGGTGACTTCAGTCGGCATTAAACCTTGCTCTCGCAGCAAGCTGCGCACATGGCGCGGTGTATCGCCTTCGATAACACCTTTTTTGTTTTTTCCGCGGCTGTCTACTGCCTGATAATCAAATGCTGCCATAATTTATACTTTATCTACCACTGAGTGATTAGCTGAATTAATCTTCGCGCGTTACCCGCAAGACTTCTTCAATGGTGGTTTCACCGCGCATCACTTTATCAAAACCGTCACGACGGATACTGGGTGTCGATTGGCGAATAAATTTCTCTATCACTTGCTCGCCTTTGCCGTTATGGATCAGTTCACGCACTTTATCATCAACAACAATCAGTTCGTGAATTCCGGTTCGGCCGCGATAACCTTTAAAGTTACATTCTTCACAACCCACAGCGTGAAAAATTGGCGTTTGATCGTCATCGGTTAACTGTAGTAATTTGCGTTCTTCCGCCGACGGCTGATAACACTCGCGACAATGCGGACATAAGGTTCGCACTAAACGCTGGGCCAAAACCCCTAATAAACTTGATGAAAGTAAGAAAGGCTCCACCCCCATATCTTCCATCCGGGTTATCGCACCGGCGGCAGTATTGGTATGTAATGTAGATAATACTAAGTGACCGGTTAAACTCGCTTGTACGCCGATTTGTGCGGTTTCTAAATCGCGAATTTCACCGACCATCACCACATCCGGATCTTGACGCAGTATCGCGCGTAAACCACGGGCAAAGGTCATATCTACTTTCGTGTTTACTTGCGTTTGTCCTATGCCTTCAATGGCATATTCAATCGGGTCTTCAACGGTTAAAATATTACGTTCTTTACTATCAATTTGGCTTAAGCCCGCGTACAAAGTCGTACTTTTACCTGAGCCTGTTGGGCCGGTAACTAAAATAATGCCATGGGGTTTGTCAATTAATTGTGAGAAACGCGCACGGTTACCGTCGGTCATCCCTAGGTCTTGTAAGTCCAAACGGGTAGAGTTTTTATCCAGTAAACGCAATACCACGCGCTCGCCATGACCGGTTGGCATAGTGGAAACACGCACATCAACCGCGCGACCTGCGATGCGCAGTGAAATACGGCCATCTTGCGGAATACGTTTTTCGGCAATATCCAGTTTTGCCATGACCTTAATACGCGATACCAATAACGACGCCAATTTACGATTCGGCTTTAACACCTCACGCAATACGCCATCAACACGAAAACGAATTTGCAGCGCTTGCTCAAAGGTTTCAATA
This sequence comes from Cognaticolwellia sp., assembly GCA_049614565.1. Classification (GTDB taxonomy): domain Bacteria; phylum Pseudomonadota; class Gammaproteobacteria; order Enterobacterales; family Alteromonadaceae; genus Cognaticolwellia. Next base: position 67,760 of record JBMZDW010000008.1, on the reverse strand, counting down.
TGAATATCGGAGGCGTTTTCTTTTATGGCTTCACTTAACATGGCATTAATTAATTTAATAATCGGTGCGTCGTCTTCGTTTTCCAGTAAGTCTTCGGTTTCGGTCATTTCATCGGCAAGGGAATATAAGTCAACCTCGTTGCCAATGTCTTCCATCATCTGTTGTGCTTCTGACGAGTCTCGTTGATAGGCAATGGTTAATAATTGCTCGAACTGCTCTGCGGTTTTTACCTCTAGGGTAAACGGCGTTTTTAGCACCCGACGCACTTCCAATAAAATATCGGCATTAAGGCTGTCGGTACACACTAAGCGCAAGGCATCATCATTATTTTCTACCAAGACACTATGGCGTTTAGCAAAACCAAAGGGTAAACGGTAGCGCGCACCGGTTTCGCTTAGCGCTTCGTTATCATCGTGCTCGGTAGCCATTAATGCGTCATCAACTGCCGCGGCTTCACTGTCACTAACAAAGGCTTGTGTTTCTGGGTCGATATCACTCATGACTATTCTTTTTCACCCGATGATTTTTTTTCATCGCGTTTTTCCATATATTCATCAAACGACGGTGGCAAAGTTAATTGATCATTCCATTTAGGTAAAATCGGTAATTTTTCATCCGACATAAGTTCAAGACCCGCTTCTTTATTTTCCATTTCTACAGCGCGAATGTAGTTATATTTTTCTTTACTTAGGTCGCTCATCAATTTACCGTCACGGACAATAGTTGGGCGTAAAAACACCATTAAATTACGTTTACGCTTGGTATTACTGGTGGACTTAAATAAATGTCCGAGTAGCGGAATATCGCCAAGTAACGGTACTTTTTGCACACTTTCTTGTACGTCTTCATCAATCAAGCCACCTAAAATTACCGTGGCGCCATCATCAGCCATCACGGTGGTTTTAATTTCACGTTTGTTAATAGAAATATCGACACCTGTCGCACCACTAACTGATGACACTTCTTGTTCAATGGTTAATTGCACGCCGCTGCCTTCATTAATTTGCGGGGTAACTTTTAATTTGATACCAATTTCTTGACGGTCAACGGTTTGGAACGGGTTACTGTTATTACTGCCGGTTGAAGAGCCGGTAATAATTGGCACTTCTTGACCGACAATAAAGTAAGCTTCTTCGTTATCTAGCGTAGTAATGCTCGGCGTCGACAATAAGTTAGAGTTGGTATCAGAGCTAACCGCTTGCACAATGGCGCCCCAGTCATTTTTAACAATACCAAACATGGTACCGCTCACTGAGCCTAGTACTTGTGCCAGTAAACTATAATCACCTTTTACGTCAGGCTGATCTTCATTTTTGGTTGTTGTGCCGTTATCTGAAATTATGGTTGAGCCCTTTGCGCCCGGTGTTGACTGCGCGGCTTCTGCTGCAGCAGCTACTGCGCCAATAGGCGCGACACCATTAGTAAATTGCGTTAAGCCACCTTCTTCGTGAAACCATTGCACGCCTAAATTAACGCCGTCGCCTTCAAAAACTTCAACGATAATAGCTTCAATTAATACTTGTGCACGACGAATATCTAACTGACGAATAACCGCCTCTAATGAACGCAGCATATCCGGTTGCGCGGTGATCACTAAGGTGTTGGTATCTTCATGGGCGTCAATACTGACATTACGACTTTTGGTCTTTCTCGACGACTTGGTTGTTGAGCCCGACTCTGCTTCTATTGACTCACTAACTCCTTGTAATACTTTCACCATTTCTTCTGATTTGGCGTATTTTAAGTGATAAACACGGGTATTGCCGTTCGACTCTAACTCGCTGTCTAAGCGCGACACCAAACGAGCAACACGTTCACGAGCTTTCGCTTCACCGCTAACAATTACGCTATTGGTTCGTTCGTCGGCAACAATTTTAGGGATCAAAAAGGTCGGAGTCCCTGCGCCTTTACCTTGGCTTGATTTATTCATCGCCTCGATAATACGCACCATTTCACCGGCCGATGCGTACTTTAAGTTAATAATTTGTACATCTTGGTCGCCGGCTTTATCCACACGTTCAATAATGTTGACTAAACGATTTACCACCGCCGCGGTACCCGTTAGCATAATAACGTTAGCAGGGTCGTAATTCACAACATTGCCACCACCGGCTTGGTCTGATAATTGGCGTAACAATGGCGTAAGTTCACGTACTGTAACGTTTTTAACCTCAACAACACGGGTGACCATTTCATCACCAGCACGTGGATTTTCATTACCCACTACAGGTATTGATGAGGTTTTTGCATCTTTATTGCGAATAATTTTGACAACATTATTGTCCATCTCTACGGCAGCAAAGCCATAAACTTCCAATACGTTTAAGAAAAATTGGTAATACTGCTGTTCTGACAATAGATCATAGCTACGGACATTAACTTTACCGCGCACGTTGGGGTCAACAATCATGGTTTTTTGCAAATTTTTACCAACGATATTGATAAATTCCGCAATTTCGGTGCCTTTAAAGTTTGGCGAATACTCTGCCGAATTAACCGTGGCAGAAAGTAAAACACCATTTAACATAGCGGCAGTTACAACCCCGGTAAGACTGCGCTTAACCCAAGGTGCGCTTAATAATGTGCGCATGTATTATTCCTTTTATTCTAATTATCGATACTGAAAAGTATTTCTGTCATGTCACCGTTACGATCAAGTAACAGTGAAACTTCGCGTTGTTCTTTTAACGACTTTAATGCTTGCGCCGCTTCTCGTGGCGCGGTTAAGTCAAAACCATTCATTTGTATAGCGACATCACCAGACTTCAGGCCGGCATTTTGGAAAAAAGTTGGATCTTTTCCTGGCATCAGTCGATATCCGGCAATTTTGCCATTATCTCTTTTTGGCGATATTTTTAAATAGTCGGTAATTTTACCTGGGTCACTATCAAGCTCTTGTTTGAGTGATTTAGTACTTTTAGACAGTGCCTTATTGTTTCTTTTATCGACCACATGTGGTGATGAAAACTTTCGTCCTGCCGTTTTGGTTGGCGGCGGTGGCGCTTTGCTCAGCGTGGCATTAGAGCGAGTTGAATTAATGCTTTTGACATTTTTATCAAAGTCTAGACCTTCAAACATTAGTGTTTCTAGGCGACCTGATACTTTTAACAACACGCGGTCACTAAAAATGTTCTCTAACACCGCGCGTGTGCCGGTAATACTGTCACCGATACTATAAGTTTCTTGCTTGCCTTTGCTTTCAATGACGGCCGCTGCGGTGTCTTTATTGCTGCTAGCGACAACGCCGGTTAACGATAACTTCAAGCGCGTTTCGGGGGCATCTTCAACCACAACCTGTTCAACTTGCTGTTGCGAGGGTTGTGAGAAAGCACCAAAAAGGTTCAGTGATTGAATCGCCTTAACACTTAGCGGTCGTTGCGTTTTTGCTGACGTGGACGAAGATGTTTGCAGTTTTAAGGCGCTATGCTGATTGGGCTGTGCAAGCGACAGCCAAGTTAATTGCGCAAACAGGTAGGCAATATAGCTAAGCAAGAGCACGATAATTACTTGGGTAACTTTTCGTTGAGGAAGCTTAGCTAGCTGTTCAGCCGTGTTTGATAAGGTATTCGATAATGACATTTTTTATAATTTTTTATTGTCTAAATATTCTAAGTCTCTTTGATGATACTTGACCAAACGCTTGGCAACAAGACGTGATATTATTTTTTAACTATAATTTCAAACAAAATTTGTAAACAAATTTTCCAGCTAGCATCTCACTAGTAGCTATGGTAACTTGCGCAATTTTACAACCTGGGTAGTAAGACGATAGTAAACAATGGCTAAATCGAACGAGCATCATACTGAAAACACACCACCAACCCGTTTAGACAAGTGGTTATGGGCGGCGCGCTTTTATAAAACCCGAGCGATAGCAAAACAGATGATCGATGGCGGTAAAGTATTCTATAATGGTCAGCGCAGCAAATCAGGCAAAGCCGTTGCACTGGGCGATCGCGTCACCATTCGACAAGGCTATGAAGAAAAGCAGGTTATTGTTGTCGCGCTGGCTGACAAACGCCGCGACGCCACCTTTGCGCAAACCCTGTATCAAGAAACGCCCGAAAGCGTACAAACGCGAGAAAAAAACAGCTTAGCTCGCCAGCAAGGTATTTTACTCAGCCCTGCCAGTGACACTAAACCCGATAAGAAACAACGCCGACAAATACGGCATTTAAAGGAAGGATATAAAGAGTGACAATGCAAACAGATATCTTAAATCGTTATTTATTTGATAATTTACATGCCCGAGGTGAATTGGTTAATTTAAGCCAAACTTACCAAGACATTGTTGCCGCACATAACTACCCTTTAGGCGTACAGCAACTATTAGGTGAACTCATAGCCGCCACCTGTTTATTAACCGCAACGCTCAAATTTGAAGGTGAAATCGCCGTACAGCTGCAAGGTGATGGCCCAGTAGGCTATATGGCGGTTAATGGCAATCACCAGCAAGCCATGCGCGGCATTGCTCGCTTGACAAGCGACACTGATTCGACAGCACTAAAAGACTTGATCGGCAAAGGTAATATGGTGATCACGATTCGCCCAAGCAACGGCGAGCCCTACCAAGGTGTAGTGGCACTTGAACACGAAACGTTGGCAGAATGTTTAGCGCATTACTTTGAAATTTCTGAACAAATTCCAACAAAAATTTGGCTATTTCATGATGAAAAAAATACCCAAATAGCCGGTTCATTAATCCAGTTGTTGCCTGATGGTGAAGATAAAGAAAAACAACAGGCTGATTTTGAGCATTTATGTCAACTGACCAACACCATCAAGCCTGAGGAAATATTCTCATTAGCAAGTGAAGCCTTGCTGTACCGCTTATACCACCAAGAACAAGTACGACTATTTGATCCGCAAGCCGTGAGCTATAAGTGCAGTTGTTCGGCAGAAAAATGCTTAAGTGCGATTTCTCAAATAGAGCCCAGTGAACTTGAAAGTATTATCGCCGAGAAAGGCTCAGTCGATATGACCTGTGACTATTGTTTAACAACCTACAAGTTTGAACGCCCACAACTTACGCAGTTTATTGATAATAAAAGCCACTAACCTGAACAACCTTTTGGCTTGCTGCATATACAGCAAGCCAATACCGCTACTCTACTTCTCTCGTTACAATTTTTAAGTTTGTCCATCAGTTATTGCTAATTCACCCCGACGCCAGATATGTAAAGTTGTCGATAAGCAACTAATGAACCCGCCTTTGTCGAAAATTAAAAATGCATAATAATGCTTGAAAATTACATGAATAGTTAACGCTTGGTTACTCAACTTTTAATTTAGTTGACCTCTAGGTCAGGTAAATTCGCTTAAAACGGCTTTTGTAAACTCTCTTTTCCATTTTTCAATTTCATGGCAATATTTACATAAAGCTTTTCTGACAATGTATTTACATTCTTTTTACATGTGCTATGTTTACGCGTCGCATTTTTGCGTTTCGCGTATTATAAAATCAGTAAAATTATTTTTTATAAAATAGTTTTGCTCACTAAAAAAGCAATAATTAGCACAAAACTTGTGCGTTTAGGGAGGTTCTTTGTGAATAACAAAGTAACAATAGCTGTATCAACAGCGCTACTATCGATGGCGACTATGCATGCATCTGCTAGCACAGTGCCAACGAAATACTCGGCTGAGTCTTTAAAGTCAGTCGCCCCAATTTCAATCAACAAAGGTGGAGTTTTTAATAAGCAACAGGCGAAAAAATTTCGCGCTGAGAAAAATCTCGCAGAAGGTACATATACCTATATCGTTCGCCTTAAAGACCTACCGATTGCTACATACGATGGGTCTGTAGCAGGTTTAGCAGCGACTAACCCGCAAATTGCTAAAAAATCACTTTTCAGCTCTTTAGCGAAAAGCAAAAAAAGCTCACAAGAAATTCGCAAAGAATTACGTCTTGATTTAAAAGCTGAAGAAGCGGTTGCCTACAGCAACTACCTTGACGGTAAGCACCAAGCATTTTTAAGCAAAGCCTCAAGCAAGCTTGGTAACGATTTAGACGTTTCTTACAAATATAAAAATGCCTTTAACGGCATGGCGGTTCGTTTAACACAAGCAGAAGCACAAAAGTTATCTAAACTTGCTGATGTTGCTTATGTTGAACGTGAGCGTATGGAACACATAGAAACAGACACGGGCCCAATTCATATTGGCGCGACTCAAGTTTGGGACGGCGAAGGTCAATCAGCTGTAAACATGGGTGAAGGCGTTATTATCGGTGTAATCGATAGTGGTGTTAACACAGATCATCCTTCATTTGCTGATATTGGCGGTGACGGTTACGATCACACTAACCCATGGGGTGCTGGTGTATATGTTGGTGATTGTGCTGGCGATTTCGCATCTCTATGTAACGACAAGTTGATTGGTGTTCGTTCATACGCTGCTGTTACTGATAACTATGACGATGTTGCTGTATTTGGTGACAACCCACCAGCTAAAAACGGTGAAGATTACGGCGGACACGGCTCACATACCGCAAGTACTTCTGGCGGTAACATTCTATTAAATGTTCCTATGGTTGACCAAGAGGTTGGTAAAGAGGAAGGTGACGGTATTAACTCAACAGGTTTTGAGTTTGGTCAAATCTCAGGTGTTGCACCACATGCCAACATTGTTTCGTACCAAATTTGTAACCCAGGTAATAGCTCATCAACTGGGCCTAGCGACACTTACAGTGGTTGTCCGGGTGCAGCAATTATTGCGGCATTAGATGACGCGGTTGCTGATGGTGTTGACGTATTAAACTATTCAATTAGTGGTGGCGGTAACCCTTGGGCAAGCTCAACTGAACAAGGTTTCTTAGCAGCACAAGAAGCCGGTATTTTTGCTGCCGTTTCTGCTGGTAACAGTGGTCCGGAAGCACAAACGACTTCTAAAAATGCTCCTTGGTATACAGTGGTTGGTGCATCAACGCACGGCCGTGAAGTTGCGTTTGATAAAGAAATTGGTGAATTTACTGGTGGTGACACTGATTTAGACGCCCTTGAAGGTAAAAGTGCTTCAGGCGGCATTACCGCGAGTATTGTATGGGCTGGTGATTACGAAAACAGTAATGACCCTGATGGCGATCCTGCTCAGTGTTTACAGCCTTTCCCTGCTGATACCTTTAATGGCGAAATTGTTGTTTGTGACCGTGGCGCCATTGCACGTGTTGATAAAGCAATTAATGCCGCAGCCGGTGGTGCAGGTGGTTTTGTACTAGGTAACATTGACGGTGGTTCAAATACAGTAGCAAATGACGTTTACGTTGTGCCAGGTATACACCTTGATAACGCAAATGGTAACGCTTTACGTACTTGGTTAGCTACAGGTACCGACCATATGGCAACCATTACTGCCGCAGATGGTGAATTAGTTATCACCCCTGAAGACGCAGATGTTATGGCTGGTTTCTCGTCACGTGGTAGCAATGTAACGGTTCCTGATGTTATGACACCATCTGTTACAGGACCAGGTGTATCTATTTATGCTGCTTATGCTGACCAACATTTTGGTCATGACGTTCTTGGGCCAGATCCAGCGGATTATGCCTTCTTACAAGGTACGTCAATGTCGGCACCTCACACCTCTGGTGCGGGTGCGGTATTAAAGTCAGCACATCCTACATGGACACCTGACAATATTCGTTCAGCATTAATGTTGACTGCGACAAGAGATAATGTTCGTAAAGAAGATGGTACAACACCAGCTGATGCCTTTGATATGGGCTCTGGTAGTATTCGTGTTAACTTGGCGCACCAAACTGGCCTAGTAATGAACGAAACTGCGGCTAACTATACTGCTGCAAACCCTGCAGAAGGTGGCGACCCTAAAACCTTGAACATTCCTTCAGTAACTAACGCTAACTGTGTTGGCTTATGTGATTGGACTCGTACTGTTACCGCTACTGCTGCGGGTACTTGGACAGTTGAAGGTGTAGCAACATCTGACGGTTTAGTGATTACCACGACACCAGCAACCTTTACGCTTGCTGAAGGCGAAAGCCAAACGCTAGCGATCAGTGTTGATGCGATTGATGCAGTAAGTGATGTTTGGTCATTTGGTCATGTTGTAATGACATCGCCTGACTTCCCAACAGCCAGCATTCCAGTAAACGTTATTGCGTCAAATGGTAATGTTCCAGAAAAAGTAACCTTTGAAGCAAACCGTAACCAAGACAGCTACTTAATTGAAGATGTAATGGCGGTTGAAATTACTGAGTTTACTGCCCGTTCATACGGTTTAACTAAGGCTGAACAAGTTGAAGCTACGTTAGCTGTTGATAGTGACAATAGTGATGCATATGACGATATTACCGACGGTAATAATGTGACTTTGCACACAGTTCCAGCTGATGCAAAACGTTTTGTTGCTGAAATCTTAGCGTCTGAGTCACCTGATTTAGATTTACGTGTAGGTCTAGATGCCAACGGTGATGGTATTCCACAAGCCGACGAAGAAGTAGGTATCAGTGCAACAGGTACGGCACTTGAAAAAGTTGAATTGTTAATGCCTGAAGCTGGTTCTTACTGGGTTGCCGTGCAAAACTGGGCAGCTTCAGCAGAAGGTGCTGAAGATGCTTACACGCTAGCTACAGCTGTTGTTGATGGCGAAATGGGTGATAACTTATCTGTTGAAGCTGACTCAGCGATTCCTGCACTAACTGAATTTGACCTACGCTTTAAGTGGTCACTTGACGGCGGCATGGAAGGCGATGTGTACTACGGTGCTGTTGACTTAGGTACTGACGCTGAACGTGCTGGTAACTTAGGTTTAGTTTCTGTTGACCTTGTACGTGGTATGGACGATGTGTCTATTAGCAGCAATGCTGACGCCTACATGGAACGTCAAGACCGTGTTGATTATGAAGTTACTGTACTTGCTAATTTAACCCCAGGTGATCGTACTTACACTGTAACAGCTACTGTTCCAGAAGGTATGAGACTTGATGAAGACTCAGTAACTGGCGACCCGGTAATTGATGGCAACGACATTACTTGGACTGTAGTTCAAGAGTCATTGTTTGGTGCAGAGCCTTTCTACACTAAAACTACCAACGCTGATGATGCTACTTGTACTACAGCATTTGGCGATTACGTAGATTTATCTGGTTTTGGTATTGGTCCTGGCACAATGGACGGCGATTCTACAACAGCTGTATACAATGTTCCTGCTAACTTCTTAGGTACACTGTACCCTGCACTAACTGTCACCGATGATGGCTTTATTTACTTTGGCGGTACAGAAGGCTCAAGCCCTTGGGTTAACCAACTACTACCAAATGCTGATGAAGCAAATAACTTAGTTGCTCCATTCTGGCGTGATATGCAAGTTGTAGCTTCTGCGACAACAGGTGTTTCAGTTGCTACGGCTGGTCCTGGCACTACTATCATCGAATTTGATGACATGAGACATTATGACTTCCATAATGGTTCTCCTGAAGTTGCAGATACCCTTGACTTTGAAGTTGTATTTGATAACAACACTGGTAACTTCCAATTTGCATACGACAACGTAACTCACGTTGCAGGTGCTGCATTAGGTGTTACGGTTGGTTTAGAAAATGCTGCTGGTACAATCGGTCGCACTGAAGTTTATGCTCCTGCACCTTATGTTGGTGCTGAAGCAGGCTCTGTTGGTGATATTTCTGATATCTATTCAGGTTTAACGATTTGTTACACGTTAACGCAAGTTTCAACAGATGCGACAGTGTTTAACTTCTCAACTGAAATTAAAGACAGCTTCCAAGGTGGTCCAGCAACGGTTGTACTAACGAACAGTACTGATGATGCAAACACTATGGAAGTAGTTAACGATTCAGGCGTAGCTATTCAAGTTGAAGGTGGCCCAACAGCAGTTATTTCTGGTAGCACTGCAGTTACAGAGAAAGAAGAAGTATCGTTAAGTGGTGCTAACTCATCTGATGTTAACGGCGATGCACTTACGTACAATTGGGTACAGTTATCAGGTACTCCGGTAAGCTTCAGCGCTAACTCTGAAAGCATTAGCTTTACTGCACCGAAAATTTCGAAAGACGAAACTATCGCTTTCCAATTAACGGTTAATGACGGTAAAGGTAATTCAGACTCTACAACAGCATCAGTTGCTATTGTTAACAAGAAAGAAAGTGGTTCATTTGGTTGGTTAATGTTACTACTTACACCTATGTTATTTACACGTCGTAAAAAAGCGTAATTTAATGACTTAGGTTATCTTAAGTTAGTAATAAATAACCGATAAAATAAAAGCCATCAACGTTATGTTGATGGCTTTTTTATTGCTTGTGAATGACCCGTCCTAATCAAGGTTGACACTTTTCTAGTAATAAATTGGAGAACGTTATGAAATCAACCACTAAACGTACACAAAAAGATTATTCCCGCCCAGAAAGCAGATAAAATAATTCAGGTTCTAACCCTATTAATAGCTCGGAATTTATGCCGTTAGAAACACTTTAGCTGATCGTTAGTGCTAAATTAGGCATTGATAGGCTAGGCTAAAGCCCAACCGACAAACAGCTAATCTGTAGGTTGGATAGCCCAATTGTAGTTCTTTTATGTAGATCGGCATTTATGCTACAAAGAGCATGCCGACATTTCTAACGACAAATAACACTAGCATTAACGTAACAAAGAGCTAAGGTTTGGGGCAAGTAATATTGGCCGATAAAGACGGTGTGATCATATTGGGAAACGACAATTTATCATCTACTCCCTCAATACCTGCTAGCACTTCAATGCTAAAGCCGTAACTTTTACAAAGCCGCAATGCCTTGCGCATTAAAAATGTCGACAATTGGCTAAATTCAACGTCCGGTTTGGCTATCACTTGCAAATAATATTTACCCGCTTGTAACTCCGTTTGCTTAAACTGCACTTGATGATCAAAGTCCCATTGTGAAGCTCCATTTTGAACTACCACATTATTTGCACACGCCGTTAGCGCTAACACCAAAGCTAATACTAGATAAGTTAAATTTTTCATTTCTAACCCTATGAGTTGCGTACTGCTCTCAGTATAACCCGAAGGATATAACACTGGTTTAAACAAAATATAAGGCACAAAAAAGCCAGCATAGTTGCTGGCTTCAATTCATTACTTTAAACCTCTACAAAAGAAGTTACTTTTTCTTTTTAGTCGCTTTCGCGTTGGGTAAATCAGTAATTGAACCTTCAAAAATCTCAGCCGCTAAGCCGATTGATTCGTTTAAGGTTGGGTGAGCATGAATCGTTAAGGCTAAATCTTCAGCATCTGCGCCCATTTCTACCGCTAAACAAACTTCGCCCAGCATTTCACCAGCGTTGATACCAACAATAGCACCACCTAAAACACGACCTGATTCTTTTTCGAAGATCATCTTGGTTTTGCCTTCAGTACGCGCAGAAGCAATCGCACGACCAGAAGCTGCCCATGGGAAGTTCGCCACTTCAATATTCAAACCTTGCTCTTTTGCTTCACGCTCAGTAATACCTACCCATGCCATTTCTGGATCGGTATAAGCAATTGACGGAATGCAACGTGGGTCGAATACATGTTTCTTGCCAGCAATAACTTCAGCAGCACAATGTGCTTCATGTACCGCTTTATGAGCAAGCATAGGTTGACCAACCACATCACCAATTGCAAAAATGTGATTTACGTTAGTGCGAAGCTCGTTAGTTACATTGATAAAGCCACGCTCATCAACATTAACGCCAGCTTTATCGGCTGCAACTAAGTGACCATTTGGCTTACGGCCAACAGCAACTAAAATTTTGTCGTAGCGTACTTGTCCTTCAGGGGCATTTTTACCTTCAAAAGTCACATATAAGCCATCATCTTTGGCATCAACAGCAACCACTTTGGTTGACAGCATGATGTTGAATTTTTTCTTGTTGTAATTGGTGTAAATTTTAACAATATCTTTATCAGCCGCAGGCACTAGTTGGTCAGCAAATTCTACTACAGAAACATTTGAGCCTAATGCTTTATAAACCGTGCCCATTTCTAGGCCGATAATACCGCCACCTAGTACTAACATTTCTTCTGGAACGTCTTGCAACTCTAATGCACCAGTTGAATCAATAACGCGTGGGTCTTCGGTCGGAATAAATGGTAAATCAACTACTGATGAACCGGCAGCGATAATGGCGTTATCAAAGCTGATCGTGGTTTTGCCATCGGCACCTTCAACTTCAATCGTTTTATCTGAGGTGAATTTACCGTAGCCCGTTACCGTTTTAACTTTACGTGCTTTGGCCATACCGCCTAAACCACCAGTTAATTGACCAATAACGCTTTCTTTCCAGTCACGAATTTTCGTTAAATCAATTTGAGGTGCACCAAAAGTAACACCGTGAGATGCCATTGCTGCGGCATCATCAATAACTTTAGCTACGTGTAAAAGTGCTTTTGACGGAATACAACCTACGTTCAAACAAACGCCACCAAGCGTTTCACGGCTTTCAACTAATACTACGTCTAAACCTAAATCTGCTGCGCGAAATGCTGCTGAATAGCCACCAGGACCCGCACCTAAAACTACTACTTGAGTTTTAATATCGTTACTCATGCTAACCTCAAAATTGATGTATTTATAACTGGTTTTGTCAGCCTATATTTGCTGAACTTTTATCAACAGCGCTCGCCATTGATATATCGGTCTTTTTCTTGTCGGCAATTTTACTTAAACCGCACAAGGATCGCTATCTTTTAATCAGCAATTATTATCTAAAAGCTGATTAATCGATAACCTTTTCCTAGCAAGTGCTTAGCAAGCTATAAAATAAGCTTTCTAATATCGCTCATTACGCTCGCTAAATGCACAGTAAAGCGTGCTGCAATGGCGCCGTCAATTACCCTATGGTCGTATGACATAGACAATGGCAGCATTAGCTTAGGCTCAAATTCTTTACCATTCCACTTAGGTTTCATTTCTGACTTTGACACCCCTAAAATCGCCACTTCTGGGGCATTAACAATCGGCGTAAATGCCGTGCCGCCAATACCGCCAAGACTTGAAATAGTAAAACAGCCCCCTTGCATATCAGCCGCTTTTAGCTTGCCGTCACGTGCTTTAATGCTAATTTCTAGTAATTCACGCGACAGTTGATGAATACCTTTTTGGTCAACATCACGTACGACTGGCACCACTAGTCCATTTGGCGTATCAACCGCGACACCGATATGACAATATTTCTTTAAAATCAAACTTTCGCCGTCTTCACTTAAGCTTGAGTTAAATACTGGGAAAGCACGAAGCGCATCAGCCGCGGCTTTTAAAATAAACACTAATGGCGTAATTTTAAAACCAAGTTTTTGTTTTTCAGCAACAACATTTTGCTCTTTACGAAACGCTTCAACGTTAGTGATGTCCGCTTCATCAAATTGCGTAACGTGGGGAATAGTGACCCAATTACGATGTAAAAATGGTCCCGATATTTTCTGTATACGGGTTAATGGCTTGGTTTCAATTTCACCAAATTTAGCAAAATCAATTTGCTTCGCACTGACCACTTGTAAACCACCTTCGCCAGCAGCCACTGAGCTACCGGCATTGGCTTTCGGGCGTGACAGTTCATATTTAACATATGACTGCACATCTTCTTTTAAAATGCGCCCTTTACGGCCTGAGCCTTTAACACGGGTTAAATCAACACCAAATTCACGCGCTAAACGGCGAATCGATGGAGAAGTGTAAATTGAGCCCGCATTAGTTAAGCCCATTTGTGGGTGATGCGGCACAGGTGCGGCTTTTTTCGCAGCCGCTTTTGTTGTCGAAGGTTCTGTAGCAGGTGCTGCCGGCGCTTGTATTGGCGCGGCAACAGGCTTTTCCTCAGACACCGGTGCGCCACTGGATGTTTCCAGCTTAATAACCAGCGAGCCTTGCTTAACCTTATCACCGGTATTAATCAATATTTCTTTAACCGTACCGGCATGTGATGAAGGGACATCCATGGTTGCTTTGTCGGTTTCTAAGGTGATCAAGCCATCTTCCGCTTCAATGACATCACCAACCGCAACCAATACATCGATAACATCAACTTCGCCATCTTCACCAATATCCGGTACGGCTATTTCGATAACTTCACTGCTTGTTGCAGCTGCAGGTGCTTTTTCTTCAGCAGGAGCTTCAGCTTGTTCAGCTTGTTCAGCTTTTGGCTCTGGTTCTGCTGCTTTAGGTGCTTCATCGGCACTGCTTGTTGCAGCACCTTTCATTTCAGCGCTCTTCATTTCTGCAATAAGATCACCCTCTTTGATCTTGTCACCAACCTTAACGGTTAACGCCACAAGCTCACCAGCAAATGGGGCTGGAATATCCATCGAGGCTTTATCGGTTTCAACGGTTAATATCCCTTCGTCAGCTTCTAAGTTATCACCAACTGCAAAGCATATATCGATAACTTCAACTTCATCGCCACCGACATCTGGGACTAGAATTTTTTCAATATCAGACATTTCTTAATTCCTTATCTCGTCTTAATTACGCGTAAAGCGGATTAAGTTTGTCAGCGTTAATGTTAAAGCGTTTAATAGCTTCACTCACCACAGAGCGTTCAATATCACCACGGTTTGCTAGCTCATAAAGTGCAGCAACCACCACGTAGTTTTGATCAACTTCAAAGTGTTGACGCAAGTTATCGCGACTGTCACTACGGCCAAAACCGTCAGTACCTAATACCCGATATTCGGTATTAATATAGGCGCGTACTTGGTCAGAATAATTTTTAACATAATCGGTTGCTGCAATGGCTGGGCCTTTGTCTGCCGTAATTACATTCGAAATATAAGCGGTTTTTTGCTCGCTTTCTGGGTGCAGCATGTTCCAGCGGGCAACTTCTTGTCCGTCACGGGCTAATTCATTAAATGAGGTTACTGAGTAAACATCACTTGAGATACCGTAATCAACTGACAAAATTTCTGCCGCTTGACGTACTTTTTGCAAAATTGTCCCTGAGCCCATCAATTGCACATTGGCTTTTGCTTTTTTCGCGTCAACACGCTCAAGTTGGTAAATACCTTTAATGATCTCATCTTCAACCGCTTTGCTCTCTGGCATAGCCGGATGCTGATAGTTTTCATTCATTAAGGTTAGGTAGAAGAAAATATTTTCATTTTCTTCATACATACGGCGTAAACCTTCACGCACAATTACCGCAATTTCATAACCGTAAGTCGGATCATAAGTGACACAGTTCGGAATTAAACCCGCTTGTACATGTGAATGGCCATCTTGATGCTGTAAACCTTCGCCATTAAGCGTGGTTCTACCGGCGGTAGCACCTAATAAGAAACCGCGTGCTTGGCTATCGCCCGCTGCCCAAGCTAAGTCGCCAACACGTTGGAAGCCAAACATCGAGTAATAAATGTAGAATGGGATCGTTGTGGCATTACAGGTTGAGTAAGAAGTGCCTGAAGCAACCCAAGACGCCATCGCGCCTAACTCATTAATACCTTCTTGTAATACTTGACCTTTTTTATCTTCACGATAGTAAGCAACTTGATCAGCATCTTGTGGCACGTATTTCTGCCCTTCGTTGGCGTAAATACCCACTTGGCGGAACAAACCTTCCATACCAAAAGTACGCGCTTCATCAGGAATAATCGGCACAATACGCTTACCGATTTTTTTGTCTTTTAATAAGCTGTTCAGTACACGAACAAAGGTCATAGTTGATGACACTTCACGCTCGCCTGAGCCTTTTAAAATCGGCTCAAATATTTTTAATGCGGGAATATCAAGCGACTCTTCGGCTTGCGGGCGACGCGCAGGTAATGAACCACCAAGGGCTTCACGACGCTCCATCATATACTTGTATTCAGCACT
Organism: Cognaticolwellia sp.; assembly: GCA_049614565.1. Classification (GTDB taxonomy): domain Bacteria; phylum Pseudomonadota; class Gammaproteobacteria; order Enterobacterales; family Alteromonadaceae; genus Cognaticolwellia. The sequence continues at coordinate 51,961 of JBMZDW010000008.1, read as the reverse complement.
ATCTTCTGGGAAACGATAAAAAGGTAAGTCTTCAATTTGATCATCGCTAACCGGCATATTAAAACGGTCGCGATAATATTTAATTGAATCAACATCCATTTTCTTAACGTTATGGGCAATGTTCAAACCTTCACCAGCAGCACCTAAGCCAAAACCTTTCACTGTTTTCGCTAAAATTACCGTTGGACGACCTTTAGTTTCCATCGCCTTTTTATAAGCCGCGTAAACTTTAACCGGATCATGACCACCACGGTTTAAGCGATAAATATCTTCATCTGACATATTTGCCACTAACGCAGCGGTTTCAGGGTATTTATTGAAGAAATTTTCGCGGGTGTACTTACCGCCTTTCGCTTTACAGTTTTGGTATTCACCATCAACGGTTTCGCTCATTAACTGCAGTAATTTACCTGATGTGTCACGGGCAATAAGTGCATCCCAGTAACTACCCCAAATAACTTTTACCACTTCCCAGCCTGCGCCACGGAACGTGCCTTCAAGTTCTTGAATAATTTTGCCGTTACCGCGCACTGGGCCATCTAAACGCTGCAAGTTACAGTTGATAATAAAGGTTAAGTTATCTAAACCTTCACGCGATGCTAAACCGATGGCACCTAACGATTCTGGCTCATCAGTTTCACCGTCACCTAAGAAACAATACACTCGTTGGCCTGAGCAGTCTTTAATACCACGGTCTGTTAAATATTTTAAAAAGCGCGCGGTATAAATCGCTTGTAGTGGACCTAAGCCCATTGAAACGGTTGGGAACTGCCAAAAGTCAGGCATTAAGTGCGGATGCGGATACGAAGATAAACCTTTGCCATCACACTCTTGACGGAAGTTATCCATTTGCTCTTCAGTTAAGCGCCCTTCAATAAATGCGCGCGAATAAATGCCCGGCGAAATATGGCCTTGAGCAAATATAAAGTCACCACCATCTTTTTCAGAAGCGGCTTTAAAGAAATGGTTAAAACCAACATCGTATAACATGGCAGAAGAGGCGAAACTGCCGATATGGCCGCCTAGCTCTAGGTCTTTTTTCGAGGCACGTAATACTAATACTAAGGCATTCCAGCGAATGGCCGCACGAATACGCGCTTCAATGGTTTGATCTGCCGGCATATGCGGCTCTAAACCTGGTGGAATAGTATTTACATAAGCAGTTTTGGCGTCGAACGGTAAATGTGTACCGCTACGACGGGCTCTATCGATTAACTTTTCAAGTAGAAAATGCGCACGCTCTGGGCCTTCATTTTCTAACACAGACTCCATTGATTCCAACCATTCTTGGGTTTCCATTGAATCAATATCTAAATTTGGGAGCTCAGACATAATTACTTAGTCTCCAGTTGTATTTGTTAAGTAAATTTATTTGCTTAAAGATAGCTGCTTTTACCCAGTTAACCTTAACTCGTTTTAATTGATCTTTTCATTCTGCGCATCGAGCGTTCCATTCGGCTGTGCTCTTGCGACATTTTTAATAATACTTCTTCAATAAACGCTAAATGCCGGTGACTTGCACCCCAAGCAATTTGCGGTTTACCACTGACAATCGCGCTCATTAAACGGCTACGATAATCAGAAATTCGGCTAAATACGTCTGGACGTTTTGCCAAAATAGTTAAATTTTTCTCAATATTGTCAATCAACAGCGGCGCCATACTATGGGCTAAATGTAAAATTATCGCGTTGTGACTGGCCGCACATATTGCCAAATAAAACTCAAATACCGCTTGCGCTTCAAGGCGATAGTCTTCTTCTAATTGCACTGTGCCAATATTGTCATGCTTGCGCTGAATTTCATCAAAATCAGCCGCTGTACCACGCATCGCCGCATAATAGGCTGACATACCCTCTATACCGTGGCGGAACTCTAATAAATCAAACTGTGACTCGTTATTATTCGCCATCAAGGCAAATAACGGATCTGACAAACCCGCTAGCACTTGCTCGCTAACATAAGTGCCACCACCTTGGCGGCGAGTGACTAAATTTTTTGCTTCAAGTTTTTGAATCGCTTCGCGTAATGACGGGCGTGACACATCAAATTGTTTTGCTAGTTCGCGCTCTGCTGGTAATTTTTGCCCCGGCTTTAAACTGCCTTCAAGGATCAAGGTCTCAAGCTGAGCCAAAATAACATCTGACAGCTTTGCTTGTTTCACCGGCTTTTTCATACTCGGAATTGACATTTAAACCCTTTAATAGCCATACAATAGGCAGAAATTTTTACGCGTAACTTATTAATCAATTTCAAAAATCAACATGGTAAATTGGTCAGACCAATTGTTTTTGCGAAACATAATGTAGCAAACCTTGGTGTATTTGTAAACTAAAGGGCAAGTAAGGTGCGGCTGTAGAGTGACAGAGCTCCACAGGTTTTCAATACAAACTATCGTGAATAAGTGTTTTCATGGCACTTACTTATCATTTTCTGGGATAGAGAATAATTATGCTGAATGATCCTGAGCGCTAACTATCCATAAGGTAGTCCTCGCTTATTTTGCCGTACTTACTGAAGTTACTGATAATGGTCCGCTGTTTCAGCGGCTTTACCCACACAATATAGGTAAAATTGTACCATCATGCATAACGGTAAAATTACCTGTAACCTCCCTATTGAACAGCTTAAACCGCAAGATAAGGCTAAACGATAATATTTAACCTGAACTCGGCTTAACAAATGTGTATCTAGCAGCTATTTTTCGTTGATACATATTTGAAGGCAATAAAAAAGCAGAACTGATAGCTCAGCCCTGCTTTGGTTTGTTCAAAATCGGCAATTAAAAGTGAATAGTAGTACCGATAAATGCACCATCAAATTCAATATTTGTATATAGATCGTTTAAGTCTTCTAACTCTAATTTCACCGCACGATAGCCAACATTTAAATTGATATCGATAGCAAGGTTATCAACCAATTCATAACTAACACCCACTTCGTAATCGTAAAGAGTGTGATCATCAAATGATAAAAAGTTACCTTGTGCATAAAGGTTGAAACCGGTAAACGGTAAACCAACGTTAGTTGCCACATATAGCATAGGTACAATATCTGTCACACCAATGCTTTCTGATTGAGTGACCGTGCCGGCCCCTGTTGTTACCTGCGCAGTTACCGATACATCACCGTCGAAATCACGCGCCGTTAAACCAAAATCAAAAGACAATAAATCATTGTCAAACAATTCGTAATATAGGGTGTAATCAACATAACTAACATCAAAGTCAGCCATTACTTCAGCACCCGCTAAAAAGGTTTCATCGTCAAAATCAAAGTCTGTATCCAAGGTTGTTAACCCGTCTGTTGCCAACGATGTAGTGGCGATACGCGCATTGGGAATTAACGGAATAGGATGCTCAAAGGCAATAAAAAAACTATTTTGTGTTTCGTCAGCCAAATTAAAATCAACTTGTGAGCTACCGTCACCAAATGTTCCTGAGGCTTGATTGTCCCACACTTGACCACCGAAATAGACACCTAAGGCATCTGCGTGAACGTTAGTTGATAACACCGATGCTAGCGCTGCCGCTAAAGCTACTTTTTTCATATTTTTACCCTTGACTCAATAAGTCGTTTAAATCAATCAGCGCAGCATTTGCACGCGATATATAATTTGCCATTACTAGCGAATGGTTGGCAAGCATACCAAAACCATCGCCATTTAACACCATTGGGCTCCAAATTGACTCTTGGCTAGCCTCAAGTTCGCGAATGATTTGTTGTACGCTCACTTTGGCATTTTTCTTTTCCAGCACGTCATTAAAATCTATTTCAATCGCTTTTAAAAAGTGTAACAGTGCCCAGCAAGCACCACGTGCTTCATAAAATTCGTTATCAATCGACCACCAGCTTGTTTTCAATTGCATGCTGCTAGCACCCGAAGTTGACTGTTGTGCGGCGCTATCTCCGGCGAGATCAATATTGATTTGCTCTCGCCCAACGCTGGCACTTAATCGTTGTGAGTAACTGCCTAAGCGCTTAGTGGCTTCGCGGATCCAGACCCGTAAATTATCCGAACGCGCATAGAACTGCGCCGATTGATTGTTAACCTGCGTTAACGCCGTGCGATAGGCGTATAGTTCATCAATGGCTTTTTGGTATTCGCCTTCTGCACTCGGAATAGCCCAACTGGTATGGTCAATATTAAATTGCGGCTGTGCCACTTTTAAATTTTTATTTTCGGCTGACTGAGATTGTGAACGACTAAACTCTTGGCGCATCACCAAAGACATATCACGTATCATTTCTAGAACACCAAATTCCCATGACGGTATATTATCTAAAAACACCGACGGCGGAATAGCATCGTTGGCTAAATAGCCCCCAGGTTTATTCAATAAGGTTTCGGTGACACGGATCAATGCCGTTGTGGTGGTAAAGCCAACCACAGGCGCGACATTTTCGTCTGTTGCAGCCTTGGTAACTTCAGTACGAATATCAAATTGTGTAGGTTCAAAGCTCCAATAAACACCCAGTAGATACAGCATAATAAAAAGCGCTGCAAAACTTGAAACCACTGTTTTTGTTGAAATACTAACGTTCATAACTCACTCCTAGTGATGATGGTGCTTTTTCTGCTTTAAACCTTTAACCGTATAATTCACATCGATGCTAGTTTGGTTGTCAAAATGCAGCGTTATGATAACGTTTTCCTGTGCCTTTAGCGGCGCTTTTACATCAAAAATCATAAGATGAAGTCCTGATGGTTGAAATACTTTTGTTGTTTTAGCGTCAATAGCCACATAATCAACCTGTCGCATTCGCATTAATCCATCGCTCATCGTGTGTTGATGAATTTCCACGCGGTCACTAACAGTGCTAGATGCCCCTACAAGCCTCATGTTACTTGCTGACTTGTTACTAATCGTCATATAGGCAGATGAAAGCGACGTACCGGGAATGCTTGCTCTTGCATAGGCGTTTTCAACAACAACCTTAAAGCTCTCATTGGCATAAGCCATATTGTCTAATACATTACCTACTAACACACTACTCAGTAGCAAAAGTCCTGACACTCTTGATGAAAATAGTTTACTCATAAGCTGCTATATGTCCTTTTATCCATATTATGATTCACCCTCACTATTGTAACTAAGCTTGCACAAAATGGATAACTTAATTATTTCTAACAAACACCATAATGTTCACACTATCAATATTAGGATGTGTTGATTCACGGTGACGAAAAATGTTTTTGTACAGGCAAGGATTTGCAAGACTTGATTAAAGACTCTGAAAATGGCGACTTAGCGTTATTTTATCTTGGCAAAGCACTTGCTGCGCCAGAAAGCCCCCTCGTTTTCGCCGTGGCAGTGACCGCGATTAACATTGGCACAAGGTATATGCGACTAACAACGAAAAACTGAGTTAAATGAAGCTTTACTCGTTGCCGAAGACGAACAATAACGCCATTTTCAACAGCTAGATTTGTCTCGCCTGATTATCGCGTGTTACTAGCCAAATAACGCCAGCGATCAATAATATTGGCCAAAACACGCCGAGTAATAGCAATGCCCCGCCCGCTAACACCATCAGTGCAACAAATATTAAAGAGCCGAACACACTTAGCGCAATAGCCAAAGCAGCTAAGACAATAAGTACCACCACTAGCGCTGAAACACTTATCGCTTGTAGCGGCTCAATAAATTGCTCATTGATATAAATATCAACATCGAGTAATTCAATAAAGCTTACACCCAAAACATAAGTCAGAAATAGGGTCGCAAAAATAGCTAAACACAGTGATTTAAAAAATGACATACCTTCCCCTAGAGTGAAAAAAACGGTTGCGCCGTGCTTAGGCCCGATTTGGCATTAATAACGTCGCTACTAAGTAAGCGACACCTGTCGCAACCGGAAACATCAATAATGCGACTATTGCACCAGCTCTAACCGCGATACGAGGCAGGTTATAATGCTTAGCAATGCCACCACATACCCCTGATAGTTTCTTGTGTACAACATCTTTACTTAAAGTTTTATGCACCGAATACTCGCGATTACTACTCATTTTTTACTCCTCGTTCCCGATACGGGAACTTTTTACGATCAAATTTAAACATCATACTCTCGAACAACAATTAACAAGCTAAACACGGGGTTACCAAGATAACGCCCGTGATTACTCCAAACTGCTCAGGCTTTAGAGCTCAAGCGTACTAAGCATTAACTACTTTTTGCTTTAATTGCGCTAACTCTTGCTCGACATTTTCTTCATTTTCTAGCTGACGAAATTGGCTATCTAAGCTTTGTGATGCCGTCATATCGTAGGCTTCAACTTCTGCTTCAACACGGTCAATTTTTTGCTGATAGCGCTCAAACTTTCCGATTGCCTCGTCGATGTTATATACCGCAGCTTTTTTGCGCACTTTTAACCGAACTTCCGCTGACTTTTGGCGCATAGCAAAGGCATCTTGTTTACGTTTAGCTTCAGTTAACTTGTCTTGCAAGCGTTGCGCATCTTCTTGAACAGCGGTAAGAAATTCATCAAATTGCGCTAACTCTTGAGTAAAATCAGCCAAATTTTGCGTGCAGGTTTGCTTTTCAACCAAGGCAGACTTTGCCAAGTCTTCGCGATCTTTCTGTAGCGCAAGTTCCGCTTTTTGCTGCCAATTAGCAACACGACTTTCCATTTCGCGAATATTACGCAGCACGGTTTTCTTTTCCGCAATATGCTTAGCAGCGGTTGATCGCACTTCCACCAATGTTTCTTCCATCTCTTGAATGATCAACTTGATCATTTTTTCAGGATCTTCCGCTTTATCTAACATAGCGTTTATATTGGCGTTAATAATATCTGTAAATCTTGAAAACATGCCCATGGTATTCTCCTATTACTCGTCTGAAGTTTTTGTTTTTTGTTGAACTAATTTTTCTTGCTGAGCTGTCGACGCTAATGCTTGCGATTTCACCTTGGTGTAACGCATTGAAAAACGTTGTAATTCAGCTTTGATTGAATTTGACAGCTCGGCAGATAAATCCTGTGCAGCTTTTTTTCCCTGTGCTTTTACTGTTGCTGCCAAACTCTGTTCTAAAGAGACTTCTTGTGCAGAAACATTAACCGTAAATAGCAAAGCGCAAGATAGTAAAACCGTGTTTAATGTATTGTTTGGTAAAAGTTTCATCGTTAATTTCCTTATGTTAGTAACACAAAAAGCTATTTAGTAACTTGTCATGTTGGTATCTGACATTACTATTACAAGTGCTGTGCCAAGTCGGAAAAATCTTTTAACCAACTGTTATTAATGATATTTAATTAAAATCCACATTTATACCAACCCCAAAGACATAATATGTCATGCGATAATTTGGTCAATAACATCATCGCAATTAGTGAAATTGACCAACTATAATTTCTCGGCTTCGCATACCATGGTGTGAAAAATATTGGAGGGGAATTAGCATGCTCAAAATTACAGCATGGATAAGGTAAAATCATAACCTGTGCTGCGGTTGCACAGCTGTGGCTAATATTGCCTATTCATCATTAACAAGATTCAACCTGAGTGTGCGGTAAACTGCCCCACTCACTCCATGAGCCATCATAGACTCGCACCTGGCTATGACCACAGCGCTCAGCCGCTAGTGCTAAAATACAGGCGGTAACCCCAGAGCCACAGCTCATGATCATCGCTTGATTTTTACCATTAACATTGCTGAAAATTTTCGTTAACTCATCAACAGGCTTCATTAACCCCTTAGTTAATAAATCATGGTAAGGTAAGTTTTTCGCATTCGGCATATGGCCGCTGCGCACGCCAGCACGAGGCTCTGGCTCTTCGCCGCTAAAGCGACGATTGGCTCTCGCATCAAGGATCAACTGTTGCTGTGAACAAGTGTGTTGTTCAACCTCGTGCCAATCACAAAAGTAATCGCTTTGTTGTTTGGCAATAAAGTTGCCTATTTGGGGGCTCTGCTCGGCACGACCATTGTTTGTAGCAAGTGGCTGCTCAACAACCGCATCATTTAAGGCTAACCAGTGGGGTAGACCGCCATCTAATACCGCAACATTATTATGTCCCATCGCCCGAAACATATACCAAGCACGTGCCGCAGAAAATAGTCCTAAATCATCATAAACAACAATTTGACTATTATGGTTAATTCCCAGTGCTTGGGCGGCTTTTTCAAAATGAACTGCCGATACCATGGTATGAGGTAAATGACTGTCAAGATCGGAAAAATCTTTATTTAAATCGAAACGGCGCGCATGAGGGATACGAAAGTCTGGCCAACTGTGTTTAGGCAAAGCCATATTACCAACCGGCGGAATACTCGCGTCCAAGATCACCAAATTTCGGCTATCCAGCATGGCCTGTAAATTAGCGACAGAAATTAAATATTGAAAAGAGATCATATAGCAAAACTAGCTGAGAACTTTGCCAATGTACAGCTTTCTAATGCCGTGTGGGGGGTAACGTTTGGCTCGTTACTAACCTTGTCGGAATTTAAAGGCTAACAGTAGATAAATTTTACGCTAGCGACTAGCGTTTAATATAGAAATATAAAAACTAATTTTGAGCAATAAAAGGCTTTTTGCCTTGTTCTAAATGTGCCACCACAAATGAGGTTACCAGCAAGCAAACACCGGGTAACAAAAACAGGGTAAATAATAGAGGTAAACTTAGCATTACATCATTCCTTTTAAGCAGTTTATCGCGTTATATTTTTAACGCATTATTAATTAAGTTGCATAAACGCTTACAAAGGTTGTGCCAAACCATGAAATAAATATTAACTCATTGTTTTTAAATTGAATTTATTTTTTACAATTTAATGAAAAAGTCGACAAAAATCGGGGAGCAGCGGTAAACTGGTTAAATTCACTAATTTTTAGTGGATTTTTTGTTAGCGATAACTCAGCTCAAATTGGCTAATTTTCCTTAGCCGCAGATTACCGTTAAAGCGTTAACTCAGCATTTAGTTTGACAACATTATCAAATGCTTGTTGGAGAATTTCTCCGCCAATTTCTTTACCATTGGCATTTTCACTTAAATAGCGACGAAACTGTTTTGCTCCCGCTAAACCATTACACAAACCCAGCATATGCCTTGCAACATGCCAAGCTCGGCCACCACTGGCGACATGACGATTAGTATATTCAACCATTTCACTAATCACCGCTTGGCGAGATTTAACCGCGCTATTGGCCTGCCAAATAGCATTATCGGCCTCGGCGAGCATATAGGGGTTTTGGTAAACCTCGCGCCCTATCATCACACCGTCAATGTACTCCATATGCTCATTGGCTTGCGCAAAGGTTTTGATGCCGCCGTTAATTGAAATATCAAGTTCAGGAAAATCACGCTTAATTTGATATACCCGTTGATAATCTAACGGTGGAATATCGCGATTTTGCTTGGGACTTAAGCCACTTAACCAAGCTTTACGGGCATGAATAATAAAGTGCTGACAGCCCGCGGCGCTCACCGTACTTAGGAATTGCTGTAAAAATTCATAACTGTCTAAGTCATCAATACCGATGCGAGACTTCACCGTTACAGGAACATTAGTGGCATTTTGCATACTGGCAACACAATCAGCCACTAATTGTGGCTCAGCCATTAAACAGGCGCCGAACATACCATTTTGCACACGATCTGATGGACAACCAACGTTAATATTAATTTCGTCATAACCTTGTTGCTCAGCAATTTTCGCACATTCAGTCATGGCTTCAACATTACTACCACCCAGTTGTAACACCAATGGATGCTCTTGCTCGTTATAAGCTAAATAATTGCCTTTACCATGTAAAATGGCCCCTGTGGTCACCATTTCAGTGTACAGTACCGTTTTCGTAGTCATGACACGGTAAAAATAACGACAATGTCGATCGGTCCAATCGAGCATAGGGGCAATAGATAGCTTATGAGAAATCATAGTAGTAACAATAAAACCTTTGAATTTATAACGGACGAAGTCACTCATATAACGACGGCTGTATTATACGGCGGTTTTCGGCTTGAGACAAAGAAAATGAGCTATCGTGAACTTTAGCCATAAGTAACTAAATAAGGTAACACATAGCCAGCTTTACTGTATTCGTAATTAATTTTTACACTATTTGAAATTTATGTCGTTTCACAGCTATGGAGATGAGCGGTTAAGTCTTGGTTAGCTTTACGCAACATCGTAATATCGGCTTGGGCCAATTCTAGCTCAGCTTGTACAGCCAACATTTTACTTATGGTGGCGGTTTTATCAGCTTGGGCTTGAGCTTCACGTTCTCTTACTTGAGATAATTTAGCTTTGGTTTCTTCCAAATGTGCCAATAAACGCGCAACGTCTTTATTTTCTGCAAACAATTGATCTCTGCCAATTTTATCTTCAATAGGCTCGTCTTCTTCAATAAACATATCCGCTTTATTGGCGAAATAAAGATACGATAAGCGCATGAGAAAAAACAAGGAGGTAACAACTAGCACCGCAAAATATTGATGACTATTGTCCGACATTGCCGTTGTAAACTTATCAGCAAATGTTCCGTTATTTAAAATAAGGCTAATAAAAAACTCGTGGTGCCAGATAAGTGAAATAAGAAGATAAACCAGCACAAAATTGGGCGCTTTGTTTTGTGCACGATTAAACACCAATACTGATTTTAGATATTTGAAAAACATAAAAGTCCTTTTTTAGAAAATAACGCCGGTTAATACACTTACGTAGCGTTTTATACCTCAAGTAACGTGAGAAAACATTCACCAGTTATATTATATTTATTTATGACGACTTTCTAGCCGATAAAACGTGGAACAAGCAGGTATTGACACACATAGTTAAGTAACAGTTGCGCTTTAAACTCGTCAAAGAAGTTCATGCTAGTCACTTGTACACCATGATTTTGACAAGAGAATAGCCATTCTCTGTAATCGATGCATTGCCTCTAAACCTTTTAGTCCTCGCTGAGTGATGAAATATTTAATTCAATTGCTACTACTGAAAAAGACCAGACGTATTGACCGAAAAGCACTTAATTTATTTGTTATATATCGCACTATATAGGCTGCTAAAATATATTTTAAGAGCTAGTGAACTAAAAATGCTGACAATAACCAAACAGAAACAAACGAAAGTTAACGCAGCATAAAAATATTTTCCACAGCACATTAATTGGCACTTTACCCTACGTTACAACAACGAGGTGATCACGCTTATTTGGCTGGGACTGGAGCCCAATAAAGCTAATATCTTTATTTACCAGCAAGGAAAATTTCATCATTTGTTACTTGGCCCCAAAGTGCACAATAGCTTATTAATTCAACAACACATCAAGCAGGTTAATACAGTTAATTTTCAGGATAATACGATAAAAGCTAGCCTAACTTTCAATAGATCAGTTACTATAAATACCATCGAAAACAATCTTTAAACGGTACAGTGTATATTTTGCCCATTGGCGCGCAAAATTAAAGGACTCAATGCCAAAAAAAGGCTAAGAAAATTACATGAATGTAGAATTTATTAACCCGTTTTTATCTGCAATGCTTAACGTTATGTCGACCATGGCACAAATGGAGTTAGTGCCGGAAAAGCCGCGTTTGAAAAAAAACGAAGTGGCACAAGGCGATGTATCAGGTTTAATTGGTATGGTGAGTCCGCAAACAAAAGGCTCTTTATCTATTACCTTTGAAGGTAAGTTAGCACTTGCCACCATGAAAAACATGGTTGGGGAAGGCCCCGACGAAATCAATGAAGAAATTACTGATTTAGTGGGTGAAATTACCAATATGGTCACTGGCGGTGCCAAGCGTATGCTCAGTGAAAAAGGCATTGAGTTTGATATGGCAACACCTATGGTAGTTTCGGGCATTAACCACACCATTAACCATAAGGCCGACGGCCCTATTGTTATTATTCCGCTTAGCTCTGCTTACGGTAAAGCCTTTATCGAATTTAGTTTCGATAAGTAGCATTTGTAAATGCGATAAATAGCCTCGACTGTCGCCACGACAATTCGGGGCTTTTTTTATCGTATAAAGTCTGATTTTACCGACAATCAACCCCGAGTTAAGGTTTGCAAATTCGCTAGTGAAAATACATGCTATTCAGCGAGTTGAATTTGTACGCGGCGGGTAATATTGCACAGTAATTCGTAGGGAATAGTAGTGGCAAATTCCGCGACTTCTTCAACCGCGAGCCCTTTGCCCCATAGCGTGGCAATATCGCCAACTTGCTCTTGACTATGCTGACCTAAGTCAACCGTGATCATATCCATAGAGACTCGGCCAATAAGTGGCACCCGTCGACCGTTAATTAATACTGGCGTGCCATTCGGTGCATGACGCGGATAACCGTCACCATAACCAATCGCTACCACCCCTATGGTGGTGGCTACTTTACTTTGCCAAGTGCCGCCATAACCCACGGTTTCACCAGCTGCTATATTGCGCACGGCAATCAAACTCGATTGTAAGGTCATCACCGGCGCAATGCCGTCAACACGCTGTTTGGGCGGCAATGGCGACACACCATAAAGCAACAAGCCCGGCCTCAGCCATTGGTAGTGACTGTCAGGCCAAAGTAAGGTGCCGGCAGAGTTCGCTAAGCTTTTCTCCAGCGGAAGGTCCGTTGTAAGTTGGTCAAATAAGGCAATCTGTTTTGCGGTGGCTGGGTTGTTTTCTTCATCGGCGCACGCTAAATGACTCATCAACACGATCGGTTGTTGGACATTTTTGGACTGAGTTAATGCCTGATGAAAATCCACCAGTTGCTCCGGATCAATGCCGAGTCGATGCATACCAGTATCAATTTTTAGCCAAACATTTAGCGGCGTATCCAATTGGGCGTTTACAATAGCGTCTAACTGCTGCTGATTATGCACTATGGTATCAAGGTTGTGCTGTGCCAAGGTCGCAATGTCTTGTTCAGCAAAAAAGCCTTCGAGCAAGACAATAGGCTTAGTAATGCCAGCATCGCGCAGCGCAAGTGCTTCGTCAATACGCGCTACACCAAAAGCATCGGCATCAGGTAACGCCTTGGCAATGCGCTCTAAACCATGGCCATAGCCATTCGCTTTCAGAACCGCCAATATCTTGCTATTAGGGGATAATGCTTGGATCAGGCGGTAATTATCACTTAAGGCGTGTAAATCAATAACCGCCGTTGCAGTGCGCAATGTCATTAGGATTTAATCTTCATCAAGCACGTGTGGACCGGCGTAATTATCAAAGCGAGAAAATTGCCCTTGGAAGGTCAACGGCACACGCCCAATAGGACCATTACGTTGTTTACCGATAATAATTTCTGCCATGCCTTTGTATTCAGAGTCGTCGTGATAAACCTCATCACGATATATAAACATGATCAAATCGGCATCTTGCTCAATAGAGCCAGATTCACGTAAATCTGAATTGATTGGACGTTTATCCGAACGTTGCTCCAAGCCACGGTTAAGCTGAGAAAGCGCGACTACGGGCACTTCTAACTCTTTTGCTAAGGCTTTGAGTGACCGTGATATTTCCGCAATTTCTAAGGTTCGGTTATCGGAAAACTGCGGTGCGCGCATCAATTGCAGGTAATCGATCATGATCAAACTAATGCCGCCATGATCGCGGGCAATACGCCGTGCGCGTGAACGCACTTCAGTTGGTGTAAGGCCGGCAGCGTCATCAATAAACATTTTGCCTTTTTCGATTAACAACCCCATGGTTGACGATAACCGTGCCCAATCTTCATCTTCTAATTGGCCGGTACGAATTTTGGTTTGGTCAATTCGACCGAGTGAGGCAAGCATCCTCATCATAATTTGTTCTGACGGCATCTCTAAACTAAAAATTAATGCCGGTTTGTCTTCGGTCATGGCCGCATGTTCTGCCAAGTTCATCGCGAAGGTGGTTTTACCCATAGATGGACGCGCGGCAACAATGATCAGATCTGACTTTTGCAGGCCTGCGGTCATTTTGTCCAAATCGGTAAAGCCACTTGAAACCCCAGTAACACCGTTTGTCGGAGATGCACACAGCTTTTCAATGCGATCAACGGTTTTTTCTAATACCGAATTAATATTTTCTGGGCCTTCCGATTTATTCGCTCGTTGCTCGGCAATGGCGAAGACCTTGGTTTCAGCAAAATCGAGTAAACTGGCGCTCGTTCGGCCTTGGGTATCGTAACCTGCTTCGGCAATTTCATTGGCCACACTGATCATTTCACGCGTCACTGCACGCTCACGTACAATATCGGCATAAGCGGTAATATTGGCAGCACTGGGGGTGTTTTTCATCATTTCAGCGAGATAAACAAAACCGCCAGCGTCGTCGAGCTTTTGATCGTTTTCTAATGCTTCAGACAAGGTGATCAAGTCAACCGGGTCGCCTAATTCAATCAGGGCGCCAATCGTTTCGAAGGTAATGCGGTGTGAACGGCTGTAAAAATCTTGCGCAACTACGCGCTCGCCAACGCGATCCCAAGTTTCATTGTCGAGTAATAAACCACCCAGCACTGATTGCTCTGCCTCAAGTGAATGCGGCGGAACCTTTAACTCATCAATTTGTTTATCTTTAGCAAACTCGTTGTTTTTACTAAACTTGGCTGGCTTACGATCGGCCATATCACACCTTAACTCGTGGTGATAATTTCTGCATATTGACGAAAATGTATCCGCAATAAGGCTAACAAAATTATGCAAAAATAAAGAGAGCTAATGTAGCAGAATTTGCCTGCAAGCAAAATGCTCTATCGAAAAGAAATATTTTAGCTAGGCGGGATATTTTCGTTACGTTCAGCGTGTAAAAACTTGAATGAGTGATTATTTTTCAGGATAAATATGATCATCATCCCTTGTTCAATGCCCCACCATAATCGAGTGGGGTTTTGAAAAGCGCAGGCTTACTTAACAACAATACGACCACTGACCGTACTTGCCCGTACTGAGCTATTGGCATTACCGGTTTCAAATGATAATTTAGAACTCGGGCCATATTTAGCCCGTTTGGCTTTATCCGATGTTAAGTGATTGACAATATCACCGCCGGCGTTGGTTTTTAAATTAAAACTCGCTTGTACATCGTTTTTAAAGTTCACCGCTAAATCACCGCTAACGCTAGACATTTTTATCAGACCATTATCATTTAAAGATAATTCGCTTTCGAGTTCGCCACTTACGGTAGAAACAATAAACTCATCAATTTCAGCTAGTTGAAATTCTATATCACCTGAAACCGTTTTGGCACTCACTTCAATAGCTTGAGAGTTTGAGGTTAAGTTGCCACTGACGGTTTTAAAGTGTGCTCGCCCGGCAGAGTTATCGTCATCAATATCGCCGCTAACCGCTGACAAGCGCAATTTTCCCGCTAAATTTTTGCTGTTGATATTACCACTGACGGTCACTAGCTCAACTTGTTGTTGCAGGTCTTTCGCGACAATATCACCACTAACGGTTTGTATTTCACTACCGTGAGTAAAATGACTCACATTAATATTTGATGACACACCTTTAAAGCTAACCCGCACATGCTTTGGCATTTTAATGGTGAGGTTTGAACCGTCCACTCCCCAACCCCTATGGTTATTATGCGGTACTTCAACTTTAATAATAATGCGAGAGCCTGACTTTTCAAAGGTCAGCCCTTGCGCTTTATCGTCGAGCTCGCCAACTACCGTAACCGTATCACTGCTATTACCAATAACGGTCACTTCACCACGTAAATTCTCAATGCTGACATTATTTACACTGCCTAATGCCATTGATTCATCAACACGTTCACCGGCAAAACTTGGCAGCGCCATAGTCAACAGCAATAGTGGAAAATAATTCGCTAAGTTTGTCATTTCAACCTCTTTTTCGTTTCTTATAACGATTAAATTGTTTGCCACTGCGGGCTATATAATTGTTTCAGTAAATCTAACTCTTGTTGCTGGGTCCAACGTAATAGATTTAGCAAATCACTATTATTGGGATCATCTGCAAGCGCTTTGCTAATAGTTTTTTGCGCCGAGCTTAATTTAGTTAATTCCGTTTGCATGGCCACGGGAAGCTGGCTGATATCAGGCCCACCAAAGGTAACGAGCATAGTTTGCTTTTGTTGTTGAAAATTTTGCTGCATGGTCGCAACTAAGTTGCTCGACGTTTCACTCGCTGATTGCTCAGGGTCTAATGTCACCCAAGTTAATAATATCGCCGCAACAACCGATGCCGCCCATGCCGTTGGCGTAAAAGTTATAATTTTGGCAGTTTTGTCACTCACGGTATGCCCAGCATTTTGACTAATGGCTTTTTCGATACCTGGCCATAAATCGCGCGCTGGTGTCAGCTCTTGCGGCAATTGTGCTATTGCGGCTTGTAAGCGTTGTTCAGCATTTTTATCTTCACTGCTATTTTCACTTTTGTTGTCAGTAATGGTCTCTTTCATATGTTACTCGCTTAACGACTCACGCAATAAACTTTTTGCTCTATGGTATTGGGCTTTACTCGTACCTACCGCCATATCTAACATATTGGCAATCTCTTCATGGCGATAACCTTCAAGCGCAAATAACACAAAAACTAAGCGCGCCCGTTCAGGTAGTTGTTGAATTTTTTTATCTAAATTTGAACAATCTGGCATATCCTCCACGGCGTCTTCAACGGCTTGAGCTTTAATCGCTTTTTCTTCGATGCTAAAGATGCGTTGGATCCAAGTTTTATTTTTGCGAATATGCCCTAAAACAATATTGCTCGCGACACTATGCAGCCAAGTTGAGAATTTACTTTCGCCGCGAAAATTGCTAATTTTTTGCCATAATTGCACAAACACTTCCTGACACGCGTCTTCAGCACTGTCTTTATCTGCCATCATGCGCCAGCACAAGGCATAAATTCGGCGATGATGACTTTCATACAATTGCTGAAATGCCTGCTGATCCCCCTGCTGCGCTTGCGCTATCCATTGCGACTCTAGATCAGGGCTAAAATGTTGATGGCCATCAATAATTTTTAACTTATCCAAACAGTGAATTCTCGATGTTTTACCTAGTTATGATATTAGATGCAGTATGAAGCAAAAGGGTTTAAAGAAAAAATAATTATTTTTAATAAATAGCGACCGTACTGTCGAGTAGATAATGACATGGCTAACAAACCGTTTACTGGTAATTTTCCAAAAGTTGCAAAACCGACAACTCGTGATGATACTTAGGAGAATAAAACAGTGGAGACAATCATGAGAGTATTTAACTATATTACCATTATGTTGTTTAGTGTAATAATGACAACAGCTTACGCTGAAGACTCACCCAACAAATCATGCAAAAACGCAGCAGAGCTTTACGAAGACGATGATCTAACCGGTGCCATTGAAGAAGCCCAATGGTGTCTAGATCTATTAAAACAAGAACAAGCAGCAAAAGTTACCTCTATCTTTCCCGACTCCGTTATGGGGTTTGCCGGCAGTGAACTGGAAAGCCAAAACGCCATGGGGTTTTCCTCAACAGTGCGCAAGTACAATAAAGCCAATCAAGATATTACAGCCACGCTCAGCGGTGGCTCCGGCGGAATGATGAACGCGTTTTCTTCGATCGCACAGCTGGGCATGAGCTCAGGGATGGGGCAAAAAATGCGCATTCAAAAAAGAACCGCTATGGTCATGGTTGAAGGTAACTCAGTGAGAATAATGGTGACATTGAAAAAAGGCGGTATGTTGATGTTTGAATCAAAGAACGTCAAAAAAGATCAAGTTATTGCCTTTGCGAAAGCATTCCCAATTGCCGAACTGGATGACTCTAGAAGTTAATTCTTTAGCAAGCTATAAGAAAATCTGAGCATCGCAGCTCTTTCACATCCATGTGATCGCAGCATACCACTCATCCTGAGCATCGTTGTTCTTTCACATCCATGTGATCTCAACATACCGCTTATCCTGAGCATAAAAAAAGCACCCTAAGGTGCTTTTTTCATCTGATATATTAGCAGAATTACTTCTTGCTAAGAGCACCAAAACGTTTGTTGAATTTATCAACACGACCACCAGTCTCAGCAGCTTTTTGCTTACCAGTGTAGAATGGGTGACATTCTGAACATACGTCTAAGTGTAAGTCTTTACCTACAGTTGAACGTGTTTTAATCACGTGACCACAAGAACAAGTTGCATTGAACTCAACGTAATTAGGATGAATACCGTCTTTCATGGGAACCTCTGTTAAGGCCGTATCGCCACTTGATCAGTCATTATTGCTGCCAAGCACCATACGAGTTAAAAATAATGGAGGCGAATATTATAGTATCACCGCCATTATGGCAATAAAAATTGCTAATAATTTGTACAATTAAACGCTTTATTTTATAAAAAACTGATTCGGGTAATTTCCTGACTTGGCATTGCGTTATTAACCAGTAGAATGTAACTAACATTCTCTTGCTATAACGACATTATTTTTGCCGACACCTTCATCAGATAGCTATGTGCAAGTAGCGATACCTGTGCCTATGCGCCAGTTATTTACCTACAAGCTAGCGGCCAAGTTAAACACTAACGCCATAACATTAGGTGAACGCGTGATTGTGCCTTTCGGCGCTCGACAAGTGGTTGGCATTGTGTTGTCGATAGATGACAACACCGAATATGCCGCGGAAAAGTTAAAGTCGGTGTTGAGTCGTGTTAATGATAATTTTAATTTTTCCCCAAGCTTACTTAACTTTATTCAACGTTGCAGTGACTATTATCACCACCCGATTGGCGATGTTTTCCAACAAGCGTTACCTGTGTTGCTGCGACAAATAAAACAACCGGATGTTGAATTACCACAAATTTGGCTAGCAAATGAAAACATAAGCGATGATGAACAAGCACTCACCGCTAAACGCTCCCCCAAACAAGCCCAGTTATTGACCGAGATCCAACAACATCAAGGTATTACCTGGTCAGAGTTATTAACCCTTGGCTTTACCAAAACGCACCTTAATGCCCTTGAGAAAAAACAATTCATTTATAGTAAAACGCGTGCGGTAACGGTATTCAAATGGCAAGACAAAGCCTTGCAGCAAGAAAACAGGCTGGCATTGTCTGCCGAGCAAGCCATTATTGTCGCTACCATTAAAGAAATGCAGGCGCAGTTTTCATGTCACTTAGTCGACGGCATCACAGGTAGTGGTAAAACCGAAGTTTATTTACAAGCCATGGAGCAAATATTGGCAAAAAATAAACAAGTACTCGTGCTAGTGCCCGAAATCGGCCTAACGCCACAAACCTTAAGTCGCTTTGAGCAGCGCTTTAATGTGCCAATAAGCTTGCACCATTCAGGTTTAAACGACAAAGAACGCTTGCAAACTTGGTTAGAAGCACAACGTGGCAGCGCGGCGATTGTGATTGGTACTCGCTCGGCTATTTTCACGCCCTTGCATGATCTGGGCTTGATCATTGTTGATGAAGAGCACGACGCGTCATTTAAACAGCAAGAAAGTTTTCGCTACCATGCTCGTGATATGGCGATACTTAGGGCACGACAACTCAATATTCCTATTGTACTTGGCAGCGCCACCCCGAGCTTTGAGTCACTGCAAAATGCCTTATCCGGTAAGTATCATTATCATCAATTACGTCAACGGGCTGGTAATGCTTCAACCGCGAAAATTAGTTTAATTGATGTTGGCCAACAACAAATGGAACACGGCCTGTCTGGCACCTTAAAACAAGCAATAAAGAATACCCTCGCCCGTGGTGAGCAAGCGTTAATATTTCTTAATCGCCGCGGTTATGCGCCAGCAATAAACTGCCAAGAATGTCATTGGGTCGCCGATTGTCAGCGCTGCAATAAACCTTACACCTTGCATCAAGGCCAAGGGTTACTCATTTGTCACCATTGTGGCAGTCAAAAGCGTATTCCACCCCAATGCCCGAGTTGCGGCAGTGTTAGAATTAAAGCCCTCGGGCAAGGCACAGAGCAATTAGAAGAAAAAATTGCCGCCTTATTTCCTGATTATTCTACCGTACGTATTGATCGCGACAGCACGCGCAAAAAAGGCGCATTGGCCAAGTTGCTCAGCGAAGTCACTAATAAAGAACATCAATTACTGATCGGCACGCAAATGCTGGCGAAAGGTCATCATTTTCCTGATGTCACTTTAGTCGCCGTACTCGATGTTGATGGCGCGCTATTTAGCTATGATTTTCGCGCCGCAGAACATATGGCGCAATTGTTAGTGCAAGTATCAGGTCGCGCCGGTCGCGCCAGTAAACCCGGTAAAGTCATGGTGCAAAGTAACTTTCCTGATCATCCGCTACTACAAGATTTAGTGCATAACGGTTATCAGCACTTTGCCAAACAAGCACTGATTGAACGCCAACAAGCATTATTGCCGCCGTTTAGTTTTCAAGCCTTATTTAGAGCTGAGGCTAACTATCCGTCTTATCCCGAGAAATTTTTGCGTGTTATCAGCGAAACAACCTTTGATGGTTGTCAATTTGCCGGCCCCGTACCTGCAGCGATGGAAAAAAAGGCCGGTAAGTTTCGTTTTCATTTAATTTTACAGGCTAAATCACGAAAACAACTGCACCAAGCGGTATTTAAGCTTATTCACCACAGCGCACATAATGAATGGCAAAGCAAAGTAAGATGGTCACTTGATATCGATCCCATGGACTTAAGTTGGTAATTGCCCAGTGTACCGTTGAAGCTAATCAACCTTATTTACAAGTTAATCCACTCAATGGGTGATATTTGCTGTGCAGTTAGTTAGAATTGGCGAACGTTTCCCAGTATAAAGTTTTCCATGGCACATCAAGATTACGTTTCCCGCCCGCGCGCAAAAAATAAAAAGCAAAGTCCGTATAAAAAGAAGGCTGCACCAAACCCAGGCCCGTCATTAAAAGTTAAGTTAATCACGGCTTTCCTCTTTATAGCCTTACCTAGCTTTGGTTATATGTTGTGGAGTATTAAAGACAAACAACCCGATGCCGTTGTGGTACCGAAAGTCACTAAAGCGAGTCCTAAAAAAACCACTGATTTACCAGCACCACCGCAAGAAAAGTGGAGCTATGTTGACGACCTAAAAAGTAAACAGGTGGAAGTGGGTGAATACGAGGTTAAACAAAAAGGCCCGTACAAAATGCAATGCGGCTCTTTTAAAACACGCAAGCAGGCAGAATCATTAAAAGCTAAAATTGCCTTTGCCGGTTTAGAAGCTCTGGTCAGTAAATCTGTTGGCACATCAGCCACTTGGTATAAAGTGTATTTAGGGCCTTACGAAAAAAAACGTAGCGCCGAAAAAGACAAACATAAGCTGAAAAATAACTCAGTACACGGCTGCAAAATTTGGGGCTGGAACTAAGCGGGTCTCACCTTCAGGCGTAAATACCGTTGCGCCTGCACTGCCCTTTGCCAAATCAATACCCGCGCGGCGAGATAAATTCCTGATAACTCCCTTGAAAAACCACCGCCTCCCCCTTATCTCATTTACATTAGACAAGCTAACTATCTCAGTTAGCAAAAGGTAAGAGGTTAATTGTGACTACGATTGTTTCTGTCAGACGCAATGGCAAAGTTGTCATTGGTGGCGATGGCCAAGTATCCCTTGGCAACACAGTAATGAAAGGTAACGCACGCAAAGTGCGCCGTTTATATAACGATAAAGTACTAGCAGGTTTTGCGGGTGGCACCGCTGATGCATTCACGCTATTTGAACGCTTTGAAAGTAAATTAGAGCAACATCAAGGCCATTTAACAAAAGCCGCGGTTGAGCTGGCCAAAGATTGGCGTAGCGACCGTGCCCTGCGCAAGCTCGAAGCGTTATTGGCGGTTGCCGATGAAACAGCGTCATTAATTATTACCGGTAACGGAGACGTAGTGCAGCCCGAGCACGACTTAATTGCCATTGGCAGTGGCGGTAACTTTGCCCAATCAGCCGCCACCGCGTTACTTGAAAATACCGAACTTTCGGCAAAAGAAATTGTTGAAAAGTCATTAAAAATTGCCGGTGACATTTGTGTATTCACCAATCAG
Source organism: Cognaticolwellia sp. (assembly GCA_049614565.1). Taxonomy (GTDB): domain Bacteria; phylum Pseudomonadota; class Gammaproteobacteria; order Enterobacterales; family Alteromonadaceae; genus Cognaticolwellia. Next base: position 30,047 of record JBMZDW010000008.1, on the reverse strand, counting down.
CAACACGTGATTGATGAACTGTAACTGTTATTGATCAGCAATTGCTTAAGAATTGAAAGGAACTAATATGTCGAACATGACACCGCGTGAAATTGTTCACGAACTCGATAGCCACATTGTTGGCCAAAGCGATGCCAAGCGCGCCGTGGCCATCGCCCTGCGAAACCGCTGGCGTAGAATGCAGCTCAATGAAGAGTTGCGCGCCGAAGTAACCCCAAAAAATATTTTAATGATCGGCCCAACCGGTGTTGGTAAAACCGAAATTGCTCGACGCCTAGCAAAACTGGCCAATGCGCCATTTATTAAGGTTGAAGCCACTAAGTTCACCGAAGTAGGCTACGTAGGTAAAGAAGTAGAAACCATTATTCGCGATCTGGCGGATATGGCCATTAAAATGACCAAAGAGCAAGAAATGGCGCGCGTTAAGCACTTAGCCGAAGAAGCGGCTGAAGAGCGCATTTTAGACGTATTATTACCACCAGCACGCGATGGTTTTGGTAATAACGAGCAAGCCGATAACAGCGCTACACGCCAAGTGTTTCGTAAAAAATTACGCGAAGGCCAATTGGACGATAAAGAAATTGAACTTGATTTAGCCGCATCGCAAATGGGCGTTGAAATCATGGCGCCGCCGGGCATGGAAGACATGACCTCGCAACTGCAAAGCATGTTCCAAAACATGTCGAGTGAAAAAACTAAAAAGCGTAAGCTGAAAATTAAAGACGCTTTTAAAGCCTTGCAAGAAGAAGAAGCAGCAAAAATTGTTAACCAAGATGACATCAAAGAAAAAGCCATCTACGCGGTTGAACAAAATGGCATTGTTTTTATTGATGAAATTGACAAAATTTGTAAACGCGGCGACAGCTCAGGCCCAGATGTATCACGCGAAGGTGTACAGCGAGATTTATTACCTTTGGTTGAAGGCTCTACCGTGAGCACTAAACACGGCATGGTAAAAACTGACCATATTCTGTTTATTGCTTCTGGCGCTTTTCAAATGTCAAAACCGTCTGATTTAATTCCTGAATTACAAGGTCGTTTGCCGATCCGTGTTGAGTTACAAGCGTTAACCACTAACGACTTTGTTCGTATATTAACCGAGCCGAGTGCCTCGCTGACCGAGCAGTATATTGCCTTATTAGCCACCGAAGGTGTGGATATTTCATTTAGTGATGACGGCATTCAAGCCATCGCCAATGCCGCGTGGCAGGTAAATGAAAGTACTGAAAACATTGGTGCTCGCCGGTTACATACCATGATGGAGCGTTTAATTGAAGAGCTGTCATTTACCGCTAATGATCGCGCCGGTGAAACGATTGTTATTGATGCCGACTTTGTTGCCAGTATTTTATCTGAATTGGTTAAAGACGAAGACTTAAGTCGCTTTATTCTATAATTTATTTGCGGATACTACGTATAATTAGTGATTAGATAAAAATTGGAGCACAGCATGAATAACATTCAGCAATTTACCTGCAATAGCGCCGCGGCTAGCTTAGCGATATTATTTGATAATACTAGCGAAGATGACCCACAAGCTATTGAGTTGAGTTATGAATATTTACGCGTGTTTGCTCCAACAGATGATAAAGGTCAGCCAACAGGTTTAACGCCTAAGGTTTATCATAAAAAACAAGTAAAGCTACTAAAAATAGAATCGGTGGGCAAACACGGCTACCGATTTATTTTTGATGATCAACACAGTAATATCTACAGCGCCGACTACTTACATGTGTTAGCAGTCGAATACCCACAACGTTGGCAGCATTATCTGCAAAGCGCCAATAATGCAATCAATAGCCGAGAGGCGACCATAGAGATCAAAGAAGTTAAGTAGCCATAGCACGCCCGTTAATCCCCCCAAACAGGTGTTTAATTTTGAGCAACGCCTACACAGTAAACAAACTGACTTCTTCACGCAGCACACGTGCTTGCTCTGATAACTCTTCGCTCATTTGGGCATTATGTTGCGCGGTAGCGCCTGACTGCTCGGTAACATCGCGAATAGCGACTACGTGCTGATTAACTTCTGATGCCACCGTACTTTGCTGATGAATAGCAGCGGCAATTGCGGTACTCATTTCCATAATCGCAGTGACATCGTCGGTAATTTTTTCCAGCATGGCACCTGCACTACTGGCTTGCGCGGCACTGTCTTTGCCTTGGCTTCGACATGCCGCCATATGATTAACAATATCTTGCGTACGAGATTGCAACGAGCTAATAATGGTTTCAATTTCTTTCGTCGACTCTTGCGTGCGACTCGCTAAAGTTCTCACTTCATCCGCCACCACAGCAAAACCACGACCTTGCTCGCCAGCTCTAGCCGCTTCAATTGCCGCATTTAACGCCAGTAAATTGGTTTGCTCGGCAATACCCCGAATCACATCGAGTACTGAGCCTATGGTATCGCTTTCTTTCGCTAAGGCATGTACCACGCCTTCTGATTCGGAGAGTCTTTTCGATAACTCACTGATCATGCTGATCGTTTCCGCAACCCCCGAACTTCCTCCTTTAGCGTTTAGATTGGTGCTTTCGGCTTTACTTGCTGCATCATGGGTGTTTTGGGAAATTTCCTCTACCGTGGCCACCATTTCAGTCACGGCCGTGGCCACTAAGTCGGTTTGGGTAATTTGGCTATCAACACCAACATTGGAAGTATGAATATTTTCTGACAAATTATCTGTCGCGGCGTTTAACGTATCTACGGACTGATTGACTTGCACAATTAAGTGCCTAAAACTGCCTAACATTTGGTTAAATATTGCCGCCATTTCGCCAACTTCATCATTATTATCCATCTCGACCCGAATGGATAAGTTCTGTGTATTAGCCACTTGCTTCATCACATTATTTAAATGATTTAATCGCGATAAAATATTTCGAGCCAGCGCTAGTGCAGCTAAACTCGCTAGTACCAATACAATAGCAAACACTGAGTAGGCGATAGTATTTACGGTATTGGTATGCTCAGCGACACTTTCCTGGCTCACTTTCATCGCACTCTCAATCATGGTATCAACTTGATGAACGGCCCCGCGCATGTCACCCTGAATACCGCTGTTAGCGTTAAAACCTAGTTGTTTTTGCGCTCTCACAAGGTTACTAAAACCTTGTTCGTATAAGGTAATATTGTCAAGAACCTGCTGTTTCACCTGAACGGTTAGTGTACTTAGCTCAACATTTTTTGAAAATTTCTTGGCGTTTTCTTGCCAGCGAGTAAAATATTTTTCATCCAAACGCAGCATAAAATCTTTTTCATTGCGACGTAACTGCAGCATATCGCTCAACAATTTATAATCGGCACCTTCAAGTTCCGCCTCAACGTTATGCACTGCCGCTCGTAACTCGCCATATAAGCCGTCTTTGGGATGTAAGCCAATACGCTGCTGCGCTGCAACTAACTGCCTAAAAGCATCGCGATATTCATTGAGCACTGAGCTCAACTGCGACAACTCAGTTACCTGCTTATCGATTTTATCAAACGCGCTGGAAACCTTAGCTACCTCGACCTGTAAGCGCTTGAAGTTACTTTCAAATGTTGAGCTATATTTGAGGTTTTTACGGGCAATAAAGTCTTTTTCATTTCGGCGTAACTGCAATACCAAGCTATCGATTGCACCAATAGATTTAGTAATATGAACATCACGCTTGAAGGCGTTAACTGAATAATTACTCAAGCCCAGCATAAAAAGCATGGCGATGCCAACAATAGCGCTACTGGCGAGAAGTTTGTGCTTAATTAACATACTGCTATAACTCTTATCACGGTAAAATTGTGTTGAGTATAGCCACTCTCAGAAAATTGCAAAACTTTTAGGAAAAATTATTTAGGTTTTAAATACTTAGTAAACTCTACCTCGTTAATTGGCTTACTAATAAAATACCCTTGTACGGCGTCACAGCCCATATTGCGTAATAGTTGCAACTGTTCTTTGGTTTCAACACCCTCGGCAAGCACGCGCTTGCCAAGGCCGTGCGATAATTCAACCATAGTTTTGACTATGGTTAAATCTGAGTCATTGGTGGTCACTTCGTGGATAAAGCTGCGATCAATTTTTATTTTATCAATCGGTAACTTACGCAGGTAAGCTAATGACGAATAACCGGTACCAAAGTCATCAATCGACACTTTTATGCCCATATTTTGCAGTACGACTATGGTTTTCATCACTAATTCAATATCGGTAATAACAACATTTTCCGTTACCTCTAACTCGAGATATATCGGCGGAATGTTATACTTTTTCAGTAAATCTTGAATAGTGCTAATAAAGTTATAGGCTTGAAATTCTACTGCGGTAACGTTTATTGCCAATGGAATGCGACGTTTATAAGTGGCATACCATTGCGCTATGATTTGACAAGTTTTTTCCAAAACATAATTATCAAGTTCACTATAGAGATTGAGCGCGGCAATATCGTCAAAAAACTGCCCCGGCATTAATAAACCACGCTTTGGGTGCTGCCAACGCACTAACACTTCAGCCCCTTCTAAACGATTAGTTTTCAAGTTTAGTTGCGGTTGAAAATGTAAAATAAATTCTTCGTTAACTATGGCTTGGCGAATTTCTTTTTCCATGGTCAGTAAGTGCCTGCCATGCGATTGCATACCCGCTTGATATTTAACACTGGGTAAATTCTGGCTTTCCGCCTGAAATAACGCCAAATTAGCCTGCTGTAATAAGTCGCTAGCGCTGTTGGCATCAGTAGGAAATTCGCAATAGCCAACGCTGCATTGTAAGTGCACTTCTTGCTGTGCTACTTGGTATGGCCGGGCCATTAAGGCATGTAAATGTTCAGCCGCAGCCGCTTGTTGTCGCTCATTTTCATAATCAATAACATACATAAACGAGTCGCCACTTAAACGCCCGACCACTTTAGGTTTTAATACGCTATGATGTAAACGCCGAGCAATTTCGCCGAGAATTAAATCCCCTACTTTTAAGCCATAGGTATCGTTTACAAACTTAAAACGTTTGATATCAAGCAAATAAACACAAAGTGCTTGTGCGTTGCTTTTTGCCGTATTCATTTCATTACTTAATTTTTCCAATACCTGTTCGCGATTTAACACCCCAGTCAATGAGTCATGCTTACCTAAATACTTTGCCCGATTGATGGCCGTTGCCGCGGCATGGCGTTCAGCCCCCTGCATCCAGATCAATAAAATAAACCCTAAAACGGTATTTATCCCCATATCGATATAGATCAGCCATTCACTAAGGTGGCGAAACCAATCTTGCGTTAACCCGACAATAGAGGCGAATGAGTAGGCAATAAAGCGAACACCAACAAAAATACAATAAGCTAATAACATTTTGCCGGCAAAATGTTTTGTACTTGCAGGGTGCAGTAAAAAAGCGGCAGCAATAAAGCCGCAGCCAAAAATAAAGGCTGTTAAGCTCTCGCGTAGATAAAAACGATTAAAAACATATTGACTATCAAAGCCATAAAGTAATGTGGCAATGGTGGCCACTGCCATAGCGCTCACCAAGGCCATAGCCAAAATTTTTGAGGAGATATTGCCCCTTCGGGTCGCTGAATATATCCCTAACATCAAAAATATAAAATACAAATAGTCACTGATTTGTCGCACCAACATAATGCTAATGTCAAGGGTGCTGCCAAGGGCTTGTTGGTTGAAAATGTTCTGACAGGCATAGGCAAATTGATTAACCGCTAATGCCGCTAAACTCAGCATCCAAAACTTGACATACTGACGACCGAAGCCGCGATAAAACGCAAGGAGAAGTAAAGCCAGAACACCGAAAACAAGTGTTTCTGTTGAATAAATTAAGCTATGGGTAAATGCCCGACCAGCCATAAACATAACTTTATATGGGAAAAGAATGCCCGCTATTAAATAATGTTTTTGTTTGAATTACAAGCAGGCAGTATTTTGCGTTTTTTTATCCAACATAACCGCTTAGCTGTTGTACCTGTGTATTCTGACGTTATACTAGATGGTAACTAAGGCGAGATAGGAACATTTACATGGAATATAACACCTCAGAGCTATGCGATATTTATACGGATTTAGTCGATGTACTTGAGCCTGTATTTAGTAACTACGGTGGCCGAAGTTCGTTTGGCGGCAAAGTGGTGACGGTAAAATGTTTCGAAAATAATGGCTTAATTGCCGAGCTTGTAAGCACGGATGGTAGCGGAAAAGTCTTGGTAATTGATGGCGGTGGTTCAACAAGACGAGCGCTGATAAATATTAACATTGCAGAACAAGCGGCAGAAAACAACTGGGAAGGTATCGTTTGTTTTGGCAGCGTTAGAGATGTCGATGCCTTAGAAGAGGTCGACATTGGTATTCAAGGCTTATTGTCGATTCCCGTCGGCGCAAGTGCTGATAATGCAGGAGAAAGCGATCTGGCCATTAACTTTGCGGGCGTGACCTTCTTACCTGATGATCATATTTACGCCGATAATACTGGGGTAATTTTATCGCCCGACCCACTAGATATAGAATAATTAACCTGTTGTATTTAATATTTGCCATTCATTAACCCGAGTAGAAGTTAATTTCGCTCAGTCAAAAGCAAACATACTACGCTTAACCTTAACCTCGTTAAGCGTTTTGGGCATAGTGAGTATCCCAGGCATCAAGCCAATGTGGCAGCTCTTCTAAACTAATGCCCGCGCTATAAAGTTGGCCTTGCCCGTACTCTCCGCCTATCGCCAGATACATTTCTTCTATCACTTGACCATCAATATGACTGCCAATCAGCGGTAGGTCCATTTTACGGGTTAGGGTGATCAAAGCATTGATAATCGCTTTATCGGCTGAGCCTGCGGTTGCTTTTGCTAAAGTACTACAGTCAATTTTAATACCGCTGACGGCCAGTTTGCGTACATAACGCAAGGCTTGATAACTGCCCGAAAATTCATCGATAACGATTTCAACCCCAAGCGATCTTAACTGATCAATGCTAGCCTTAGCCTGTGGCGAGTCCATTAGCAGTATTTCTTCTTTTATTTCCACCAATAATAGCTGACAATCGATTTTATGCACTGCTGATTGTTGTTCAATATAATCAATCAAGTCTGGCTCTAATAGACTTTCTCCAGTTAGCTTTATCGCCAGCTGTACTGGCACGTTTAAACGCTGTAGCTCCACTAGAAAGTCAAACGCCTGCCTGACCATTTGCCGACTCAAGGCATAGTCGTCGCCACTTTGCTCCGCAATGGTCATCATCTCAGCTAAATTGAGTAGCTCATCTTCTTGTCGTTGCCACACCACCTCTAACTCAAAGCCGATAATAATTTTAGATTCAAGCGCAACTTGCGGGTGCAAACGCCACTGCAACACATCATGATTAATGGCATGTTTTAGCTGTTCCATTTTTTGCAGTTGCTTTTGATTATATGTCGCAAGCTCTCGACTAAAATAACCGACCAATTGCTTTTGCTGCTCGGCTTGCAATAATGCATCTTCCGCACAGGCAATAACTTCGCTTACGTTATTACTATCTTGACCAACAAAGGCGACACCAAAAACCAAGTTAAATGATGACGAAAAGCTTTTAAAACTCATCGGTCCGGGCACCGCAAGCGCTAACTGTTTGCAAACTTGTTCAATAACCAATTCATCACTGTGTGTGCTTTGTGACATATCCATCACAACTAGAAAATGTAAACCTTGTAAGCGCGCCAGTCGCACCGGGGCTTCTTTGCTTGAGAAGTTTAATAGCTCATCATCAGCAGCAATGGATTTTTGTAGGCAATAGGCTAATTGCAATAGCAAAATATCAGAATTATGATGACCTAATACATTGTTAACTTGCTGAAAATTAGTCGGTTTAAAGACAATCACCGCATAGCGAGCCGAGAGATTTTTTTTAATGCTGTGCTCAAAAAATGATAAGGCGAATTGATAGTTAGGTAAATTAGTAGCAGGGTCATAAGACTCTCGAATAACGGCTTGGCGTAGTCGCTGCGTAGGTGCGTTTTTGCCCGTCGAAAGGGTAGTACCTAAATGCCAACAACCATTAGCCATAGTCAATAAATGCGTGATGACACTAATAACGACTATGGTGTTTATCGAAATATCTAGCGCCAGCCAAACATAAATACAGGTCGCAAAAATGGCATTTAATACCAATAAACTGACCGAACGAATATGGATACTTTTATCGCTGTTACGCATGCGCCATACATAGCCTGCAACAAGTGCAAGCTGCAAGAAACTAAACAGCAACCAGGTAACTTTTTCGTTAACGGCGTCAGACCAAAGTAAAACGATAAATAAGCCAAGTGACACAGCAAAAGCAATGTTTTTCACCAGAGGCTTAATATTTAAATCTTCATCTTTTTTGTGCAGGTTTATCAACCAGTAACAACTCGCTTGCAATAATAAACAGCAAAAAAACAAACTAAGAATAGTGGCGTTTTGAGTAGGATAAATTAAGGAATAAAATAAACCCAGCAAGGCGAGTGTCATTAATAAGGGGATACGTTTGATCATAGCCGGTAGCGGCTTAATTAAAAACACCATCAATAAAATCGGCAAGCTCAAGCCTAAAACAAAAGCAAGGCTGAATTCGACAAAAGAAAAGCCTTCGCTAGCAGCGAAGACCGGCACAGAGAAAATAGACATATTGACCATTACTGCGAGTAAAGAATATATGGCAAAGCGCAAAGTGGCGTAGCTAGACATGATCAATCCTCAACAAGTAACATCTTTTAAGCCTAATCAAAGCGTTGGCGTTTGTACAGCGTACGCACATTTCGTTTACTATATACATAGCTTTTCTTTTTCTCTCTAGTAACGCTAAGGTGCGATAACTAACTTGCCCTTTTGCATTAAATGGCTCAGTGGATTAACACCAAACTGATAACACAATTCCGCTGGTTGATTAATATCCCAACAAGCAATGTCAGCATCAAAACCTATGGCAAGCTGCCCTTTAGTGCTTGATAAGCCTAACGCTTTAGCGCCAAAACAGGTAACACCCGCGAGCGCTTCAACCGGCGTCATTCTAAATAAGGTACAGGCCATATTCAGCATCAATTGAATCGAGTTAATTGGCGAGGAGCCCGGGTTTGCATCGGTGGCAATCGCCATATTAACGCCGTGCTTACGTAATAATTCCATTGGCGGTAACTGAGTTTCACGTAGAAAATAAAACGCCCCGGGTAATAATACCGCGGTCATATCGGCGGCTTTCATTGCTACAACACCAGCTTCATCTAAAAATTCAATATGATCTGAAGACAAGGCTTGATATTGCGCTGCTAGTTCAGTTCCGCCCAAGTTTGATAATTGCTCGGCATGCACCTTTATTGGTAAGCCAAATTTTTTTGCTGCAGCAAACACCTTTTCGGTTTGCGCTAAACTAAAGCCAATGCCTTCACAAAACACATCAACGGCGTCAGCAAGTTTTGCCGTCGCGACTTTCGGTATCATATCGCGACACACTAAATCGATATAATCATCAGCACGACCTTGATATTCGGTCGGTAAGGCATGGGCCCCTAAAAAGGTTTTTTGTACTGTTATTGGCAGTGTTTGACTGAGTTTTTCCGCGACCTTGAGCATTTTTATTTCGTTGTCGGTATCTAAACCATAACCTGACTTAATTTCAATGCTAGTAACCCCTTGCTGATGCAAAGCAGTTAAACGTTTTAAGGCGTTGCTAAATAACTCATCTTCACTGGCGGCCCGTGTCGCTTTTACCGTTGATACGATACCACCACCGGCCTCTGCTATTTCTTGATAACTTTTGCCTTCAAGGCGCATTTCAAATTCATTGGCTCGATTACCGCCATAAACCAAATGGGTGTGACAATCAATCAAGCCCGGCGTTAACCACGCGCCTTTACCGTCAATTACTTCAAGCGTGTCTGCGTCATAGTTTGGCAGCTCCGTTTGTGCGCCTAACCAAGCAATTTTTCCGTCAGCAATTGCTAATGCAGCATTTTCAATGCTGCCGTAGCTTTCGGCGCCGGCGGTCATGGTAGCCAAGTTGACATTAAGCCAAAGCGTTTGCCAGTGTTGTGTATTTGTCGACATAAAATTCCCAATGACTTTTTAAGCGCCAACCTTAAGTACTTACTGCTGTGACATCTACATCACAAGGTTAAGCGTTGAGTATTATTTTGCACTCTAACGGATAGAAAACTCACAAGCAAGCTTGTATATACAACTCTTGGTGTTATGGAAAAAAAATGATACTGTATATACAAGTAAAAGCTTACCTGCATATTATCCAATATTAGGCATAACAATGACACCAGTAAAAACCGCTAAATATAGTGTTATTAAACAATATATCTGTGAAAAAATAGAATCTGGCCAATGGCTTGAGCACAGTAAAGTGCCATCTGAAAACGAGCTTACTGAGCAGTTTTCGGTGAGTCGCATGACCGCACGACGTGCCTTACAAGAACTTACTGAGCAAGGTTTGCTGGTACGCTCACAAGGCTCAGGCACGTTTGTTGCCACCTTTAAGTCACAGTCTTCATTATTAGAAATTCGCAATATTGCCGATGAAATACACGAGCGTGGCCATCAATATCACGCCAAGCAACTGGCGCTTAAAGCGGTTACCGTTAATGAAGAAATCGCCATTTTACTCGCCCTTAAGCCGGGCGACAGCGCTTATTTTTCTAGCGTACTGCATTTTGAAAACGAAAGTCCAATACAGTTAGAGCAACGTTTTGTTAACCCTAAATTAGTGGCGAATTACCTCAGACAAGACTTTACCAAAATAACACCCCATGAATATTTATCATCAGAAGCGCCATTAACCGAAGCCACCCATGAAGTGGAAGCGGTGCTGGCCAATGAAGATACCAGCCAGCTATTGGCAATTTGTAATACTACGCCCTGTTTACAGGTTAAGCGCCGCACTTGGTCAAGCCAAGGCGTTGTCAGCTTAGCTATTTTGACCTCTCCGGGAAATAAATACCGCTTAGGTAGCCATTTAACTTTTTAACTTTTTAACCTTTTACTTAGGAGCGTTAATATGACGTTTAACTATGGTATCGACCATCTAGACCTTGATATTGTTAACGGTATTGCCAACGGCAGCATCAAGGCTGAGCTTAGCCAAGCAGCTTTAGATAACATAAATACAAGCCGTCAACGCGTTGAAAAGATGGCGGCTTCTGATAAAGCGGTATACGGCATTAATACCGGTTTTGGCCCCTTGTGTGATACGCAAATCACCCCTGACGAAACCAATTTACTGCAAAAAAACTTACTGATCACTCATGCTGTTGGCGTTGGTGAGCCAGTAGCGAAAGAAATTTCAAAATTAATGCTGATCACCAAAGTGCATGCCTTAAGCAAAGGCTTTTCCGGTATTCGCCTTGAAACCGTTAAAAGAATGCTAACTTTTCTTGAACTTGACTTAATTCCGGTAGTGCCAGAGCAAGGCTCAGTCGGAGCATCAGGTGATTTAGCGCCGCTTTCTCACTTATTCTTACCGCTACTTGGCGAAGGTGAATTCTGGAAAAGTAAAAAGGGGCAAAATAAACAAGGTAAAAGTAAAGACGAACAACAAGCCAAAACTATACCTGCCGCACAGGCACTAAAAGAGCACGGCTTAGCGCCTTTAGAGCTGCACGCCAAAGAAGGTTTAGCGTTAATAAATGGCACGCAATTTATCTTAGCGCACGCGATTACTGGCTTAACTAAGATGCGTTATTTATTAGACTTAGCTGACTTAACCGGTGCCATGAGTATTGAAGGCATGCAAGGCAGCGAATCGCCGTTTAGAGAAGAGCTGCACGCCACACGCCCGTTCCCCGGCAGTGTTGAAGTGGCTAGCCGTATGCGAATGTTTTTTAACGGCTCTGAGAATATGTCGTCCCATACCGACTGTAAACGTGTGCAAGACCCTTATTCATTACGATGTATTCCACAAGTACACGGCGCGTCGCGTAACGCCTATCAACATTTAGCAGAACTTGCTGAAATTGAAATGAATTCCGTCACCGATAATCCGATTGTGATCAGCAGTGAAGAAGCTATTTCAGGTGGTAACTTTCATGGTCAACCTTTAGCTATGGTACTTGATTATGCTTCAATTGCTGCCGCTGAGCTAGGCAACATTTCAGACCGCCGTTGTTATTTACTGTTAGAGGGCTTACACGGTTTACCGCGCCTGTTAACAGCATTAGGTGGGTTAAATTCCGGCATGATGATCCCACAATACACCACAGCAGCGTTAGTCACCGAAAACAAATCACTATGTTTTCCGCCTTCTGCTGACAGTGTGCCCACCTCTATGGGGCAAGAAGATCATGTCTCTATGGGCAGTATTTCAAGTCGACAGTTCAATCAAATTTTAGGTAATTTAGAGAAGATTTTCGCGATTGAACTTATGTATGCCGCGCAAGCCATTGACTTTAGACGTCCGAATAAATGCTCAGCGATTATTGAGAAAAATTTTAGCGTGATCAGAGCACAAGTGACAAAACTTGCCGAAGATAGGCTATTAAAGCCTGATATCGATGCCATGATCGCGTTAGTAAAATCACAAGCATTTACCGTTAACTAAAGGGAGCCTAAAACAATGGAAACAGCAATGAATTCTCAAGAACTAGCGATTTTTAAAGAAAGCATAAAACAAGGTATTCCCAATATACTGCCGCCAGCAAAGCCTTACCCTGCTGACGCTAACCGCGCGCCAAAGCGTAAAGACATTTTATCGATTGCTGAAAAGCAATTAGCGATAAGAAACGCCTTACGTTACTTTCCAAAAGCATGGCATCAAGAATTAGCAGAAGAATTCGCCCGCGAGTTAACAGATTTTGGCCGTATTTACATGTATCGCTTTAAGCCTAGTTATCATTTAAAAGCGCGCTCTATTGCGGACTATCCAGCAAAATGTCAGCAAGCTGCCGCTATCATGCTCATGGTGGATAACAACTTAGATCCCGCCGTTGCGCAGCATCCTGAAGAGTTAATTACCTATGGCGGTAACGGCGCAGTTTTTCAAAACTGGGCACAATACTTATTAGCCATGAAGTATTTAAGTGAAATGGCAAGCGACCAAACTTTACACCTTTATTCTGGTCACCCGATGGGTTTGTTTCCATCATCGGAAGATGCGCCACGCGTGGTGGTGACTAATGGTATGATGATCCCGAACTACTCTCAACCTGATGATTGGGAAAAATTCAATGCCTTAGGTGTTACACAATATGGCCAGATGACGGCGGGTTCATTTATGTATATCGGCCCGCAAGGTATTGTACATGGCACAACCATTACCGTGATGAATGCGTTTCGCAAAGTCCTCAACCAAGATGAAAGCCCACAAGGTAAAATCTTCCTTACCGCGGGTTTAGGCGGTATGAGCGGTGCGCAGCCAAAAGCCGGTAATATTGCCAATTGTGTTACCGTTTGCGCGGAAGTAAACGCAAACGCGGCCATTAAGCGCCATCAACAAGGCTGGGTTGATGAGCTAATTGATAATATGGATGAACTTATTGCTCGTGTTAAAACCGCACAAGCAAATCGTGAAGTGGTATCAATTGCTTATATTGGCAATATCGTCGATGTTTGGGAAAGCTTTTTTGAGCAAGATATTTTCGTTCATTTAGGCTCAGATCAAACCTCATTACACAACCCGTGGTCAGGCGGTTACTACCCGGTAGGTATTAGCTACCAAGAGTCAAACCGTTTAATTCGGGAACAGCCAGAGTTATTCAAAGCAAAAGTACAAGCAACATTAAAACGCCATGCTGACGCCGTGAACAAACACACGGCACGCGGCACTTATTTCTTCGATTACGGTAATGCTTTTTTGCTTGAAGCATCCCGCGCAGGCGGCGATGTTATGGCCGAAAATGGTATAGATTTTAAATACCCATCGTACGTGCAAGATATCTTAGGCCCTATGTGTTTTGACTATGGCTTTGGGCCATTTCGCTGGGTATGTGCTTCAGGCAAACCAGAAGATTTAGATAAAACTGACGCCATCGCCGCCGCCGTGCTGAAAAAAATCATGGCTGATTCACCTGAAGAAATTCAGCAACAAATGCAAGACAACATTACTTGGATTGAAGATGCCAAGCAAAACAAGTTAGTCGTTGGCTCACAAGCGCGTATTCTTTACGCTGATGCCCAAGGCAGAATGGAAATTGCTAAAGCCTTTAACGACGCCATTAATAGCGGTGAAATTGGCCCTGTGGTACTTGGCCGAGATCATCACGATGTTAGCGGTACCGACTCACCCTTTCGTGAAACCTCAAACATTTATGATGGCAGCCGTTTTACTGCTGATATGGCCATTCACAATGTGATTGGCGATAGCTTTCGTGGTGCTACTTGGGTATCCATCCATAATGGCGGTGGCGTTGGTTGGGGTGAAGTTACCAACGGCGGTTTCGGTATGCTACTTGATGGCACAGCAGAAGCAGAGCAGCGCTTAAAATCGATGTTACTGTTTGATGTCAACAACGGTATTGCCCGTCGCAGTTGGGCGCGTAATGCAGAGGCCAACTTTGCCATTAAACGTGAAATGGCACGTACACCTAAGCTTAAAGTCACCTTAGCAAACTTAGTTGCAGATGATATTTTAAATAATTTGTCACTGTAAAGTATTAAGCTCTTTTACAAAGTATTAAAAGCCGACATCAGTCGGCTTTTTTATCACCTTTTTTCAAAACGTTGCAACATAGTAACTCATACTTCCTAGAGAATAATGATTATGCATTTTTATTTTTTCGAGCAGTAATCCAAGCAACTATTCATTCTTCCTAAAAAGAAAATAAAGCAAGAAATCGCTTGTTTAGTTAAAAACAAGCGATTTAAATTACCTCAACATACGATTAAAACGTATAGTCAGCTGTCAAGTAAAACGTTCTCCCTTTAGCATCACTATAACGAGGATCATAGCCAACTTGATGACCGGCGCCGGCGGTTCGCAATGTTAATGGTGGCTCTTTATCCAGTAAATTATTAATACCAAAATTAATGTTTAAATTATCATTCATAAAGTAGCGTACAACATAATCTACAGTCATATAGGAAGGAACTGTTAATTGTGTGCCGCCACTATAGTTAGTATTAATATCGCTTGCTAAACGAATACGCGTACTGCCTCCTGGATAGAACTTGTCCATGTAGCCACTGCGATAATTGATATTTAATGAGTGAGCAAAATCGCCTGCAGTAAGCGTATTAGTAATTTTTGCTATATTTCTAAATGTCACCGCGTTATTAGTACCAAATTTTCCTAAACTGGTATCAAATATATTTTCACTTCCCACTCTAAGCGACTCACTCTCTATAATGTAAGTGCCGTTAATAGCACTTTTTAAAGTACCAAACGAGAGTTCATTAGTCACATTTACACCCCAGTCGATGCCCTCGTTGTTTGACTCGCCTATATTTACCGCTGCTTGGATAATAGCAAGTACTTGGTCGCCTGTGCCTTTATCAAGTTTTGTGGTATATAATTCGCGATAAGTAACGGCATCATTGAGTATTTGATCTTGCGTTAAGCGCTGCACTTGGTCTGCTAGATTTACTTGCCACCAGTCGAAATTAAAACTAAATGCTGTGCTAGGCGAATAAACAAAGCCCACTGAACGTTGCTCAGAGGTTTCTGGCGTTAGGCCAGCAAAACCTTCACGAAACACTTCAAACTGTGTTAAACCCGCACGACAAAATTGTGCTAAAGGATCGTTACCCGTAAACGGACAAGCATATGCTCCAGAGGTAACACCAAACTCTACGCGCGGTTCCGCAATTTGGCGCATAGATGGCGCTTTAAAACCGGTACCAAGTGAAGCTCTAACTAGCCAATCATCATTCGGACGATAAGCAATACTGACTTTATAGGTGGTATCGTTTTCATCTTGGTTAATTGCCTTACTTTGCAGCGAATCGGTTATTTTACCAATATTGTCATAACGTATAGCTGCGGTTAATTCAAAACCATCAAACACCGGAACAATAGCCTCAAGGAACATGCCATAGGTTTCTCTGGATAAATCAAATTCAGGATCTGCTGATTCAAAAAGTACAATTTCATCACGGTTGGATTGGCTAATTGTGCGCTTATATTCCACTTCACGATAATCAAAGCCACCACCAAGATAAACATCACCCGCAGGTAATTCAAAAATGGCTTTAGAGGCTTTACCTTCGATAGCCTTCATCGACGTGTCAGTGACATCCCAATTGCCACTGAACATAGTATCTGCAACAGCTTGTTTGGCGCTATCATCTAAGTTCTCAGGCGTATCAAAGATGTTTACCTGACCAGAGGATAACAAAGTTAAAAATGGCTCTTGAATAGGAAAACCCGTTATACGATTTTGTTCACGCGTAGATTCTGCATAAGTAAAAGCAAGGTCGTAAGCAATTTCCGAAATTTCTCCACGTATACCGAAGGTATAATTAAACGTTTCAGTACTCCATTCTGTTGTACGGTTTCCGCCTGGGCGCGATCGCCATTCTGCCGATACTCGAGATAATCCATCAGCAAGTTCAGCTTCAGTTAAATAGGGCAAGATGTTTTCTTGCACTATGCTGGAATCAAGCGGCAAGGTGAAACGCCCAGTAGGATATGGCGCAATGCGTGAAATTAAATCAAATTGCGACCAAGACGCCGTAGCAAATAACTCACTGTCGTCGTTCAATGCTAATAACCCCTGAACAAAGACATTGTCACGATTGCTTTCAGGCATAATTTCTAAGGTTTCTGTAAAATCGTAAATACAGGTTGATCCTTGTGGTGCATTTTTTTCAGCACATTGGCCATTAGCTTCTCTATAGGGGTTCAAGCTACGGTCAGCTTCATTATTAAAACTTAAATGGGCATTACCTGGTATAGCATTGGCTGACGTTCTTTGCAGTATTAAATCTACGCCATTATGACTAAACGGTAATATTCCCGTTTTGGCAAAATCACGCTCTGATGATTTAAGTTGTTCTTGTTCATCGTGGCTATAGCTAAGCATAATATTAAAACCATCATCACTTAGGTCGCCATAACCCGTGCTAACGCTGAAATTATAGCTAGTGCCACCAGATTCTTGTGGCCTATCATAACGGGCATGAAAATTTGTCGTTTGTAGATCTTTTTTCATTATGAAGTTAACAACGCCCGCAATAGCATCAGAGCCATAAAGCGCTGATGCGCCATCAGTAAGCACTTCGACTCGTTCAATAGCCGCCAACGGAATAGAGTTAAGGTCAATACTTCCCCCAGAGTCAGCCGATGCCATACGCCTGCCATTCAATAACACTAAGGTATACGAATCACCTAAATCTCTCAACGAGGCTGATTGCACACCACCACCACCACCACCAACAGAATCTGAGGCGGTAGTAAAACCTTGCATAGCAGGCAATTGCGCGATTAAATCTGGCACACTGGTGACGCCAGAGCGGATAATATCTTCATTTGAAATGGTGGTTACGGGTAAAGAGCCTTCTAAATCTGTGCGCTTAATACTAGAGCCTGTAACCTCTATTCTTTCAATCTCCTGCACATTTTCTTCTGCAAAAACGTTAGGAGTAACAAATAGCGCTGATGAGGTTGCCCCAGCAACGAGCGCTAGCCTGATAGACTGCGCTAATTTATAATTTTTCTTCATGATATTCTCCCTAGATATAGTTTTTATTGTCCGATGTTCGTTAATTTACGGAGTCATTTAGTTTTCCTATACTAAAATAACGCGCTCAGCGATCACGAACAGCAACCAATACACAAGCGGCGCAAACGAAGGGACAAGTGGCGTGAATTAAGGGGGGAATTACAAATATCATATTGTATGACTTGATTTTCTCGAAAATAGCTTTATTGAAACAATGTTAATATTTTGATTTTACAGGATAAAAATAACATTTTTTTATTCTACAACACCGAATAAATACTGGATTTGATTTTCAGTAAAAATTTATTAGATAATCTAACCTTAATAATAATTTAAGATGTATTATGTTTAAAACCTTCCTTAGAGATATCCCCAACAAATACGTTTGGCTTGCCAATTTATTATTCTGGTTAGTGTTGAATACGCTCGCGACTGATAATAGCTATCGACAGCGATTATCAAGGAACCCAGATATTGATTTAGACTGGTGGGCTATGTGGATTGGTTACTTACCCTGGTGGACTTTATGGGCAGGCGTTGCACCCTTAGTTTTTGCTGCGACCAAACAGGTGACCTTTAATAGCAAAAAACCGCTACAATTTGTTTTTCAGCACTGTCTACTGATGCTAGTTTTTTTAGTGGCTATGTTCTGGGGTTTAACCATTATACTTTCTGTCGTCATAGAAACTCAGGATTTTACTTGGTCAAACATAAAAATGATGGTTCATTACTGGCAGCTTAGTCTGCTTCATATCGACTTTTTGGTCTATCTTGCCATTGTTTGTGCTGGCTATACTGCACATTATTATGCCCAATCAAAAGCACAATTGTTGCAAAATGAAAAGCTTGCTCATCAATTAGTACAAGTGGAATTACAATCATTAAAATCACAATTGAATCCACACTTTCTATTTAATACATTAAACACTATCGCCAGCTTGATTCGCTTAGGCAATAAGCAGGGTGCTGTTAATGCGCTTAGCGAACTTAGCCTAATGCTACGTAAAGTATTAGAACATCAAGGGGACCAATTAATATCAGTGCAAGAAGAATTAAAGTTTATTCAGAGTTATCTATCTATCCAACAATTACGCTTTGAAAATAAGCTCATTATTGAAGTCGATGTTGACGAACATTGTCTGACGGCTGAAATTCCTTTTATGCTATTACAGCCTTTAGTAGAAAATGCCGTACAGCATGGTTCACAAATGTCGAGCAACCAAAATATTTTAACATTAGCCATTTCTTGTCAACAAGAGTTATTAATAATAACCCTCACCAATAAAGTGCCCAAATATGATGAACACCAGGGTTTTGGTATTGGGCTTAAAAACACCAGAGAACGCTTAACTAAACTTTATGGTAGCAAGTTTCAATTAACTCTATCGCCATTAAAAGACGACTATTTCAAAACTTCTTTGTCATTGCCATGTGGAGAGCCAAATGTTTAAAGTATTAATTGCCGATGATGAACCGCTAGCCCGAGAAAGCATTAAGCTACTATTGGCAGAACAAACAGATATAGCCGAAGTGATTGAAGCTGAAGATGGTAACCAAGCTTTGCTCAAAAGCCAACAGCATCAACCCGAGTTGATTTTTTTAGATATTCAAATGCCGGGGCAGATAGGGATTAAAGTGGCCGAACAATTACCAAAAAATTGCGTGGTTATTTTTGTCACCGCCTATGATGAATATGCGGTACTAGCCTTTGAATTAAATGCAGTAGATTATTTATTGAAACCTTTTGATGATGCTCGTTTTTTTCAAGCATTGGAGCGCGCAAGAAAAAAAATTCTTGGCTATGAATTCATCGATTATAAAAAAGTAGGTCAACTCATTCAGCATCTGAAGGATGAACAAGAAGTGCGCTACAAAAATCGACTCATCATAAAAGATCCAGGGCGCATTCGACTCATCGATGTTGAGCAAGTCAATTATATTACTGGCGCAGGAAATTATGCAGAATTACACTTACTCGATGGAACAAGTATTTTACATAGAGAAACACTAACCGCATTAGAACAACAACTTGACCCCGAAGTGTTCGTGCGCATTCATCGTTCTTCTATCGTTAGATCTTGCAGCGTCAGTGAATTAAAACCTAATGAAAATGGCGACTATACCGTTATTCTAAAAAATAAAGCGCAACTGACGTTATCAAGGAGAAATAAATTAAAATTAGAGGCGATAATTGGCAAAAGTTAAGCACTGCTGTATTTTCATAGCCGCTAAAACCCATCAACATTAGCAAAGTAAGATAAAAAAACGGGGTGAATCATCACCCCTATAAACACTATTGGCAAAACAATTGACAGATCGTTCTAGCCATTTTGCATCAATACTCGAATAGCGAGTCCAGGAAGTAAACCAACTATTAACCCTATTGACGGAATAACTATGGCAAAGGTAATTTCAAAAATCTTAGTAAAGGGACTAAATAACCATTCGGCGTGATAAAAAGCCTGAACAGAGCAGTAAAGAGCCGTTGAACATTTAACGTTTTCATTTCAACTTATAAGCATATTACGTTTAAAATAGAATTGCCTGAAGCGGCTTAAAATCATTAGTCTGTCATAACAATGACGCTAAAATGACGTAACATATTACTCGCTTTGTTTTTATCATAACGGCATATTCACTGGCGAAACCAAGTTGAAATTTTGGAGTATTCATTGCAAAACCTTAAGTCTAATTTATCTCCTGAACGGGTAAAATATTTCCGTAAAGATAATGGCTGGTCACAGGAATTATTAGCTAAAGCTTCTGGCTTAAGCTTACGCACTATTCAACGTGCGGAGAAAGACGGTAATAGTTCAGCAGAAACACAATTAGCCTTGGCAGCCGCTTTTAACATTACGACAAAAGATCTCACTTTAGTTTCCCCTCAAATTGAAACTCAATGGAAATGGAGAAATATAATGCAAAGTGTTATTGCGCTGTTGGTGATTTTTAGCGCCGTTATTATGTTGGTTATGCTGGGTGGTGACTTGGCTATGTTTAGCGATTACTACAGCGGGGTATTTATTTTACTGTTTATGTATGCCGCTACGGCAGTCGCTTTCGGTGGTCATGGTATGATCAAGTCAATTATTGGCTTGAAATACCTGTTTGCCAGCGATGTTGCCACCTCAGATTCAACGCAGTTTTTAAGCGTTATTTTGCACAAGCAAATACGCTTTATTTATGGCGGTGCCTGTATCGGCCTGATAATTGGCCTGATCGCTATTTTATCTCATTTTCAAGAGAGCCTCGACAATGGCAGTTTACCAGCAGCTTTGGCCGTGTGCCTTCTGGTGTTGCTATATGCCTGCATAGTCGCGGAAGGGATACTACGCCCGCTTGCAGCAAAATTATCAGCGCGAAAATCAACACCCAGCTAACTCCAACAAGCTTGACATAATATGTCAAGCTTGTTACTTTGAATTGTTTGCTGCTAACCTTTGTTAGCAACGCACACATCATGGAGGTGGTAATGGAATACATAATGTTTTTTGAAACTTGGCTGATCCTCGCGGTGGTATTCGCTTGTTTAGAAATTTTTATTCCCGGAGGCATCTTACTCAACTTAGGTATTGCCTCCGTACTCGTTGCCATTGGCGTGCAACAGCAAGTTCTTGATACTTGGGTACTAACCTTAACCACTTGGTTCATCTTGGCAACCGTGCTACTTGTCGCAGCGTCTTTTATCACCGAGCGCTTTTTCGCCGGCGAGACCACCATTGAAAATGTTCACGAAGAATTAGATATTTACGGTAAAACCGTGCAAGTTGTCGAACAAATTGGTCCTGGCAACCTGTCAGGTCGCGTTGAATTTCAAGGTAGCACATGGACGGCATTAAGCGACGGATCCATTATTCCTGCCGGCAGCCAAGCTGCCATTGTTTGTAAAGAAAACATTTCTTTAGTGGTTGAACCGATCAAATAATTTTTAAATCCAAACATTAACCCCTTATTTAACTAGGAGAATACCTATGCTAGCGACGGTTACCTTTATTTTTCTCGCTTTGCTATTTATTTTGGTAAAGCTGGTATTAATAGTAAAAATGAAAGAAGTCTGTGTGATAGAGCGCCTTGGTAAGTTTCGTGCTGTGATGCAGCCGGGCCTGCATTTTTTAATCCCGTTTTTTGATCGTGTCGCCTATCGTCACGAAACCCGCGAGCAGGTGCTAGACATTCCAGCGCAAAGTTGTATTTCGCGTGATAATATCCAAATTAGCGTTGACGGCTTAGTGTATATTCAAGTGATGGATGGCGCGAAAGCCAGTTATGGTATCGAAGATTATCGTCGCGCCAGCGTCAACTTGGCACAAACCACCATGCGCTCAGAAATCGGTAAATTAAACTTAAGCCAAACCTTTTCCGAGCGTGACACCCTTAATGAAACTATCGTTCGTGAAATAGACAAAGCGTCAGATCCTTGGGGCATCAAGGTATTACGTTATGAAGTACGTAATATCACACCATCAGAAAACGTGATCCATACCCTTGAAAAACAAATGGAGGCCGAGCGCCAAAAACGTGCTGAAATAACACTCGCGCAAGCGGAAAAAGAGTCGACCATTAACTTATCGGAAGGTGAGCGCCAAGAAGCCATTAACCTGTCTGAAGGTGACAAACAAAAACAAATTAACGAAGCCCATGGCCGCGCCCAAGAAATAGCGATATTGACCCAAGCATCAGCTGAAGGTATTAACTTAATTGCCAAAGCCGCTGCCCTGCCTAGTGGTGACCAAGCAATAAAAATGCGCTTATTAGAGCAATTTATTGGCCAAACAAGCCAAATATTAAAAACTGCCGACGTCGCTATCTTACCAAGCGAAGTGGCCAAGCTTGATGGCTTTTTTCAAGGTATGCACAAGGTAACCGAAAATGTTCAAGGAGCGAAATCATGATAGCCAATAACGCCAGCCCTATTGAATTAGCCGTGCTCGCCATTTGGGCATTCCTATTTATTTACTTAGCGATAAAGTTTGTGCAAGCCATTTGCTTAGTGCCGACAAAGTCGGCCTATGTGGTTGAACGTTTAGGCAAATACCGCTGCACATTAGAAGCAGGCTTTCATATATTGCTGCCATTTATCGACCGTGTCGCCTTTATTCAAGACTTAAAAGAAGAAACCATTAATGTGCCGCCACAAGAATGCTTCTCAAAAGATGAAGTCAATGTTGAAGTTGACGGTGTCATTTATATTCAAGTAGTTGACGCATTAAAAGCGAGTTACGGTATCACAGACTACCGCTTTGCTGCCATGCAACTCGCGCAAACCACCACCCGCTCAGTGATCGGTACCCTTGAATTAGACCGCACCTTTGAAGAACGCGATATTATCAGTGCCAAGGTGGTAGAAGTATTAGATAAGGCTGGCGAAAGTTGGGGTATTCGCGTACATCGTTACGAAATTAAAAACATTACGCCACCTATAACGGTGCGTAATGCTATGGAAATGCAAGTCAATGCTGAGCGAGAACGCCGTGCCATTTTAGCAAAAAGTTTAGGTGATAAAGCTAGCCGTATTAATCGCTCAGAAGGACAAATGACCGAATTGATCAATTTATCACAAGGTGAAAAACAACGTCGAATAAACTCTGCGGAAGGTAAGGCCGCAGAAATTTTAGCTATTGCTCAAGCCACCTCAGACTCTATTCGTCAGTTGGCACAGGCTATCGAACAACCCGGCGGTCAACAAGCATTAGACATGCAATTAAGTGAACAATATTTGCAACAAATGAAAGGCTTAAGCCAGCAATCAACGAAAGTGATTTTACCGGCCAATTTACTCGATTTTCAACAGTGGTTAGCGACTGCAGGCATTCATAAAAAGTAACTTGTTTGTAGAGTTTATAGAAAATAAAAAACCGACTGAAATGTCGGTTTTTTTATTGTTGTTCACTGTAATTTTCAATGCCGTAAGGGAAGATTTAGCCAAGCCGAGCGTTAGCCTAGTTTTTAAATGAGCTTTAACTTGTGACTTTAAAGCGGCTTTTTAAATTGGCTTTTTTGCCTAGCTTTACGCACCAATAAATAGAAGCCCGTGGTCGCTAAAGCGATAGAAAAATGCACCACTATGGTTTGCAGTTCGCTGTTTTTTTGCCATAAAAATACCGGACCACTGTAGGCAACGTAAAACAAATTTAGTAAAGAAACATGGGCCCATAACGCCACAAACAATAAAGCTATTTTATATTGGTATAGTTTTTTTAATGTTTTGAAAATCACATTGTTGGTCATGTAAATTAAACCTTTTTCACATCTTTATAGCTTGCTACGCGGTAGATGTGTCTGCTACCCAAGATAATAAGTCATCATACTGGAAATTATATGCCAATTCACGCCGTAAACGATAGCCGTTAATACGCTTTCCTGCATTGGTTGATGGCTCATCAGCAAACTGCGGTGCTGGCAAATTCAACGCTTGAGCCGCCACTTGATAGTAGTGCTGGCGATCACAGTTGGTATTGCTGACCACATTGTATACCCGTTGCCGACTTGTGGTGTCTGTACTTTGGCTCAAGGCGATAAGAATATTTACCACATCGCTTTGGTGCACCAAGTTCACTGCCGCGCTGGCATTAGCAAACAGACGTTTGCTTTGTAAAAATTTTCCCGGATGGCGATTTGGCCCAACTAAGCCCGCCAATCTTAAAATATGACTTGTTTTCGCAAACCCTTGCAATGCTTGCTCGGCCTCAAATAAACAGCTAACTTTTTCTGCACTAAAATCTAACCGGCTGTTTTCATCCACTTGCCCTGTTAAGCCATTATATATCGCGGTCGAATTCAATAAAATTATATGCTCTGTGCTGCCCAACTGTGCTAACTGCACCAACTGCTGTATTTTCAGCGGATAATCGACTCGGCCTTTTTTCAGTTGCGGGGGGATGGCAATTATCAGTACCTTTTGGCGAAATAACAGTCCATCAATACCGGCAATATTATCAAGATGAATATCGCAAGTAATATCAGCCGCAATCGGTAATTTCAGCTCCACGGCAGGAATCGCTAACTGTTTGAGCTTCTCTTTTGTTTGCAGTGATTGAAAACTAGCAACAACCTCAATGTTATTCGCGAGTAACTTTTGCGCTAACGCTTGTCCTAACCAACCACAGCCGATAATACTAACGCTCATAGCTAACACTTCTCCAGACTACTGTTTATTGTTGGGTTGCGTTGCCCGATACGCTTTAATTGTCGCTGTTACGTCACTCGCAATGGCATTGGGCAGTGGAATAGATAAGTTATATTGTAATATTTTCCAGCCGTGCGCCGTCTTCGTCAATACGCCACTACCTCGACAACGACCATAGCTTTTACTTTCTAATAGCTCATCAAAAAAGACAATATTACGCGCTGGCGTTGAGCTGATATGACGTTCAATGGGTGTGTATAACCAGCCTCGCCCTTGACTAAAATAAGGCTGAACAAAGGCGGAAAACTCAGCTTTAGTCCAACGCTCTGTACTGTCAGTGCCAAGAAAAATGCCATCTTTGGCAAACAAGCCCATGTATTGCTGATAGTTAGCATCGGCTGCCGCTTGATGAAAACTATCTAATACCTGATCAAGTTCGCTGTGCTCAGGCTCGGTAGCAACTGCCATGCAGCTAAAAAATAAAAAAGCTAACATTGTTTTATACATTTTACTCAAACTCCTTATTTGGCTACAGCCACATATGCACCAGTAAATATCGCCACGACTTTATCACCGCAACACACTTGTACTTCAATAGTAAAGCGGGCATTTTTCCCCTCAGCGAGCTGCTTGCTATCACCAGCAACCAAGCTTAGCGAGGTTTTGGCATAGGCAACACCCTCGAGTGGCGCCAGATAACGAATATCTCCCTTAGCTAAAACAATATCGGCCTGTTGCGACTGTGATTGTGCCTGCAGCACAAAATATATCCAGCCCCAACCGGTCAATGTCGCTAAGGTATAAATACTGCCGGCAAACATGGTGTTATGTAAGTTTTTATTAAAGCTGGGCTCGCAGGTGGTCAGCAATTGCTCGGCATCAAAGTAGCCAATGTTGATATTCATCGCCTTGCTCAACGGAATAGTTTGATGCCAAATTTGTTGTAAAGTATCTGCAGCTTTTGCTAAATGAGCCTCAGGCGCAGAGATAACTTTACTCATTTTATTATGAGAAACCTCACCATACAACGTATGGGAATAGCCCTTATCGAAATAGCCCAGTTGTTGATAAAAGCCGATGGCATTGTCACGAGCATTCAACTCGATAGTTTTCACGCCAACGTGCGCCGCCGTGCGTTCTAATTCTTGGATCAGCAAGTTACCTAACCCTCGGCCTTGGGCGCTTGGGTCTATCGCCATATAGCGAATTTGCGCGATATTTTGCTCACTATTATGAATACGGCCAACACCGACAATGTTATCCATATCGTCAACTACGACGCGATGATATGATTGCGCTTCTAAGTCATCTTTTTCGCTGCCTATGGGCTGTTGCCAAGGTTTACGCAAAATTTGCCATCGTAGTTGATAATATTGCTCGAACTCGGCGTTATTTTTTGGCGCTCTACATTTATACATTGTCTACTACTCTTAAGGCAGTGAAATAACAAACGGTATTAACCATCCATTATCAGGGTAAAAACAACACGTGAAACTTGCTCAACATGTTAACCAAGGTCAACTAGTGTACCTGAGTAATGACGCAGACCAAATAACCGTCTGTGAAAATAAATATTATCGTTGGTTAGCCTTTGACGATGTTATTCAAAGTGTTATGCAGTTGCGTTGCCCTGAAAAATTAACCTTACCCCATCATTACGCGGTGTTAATGCCCTTGTTATTTTTCAAACCCCAACGGGTGATTGAACTGGGTTTAGGTGGCGGTAATATCAGCCGATTTTTAACCGCACTTCACGGTGATATTGCGGTGGTCAGCGTTGAGCTTTCAGCGAATGTTATCAACTGCTTTGATCAATTTTTCAATCCATTACAGCACAATATCACTATTGAAAATAAGGCAGCACTGAGTTGGTTAGACGAGAATAAAGCCAGTGAGAGCCAAGCGGTTGAATGGACAGTTTGTGATGTTTATCAACACCACACAGGCAATTTTCAAAGCAGAGTACAGCTACTAACCGCCTTAATAGACAACTTAGCTGACCATGGATGTTTGACCATTAACTTGCCGGATCTTGACGATCACGAAATCAATCTTTGCTTAACGATATTAAGGCAATTACAAAGCAGTCATCAAATTATTTACTTTCATATTCCCCGTTATCTCAATATTGTTATTCACCTGTTACCTGCCCATTGGCCAAGTGAAAACCTTAAAAAACGCTCGAAGAATACTTATTTGCCGCTGTGGCAATATCGCCGCTGGCGACAATACTTTGCGCATCATATCAGGGCATAATAGAGAGCTAACACTGTAAGCTAATGGTCACGGGGCCATCATTGAGCAGCCTCACTTGCATATCAGCGCCAAAAACTCCCGTTGGTACGCTAAAACCAAGCTTACGCAGTTGCGAACAAAAATATTGATATAGCTCATTGCTGAGCTCCGGCGATGCCGCGCGGGTAAAGCTCGGCCGCATGCCCTTTGAAGTATCAGCTGCCAGGGTGAATTGCGACACCACTAAGATCTCGCCGTCGACTTGTTGTACATTTAAGTTCATCTTGCCATTGTCGTCTTGAAAAATACGATAACCGGCCACACGCTGCGCTAAACGCTGAGCTTTTGCTTGGTTGTCTTGTGGTTCAATGGCTAACAGCACCAACAAACCCTGCGCAATTTCACCAACGACTTTATTCTCAACACTAACACTGGCTTCTGACACTCTTTGCAATAACGCGATCACTAATTGCTATTCCCACATTCGGTTATAAAATTAGCCATAGTATCTGCTGCTTTACAAAAAGCATCAATAGTTTGTGATTCAAAACCGCCATGACCGGCTTGTGGCAGAATTTGTAATTGTGCATTCGGCCATGCCTGCACTAACTGATAGGCATGGTGCATTTGACACACCATATCGTAGCGACCATGTAAAACAATGGCAGGAATTTCCGCAATAATCGCCAAATTATCTAAAATAAAACCTTCCTCAAGAAAGCAGCGATTAACAAAATAGTGGCTCGATATTTGCGCCATACATAGCGCCTGATGAGCGCTTTCGACATGATGCATATCGATGTGTTGATGCTCAATGGTGGATAATCGCAGCTCCCATAAGCACCAGGCTTTACTCGCGGCAATTCTGGCGAATTCATTGGTACCAGTCAGCACATCATAATAGCCTGAAAGTAGCGATTGGTGTGTTGAATCTGAAATGTGCTGACTAAACTCTTGAAAATATTCGGGAAAAAATTTAGCGGCGCCGACATGGCTATATAGCCACTGATATTCAGCTTGACTGCCGAGAAAGATGCCACGCAGTATAAAGCCCAATATCACTTGCGGATACTTAATACCATAAAGCAGCGCTAAGGTTGTGCCCCATGAGCCGCCAGCAACTAACCATTTGGCGATATGCAAATGTTGACGAATTTTTTCCAGATCACCAACCAATTTATGAGT
Organism: Cognaticolwellia sp.; assembly: GCA_049614565.1. GTDB lineage: Bacteria > Pseudomonadota > Gammaproteobacteria > Enterobacterales > Alteromonadaceae > Cognaticolwellia. The sequence continues at coordinate 1,927 of JBMZDW010000008.1, read as the reverse complement.
GTTATTTTCGCTAAGGCTAGGTGAAGGTTTTGAGCGGCCACAACCACGTTGGTCGAATAAAATAATGCGATATTTTTCAGGGTCGAAATAGCGCCGATGATCTTTGCTACTGCCGCTACCTGGGCCGCCATGCAGATATACCACGGCTATACCATTAGGGTTACCCGACTGCTCAAGGTATAATTGCTGACCATCGCCGACATCAAGCCACTCTTGTTGATAAACGGCAATGTTGGGGAATAGTACTCTCGACATAGCTCCTCCTTGCAAGAGAACCTATTCAGTTTAGTTGCCTAATGCTTAAATAGCGATTACAAACTAGGTAAAATAAACTCGCACTATTCAGCTTCTTGAGCCGGGCTAGCGAGCTTGTTTTTACGATCAAAATCTTCTAGCGATACAGTAAATAACGCGCCCACCAAGACCACCAGCCAACTTAAATATACCCATAAAAATAAAATAGGTATACTCGACAGTGCGCCATAAATGGCTTGATACGACGGCAAATGGGTAACGTAAATAGCGAACAGTTTTTTTGCTATTTCAAATAAAATTGCGGCAAGCGTGGCACCGGCTATAGCAAATTTTGCCGGAATAACTTTATTGGGCACCACCATGTAAAGAATAAAAAAAGCTGCGATAGACGCCAATAGCGGTAAAGCGCGCACCAAAATATTGGTAAGCCCTAATAAATCATAATCGCCCACAGATACCAGCGATAATATATAAGAGCTCATTGCCAAGCTACTACCGACTAATACCGGCCCTAAGGTTAGCACCATCCAATACATAGAAAATGAGGTGATAACTCGGCGCTTTTCATCAACACGCCATAACTTATTTAAACATTGGTCAATCGCCGAAATAAGTAACATTGCAAAAATAAATAATGCCGTTATCGCCACCGCCGACATTTTTGACGCATTGCTAACAAAGCCGCTAATATGCTCCTGAACCACGTCACCGGAGGCCGGCACAAAGTTCTGGTAGACAAAGTTTTCGATCAATTCTCTTATTTCAGAAAAAATAGGAAACGCTGTCATTACCGACAACATCACCACAATAAGGGGCACCAACGACATTAAGGTGACATAGGATAAGTAACCGGCGGTGACGTGAATACGTTCATTTCTATAGTTATTTAAAAATAACAATAAAAAGCTCAATATCGGCTCAACATAGCGATGTTGTTTGATTATTTCTAATTTCGGATGCATACAAGTTACTTAGTGGCGTTATTACACTTATATTAAGGCAAGGCCGAAAATAACGGTAGCGATAATATTAATAATTTATATCCGGCAGGTACTTGAAAAGAGGAAGTGAAACTCGGTTGTTATCGACACTTAACAAGAGCCGATAACGGATAGCTGACATATAGCTGCTGCTATGGCCGAGAAAAAATATGCTCAGGCTTTTCTTCTGGCCAAATAGTTGCCTGATTAATTTCAGCTAATAACGCAGACAATTGTTTAATTTGGCTAGGCCCAGCAGCGCCCGCTTCAAACAATTGGCTTAACTGTTGTAGAGTTTTAAGTTGCTCTGGAGACATGAAGAAATTCCTTTTTCTTTTATTCTGATGTCAGTTTATTTACCGTTAATGCTGCTTATGGAAAATAACAATGTTAAGTAAATATTACACATAACTATAACATTTACTTAACATTGTAAAAGCCGAAGATCTCCTTAAAAGTATCACGTGCGACAAAAAGAACAATATGATGACAACAATAACAACAAGTAGCTGATTTATATGGTGATAATATTTCCTATTACATATTATTTAATATGAGTTTAAGACATGTCTTACATTGCTATCAGCCTTTCCCCTATTTTAGCCATAAAAAAAGCCAGCTAAATCTCTTCAGCTGGCTTTTTTATTATTGGTCTATTGTACTATTTAGCTGCACGACCTTCACGCTTACGA
>JBMZDW010000007.1:0-93587 GCA_049614565.1 Cognaticolwellia sp. | reverse complement strand
ACCTAATTACTTTTGTTACCGAAAAAATCGAAGATATGAAAGGCCGCGATATCGTGATATTAGATGTCGCTAAGAAGTCAAGTTTCGCTGACTATATGCTAGTTTGCTCAGGTAACTCAAAACGTCACGTCATTTCCATTGCCCAGTCTTTAACAATTGAATGTCGTGCCGCCGGCCTTGAAGCCTTAGGTGTTGAAGGGAACGATGTCGGTGAATGGTCTTTAGTCGATTTAGGCGACGTGGTTGTGCATGTAATGACAGATGAAACGCGCGACAATTACCAATTAGAACAACTTTGGCAATAGTTTAAATTCCGATGCGCATTACCTTATACGCGGTTGGCAACAAAATGCCAGCATGGGTCAGCCAAGGATTTAGTGAATATTGCCGTCGATTTCCGCGTGATATGAGTTTCCATTTAGTGGAAATAACACCGGGAAAACGCGGTAAAAATGCCGATATCGCCCGCATTCTTGAAAAAGAAGGCGAGCAAATGTTAGCGGCTATCCCAAAAGGCAATCGTATTGTCACCCTTGAGGTAGAAGGTAAACCTTGGACTACTCCTGAACTTGCTCAACAACTTGAACGTTGGCATGTTGATAGTCGCGATGTTGCCTTACTTGTTGGCGGCCCCGAAGGTTTAGCACCAGCGTGTATTCGCGCATCTGAGCAAAAATGGTCGTTGTCGCCACTCACCTTGCCACACCCTATGGTAAGGATTGTCGTGGCAGAAAGCCTCTATCGCGCTTGGTCAATCAATAATAACCACCCTTATCATCGAGAATAATCATGGCAAGCAAAAAACGCGTTGTCATCAGAAACCATAGCGCTGAAGCCAACCTGTTTGCTCGCCGCACTTTTATCACCTTTATTGGTGTTCTCATTCTGGCGTTAATATTATTTAGCAATGTTTACGATCTTGAAGTTAATTCCTATGAAAAGTACCAAACGCGCTCTAACTCTAATCGCATTAAATTGTTACCCGTGGCGCCAAATCGCGGACTAATCTACGATAGAAATGGCGTTTTACTAGCCGATAACACCCCTGTTTATAGCTTGGAAGTGATCCCCGAACAGGTGGACGATATAAACCAGCGTTTAACTGAAGTCAGTAAGCTTCTGGACATTAGTCAAGAAAAACAAGACAAACTACTCAAAGCCTTAAAAAGTAAACGCCGCTTTAAACCGCTAGAGCTACACTCTCGCTTAAGTGATCAGCAGGTCTCACTATTTTCGGTTAATCAGCATAAATTTCCCGGCTTTTTTATTGATGCCCGTTTAAAGCGTTATTACCCGTTTGCCGATTTAACTACCCATTCATTGGGCTATGTTGCACGTATAAACCGTAAAGACTCCAACAAGTTAGAACTGCAAGGCTTAAGTGAAAACTATGCCGCCACCCGCAATATTGGCAAGCTAGGGTTAGAGAAGTATTACCAAGATATCTTACACGGCACCATAGGCCACCAAGAAGTTGAAATTAACAACCAAGGTCGCGTCATTCGTACTTTAGACTTTACTCCGCCTATTCCCGGAAAAGATCTCACGCTGACCTTAGATATCGAATTGCAGATGATCGCCAAGCGCGCACTCTCTGGCAAACGTGGCGCTGTAGTTGCCATTGACCCAAGAGACGGCGGCGTACTAGCCATGTACTCAAACCCGAGTTTTGATGGCAACCTATTTGTTCATGGTATTAGCAGTAAAAAATATAAAAAACTCTTAGCCCCTGAAAGTAATAAGCCGCTACTCAATCGCGCCGTGCAAGGTTATCCACCAGCATCTACCATTAAACCTCTACTGGCATTAACCGGTTTAGAAGAAGAACTTATCACCCCTGAAACCGAGATTTTCGATCCCGGTTTTTACCAACTACCTGGTATAGAAACCAAACGACGTGATTGGTTGTCTTGGGGTCATGGCAAGGTGAATTTAACCAAGTCATTAGAGCAATCTTGTAATGTTTACTACTACGATTTAGCCTACAAACTCGGTATTACTCGTATCAGTAAAATGATGGAGAAATTTGGCTTTGGTGAGTACACAGGCATCGATATTCATGAAGAAAGTCGCGCTATTATGCCCAGTGTTGAATGGAAAAGAGCCCGCTATAACAAAAGTTGGTATGGCGGTGAAACCTTATCGGTAGGTATAGGACAGAGCTATTGGACAGTCACGCCGCTGCAATTATCACAAGCACTTTCTATTTTAGTGAATAAGGGTGAAATTAAAGTCCCCCACTTTTTAAAAGCCACCAGCGAAGTCCCTAACTACGTAAGTAACCAAGTAAGTAGTGATAAGGAAAACCCGAGCCAGCAGCCAATCATCACAGACTACATTGTTGATGAAAAACCGCCGATTGTTTTAAAAGATCAGCGCCATTGGGATATGGTGCTTGACGGTTTACATAATACCGTGCAAAAAGTTGGCGCCACCGGTTATGCCGCCTTCAAAGGCAGTAAATACGACGCGGCAGGTAAAACCGGCTCAGCGCAAACCGCGAACATTGGCCAAGATGAAAAATACGATGCCACTAAAGTCAAAGAAAACCGTCGAGATAACGCCATGTTTATCGCCTTTGCGCCGTACGAAAACCCGGAAATTGTTGTTGCCGTTGCCATAGAAAACGTAGCTAAAGGCGGTGGTGGTGCTAACGCCGCCCCTGTTGCCCGCCAAATAATGGACCAATATTTTGGCGATCGCGAAATTATCAGTCGTGATAAAAGTAAACATCCCCTACATCGCCATGTCTATCGCCAAGGCATTTTGCCAAATTCAGGAGCTGAATAGTGCGCAGTACCGGACAAGATCAACAAAAACAACGAACCTTGTGGCAACGCCTACACATTGATTTACCGCTATTAAGCGGAATATTAGTGTTAATGACACTGGGCTTATTTGTTGTTTACAGTGCAGGTGGCCAAGAAAGCGCTGTGCTTATTCGTCATGCCAAACGGGTTGGCGTTGCGTTAGTGGTGATGTTTTTTGTCGCGCAAATTCCGCCATTGGCTTATCGAAAATGGGCGGTACCAGTATTTGGCATCGGCTTAATGTTACTGGTTGCGGTATTGCTGTTTGGTCATGTTGGCAAAGGCGCACAACGTTGGCTAGATTTGGGTATTACCAAGTTTCAACCCTCTGAAATTATGAAGCTTGTCGTGCCAATTATGATCGCTTGGTATGTTAGCCAATATGACTTGCCGACCAAAACCTCAAAAATCATTATCGCCTTTATTTTAGTGTTACTGCCGACCTTGTTAATCGCCAGACAACCAGATTTAGGCACCTCGTTACTGATTGCCAGTTCAGGTATTTTTGTGATATTTCTGGCCGGTGCCAGTTGGAAGCTTATCGGCACCTGTGCCGGTTTAGCGTCGGCATTTGCCCCTATTTTATGGATGTTTTTGATGAAGCCTTATCAAAAACAACGGGTACTAACCTTTTTAAACCCAGAGCAAGACCCACTTGGCTCTGGCTATCATATTATTCAATCTAAAATTGCCATTGGCTCCGGCGGCATTGACGGTAAAGGCTGGTTGCAAGGTACGCAATCACAATTGGAATTTTTGCCCGAGCGCCACACCGACTTTATTTTTGCCGTGTTTAGTGAAGAATTTGGCTTAATTGGTGTTGGCTTATTACTCACCGTATATTTGGCGATTGTGATGCGCGGTTTATGGATTGCGGTTAATGCGCAGCATGCCTTTACCAAGTTATTGGCAGGCAGCTTAACCTTGACATTTTTTGTCTATATTTTTGTTAATATTGGCATGGTGTCCGGCTTATTACCTGTAGTCGGTGTGCCCTTACCTTTGGTAAGTTACGGTGGCACTTCAATGGTGACATTAATGGCAGGGTTTGGCATGCTAATGGCGATAAGTACCCATAGACGATTTCATGTTAGTAGCTAACAATTATTCCTGCTTAGGTAGATAAACCCTATGGCAAAATGTGGCGATATTTAATGATAACAGTCAAGATCCCCCGCAACCTCTGTGTTGGTCTACTAGCCCTCGTACTTTTTGCCTGTGGAACCACGGCGCCGCCGAGTCGTTATCAGCAAAAGCATGACAGTATTCCTACCCGTTTACCTAACGCCAGTGAACTGCATGACGCCACGCCGCGTTCAGAAACACCCAGTCGTGGTGGCAATAAAAACTACCAAGTGTTTGGCAAGCCTTATCAGGTTATGAGCAGCGCGAAAGGTTTTAGCCAAAGTGGTATTGCCTCATGGTATGGCCGCAAGTTTCATGGTCATTTAACCTCGAATGGCGAAATTTACGATATGTACGCCATGAGCGCGGCTCATAAAAACCTGCCGTTGCCGACTTATGTTAAAGTGGTTAATAACGCCAATGGCCGTTCGGTTATTGTCCGTGTTAACGATCGCGGGCCGTTTCATCAAAACCGTATTATCGATTTATCTTACAGCGCCGCCTACAAGCTTGATATGTTAAAAACGGGCACCGCTAATGTCACCATCACCGCGATTACCGATTTTAGCGCCACAACCGCAGAATTAGAGACACCTAAGCTGAACAATATTGCCGATAGCAGCGCCCTTACGGCCTCACCAACCAATACTAGCTCGCCAACTAGTGCTCAATCGATAACGGTAGTTGAGCAACCTATAACCCCAGCAAGCGTTTTACCAATATCAAATAATGATAATGTCAAGCGTTCACCATTAACGTCGCTGCCACCACAGCAATATATTCAAGTGTTTGCCAGCAATAGCCTCAGCCAAGCAGAGCAACTTGCGAAAGCCTTATCGAGCCTACATCAAAAAAATACCGAATTAGAGCAAAAAAATGGAATTATTCGGGTTCTCGTCGGTCCGATAACACGCAGTGATGAATTATCGCAATTATTGCTGGCGATTAAAGACAGTGGCTACCCCAAGGCCTTTATTCGTAAGTAACGCTCGCAAGTAAAGCGCAAGTAAAATTCATCAAGAGTAACAAAATGATAGTCGAGCCTAATAGCATTCAAAATCAAAAATGTTATACTGCCTAAAATTTTTTCCATTACCATTTAACCAAAGCTATGCAGGAAAATTATGCCCCAAATTAAGCTTACTCGTGCTCCTAGAAAATCAACCAAGTTACTGACATTTTTAGGTTCTGTTTTATTAAGTGTTTGCTCTCTTTCTCAAGCCCAAACCATTATTCCGTCGGCGCCAGAAGTAAATGCTAAAGGTCATATTTTAATTGATTACACCACAGGTAAAGTTATCGCCGAAAGCAATGCTGATATTTTATTAGCGCCGGCGAGCTTAACCAAAATGATGACCAGCTACATCATAGGTAAAGAATTAGAAAGCGGCAATATTAGCAATGACGATCCCGTGACCATCAGCGAAAATGCCTGGGCAAAAAACTTCCCTGATTCATCAAAAATGTTTATTGAAGTCGGCACCGAAGTGCCGGTGAACTTACTAAACCAAGGCATAATCGTTGCCTCAGGTAATGATGCTTGTGTTGCCATGGCAGAGCACATTGCCGGCAGTGAAGATGCATTTGCACAATTAATGAATGCCCATGCTGAACAGCTAGGTATGCACAGTAGCTTTTTTGAAAACAGCCATGGTTTAGACAGCCAAGAGCACAAAACTACCGCACGTGATATGGCAACACTTGCCGTAGCCTTGATACGTGACGTGCCAGAAGAGTATAAACTGTATAGCCAAAAGTCTTTTACCTATAACAATATTAAGCAATACAACCGCAATAGCTTATTGTGGGATAAAAGCATGAATGTTGATGGCTTGAAAACTGGCCATACCTCACAAGCCGGTTATAGCTTAGTTACTTCAGCCACTAAAGGTGATATGCGCTTAGTGAGTGTGGTTATGGGCACAAATAGCGAACGCGCCCGTAAAGTTGAAAGCAAAAAACTATTAAACTATGGTTTCCGTTTTTTCGAAACCTACACACCATATCAAGCCGGTGAAAAATTTGTCAGCAACCGCGTTTGGATGGGCGATGTTAAAGAAGTGGATTTAGGTATTATGGTCAGCACTCCTATTACTATTCCACGCGGCCAACGTAAAAATCTACAAGCTAACTTTGAGCTAGACAAACAACTCACCGCGCCAATTCAAAAAGGCGCCGTGGTAGGTAAATTATTTTTACAGCTTGATGGTGAAGATATTGCTCAGTATCCACTGGTAACGCTACAAGAAGTGCAAGAAGGCAGTATGTTCAGTAAACTAGTCGACTATGTAAAACTGCAATTTATCGATTAGTTAATGCAATCGCGATAATCATGTTTCAAAGTGCATGATTATCGCCATTGGTATCCAACAATAAAAATTCAAAATAACCGCCTGCCAACATTGATATTTAATAATACTCCCTCATCTAGTCATTCATAAAGGCAAGCAAATTCACCACGACTGATCACATTGAGCAAAAATAATGCTAAAATGGCGCCAATTTACACTAGCGGTCAATTGTTGCATTAATTGCTCGCATAAGTTGGCTCAAATATTCACAGCATTACAAATATTAATGAGCCGGTAAGCTACTGGTGTTTTACCGATTAAGAGAAAAGAAATGAATACTAAATTTGATGAATTATTGGACTTCCCAACCGTATTAAATTTTAAAGTCATGGGCGTTGCCTGTGACGAACTGCCAGACTTAGTTGTCGGTGAATTGCAAAAGCATACACCGGGCGATTACGCACCAAAAATAAAGCCGAGCTCCAAAGGCAATTATCATTCAATTTCAGTGGCGGTTACTGTTACCAGTAAAGAGCATATTGAAAAAATCTATAAAACACTAAACGCCATAGAGCAAGTACGTTACGTGCTTTAGCCCAACTTATTGTCTGGTGTAATCCACTGATTATTTGGCTATAATGCCGGCAACAAAACGCGCGCAAAAATTTTTAGAGAATCTTTTTGAAAAATACCCTGATTATTCGGCAGCTTAATCGCCTCGACTACGTTGATGTTTGGCATGCCATGCAAAATTTTACCGATAATCGAGACGAGCATACCGCTGACGAGCTTTGGCTAGTTGAACACCCGCCTGTGTTTACGCAAGGACAAGCCGGTAAAGATGAACACTTGTTGATGCCCGGTGATATTCCGGTAGTAAAAGTGGATCGCGGTGGCCAAGTGACTTATCACGGGCCAGGTCAACAAGTGATCTATTTTATGATCAATCTACGCCGTCGAAAAATGGGCGTAAGAGAGCTAGTGACCTTAATAGAAAACGGCATTGTGGCATCAATGGCAGACTTTGGTATTAGCGCTAACGCCAAACCGGACGCGCCCGGTGTTTATGTTGACGATAAAAAAATTGCCTCGCTCGGTTTACGGGTACGCAAAGGCTGCTCATTTCACGGTTTGGCCTTAAACGTCAATATGGACTTATCACCGTTCCTGCGCATTAACCCGTGTGGTTACCAAGGCCTAGAAATGGTACAAACAATCGATTTACAGGGCCCTGCCACTGTAGATCAAGCGGGTGAGTCACTGAGTAAACACTTAAGTGAATTATTAAATACCCAGCACTTATCTTATCAAACGGGATTGGAAACAGGTCATGACCACTAAATCTTCACGCATTACCCCAGGCACAAAACTTCGTGACGCCGACAAAATGGCGCATATTCCGATCAAGGTTGTTACCTCTGAACGTGAAACTATGCTGAGAAAGCCGAATTGGTTACGTATAAAACTGCCAAAAAGCTCTGAGCGTATTGATAGTATTAAAGCAGCACTGCGTAAGCATGATCTACACTCAGTTTGTGAAGAAGCGTCCTGCCCTAATTTGTCGGAATGTTTTAACCACGGTACGGCTACCTTTATGATTTTAGGCGATATTTGTACGCGTCGTTGTCCATTTTGTGATGTTGGTCACGGACGTCCGCTCGCGGCTGATAAAGATGAGCCGCGTAAGTTAGCGCTTACCTTAAAAGACATGAAGCTAAAATATGTCGTTATCACTTCGGTCGATCGTGATGATCTACGTGACGGTGGCGCCCAGCAGTTTGCCGATTGTATTACCGAAATCGCCGAGCATGCCCCAGGTACTAAAGTTGAAATTTTAGTGCCTGACTTTCGTGGCCGTATGGATCGCGCCTTAGAAATTTTAAATAAAAACCCGCCGGCGGTATTTAACCATAACCTTGAAACCGCGCCGCGTTTGTACACCAAGGCGCGTCCGGGGGCAAACTACCAATGGTCGTTAGACCTATTGAAAAAGTTTGGGGAAGCGAACCCTACTGTACCAACTAAATCTGGCATCATGGTGGGTTTAGGTGAAACCAACGAAGAAATTTTACAAGTAATGCGCGATTTACGTGCCCATGGCGTGACTATGTTAACCATTGGCCAATACTTACAACCGAGCAAGCATCATTTACCGGTTGAGCGTTACGTACATCCTGACGACTTTGATATGTTTAAAGCTGCTGCCGATGAAATGGGCTTTGATCACGCGGCCTGTGGTCCGCTAGTACGCTCTAGTTACCATGCGGATAAACAAGCCGCTGGTGAAGAAGTTAAGTAACGATAGCTCACTACAAGTTACTTACCAATAAAAAAGCTAGCAGAGTTATCTGCTAGCTTTTTCATATCTACAGCCAATAACCGCTAAGTTATTAAAGTTGCCAATGTTAAGTGTTCAGCACTAACGTGGTAAAAACTCAATTGCCCAAACCGTGCTCATGGCATCAACATCTTCTGCGCCAAAGTTAATTGAGCGTAAAATAATTAATAACTGTCGTTCAAGTTTGGCATTATTTAACTCGCTAGAATCAATCACTACCTTGCTAATTTCGCCACTGGCTTGAATTTCAATATTAAAGACCACTTTACCTTTCAGTAGCGGATCTTTACGTAAAGCGCGATTATATAAGGCATAAAGTCGTGCTTTACTGCTTTCAAGCGTGCGTCTTAGTTGCATTTCTGAGCGCTGATTCGCCAATGTCGGCTCGTCGCCATATTGCGCGTCACCTTCACCGCTGGCAATCACTTCTTGATCAGATAAGCGTATTCTCTGGGTGTTACGGGTGCTTAATTCTTCACTCGCTACTGTTTGGCTGACTTTAGCATTGGCCAAGGCGGTACTGGTTTTACTCACTTGTGCCGCCAGTAACTTGCGCTTAATTTGCGTTTGTTTGGTATCAGCTTTTGCCAAAGTTTTACTGGCATTTGGCTTTATTTCTAGTACCTCACGCATGGCGAGCAACTCATCTTTCATCGCGGCTAAACCAGAGGACTTCGCTTTTTGTTTGGCGGCTTGGCGTTTAGAAACCGGCTTTTTCACCACAACTTTTTTCGGTTTAGGTTTAGGCGTTTTTTCTTTCGGCTTTGGCGGCTCTTTGACTTTTTCCTCAGGCGGCTTTGGCTTGATAGGCTCTGGCACAGGTAATTGCTTTTTCTCAATCACAATACGGGTTAATTGCGCCGGCACTTTTTCTTTTATTTCCCGCGGTACTTCAATGCGTTCGATAAACGGCACCGCAATCGCGACAATAAAATACAGTGCAATTAAGCTAAAAAGAATCGTGTAGAATTTTTTATCCTGACGATTATTAGTCAAAAATTCTAGCGAGATCCCTTGCGCAAGAGAGTTAGTTGTTAAGTTAGCATGACTCACTACTTAGCCCTCCTCTTCGCTTTTTGCACTACTAGGCGACTTGCTTGCGGCAACTTGCTCAACCGCTAACGACATATTGCGAAAATTAGCTTGTGCACATACCGTCATGATTTGCTTAAGAATAGCGTACTCAATATTGGCATCACCTAAAATGGTTACTGCGCGGCCATTCTCTTGCTCTAGTTCAGTAAGCTCTACACGTTTGCTCGCTAAATAATTAAGCTCGGTTGCCAGTGCTTTCATTAACGCTGACAGGTCATCGGGTGTTAAATTCGTGCTTGGCTTACTTGCCGGTTTCTGCCAAACCGCACGCTCTTGCACCATCACGCGATTATCAAATACCGCAATAACAATGTTCTCGCTGGGTAATTCTTCGGCAATAGATATCGGTAAATCAAGCTTTTCAGAGTTTTGCAACACCCGAACTTCTGACTGATTAACAATTAAGAAAAACACCAAAATGGTGAAGATATCCATCAGTGACACTAAGTTCAGCTTGCTGGCCGTTCCTAAGCGTTTATGGTGGCGTGCTAAGCGCTTTGCGCGTAATGACTGTTTCATTATTGCACCGCCTTAGCTGTGTCAACTTGCGCTGAATCTGCTTGCGTTGCGGGTGCATCACCTAAGGAAATTTCAGGAAATAATTCACCATCAACCACACTCGCCGCCACCACAGTTTTAAATGAGCGTACGGTGTCCATCGCGGTGACTATGGTTTGATAATCAATATCTTGGCTGAGTAAAATAACGATGTCTTTTTTCTCAATACTTTTTTGCTGAAAGGTTAGTTTTAAATCCTGTAAATACAATGACAAGGCGGCGAAATCATAGCTAAGTTCAGCCTGATTTTGCTCGTCGACAGCATTATTAAAGGTTTTCAATAGAATACCACTAGGATAATTCAGCAACATACCTTGTTGGTCAATCACCAGCTCTAAGCGTTTCGGCTTATCATCATTATCATTGTTATTGTCGGCACTTACCGGCAACTGTAAATTGAGAATGCGCACCTGTGAAAATACCAAACTCAGCAATAATACCGGCACCAACACTATCATTAGATTCATAAATGACGTGATGTCGAGCTCAGCATCTTGCTTGGGTGGGCGACGAAGGCGTCTCATGACCTTACCCTCGACTATTCACTGCTGATTGTTGGTCTGCTTCAGGTGCAGGACTCGCCAAGGCATTAAGCAGTTTACGACCTGCCATTTCCAGTGAATCAATAATCGCCATGGTTTTGCTTTGCAAACCGGTATGAAACAAAATTAATGGAATGGCCGTGATCAAACCAAAGGCGGTGGTGTTCATTGCCACTGAAATACTGGCAGAGAGTAAGTTGGCTTTTTCTGCTGGGTCGGCACTAGCAACCGCTGAGAACGCGGCGATCAAGCCCATGATGGTACCTAATAAACCTAATAGCGTGGCGATATTGGCCAACGTGGCTAAAAACGGTGTGCGCTTTTCTAAACCCAGCATATGCTCCATCAAGGTTTCTTCCATGGCATATTCAACATCTTCACGACGTCGTGACTGTGAAACGCGACTAATACCTGCCTGCAATACCTGCAATACTGGCGCATTATTACTTGCTGCCGCTTTGCTTATTTCATGCAATTTTCCTGACTTTAGTGCTGGTTGTATTTGTTTTAGCGCTTTTTGGTTTGCTCTTAAGGTTTTTGTTAAAAATAACCAGCGCTCTAAGGTGATGGCTAAACCGATCACTAATACTAGGGCGATTGGGAAAATAAATGCCCCGCCGTCTTGTAGAAAACCTATGATGATATCAAACATATTTACGTCCTTACTTTTTTACTGCTAAAGCAGATAATGCATCTGCTCAATTAATCGGGTGGCAACGTGCCGTGTGTGCTCGCTAATGCTTTTTTGGGGCTTTAGCTTGCTGGTAATAGTTATTTACTTTCTCTTTAAATACTTTTGGGTTGACCGCGTTTAATGGCGGTAACTTTATGGTTAAATTATGTTCATCAATATTGACGCTTGAGTCGAGCTCTTGCCAAGGAGTGATATATAAAACTTTTGGCTGCTCTTGCGAGCCTTGTACTTGTGTTTCAATCACATAACTTGTGGCGGTTTTTTTCTTAGTAACTTGTGTTTTCTGCTGTGCCTGTGCACTGGCTTGAAACACCGATAACATCAGCGCGGACATCGATAACACTAGGTTTGAATATTTTCTGATAGCTAGCTTCATTTTGTTCATGCTCCAGACTCAGTTTGCGCTAGTTTTAAGCTTAAGCCCGCTAACCAACGCTGTACTTGCTTGTCTTCAGGGTTCAGCATTAAATACGCCTGATAATGCTCGCGCGCAAGCGCGAACTTACCGCGGTACAACTCGGCTAATATCGCTAAATTTAAATGGGCATCGGCGAAGTTAGGTAAGCTTTTCAGCGCGGCTAAATAGCTTTTTTCCGCTAAGTCAAAATCACCTTGTTGCCGTGCCAATAAGCCCATTAAATTATGAGCATAAGGATTAAGCGCGTTTACTTGCAATGCGCGCTCAAGGTGTTTTTTCGCCAGTGGTAACTGCTGTGTTTTTTGCGCAATAAGCGCCAAATTAACATAACTGCCAGCTAGCTCTGGTTGTAACTTAGCTACCTGCGAAAACTTTTCTCTCGCCTCTGGCCAATTTTGCTGTTTCATCAAGGCAACTGCGCTTTGATATAATGCCTTAACATCATCGGGTATCGCTAATTTCGCTTGTTGCTGAGCGCGTAAATACTCGCTGCTTTGCACCTTAATTAGCGCTGTGCTGCTTTGCTCTGCCCCGACCTGCCCGGTTGATGCATCAGTGCCTGCCTGAGTATTGGCAAGTGTGGTTTCATCAACTAATGATTTCGCGATTTTTTTTAACTGTTCAGGGCTGTTCTGCTCAAGGCTGGTTTGCTCAAGGCTGCTTTCATCACTTCCACCCGACAATGAACAGGCCGATAAATTTAGCAGTAAAGCAACTACGGCTAATCGTCCGGCTTTGCCTGATTTCAGGTTTAACATCCGTTTAGCATCCCTTTTAGCATTCCCTTTAGCATCAATAAAGCGCATCAATTGCCTCCGGTTGCTTTTCTGTTTTATCAAACTTTGCGGGTTCTAACTTGGCCAGTGCACTGAAGCTTTTTATCACCCATGCGTCGTAAATATTTTGCCACGCGCGTTCGGCATTACTGCTATGTAATTCAATGGCTTTTTCTTCAAATGGATACGCCAGTTCTTCTAAGAGAATTTCGTATTCTTCTAAGGCTAATTCATCTAAACCTTTCGGGCGTTGCGAGCTAATGACATCAGCCGCTAATAATTGATACATGCTTGCCAGCTGGTAGTTCGCTTTCGGCACAAAATCCGCTAAGGCAAAACTAAATACTTGTTGATAGTAGGCCACCGCTTGCTTTAACGATTTTTGTTTGCGCGTTAAGCTTTTATTTAACGGCAATGTTAACTTAGTGCTGGTAAAGCTTTGTTGGTGGGCTTGACCCAACTCATACGCGGCCATGGAAGCTAAATACGTTGAGCGCGACTCGTTTTCCGAGTTTAGGTTTTCGGCTTTGTGAGCCGCCAGTAATTTTCGATACCAAAAATAGCGTTTATTCGGCTCTTGGGTTTGACGGTAAAACTCTGACAGTTTAAAACGTACTTCTTGCGCGATGGCAAAAGGCTCAGGGTAACTGTGGGCATAACTGCGAAAATGAATAATGGCTTTCGCTAAATCTTTCGCTTTCAGGTAATTTTCTGCAATGCTGTACTGCAACTCACGTTTTAGCTCGGTCGAATCAGCGCTTTTTTGCATAACAATAAGTTGCTCTGCAGCACGTTCAAATTGTGAGAGTTGCTGATAACTGTTGGCTAATTTTGCCGGAATACTCTTGCTGTATTCGTGACGTGGAAAGTGCTGTTGAAACGCTAATAGTACCTTAACCGCTTGCGCCCAATGTTGATGTTGTAACAGTAAATTTGCCGCATCAAATTCAGCATTTACCCGATAACTCGCATTCGGTGTAACCTGCGCCAAACGTAACCAATGAGCGACAGCTAATTGTGGCTGACGCTCTTTTAACAACTGTCCTTGTTGATAAATGCTCGAGGCGATTAGCTCATTAATTTCGTTAACTTTTTCTTTTTGGTTAGGTAAAAATTGTAACGCCAATAAGTAACTTTGCTCTGCGCGCGGATAGTCAAGTTGTTGATAAAAACTATCCGCTTTAAGCTGGCTCGCTATCTGCACTTGTTTTAATGCGCTTTTGCTTAATCTAGGCTGTTGTGATTTTGCTTTGCGAATACAAGTTGAACCACGATTGTTCGACACTGCACTAACTAACTGTTCATCGCACAATGGGATATTATGCGCGGTTAAAATAAAGTCGCTGTAAAACGCAACTTGCGCAAATAAACTCGCGATAGCTTTTTGCTCAGCACTAATAGGTTTCGTTAGCGCCTGTTCACCAGCAACGCTTTCTCCTAAAGCCTTGGCTCCTGCAACAGGGTCAACAGCAGTTTGCTTAACTGTAACCTTTGCCAGCGTTGCTTGCTCCGCCACGGCTTGTTTAAAGGAATACTGGGCAGCTTGACTGGCAATAACCAGCGCGCGCTTATCTTGCGGATAATGTTCAACAAATGCCCGGTCAAGCTGAGCGCGTTGACGCAATAATTCACGCTGAGCTACGCCTTTTTCTTGCGCCAATAATTTGCGAATAGTTAACGTTGTCGCATAGGCTGCCGCTTGTTTAATCTCGCCATGCTTAGCATCGGCTGTCGCAGAGTTTGCCGGCTCATTGTTATAGGCAATATCTTGGTAACTTGTTAGCGCCTGTGAGTAATGACGGGCTTCAAAACTGGCATCGGCAAATAAAAACTCATCGGCGAGTAAATCAATAGCCAACTTAGCAAAGTCGTCTTGAAAGTCGGTTTTCGCTAGTCTAGCAATCGTTAAATAGGTATCAAGCCAGGTTGCCGCATTAGCAAAGGCAATAACGCGCTCGTTGGCCTTTTTGATGTCTTGTGCGTTGGCATATAAGCGGCGACTGTGCTGCTCACTAAATTGTAATAATTGCGGCAATACTTCTTGCTGCTGACTGTTATTGGCTTGCTGCCAAAACTTGCTGTTTAAGCCAAAATTTTCAACATAATGCTGCTGTAATTCGCGAACTTTCGGGTGATCACCGTGTTTTTTCGCTAAGCTGATCAGCGCTAAACTAAAGCGCGATGACCATAAGCTATGAGGGTCTCGTTTGATATAGGCTTGATAGGTTAATACCGCATCATGCTCAAGCTGTTTTTCTAATAAAAATAACGCCAGTTGTTCAAATAGCACATGCTCGACGCCGGTAATCGCTTCAGTGGCATGCGCTTGTTGCTGAAAGTTATCCAACAAGGCAATTAAACTCGCAACTTGCTGCTGCTGACTTAATGAAATAGTTAAAATTCGCAAGGTATCGGCCACTAAGCTTTGCTTAGATTGGCTTAACTGAGAAAAATCATGGGCTTGGAGAAAGTCATGCGTATCGGGTGTTTGATATTTAGCCACAACACGCTGCTTTTGCGCATTTAAGCTTGCTTGTTCATCAATTAGCTCAGCGAGTACAGTAATAAATTGCTGATCCGCCTTGCTGAGTCGGTTGGCTTTAAACTGTGCCCAACCCGACATATAGATACTGTTTAAACGATATTTATCATTGTTGTTCGCCGTCAGCACCCGTTGATACGCGGCTAAGGCCTGATCATAGTCTTGCAAACTGTAATAGATTTCAGCTTGTCTAAACGCTAACTCAGCCAAGTGCTTAGTGTTAGGGTAAAGGCGGAGTAACTGCTCGGTGGTGGCTAAGCTTTGTGCCAAATTGCCTTGTAGATCATAAGTCTTTGCCAGTTGATAATAAATATTTTCATTTTCGCTACGTGCCGGATAGCGTGTTAATAACGCTTGGTAATCGGCAATTAATTTATCGAGTAATTGTTTCGAACTTGCCGGATCAAGCTTGGTTAAGCCGTATTCTTGAAAATACTCAGCGTCTAATTCCACTAAACGATAATTAACTTGTGCGCGAACATTGGCATCGGGCTCAAGTGTTAACATAGTTTTATAAATATCCGCGAGTTTCGCTAAACGTTGCGCCTTACTTAATTGCACTTTCGCAAGTGCCTTGTTTTGATTTTGTTGCGCTTTCGCCAAGTCTGCTAAACTGGCGCGCGCTGATTTATCAGCAGAGTTATTAGCAGCGTTTTCTTCAGAATTTGAATCAGGTAACAGTTGGCAAGCGCCAAGCGATAATAACAATAAGTAACTGGCGGTATTTTTCACCGTCGGACGTAGCGCCTTGATCATAGATAACATGCCGCTATTACACAGTTTTGGTGAATATTTAGCTGAAAAAGTCGTCATTAGCCTTGACCCTCGCTACGTTCAACATTCTCGCTAACGTCAACATTGTCGCTAACATCAAGATTTTTTAATTCTTCTAACACTTTGGCCATTGCGCGACGCGTGTGATGTAAATAATAATTGAGGCTTTGGCGTTGCTGAGCAATAAACGCCAATACTTGGCTTTGCAAATTCTCGTTCGCTAACTGCTCTAAGGCAACAACACGCTGTTGCAACTCGCCATTGTGCTGAGCTATATTGCTTTGTCGATGTTTTAATAGCGTTAAATTTAACTGCTCGCCGCGGTTCACTGACCTTGTCTCAGGTTTATTCTCGCTACTCGACACTGCGCTAGCCGCACGATTATTTTGCGCTAATTGTTGAATTGTTTCTACTTTCGCCATTTGTTGTTGCAGCTTTTTCAGTAGCATATCTAGTTGTTTTAATTGGCTTTGGTGTTGCCACAAACGTTGTGGAAACTTATCTTGTAGTTGCCAAGCTAACACGCCTTCAACGCGCTTAATGCGCTGCTGATATTTTGCTGCTTTGCTGCGATATTTATCATCTTTTTGCATCGCAGTGAGCACACTATGACTATTGTTGATGCGCTGTAACCAGCCGCGCTGTTGTTGATCGGCGAAAGCATTGGCATTTGAGCTCTGCTCTGCCGCTTTTATGCTATCGGCTAAACCCGCGCGCTTTGTCTTAAGCTGCGCTATGGTTGCTTGGTAATTCTGCGCTTGCTGCTGGGCAATAATTTTGGCTTGTCGGGCATCATTAAGCTCAAGCGCATAGTCGAGCCATTGCACTTGTTGCTGCTGACTTGCTAACTTTTCGCTTAAATGACTTAGTTCATCGACTTTAGCCAGTTGTCCGCTGACGCTAGCTTGAGCAAGTGCTTTATGCCACCACACTTGCTCTGCGCGAACATTGTTAACATCGCTACTGGCATTTTTATTCTCGCTTTCACTCTCGATTTCACTCTCGCCAAGCGCTAACAAAAATGTAGAAAGCTGAAGGTTATTCGCCTTTATTTTTTGTTCAACATTTTGCAGATGCGTTAATTGCTGCTGATAGTTAGTTTCATTTGCTAGGTACTGGTTTAACGCGCCATCGAGATCACACTCTAATAGATATTGTCGTGCTAACAAGGCATCTGCTTGCCATGCCAGATAGCTCAAGGGGTAACGCGCTGACAACAAACTAAAAATCGCCGATGACTCTTGATAATGTTGAGTTTTTAAACTGGCATAGGCAAACAAAAACAGGGCTTTTTCGGTAAATGGACTGTTTTGTGGAAAATTAGCCAGCTCTCGATACGCTAAGGAAAATTCCTGCTGCTCAACATACAGTTGTGCCAATAACAAACTGGCGTAGTCTTGCAGTGATTGTTGCTGGTGCTTTGTCTCAAGCGCCTGTTGTGCTTGCTCTATTGGTGATGTTAACGCTTGTGCACTTTCATCACGACTAAATAGCTGCTGCCAAAAACTCTGCTCGGGTGCTTGCCAGCTAATACGCTTTAAAGCTGTTAGCGCTTGCTCTGCTGCTTCCACTTGCCCGCGTTCGATTTGCAATAAGGCTTGGTTTAACAAGATATAGCCATTGTTTTGCTGTACTTGCGCATGACTACTTTCGGTGCTTTCGCTACCTTCATCACTACCAGTCACCTCGGGCACTGCAAGGTGTAATTTCGCAGGCTGCGGCCAATAAGCCAGTTGGCTTAACACGTGATATTGCTGATAATAACCGGACGGTAAATGTTGTAATTTCGCTAAGGTTTGTTGGGCTTTTTCTGTATATTGTTGATTTATTTGTTGCTCGGCTAATTGCAGCAGCGCAACGGCAAGTAAATCTTTTGATTTTGCAAAACCTAGGGTTTGCTCAGCGCTGTCACTGCCATGCTCATTTGAAGCATGTTCCTCAGGGCTATTGGCGAGTTTTTCGGTGATCAGAGTTAAGTTTTTTTCCGCTTGCGTATAAAGACCTAGTGATACTTGTAAGCCCGCTTCAAACAACAAAGCACTATCATCAACGCGATTTAAACGGGCTTTATTGTACGCCAGTTGCTGCAGTGCTAACTCACTCTGCCCCTGAAAGTAATGAAATAAGGCTTTGCGATAGAGCTTTTTCGCCAGTTTGGCCGGCTGTTTAATGTCAAAAGCGTAGCCATGGCGTTCAGCTTGCGCGGGATTGTTTTCGACTGTGTTCGTACTAGTGCTAGCATTTACAGAAAAGCAAAGCGGCAAAAGCGCAATTAGCCATAACTGGCTAGGCTTTATTCGGTTAACTTGGCTGAGCAGCTCACTTTTTTTCGCGCGGTAAAACGTCATCATTATTCATTTATTGCGATAGGCAAAGGCCTACAGCAACCATTCCTCTACAACCACATGCGCTCGATAGTCTTGGCTTTGATCTTCAATTTTCAATTCTAGCATTACCGCATCATCTTCTTTGACAAAGCTGTAGCTTGCGGCACGCTTTACCGGGCGTTTTTCATTATCAAAACCGGTAAAAATAGCGGTCAGTTGATGCTGACCTTTTTTTAAATTGCCCTGATACAGCCCCTGAATACCTCCTTGCTCTAACGCTTTGCGTTGGCGCTCGGTATACAGAAACCCGGCCACGTCTTGATCATCAATTTTTAATTCCACGCTATCTAAGGTGAAAAACTTACCGATATCAACCGAAACAAAAATGGCCACTTGTGTGCTGGCAGGAAACAGTAAATCTTCTTCTAAAATAAACAATTCACGATTTAGCGTTAAAACTTGTTGTTTTATACTTTCTAATTCGTTCGCTAACTCGCTACTTTTACTAGACTCATTGGCCGCAACGCTTGGGCTAGACATTAACAAGGTTGATAAAAATATCAGCCCTGCACTACAAATTACACCCAATGATTTACTCATTTTGGCTCCTAGATTATTGCCGCGAGTTTCGCGTAAAAATTCATGGTTATGGTTATAATGATTCATGACATCAATCATGGCTTAAAAGTAAACGCTCACAAAGGCGCGTATCACATTGGCAGAAAAGGCATAAAATGGCTCTGCGCCAACGCCACCTTCGGCATTAGGGTTACGAAAGTTATTATAATTAAAGCGAATATGATCCCATTGTAGACTCACTTCTGACTGCCAATCTTTCGGTGAATAATCGCTAGGGATTTTATAAGTCAGTCCCATGCCCAAAGTCACATCGTCAAAATCACTGAGTTCTTTATCACGGGCTAAAAAGTTTTGCGCATCGCGATACGGAAACAAGTCACTGTAAAAGTTCGCCGCGCTTTGTTGGTAGTAACGCGCTTTAAGTTCAAGCTCTATGGTTTCACCAAACGGTTGCCGGTAGCCTAATTCAAAATCTTGCGCGTTAATATCCCAACTGTCAGTAAAGTAACGATAATGACCGAACAAGGCGGCGCGATATGGCAAGTAATAGCTGGTGGAAAGTTTAACGGCAAATGAATTACGGGTTTCGGGGTAAACTTCAGATTGATAACTGACCCCTGCGGCATTTGTCGTATCAACAAAACGCACCGTGCGATACGGATTATTTAAATAGCCTTCGTCTGCTACCGCTTCAAGATTAATCCCAGCGGTTAAGTTACGAGTGATCACCTGATTTATGCCAGCGCGAATACGATATTGCTCGCTATTTTCGAGAAAGTTGTCATCGCCATTACGTCTGACTTCGTTGTCACCGACCACCAAACCTAAACTGACGGTGGTTAAATCACCAAAAGTATCGTGAGAAATATTCACCGCGACAGATTTCGCTAAATAGTCACTTTCATCACTTTGCCCGACGGTGATCGCCATAATGGTTTTCCCGTGAAGATATTCTGCGCCGAACTGAAATTCTTTACGCTCTTCCGTATAAGGGCTTGCGGTACTCATTACATCAACCGAGGCCGACGAAATAGTATCAACATAATAATAAGCTGAAACCGCCAATGATTCGCTGGCTTTTTTACGCACTAATACTGCCGGCCCGTCAATTTTCATGCCGCCACCTTGGTAGCTATGGTACAAAACATCGGCCTTATCTTTTTCTAATACCGCAGCATCACTGGTTGGCGTAAATAGCGCAGCAAGCAATAAAATAATAGTCAGCACCATGGCCTGAACTAGCCGATTAGTTACAACCACAACCACCACCTCCTGCACCTTCAGCGCCACGACCTGATTCACGCGCTTCATAAACGTGGGCAATATGACGATTGGCAATGCCGTGACGACTCAAAGACATAATAGGATCAGCCAAGTTTTGACGCTCGTAAGGCTTAACCCAAGGTTTAACCCCGAGTTGCGCACAACCACTTAAAGAGACTAAGCAGATAACCGCCATCATGGCGCTAATTAAGCGCTGAGCGTTTTTCAACTTTGACACTAAACGAGCGTGAATTAATTGACCATAGCCCTTGGATAACATCATTATTCTCGGATCAACTGTTTGATAACTTTCGCGTACTTTTTCTCATAACCTTTTTGATAACCACGAAATACTGAGCGTACTTTACCGTTACGATCAATAATCACGGTTGTTGGCATAGCTTCAACATTGTAGTTTGCCGAGACTTCATTGCTAGCATCAAAAAATATCGGAAAATCAACCGCAAGCTCACGAATATAATCAATGCCGGCTTGGTTTTCTTGTTCAACATTCACGCCCCAAACCGCGACACCTAAGTCTTGATATTGGTCATGAAAGTCTTGCAATATTGGCATTTCCGTACGACATGGTCCACACCACGACGCCCAAAAATTTATCACAATAATATTACCGCGTTGCTCGGTTAAATTTAGATTTTCACCTGACAGCGATTTCAAAGTAAAGTCGGGCGCTTTTTGCTCTAAAGTCAGTGCCTGACTCATGCCACTGAATAATGTTGCCGCCATTAATAGCACAGCAACCCATACAGCGCGCTGTTGGCTACTGTTATTGCTGGCGAATTTAGCTTTTGCTTGTGTTGCGTGTAATGTCATTGCCCTGCCTTATATTTACTGCTTTGCTTATTTGTACTGTAAAAACGATAGTGGAAAATTTACCCGCACCGATTTTCATTTAACTGTTTTGGTCTTACTGTTCTCGTTTGGCTAAATCTTTAAAAATAAAATGACACGCCAGTGGTAAAACTTAAATTGTGGGTGGTTTTTTCATCACCGGTTACGCGCGTATCAAAAACATGATCGCTAATACCAATATCCCACGCAATCCAATCATTGGCGAAGATGCGAAAATTAGTGGCAAAATTTACCGTAAAATGATCATCACCGGCAAACTCGGTACTACCTGCCCCTAACTCCAAAGAAAACACACTGTTAAATGCCCAGTTGTCGCTAAGGAAGATTTCGCCAGGAAAAATATTGTAACCAATATTTAAGCCATAATAGCTTAGCTCTCGTTCTTCATCGGTTAACAGCGGAGCCGTATTTGACAGCTTTTCAAAACTGGTTTCGCCGGCGTCAGCCTGAAAGTATTCTGCTTTAAAATAAAAGTCTTCGCTAATATGATAGGCAAGGTGTGCTGACAAGCGGCTACTGTTTTCAAAGTCTTCGACACTAATCAAGCCGCCTTTAATCCCTATTTCAAAGTTTTCGCTATCGAGCATATCTTCCAACACTTGTCGGCGTTCAACGCTTGGCTGAATGTCAGTTTCCGCAGCCGCTACATTTTGGCTAAGCACTGTTGTTAACAGCACGAGTACACTGGCCAACACGCGACGCGGGTAATTAACTATTTTCATCATAGGAAAACGCTGAAACCTAGTGTCCATATTCGAACCCCTTCATTATCATCTCGATCCGTTAGGACTAATGAGTATTTATATTCGGCTCGCAATAAAAAGTTACGAGCAAGATAGTATTTGAAGCCGACAGCACTACTGAGCAGAGTGTTATTTCGTTGTTTAGCATCTGCTAACACACTGTGAGGTGTAGTACGTATCGCGCCAGCCCCTACAGAAAAATAAGGAATAACGCTCAGCTCTGGAAACGGTTGCGCTGTTAGCATCAATTCGGCAATTTCATTATCGGAAACATTGCCAATACCTTTACCGACAATTAGCTCAGTACTGATCACTGGACTAAAAGCATAAGATAAATTCAAGCGATAAAAATCAGACTGCTCGAGTTCACCATAGCCGACACCCATTTCCCAAGAACGCGCTAAATAATCGTTTTGTTGGGCAGTTATCACAGGTTGTTGGTTAAAACTGAAGCTCAATAAGTGATCTTGATGAAACCAACCTTGGTTGCCACGTTTATCTTCAACCTTAAACCAAGCTGTGCGCTTAACTAATACCTTCAGCGATTCGTTTTGCTCAACAACATGGGTAATGGGATATCCGCGACCGGGACCTGAGCGTAATTCGATATAAGGTACTTCGATAACAATACTTGGCGCTAACGAGTCAGTGTTTGTGGTTTCAGCCGCTTGCGTTGAGATACTCACGCTAAGCGTGAAAAAGAAAAACAATAACGCTTTAGCGGCAATGGCCTTCAACAACATTACGGCTCCACCTGATAAAACGGGGTATTATAATATTGGCCGCCGATATCTAGCCATTCGCTAAGCAAGCGTTGCTCGTCTGGGCTGAGCATATTTTGATGGTCAGTGCTATTAATTACTTCAAAAAAGCGTCCACTGGCGTTAGCGCCATTAGTGGATAAAATATTGGCTACATCCACCGTGGTCATCACAGGTATAGGTTGACCATTTTCATCTAACACTAAATTTCCTTCAGAATCGCGGACATAAACCGGATTACCATTTTCGTCAATCAAGGGGACTTGTCGGTCGACTAAAATACCTTCGATAAGCTCTTGTTCAACATCAGGAAAAAACAACTCTCGATAGCCAATTAAGTGCGCCGGTTCATCATTCGAAGGTGCAGCCGTTAAATCAAGTTGCCCAGCCGGTACTTGCGCGACGTTATCAGCGTCTAAGGTATTATGACAACTGGTACAGGTATTGTCTTGAATTTGTTCATTGGTCACCTCATCAAACACTAAGCGTGATTTGCTCCACAAGGGTTGAATATGTTCGCTATAGTTTATTTGCAGTCGACAATAGGCGCTCCAGTTGGTAAAACATTCGCTGCCATTCGGTGCTGTGGTGGTGATATTTTGATAACTTAGCTCTAGTGGCGGATTTAATACCGCAGTTGCTGGATCGCTCCAAATGTCTTGATAGCTTAAATCACTGCTCAGCGCCGGTAAGCCCAAAACGTTCGCTAGCGTTTCTGCCATGGTTTCCGCAAAGCTTGGCAACAATTGTGGATTACTATTGGGATAGGCAACCCCTTCTGCCACTGCTCCGGCATTAATACTTGTCGCTTGGGCGGCAATACGCCCATGGGCTTGTTCGCTGTCACCGGTATGACAACCATGACACTCTATGGTTTCACCCGGTTTTACCGTGATCCATTGACGATGGCGACCACCAATACGCTTTCCTGATTGATCTAACACACTTAAGGCAAACGGTAAGTTAGCAGGCACTTTAACCTTTACAGAGCCATCAGGTTGAATGGGCGTGTAGCCTAAAATTTCACGCATCAGTTGTGCGCGACTACGACCAAAGTCGGTATTTTCCACTTCTTTTACTTCATCTGGTGGCATAGGTACGCCGCGAATTATCCGTAAAAAGCGTGCAGGTCGTTCTTCGGCAGTAGTGAGACTTGGGTTCATAGTTTGCGCTAAGCCTTGCGGGCTTAAATCGATACCATCAAAGTCATAAACACTGCGAATATGAATCGCGCCAGCCTGTTGCTCAGCTAAATCACGGTCTAATTCAGCACCGACAACTTTATCAGCAATAAATTCAGGCTTGGTTTCTGCCGCTTGCATGACGATTGCTTCAGTTAAGATATTGCCTTGTGTAGTGCTAGCAACTAATTGTTGCGTGTTATCCAACTGATTAAATAACCAAAGCTCATACAAAGGTGTTGCTTGTTCAAGGTTGCCTTGCGCTAGTTGCTCTGGTGTTAGCTGACCGCAAGCGCGCACTGCTTGTTCGATAACGACGCGACATAAATCCCAACTGACTAAATATCGTTGTGTGCTATCCGGCAGTGCGAACAAGTGGTTAATACGACCCGATGGCGATAAGTTTTCTGAAAAATTATAGTCGGTAAGGTCACGGTCAAACAGTTCAGACAGTGCGCTTTCAGCGAGGGGATTGTTTGCGGCAATGGCTTGGAATTGATCAGTAAAGTCGGCAATATTAATAACAATCGGACGTTTTTGATAATTACTGTCTTCTTCGCCGTTTAGCAATAACAATAAATTGCCGTTCGGTAATTGTTGCGGTTTAATAAATTCAACGTCCGCGGTTTCTTGCCCGATATTCAGTTGATGCGAGTGCCAGCCATAAACCAATTGATTTTCAGTGCCATCAGGGCGCATACGATACAAATTAATTTGGTTGTCGCCGCCCATAGCGTCCCAACGACTATACAAAATATGGCCGTCTTGTAGCACTAACGGGTAAAAATCATGGCTTAAATTAAAAGTTAACTGCTCAATTTCGCTGCCATCAGCCTGCATAATATGAATATTGAGTGCCGCTTGCTCAGTGCGTTCAGCATTGGCGGTGTATTGTGGTTTGCCTTCATCAAGTAAAATGGCGCGTGATAAGCGTTGACGATTCGACGCGAAAATAATGCGACCATCGGGCAGAAACGATGCCATTAAATCATCACCTTGCTCGGCAATGATGTCACTGGCAATAATACGGGTCAGTTGCTTGGTATCCTGTTGATAACGCCAAATATTCCAAGTTGGCTGCTCATCGTCATCGGCATCTTCAATTTCTGGCGCTCGAATCGACACCAAAAATTCTTGCCCATCTGGCGACACACTTAAATCTCGTATATCAATGGCTTGCGGTAAAGCTTCGCTATTGTCAGCATCATTGCCACTGAAAAGGTCCGCACTAAGCTCAGTGACAAGCGCCTCTGGTGTGGCATTGGCTTTTATGTAAAGTTTTGCACCGGCATTAAAGGTGGTTGGCTCAAAAACAGGAAAACGCGCCGGTTGATTAATTTCCTCAGAAAAGTCGGTATCTAAACTGCGCTCAATGTAAACAACGGGATATTCTTCAAGTACAGGATCTGCGTTTTCTTCACTGATTGGACTGTCAGAATTACAAGCGCTAATGAGAAAAACAATAAAAGCAAGCCCGCTAATACATATATTCGGATTCATGCTACTTTCCTGCGTGAATATGCACCATGATGGTGATAGATTTTACCAAATAACTAAACTAAAACAAAAAATTATTGGATTAGAAATCTCCATTTAAACTGGAGAGAAAAAAGAGGTTGACCACTGTCGGTTTTTTTTACATAGTTACGTTTCGGATACAAAGTACTACAAGTTTGGTGGTAATTTCAACTGTTATTTTTGATTAAATAAAACGCTATATTTTTATTAAAAATTCGCGTATACCTAAAAAGCACGGCCACAATAGATCAAAAAACACTCAGTTTATGTCTGTAAAATTCGCTAATACTCGAAATTTTTTCGAATATTTTTCCACTCAACATCTTCAAGGAGGTTGTATGAAGGTGTTACATTGTAACGTCATTTCAGGTAAAAAATCTAAGCAAAAAAAGGTATTTTTTTTACCCGTAAATAAACTAGTGAATAAAAAATTATCACTCGTAATTTCAATACTTTGTTCTGCATATTTATGCATTTCATCCTCGACAATGGCTGGCACATTAGAACAAGCTAAACGCTTACATGATCGCATCGCGGGTGTGCCTGCTACCGCCGAAATTCTAACCACCATGACCGGCTTATTAGATGAAGGTAAAAATATTGAAGCAGCCTACCTTGCCATGGAGTCGAAACATTTTTACAACACAACATTAAAGTTGTTTTCGACCCCTTGGACCAATAAAGAACAAGATATTTTTTACCCTTTGAATGATTATAGCGCGACAATTATTGGTATGGTACGCGACGATATCGACTTTCGACAAATTTTACAGGCCGATACCACCTATGTCGGCAATAATAATTTAGGTTTGCCAGCCTATAATAACAATAACAATGATCACTACCAAGCCATTGAAGCACAAGCAATTGATTTATCTTCTGATCTTGTGCCTGTTGCCCAATCAAGCCTCAATGGTTTACCTAGCCATGCAACGGCCGGAGTATTAACCAGTCGCGCCGCCGCGAAAGCCTTCTTTTATTTAGGTACCAACAGAGCCATGCTCAGATTTACCTTGATGAATCATTTGTGTACCGATCTTGAACCAATAAAAGATAATACCCGACCGCCAGATAGAATTCGTCAAGATGTCAGCCGCAGCCCAGGTGGCGACAGTCGCTTATTTACTAATAATTGCTTAGCTTGTCATAGCGGTATGGATCCGCTTGCCCAAGCATTTGCTTATTATGATTATGACTTTAACGTTAATTCAGATCCCGCCGCCGAAGCCGGCAATATTGCCTATAACGATGAAGGCGAAATCGACGCCGTGACCGGAACACGGGTACAAGCAAAATATTTCAACAATAACACCACCTTCCCTTATGGTTATTCAACGCCAAATGAGCAATGGATAAATTACTGGCGTCATGGTGATAACCGACGCTTAGGTTGGGACCCAGCACTTAGTGGTCAAGGCAATGGCATGAAATCATTAGGTGAAGAGCTCGCCAACAGTCAGGCCTTTGCCCAATGTCAGGTGAAAAAAGTCTTTAATAATGTTTGCCTACGCGATGCTGAAAGTAATGATGATTTAGCACAAATTTCCTCGACAACCACTTCATTTAAAGAAAATGGTTATCAATTAAAACGCGTATTTGCTGAAATCGGCAACTACTGTATGGGAGAGTAGTGATGCTAAAACTTAAGTTAATCGCCAGTGTATTACTCGTCAGTTTAGTTAGTGCCTGTGGTGAAAGTACGGTGGAAACTCAGCCGCCTGCACAGGTTGAAACGCCTAACACTAACTATACCGGTCCAGCGCCACAAACCGAAGATATTCAAAAATATAAAACTGCATTATTTGATAATATTGCCACTGGCGAACGTTGTGGTGCTTGCCATAATGTTGATGAACAAGCACCGTATTTTGCCCGCTTTGATGATGTTAATTTAGCCTACGCGGCAACGACGTCATTGGTAGACTTAGCAAAACCAGCGCAATCACGTTTAGTTGAAAAAGTTGCTGGCGGACATAATTGTTGGTTAGACAGCGATCAAGCCTGTGCAGATACCATGACCCAATGGATCAAACTTTGGTCTGACGATCGTATCAGTACGGCAACCACCATAGAGCTAACCGCGCCGATTATTCGAGAGCCCGGCAGCAGTCGTAGCTTCCCAAGCAGTTCAAGTGATTTTGCTACGCATATCTACCCTGTGGTTAATCAATATTGTTCCGCGTGTCATAGCGAAACCGCCGACGCCGCGCAATCGCCGTTTTTTGCCAGTGCAGATATTGATATTGCCTATCAAGCCGCGCAAAGGGTGATTAACCTTGACCAAGAAGAATTATCACGTTTAGTGGCACGACTGGGCAATGAATTTCACAACTGTTGGAGTGATTGTCAAGCAAACAGCAATACTATGCTGTCGGCCATTGAAGCTTTTACTGCGCAAATTCCCGTCAATGAAATTGACCCTGATATGGTCATTTCTAAAGCCTTGAAGTTAACTGATGGTATTGTTGCTTCTAGTGGCGGTCGTTTTGAAGGCGATACTATTGCCTTATACCAATTTAAAACCGGTAATGGCAATATTGCCTACGACACTTCAGGCGTCAGCCCAGCTGCTAATTTAAGCTTAAATGGCGATATTGAATGGCTCGGCAGTGGTGGACTCATTTTCAATAATGGTAAAGCCCAAGCGAGTACCGCCAATAGTAAAAAGTTGCATGATTTAATTACCGCCACCGGTGAGTTTTCAGTCGAAGCTTGGTTAACCCCCTCTAATGTAGTGCAAGAAGGTCCTGCCCGTATTGTTAGTTATTCTGCCGGTGATACCGAGCGTAACTTCACCTTAGGACAAACGCAGTATAATTATGACTTTATGCTGCGTAATGAAAACACTTCACTCAATGGTGAACCGGCGCTGAGTACGCCAGACGCTCTTGAAGCCTTGCAAGCCACCCTTCAACACGTAGTGCTAACCTACAATGCGACTGAAGGTCGAAAAATCTATGTTAACGGCAAGTTGATTGACGCGACCGATCAAGAAATTGCGCCACTGGCTTCATGGGACAACAGCTTCGCGTTAATTTTAGGCCGAGAAGCTTCTAACAACCATGTTTGGCAAGGTAATATCAGACTACTAGCACTTTTCAATAAAGCATTAACGGCTGAGCAAATTCAACAAAATTTTGATGTTGGCGTTGGTGAGCGTTACTACTTACTGTTTTCTATCGGTGATTTAATTGACCTCCCTAATACTTATGTATTATTTGAAATCAGCGAGTTTGATAACTACAGCTATTTATTTAATCAACCCGCTGTTATCAACCTAGATCAGAAAAAACTTAATACTGCCCTGATCATTGAAGGCCTTAATATTGGTATCAACGGTAAAGAAAGCGGCCAAAGCCAAGTTTATGCCAATATCAGCCGCACCTTAAGCACAGAAGATACCTTAAATGAAACTCAACGATTATCTGAGCTCGGCACTATTATCGCCATTGAAAAAGGTGCTGAGCAGGACGAGTTTTTCTTATCCTTTGAACGTTTAGGCCAGCATAGCAATATTAAAGTGGAGGGTGAACTGGTCGTAACTCCTGAAACACCAGCGAACACAGAAAGCCCTGAAATTGGTTTGCGCAACTTTGATGAAATTCATGCCAGCATGAGCCAGTTAACCGGCGTCCCACAAGAAAACAGTAAAGTGTACGGGGTCTATCAGTTGATCCAACGACAACTGCCGAGTATCACGAATATTGAAACTTTTATTTCTGCTCAGCAAATGGCGATTACCCAATTAGCCATTGCCTATTGTGATAGCGCCATCGAAGACAATACCTTGCGCAGTACATGGTTTCCCAATATTAATTTTAATGCGGTCCCTAATACCGCGTACGCTCCGGCGCAACGAGCGCAGTTTATCACGCCGTTATTAGAACAACTGATGCCACTTAACCTTGCCAGTCAGCCGGTAAAAGCTGATGTTGGCAGTGAATTAAATAACCTGATTGATCGCTTAGCGGTTTGTAATAGCAATTGCGACGCCGAACGCACACGTACCATTGCCAAAGCAAGCTGTGCCGCCGTGTTAGCCAGTGCTGTTACCTTGGTTCAATAATCTCTAGGATATCAAAGATGAAAAAACCTAAACATTATCATCCCGACGCACCATTACTATTTCCCGATCATAGTAAGCCGGTTAGTCGTCGAGACTTTATTGCTTCGGGATTACGAAAAGGTGCAGGTGCTGTTGCGGGTGCCTCACTCTTTAGTCTATTTGCCAACCCTAATCAGGCGCACGCCACATTATCACCAGATTTAGAAGCCTTACGCGCTTCTTGCGGTATTAATGTCCAAGGCGCGGGTAAAATTCCGTTTATTTCTTTCGACTTAGCCGGTGGTGCTAATATTGCTGGCTCCAATGTTTTAGTCGGTGGCCCGGGCGGGCAACTGGACTTTCTGTCAACCGGCGGCTACAACAAGCTCGGCTTACCGGGGGATATGGCGCCGTCGATCGCCAATCCTGACATGGCACAATCTGATTTTATTAATACTGAATTAGGCTTAGCCTTTCATTCCGACTCGTCCTTTTTACGCGGTATTTTAGAAAAAACCTCTGCCGATACCCGCAGTAGAATAAACGGTGCGGTATTGCCGAGTCGTTCAGACAACGACACCAGCAATAATCCTCATAACCCTATGTACGCTATTGCGGCTGCCGGTGCTGACGGTTCATTAATGCCATTAGCGGGCTCACGTAATACCGACTCAGGCGGAAACTCGATGGCGCCGAGTCGCTTTATTGATTTAAGTAAACGGCCAACGAAAATTGATCGCCCCACCGATGTTACCGGTTTAGTGGACGTTGGCGACTTATTTAGCTTACTGTCGCAAAGTGATGCGGTGGCCGTGATGGAAAGTATTCAACGGGTCAGTGCCCGTAAAATTGCCTCGGTAAATAGCCAAGTCACCCGTGATGATGTCATTAAAGACATGGTCAATTGTGGTTACGTGAAAAGTGCCGATTTAGCGGATCGTTTTGGCGATCCTAGTACCCTTAACCCGCTGCTTGACCCTGATATTGTTGGCCCTGCTGGCATATTTAATCTCGCAGAATTTGACAGTGAACGGGAATTCAGTAAAACCGCCTCTATTATGAAATTAGTGGTTAATGGTTTCTCTGGTGCCGGCACGGTCACTATGGGCGGTTTTGACTATCATACCGGTGAACGTGCCACCGGCGAACTACGTGATTTACGCGCCGGCCGTTGTATGGGCGCCTGTTTAGAATATGCCGCTCGACGCAACAAGCCGCTAATGATGTACGTATTTAGTGATGGTTCTGTGGCCAGTAACGGCCGTATTGATGACTCGGAAGAAGGTCGAGGTAAAGGCGAATGGACAGGTGACAACTCTTCCACCGGCGCCTCTTTCTTTTTAGTTTATAACCCGACGGGACGACCGCAATTGACCGGTGGCAATAGCGACCAAATGTTGGCTCGTCAGCAAATTGGTTTTATGCGCGCAGACGCTTCTGTCGATACTAGCTCAGCACCATCAGCCAACAATGTGAACTTATTGGTTGAAACCGTACTACTGAATTATTTGGCACTGCATGGCGAGCAAGGCAGCTTTAATGCTTTAGTGCCTGGGCAAGGTTTAGGTAACAATACCTTACTTGATACCCTAACCGCTTTTCAGCCTATCGTTTAACAGAATTACTCGCTGTAACTTTATAGCACCTTTCGAGGTGCTTTTTTTTGTCTGAAACTTGCTGGTATTTCGCTAAGAAGTTATGCAAATATCTTTTTTGGCTAAAAAACCTCAGCTCAGAATAGGAAAAATCATTCAACATAGCTACCGCTAAGTCATTAGCAATCAATGCCTTATTGTTTATTCATGTTGAACATCACCTCTAGTTAAAGTTAAATAAAAGCAAATTTGTTGATATATCAACAAGATTACTTTATATTAAAAATTATAAAAAATAAGCGTGTATAAACGGCTGCTAAATGAATGACAAGACATTAAATCCCACGGGTACTGAACTGTATACCATGGAAAAGGCAATTAAACTGTATAGAAAGTATTGCCAACAAAGTATTGATAGCTATGTTGACAACGTGACAGTGGATCAGTGTTTAGTGCTTATTTGCCTAAGAGAACGACCAGAGCTTAATCAAATGCAATTAGCTGATTTAGTCTTTAAAAATAAGGCCTCTGTTACCCGCATATTGAACCTTCTGGTCGAAAAGCAATATGTGAGCAAGGTGCTAAATGCTGAAGACGGAAGAAAAAATAAGCTAGAAATAAGTCAAGCGGGTCGAAAGCTACTCACCCGCCTAGAGCCCATATTTTCGCAAAACCGAGCGCAGGCTCTGAAAAATTTTACTGCACTCGAAATAATAGAACTAGAACGCTTACTTATGAAAATAGTCACAAACTGCAGTGGATCCTAACATGCTAAAATACTTACTTTTAATACTCCCTTTGTTTATAACAGCCAATCTATCTTTTGCTAATGACGCTTTATTTGACAAACTTATCAAGCAAGAAATGGACAAAGCCAATATCCCAGGCCTAGCAGTAAGTGTCGGCAAAAATGGCCGTTTGATATTTTCAAAAGGATACGGTTTTGCAAATATCACAACGAAAAAGTCCGTAACAACTGACACCACATTTCATATTGCGTCAATTACAAAAACTATTACCGCAACAGCAATTATTCAGCTAGTTGAACAGGGTAAGCTAGCATTGGACGCCCCTATCAATCGCTATATCGACTTTAGTATCACGAACCCGCATTACCCTAAAGAGCACATTACGGTGAGACACCTACTTAATCACACCTCTAGTATTTCCGACAAGATGGCCTATGAAATTGACTTCAGAGTAAAAGGGCGAGATTCTGAGATTGAATTAGAGCAACTCGTTAAAGGCTATTTGCTAACTGAGGGTGAGTTTTATACAGCTAATAAAAATTTCTTGGATGTAAAGCCAGGCACTAGATGGAGCTATAGCAATATTGGCTACGCACTTTTAGGTTATATTGTTGAACAAATTGGCGAGTATGATTTACGATCATTTAGCGCAAAACATATATTTAACCCTTTGCAAATGCATCAAACTTATTGGCGCATTGCGGACACGCCTGTCGAAAACACGGCATCGCCATATGTTTTAGTAAACAATCAGCTTACTAAGGTGGCACCTGTTGGATTTGCCGATTGGCCAGCTGGTATGCTGAGGTCGACCGTTAAGGATATCAATATTTTTGCGACTGCTACGGCCAATAGCGGTAGGTATAACAATGTTAGCATCCTTAAACCTGAAGCAGTTTTAGAGATGTTAAATACCAAAGCAATTGAAGGCTTACCTGCTTGGAGCCCAAGACAAGGGCTCGGGTGGGGCGAAACCATGTTGAATGGGCAGTCAACGATAAGTCATTGGGGTGGTGACCCTGGTGTTTTTACCGCGACGTATATCAACCCCAAAACAACGACCGCGGTTACTATCTTGATGAATACCTCTGCCAATAAAGATACCATTGGCAGTTTAAAAGCTATCGCAAGCGCACTGTTTAATATGGTAGAAGCTGATAACTCTTAGTTAAGTAATAGCGTATAAATTCATTGCATCAAGATATCTTAAAGCACCTTTCGAGGTGCTTTTTTTGTCTGAAGAAAGCGAGTATATTTTCCTTTCAGCTTAGTTTTGTTGTAAACCTAACGAAAAATGCAGCCGTTGCTGGTTGTCGATAATAATTGCTTCATAATTCGGCAGTTGGTTAATAAACGCCATGCCTTGCGCTAATCCCAAAACAAAAAGCGTGGTGGATAAGGCATCAACGTAAGTGGCATCTTGCCCGATCACCGACACACTCACTACTTGCTGCGCCGACTTGCCGGTTTTAGGGTTGATAATATGATGATAGCGCTCGTTGTCTTCAATAAAGTAGCGTTCATAGTCACCTGAGGTAGAGATAACTTCATTACTCAGTGGTAAATGTACTGCAGTTTTATCTTCGGCGCGTGGGTGTTTTATACCCACTAACCAAGGCCGGCCGTGACGATCACCCAACAAACCGGTATCACCACCAGCACTGACTAAGCCATGCTTTACGCCGCCTGCTGCTAATATCGCGAGACAATTTTTAACCGCATAACCTTTAGCGATACCACCTAAATCAATCTTAATATCGGGATGTTTAAAGGCCAATGTTTGTTGGTCGCTATCAAGTATTAGCCCGGTATAGTCTATCGCATCAAGTGCGGCACTAATTTGTGCTTGGCTAGGTTTTTGTTTTGCGCGATAGTCATATTGATACCCCACTGAGGCATAAGTAATATCAAATGCGCCGTCACTTTCAACTGAAATTGCCTGTGCTTTAGTGAGTAAATTAAATAACTCGGCACTAATTTTAACTGGCGCCTTAGCCGCCAAGCGATTAACTTTAGATAGCTCGCTGTCAGGTTTATACGGACTCATGTCCTGATCAATGCGGCGCATTTCTTGTTCTACTGCATCGATTAACCTTTGCGCCTCACTTTTGCTTGCTGACGCTGGCAACCAAAATTCAACATGCGCTTGTGTGCCCATCACTTGAAAACTGTGCTGATGCCAATTTGCTGCCGCCAGTGGCGCATGCAAGCAAATTACCGTAAGAATTAAAAAAATTAACTTATGCATAATCGCTACTCAATAAATGGAACATTTTAACTTAGTAACCTCAGCTAGGGATAAGCAACCTTGCTCAACGAGCTATTTTTTCGTCTATCTGCGCTGAATTTGTTACCAATAGCTCACTATTGGATAAAAAATTCGTCTTGATACACATAAAACTATCTATGTTGAGCACTACGAAAAACTATAATGAGTAACCAAACGCCAATAATCAACGGAAAATTATTCGATTTTATTTAAGAAATAACCATTCATTAACCCACGTTGAGGTTACATAACCCGAGCTTGCGATCGATTGCCCAAGAACAAGGCGAGAACGCCGCCGATAAGCGCAGTAACTGCCGCAAAATCAAAGGTGATCACAGCGCCTATGCCATCTTGCCATAATAACCCCGCAATATAGGCGCCAACCGCACCACCGACACCGTAAACACCACCAATATAAATCGCTTGGCCACGACTTTGCTGTTTAGCATTAAAGTGCTGTTGAATAAAGGCAATACTAGCGCTGTGGTATAAACCAAAACTTAACGCGTGTATTAGCTGTGACAGTGCTAACGCAATATTGCTATCGGCAAAATGTCCGACCATAAACCAACGCAGTGCCGTTAATAAAATGCTTGCGCTGATCAAGGTTTTCAGTGAAAAGTTTTTAAAGAAAATTGCTGCAAAAGCAAAAATACCAATTTCAGCAACCACACCTATGGCAATAAAAATGCCAATCAAAAAGCCCGAGTAGCTTAAGTTTTTTAAATACAAAGCAAAAAATACATAATACGGGCCAAAGCTCATTTGCAGCATTAAACCAGCAAAGAAAAACAGCAAAAAGTTGCTATTGAAAACTTTGCTTTTAATCGAAACATGCTCAAGTGAGCTGATATTCGCTATCCGCGGTTGTTTACTGAGCAAGGTAGAGATAAACAACCCGGCTAATATCACAATGCCAATATAACTAAAAGCTTCGGCAGAATAGCGCTCAATTAATTCACCGCTAGCCATGGCAACAATAATAAAACCAATACTGCCCCATAAACGAATACGTGCATATATTTTTGCGCTTTTACGAATGGAGTTGAGTGTCATCACCTCAATTTGCGGCAATATCGCGGTCCAAAATAAGCTAAACATCGCCAAACTAAACATTAGTGGCCAATAACTCACCGCCCAGATCACCCAACTAAAACACAGCAGTGATAACAATGCCCCCACTTTGACGATAGTGAGCTGCTTGCCGGACTTATCAGCCAGTTGTGCCCATAACGAGGGCGCGACAATTTTTGTTGCGGTAATAACGGCGAGTATTTCGCCAATTTCCAGTGAACTAAAGCCCCTGGCATCGAGAAATACTGATAAAAAAGGCACCACTAGCCCTAAAATGCCAAAGTACCAAAAGTAGTTGCTCGACAGACGAACGAATTGTTTTGAAGCCACGTAGTTATTGTTCCAAGGCGTTAGGGTTTAACTTTTTGATATCAAGACTAAGTATCAGCAAAAATATCAATGCTAAATATCAGTGCGAACTATCAGTCAGCTATTAGCGTTCAATATCTGGCGTTTGACAAGTCACGTCCATATTTTGCGCACGATGGCGTAAATAATGATCCATCAAGGTTAATGCCAGCATAGCTTCAGCAATTGGCACGGCGCGAATACCGACACAAGGGTCGTGACGTCCTTTAGTGACAATATCGGCAGGCTTACCAGCAAGATCGACAGTTTTACCGCTAACGCCAATACTTGAAGTCGGTTTTAGCGCAATGGAAGCAACAATAGGCTGGCCGGAAGATATTCCCCCAAGCACACCGCCAGCATGATTCGAAGCAAAACCTTCAGGCGTTAGCTCATCTCTATGCTCAGAGCCTTTTTGGTTAACTACCTCAAAGCCATCGCCCACTTCTACCGCTTTTACGGCATTAATGCCCATTAATGCGTGAGCAATATCGGCGTCTAAACGATCAAAAATAGGCTCGCCAAGGCCAACCGGCACATTGTTCGCTACTACCATTAACTTAGCGCCAATCGAGTCTTTCTCGCGCATAATGCCACGTAAAAACTCATCGAGTTGCTCAAGTTTGTTGGCATCTGGGAAGAAAAATGGGTTTTGCTCGACAATATTCCAATCAAAATTTTCCGCACGTACATCGCCAATTTGCGTAACACAGGCTTGGATAGCAATGCCAAATTTTTGTTTTAAATATTTTTTTGCCACCGCGCCTGCAGCAACGCGCATGGCAGTTTCACGTGCTGATGCACGACCACCGCCACGGTAATCACGAATGCCATATTTTTGCCAATAAGTGTAATCGGCATGGCCGGGGCGAAAGGTTTTTGCAATATCACCATAATCTTGTGAACGATGGTCGGTGTTTTTAATTAACAAACCAATCGGTGTACCGGTAGTTTTACCTTCAAAAACACCAGACATGATAGTGACTTCGTCATCTTCACGACGCGCTGTGGTAAAACGCGAGGTGCCCGGTTTACGGCGGTCAAGATCATGTTGTAAATCGGCAGCACTCAACTCGATGCCCGGCGGGCAACCATCAATAATCGCGCCTAAACCTAAGCCGTGGCTTTCGCCAAAGGTAGTAACAGTAAATAACTTACCAAAAGTATTGCCTGACATAATGATTTGATCCGTAAATGTTATTTCGCTAAATCGCCAATGTTGACACTAGCGATGACATTATCCGTTACAGGAAGTCCTGTTGATGTTGCTCTAATTGCGCTTTCGTTAAGCGAAATACGCCATGACCTCCGCGTTCAAACTCTAGCCACTGAAATGGTACATTGGGAAAAGCAGCGCTTAAATGCACTTGCGAATTACCCACTTCACAAATGAGCACGCCTTTATCAGTTAAATGACTGGCCGCCTGCGCTAAAATTTTTCGCGTAATATCAAGGCCATCAAAACCACTACCTAAGCCCATTTCTGGCTCATGTAAATATTCTTGTGGCAAAGCATCAACGTCTTCTTGGTCAACATAAGGCGGATTGGTGACGATAAGATCATAACGCTGCCCGGCGACTTCAGAAAAAACATCCGATTGCATGGGAATAACTTGCGCGGATAAACCATGACCTTCGATATTAATTTGCGCAACATTAAGCGCATCAATGGATAAATCTAAGGCATCAACTTCTGACTCTGGAAATGCCACCGCACACGCGATGGCGATACAGCCGCTGCCGGTGCATAAATCTAAAATTCGACTTGGTGCTTTATCGATCAAACCAGCAAAATTGTTATCAATTAACTCACCGATTGGCGAACGTGGTACTAACACTCGCTCGTCAACATAAAAGGGTAAACCACAAAACATCGCTTGATTGGTTAAATAAGCCGCCGGTAAGCCTTCACTAATGCGTCGTTCAAATAGCTGCAAAATGGCTACGCGCTCGTCTAGCACTAAGCGACAAGACATTAAATCGTCTGCCATCTCTTGCGGCAAAGCCAATTGATGCATCACTAAGGTTAGCGCTTCATGCCAAGCGTTATTGGTGCCGTGACCAAAATACAATTCAGCTTGGTTAAACTGACTGGCGCCAAAACGCACATAGTCTGCCACGGTATACAACTGCTCGCTTATTTTGGCTACATTTATTATTTCCACGCTTTCCTCAGATTATCATCATAGATATTGGTTTTTATTATACTTTCACTTGTTATTGTTCGTCGATGTTTTTAGACTTCACAAATGAAATTTAAAGACGCGCTTAACGAGCAAGAAAAAAAATTATTTAAAGATGCTATAGGTAAGGTAAAACCTATGGTGCAAGACAGAATACACCCCACCAAAAGAGCCAGCAAGCCAAAAACCGCGCTCGACAAGCAAAAAGATAAAAAAGCCGTAGCAGAATTTCATTTTTCAGATGAATTTGAACCGGACTTAAATAGCCAAGGACCAGTAAAGTACGTACGTGAAGGCGTTGACAGTTTTGAAGCGAAAAATTTACGCCGTGGCCAATACAGCCCTGATTTGATTTTAGATTTACACGGCTTAGATCAACAAGAGTCGAAACGCGAAATAGCAGCCCTGCTAGCCGCCTGTGAAAAAGAGCACGCGCAATGTGTGTGTATTGTTCATGGTTTGGGTGGGCGAGTATTAAAAAATAAAGTGCCGCATTGGTTGGTACAGCACCCTGATGTCATGGCCTTTCATCAAGCACCGCTAGAATGGGGTGGCAACGGCGCCTTACTAGTTTTGGTAGAGCTAAAAGACAAATTTATTCGCGATTAACAAACTATTAGCCGCGTTTTATACAACAATATAGCACCTACAATGAAGCTACGGCGACATCTCATTGGGTGATAATAAGCCTATTAGCTCTCCTTGCATTCTTTCTTTGTTATAGTCAATTTGTGCCACCGAGGCAGTTTGAAATATCGGCATGGCATTGTCACTGCTTAACTCTGCCACCAAATAACTGACCAACGGCATATGCGACACCAGTAATATGCGTTGGTAGTTGTGTTCACTGCAAATAGCGTCAAGATAATCATGCACCGATTTGGCGCTATCTTCCGGGGTAATAAAACTTAAGGTTGCTCTTTTACCGCTGTTGCCATCATTGCCAAACTGGCTGAGCAGCGCATCAGCGGTTTGTTGCGCGCGTTTGTACGGGCTAACAAACACACAATCAAAGCTTGAAAAGTTTTTTGATAACCATCGGCCGGTCACTTTCGCTTCTGCAACACCTATTTCAGTTAATGGCCTAAGTGCATCTGAAGCCGCAAGCATTTCAGCTTGGCCATGACGCATGATAAAAATTTGCATAAACACCTTAATTTAAAAGAGATTTACTTATTGAGCTTAAAAATTGCAGCTATAGTAAAGGAAATATTTATCTTTTTATAACATCAGTTAAGAATAAAATAGACTCATGTTATTCCTTAGGGTAATTTAGAATAACAATAAAAAATCATCATTATCCGACTAAAACCTTAGCTAGGCTGTACTCTAGGTTAAATTTTGCGAGTGTAACAGTGAAAAAAAGCCCAAACGACACCAAGCAATACCAAGCACTTACGCTAGAAAACGGCTTAAGAGTTTTATTAGTACATAACAAAGAATCCCGTAAGTCGGCGGCCGCGCTCGCCGTCAACGTAGGTCACTTCGACGACCCTAAACATCGACAAGGCTTAGCGCACTTTCTTGAGCATATGCTGTTTCTTGGCACCGAAAAGTTTCCCGATGGCAGCGAGCATCAACAGTTTATTGCCGAACATGGCGGTACAAGTAATGCTTGGACAGCAACAGAGCATACCTGCTTCTTTTTTGATATTGGCCATCAACACTTTAACACCGCTATTGAGCGTTTTGGCGAATTTTTCACTGCGCCGTTATTGTCAGAAGCATTTGTTAATAAAGAACGCAAAAACATCGATGCCGAATTTAAGCTCAAACTTAAAGACGATATTCGACGCCTATATGATGTGCATAAAGAAACCATTAACCCAGCACACCCATTCGCTAAATTTTCCGTCGGTAGTAGTGAAACTCTAGCCGATAAAGCTGGCCACAATTTACGCGATGAAGTGTGCGATTTTTTCCAGCAACATTATCAAGCACACTTGATGACCTTAGTGCTTGAAGGACCACAATGTATTGCGCAGTTACAAGGTTTAGCGCAAAAACACTTTTCAAATATCAAATCAAACGGCATAGCTAAGGTTAAAGTCAGCCAACCGCTTTATCTTGCCCAACATCTACAGAAATGGATATCAGTGCAACCGGTAAAAAATGATCAACAATTGATCATCAGTTTTGCTATGCCTAGCATCGACGAGTTTTATCGACATAAACCTGAAGCGATTCTCGCCTATTTAATCGGCCACGAAGGTCCAGGTAGTATTTTGTCATTATTAAAAAGTAGACAGTGGGCAATGGCCTTAACGGCAGGCTCAGGGGTCAATGGCTCTAACTTTAAAGACTTTAATATTAATATTTCGCTCTCTGACTTAGGTGAGCAGCACTTATCCTCTATCGTCAGCATGGTTTTTTCGTATATTAAATTGTTAAAGCAAGCGCCGATAAGCAAATTTTACTACCAAGAAAAAAAAGCCTTAGCTCAATTGTCATTTAGCTATCAAGAAAAAATGTCCGCGCTGGATTCTGTCAGCCAACTGGTCATTAATATGCAACACTATCCCGAGCAAGATTATATTTTCGGTGATTATGTGATGGACGGCCATAATGACGCAGAATTTAACAATTTACTCGACTATATGGTTGCCAGTAACAGCCGTATTATATCGATAGGCAAAAATATTCAACAACGCGGCGAGCAGCGCATCAGTAAATGGTACCAAGTGCCCTATTCTGTTAGCGACATTAGCCAACAACACCTTGATGATTGGCAAAACGCTCCTGAATTAGCAGCGCTATTTTTGCCAAACAAAAATCCCTATATTGTCGCTAAGCCTGAACTTATAGCTGATGAACAAGCAGCAAATACGCCATTGGCACCACCGGAGAAAATTTCTCAACAAGATGGCCTTACCGTGTGGTTTAAACACGATACTAGTTTTAATACCCCTAAGGGCTATATCTATCTATCGATAGATTCACCCGCCGTAATGGCAGATGCGAGTACCATCGCCATGACCCGCCTGTTTATCGACTTGTATAGCGATGACGTTATTGAAGAACACTACGACGCTGAGTTAGCAGGCATTCACTATCACCTATACCCTCATCAAGCTGGGCTGACATTACAGTTATCTGGCATTAGCACTAAACAAGAACAGCTACTGCCTCGACTATTAGCCAGCCTCATGAACCACGACTTTTGTCAGCAAAAATTTGCCTTATTCAAACAACAATTGCTCAGTCATTGGCATAATGCTGAAAACAGTAAATCTATTTCGCAACTGTTTGCTAGCCTTAGCGCAACCATGCAACCAAAAAGCCCAAGTAGTCAAACCTTGATCAAGGCGCTTGAGCAGGTAGCGTTTGAGCAATTTAAAGCCTTTGTGCCGACAATATTCGAGAATATTGCACTTGAAGCGCTTGTCCATGGTAACTGGTCGCGACAATCGGCAGACGGTATTATTGCCAACATCACACAGGTATTTACCGGTAAGTTATCTCATAGCAATCAAGTGCAAATTCCTTGCATTGATATTCAAGGCTTAGGCACCTTAACGCTACCAATGGAGCTACCAGAGCACGATCACGCGGCGGTGCTTTATTATCCGATGCAAGACAAAGAACTGCGCACCATTGCTTTAACTATGTTAACCAACCAATTATTATCGCCAGCT
Organism: Cognaticolwellia sp.; assembly: GCA_049614565.1. Lineage (GTDB taxonomy): Bacteria > Pseudomonadota > Gammaproteobacteria > Enterobacterales > Alteromonadaceae > Cognaticolwellia. The sequence continues at coordinate 52,481 of JBMZDW010000007.1, read as the reverse complement.
TTTTTTCATGAAATGCGCACAGAAAAGCAATACGGCTATTTGGTCGGTGTTGGTTTTATTCCCATTAATCGCTACCCCGGCATTGCGTTTTATATTCAGTCACCGGATAGCCATGCCGTGACGCTAACTCAAGCAATGGATGACTTTATTGGCCGTAGTAGCGATTATATTGCCAATTTACCTCAGCAACATTGGCAACATCTGCAATCAGGCCTAGCTAGCCAGTTACAAGAAAAAGACACTAATTTACGGATTAAAAGCCAACGTTATTGGGCGGCAATTTGCAATGAAGAAAGCTCTTTTACTCAGAAGCAGCAACTTATTGGCATTATTGAAGGTTTAGCTCTCGCTGATATTATTGAATTTTTGCAACAGGTTTTTCATCACGAAAAGCCCCACGATCGCTTGTCGTTACTCAGCTTTGAGAACAAAACACAACTAAACGAAATGAACAAAAGCCTAACCATTAAAGGTAACGGGCAAGCTATATTAAAAAAATGTCAAAGAAAATACTAAATTAGCCGATACAATTAGCGAGGTTAATCAATGGGAATCATGGCTAAATTCTGAGACAATAGCACGGCTTGGTTTACCAAGTTAATATCGTGTGACGACCCTAGAAAACCATATGAAGTATCGCCAATTAACATTCTCCATACGGGTTGGCATATTACTAATAAGTTGAGTGAGTGCTTTTGCTTTTTTTAAAAAACAATTTAATAACTAAGTTATCGACCGCGCTTGCACTCATGACCGTATTGACCTTGTTCACACCCTATAGCAAAGTTTTTGCCTCAGATAATACCGTTAATCAAACGCCGTTAAAATTTGAACGTATTTCAATTAGCGAAGGTTTATCGCAAAGCTATGTTTATGACATTATTCAAGACAACAATGGATTTATTTGGCTTGCGACACAAGACGGATTAAATCGCTACGACGGCAAAAATTTTGTTTATTATCGCCACGATAGCAGTAATAAAAACTCCATTGCTGATAACTTTATTCGCAAGCTATTTATCGACAATGAGAATGTGTTATGGGTAGGTACCAATAATGGCCTAAGTCGATATAACGAAGTATTAAACAACTTCGATAACTTTACTCATCAAGCCACAGACAGAGACTCATTAAAAGACAACCAAATTTGGGACATTTATCAAGACAAGCAAAACCGTATTTTTGTCTCCAGCAAAGAAGGTATTCATAAGTTTAACGTTGAAACAAATAACTTTTCTCGGATAAGAATTCGAGGTTTTGATAATACCTTAAAAGAAATTAAAACCATTTTTCAAGATAACAAAGGTAATTATTGGCTAGGCAGTTATGATCAAGGCATTTATTTAACCAATAGTACGCAATCGTTCGCCGTATCTTTAAATGACCAAAATAAATGGGGATTAAAGCTCAACGCTAATGCCCTGTACGACTTAAAACTTGTCGATAATCAATATTGGCTGGCGACAGATAATGGACTTTATATTGTTTCGCAAGACTACAACATCATCAAGCACTACACTGAAGACGGCGATGACACATCGTTAAATATTTTATCAAATAAAGTACGCTCGATAGCACAACTCGATGACGCCACAGTTTGGCTGGGCACACTTAACGGTTTAAACAGTATTAATTTACTCTCCGGTGCCGTGTCTTCCTACCAAAGTGCTCAGCATAAAAATGCCTTGTCATTTGATCTTATTTTAAAAGTATTTAAAGACAGCGCTGATAAAATGTGGCTTGGCACCAATGGTGGCGGCATCAATACCTTCAGTACTTTACAATTAAAAATTAACCATGGCTTGTTTAATTACGACGAAGCTGGGCATGCCGTGTATGCCTTCGCGGAAACATCTGACGGAACGGTTTGGTTTACAACAGACAATGGCCAACTCAATAAAATTGCCCCAAACGGTAAAGTAAATCAGGCTAAGATCAATAACGACGCACCTATTTCACATTTACTAGTTGATGAAAAAGACAACTTTTGGCTAAAAATCGAACAAAAAACTCCTTCAGAGCCAGGTAATCTATACTATTACCAGACCGAAAATGGCACGTTGACAGAACACCCTCAATGGGCTCAGCAATCTACCTACAATGACTTTAGCAGCTTAACATTGGCTAAAAGTAAGTTATGGTTTATTGACGAGGCACGGCGCTTTACATCTTTTGATTTACATTCGAATGAGTTACATCAACCGACAGATAAAAACCAACTCACTTTTACAGCAATTGAGTATGATAAAGACGATAAACTATGGTTAGCGACAAGCGATAATCAAATACTGTATTACAGTGTATCTTCCGGTGAGTTCTCCGAAACAATAACAACAATCCCTGAAAGTTTACAATTTGGCATGATATCAAATATCGGCTTAGCAAAAGATTGGATTTTTTTGGGTTCTCGCAAACAAGGTATTGCAGTAGTTAACAAAGCATCTTTAGCAATCAACATATTCAATGAGAGTAATCAATTAAGTAATAATTTTGTTGCCGACATTATTGTCGATAATCAACAAAACGCGTGGGTTTCGACTAACCAAGGGGTGAATGCAGTTAACCCTCAGACGAATATAGTGAAATCATTTAATAAAGACATATTTTTAGAAAATAATGAGTTTATAAGTGATAGTGCCATTTTAACACATAACGATGTTATCTACTTCGGCGGCACCAGTGGTTTTCATACATTTTCTCCCTTAGCACTACTTAATATAAAGCAAACGCTTTCCGCCCCATATCTTACGGACATTCTCGTTGCTAATAAACAAGCCCATATCGTTGATGCTGCATTAGGTAAGGTACAGCCCTTATATACTATTGCTAGTTCCGCCAATTTGTTACAGCGCCTAGACTTAAAACATAATCAATTCCCTTTTAGTATTGAGTTTGTCGCGCCAAACACTAAGCTCCCAAGCCACCTAAAATACCGCTATCGCCTGATCGGGCTAGAGGATGAATGGATTGACGCAGGAAAAAATAATCTACGTGCCACCTACACTAACTTAAGCGCCGGCGATTATCGCTTTGAAGTGCAAGCGTATGACTTGCAAAACAATCAAACCAGCGCGATTAAAAAACTCGCCATCAACATTTTGCCGCCTTGGTGGCTGTCGCGTGCAGCGCTATTTATTTATAGCCTTATTGCGATATTAATCACGGCGTATATCCTTCGACATATGCGAGATATACGCCGCTCTCACCTGCAAATAAAAATCAGTGAAGAACGCTTAAAATTATCACTGTGGGGCAGCGGTGATGAAATGTGGGATTGGAATATTAAAAAAGGCAAAATGTATCGCTCTAATATCTGGGGGGCGATAGACTTTCCTCAAGATGGCAAGCGAAATATCAGTTCCAATGAAACCAATATTCATCAACAAGATTTACCCCGAGTTAGTCAGGCGTTAAGCCAGCATTTTGATAACGCCATAGAGCATTTTGAAGTAACCTATCGCGTTAAAAATAAAAACAACAAATGGATTTGGGTACTCGACCTTGGCAAAATTGTTGAGCGAGACGAGGACAACAAGCCAACACGCATGACCGGTACCTTAAAAGATATTAGTCAAATTAAACGTACCGATGAAAGGTTAAAGCTTTTCGCTAAGTGTATCGAAAATATTTCTGACGCTATTATTATTTATGATCGCCAATTTAATGTCGTTGACATCAACAAAGCATTCCAACAGATCACTGGAAAAAGCAAGCAACAAGTACGCGGTAGCTCGCTTACCTTTGCTAAATACCCCGCAAGCTTTGCTGAAGATGTTAAACAGTACTTAATCACCAAAGGCAGCTGGCATGGCGAAGTCGAAAGTGTCCATAACAATGGCAAGCCTTTCTTAGTAGACCTAAATATCGATGCCATTCGCGACGAAACCGACAATATTTCCCATTTTGTCGGCGTATTTTCTGATATTACTCTGCGCAAGCAAACTGAAGCCGAATTAAGGAAACTTGCTAATACTGACACCTTAACTGAACTGCCTAATCGCGCTTACTTTCAAGCCAATCAGCAGCGCTTAGTTGAAAGCAAAATACCACATGCGTTGCTGGTATTTGATTTAGATAATTTTAAAAAAGTGAATGATTCTCTCGGACATGAAGTCGGTGATTTACTGCTATGTAAACTTGCTGATCGCATAAAAAGCTTAGGAAGAAATCAAGACACTGTCTATCGTTTAGGTGGTGATGAGTTTAGCTTAATTGTTGAAAATACCAATGATATTAATACCATCATCAAAATCGCCAAGGACGTTTTAACCTCAATTGCTTTACCGCTAAAAATAAAAAGCCAGGAAATTGTGCTTTATAGCAGTATTGGTATAGCCATGTACCCTGAAGATGGCAGAAGCCCGCAAGCCTTGTTAAAAAATGCCGATACTGCCATGTACCATGCAAAAAGTTCCGTCGGCAATAAATATCAATTTTTCAATGAATCGATGAATAAAAGCGCCGTTAAACGCCTGCAAATTGAGAACCTGATCCGACACGGTTTAAAAGATGATTTATTCTCGGTTTTTTATCAGCCAAAAATTGAAATTGCCACGGGTAAAATTGCCGGTATGGAAGCCTTAGTTCGCTTTGAAACACCCAATAAAGGCATTATCAGTCCAGTGGTTTTTATTCCGGTTTCCGAAGAAACGGGGCAAATTATTGATATTGGTGAAGTGGTACTACGCAAAGCCTGTTTTGCCACTAAAAAATGGGTTGATGCTGGACTTTTCCAAGGGCGTATTGCCGTTAACCTTTCTGCGGTGCAGTTTACCCAACCAAATTTAGTCGCCATGATCGCCAATATCCTCAAAGAGAGTGGTTTGTCGGCTGACTACCTTGAGTTAGAAATAACTGAAGGCACGGTAATGGATTCTCCGCAGCAAGCAATTGATACCATGTTGCAAATTCGCGCTATGGGTGTTCATTTATCTCTTGATGATTTTGGCACTGGCTATTCATCTTTAGCGTATTTGAAAAAATTCCCATTAAATACTTTAAAAATCGACAAAACCTTTGTTGATGATATTGAAAGCTCTGAACAGGGGCGAAACATGGTGGCGACTATTGTCACTATTGCCCATAATTTAGGGATGCAAGTAGTGGCAGAAGGCGTAGAAACCGATCAGCAACTAAGCTTTTTATCTGGCTTGCGGTGTGAGCAATTACAAGGCTATCTATACAGTAAACCGCTACCTGAAAATGACTTTCAAAAATATTTGCTGTCTTTTCAAATCACCAACAGATCAACAACATTTGGCACTAACCCGCTCTAAATCATTGGTGACAATTTTCTGACGTACAAAGTAAGTTAAAAAAACTGCCGAAAAGCCTTATAAATAAAGACTTTCACTCTTTGGCATAGTTTTCGCTTATATCCTATTGAATCTCATTTAATTTTTAATAAGGATATACCATGCTTAGTTCACTCATTCTTTCTCTTGCAATGTCTACCACTGCCGCTCCTGTTGTTGATAATAACTTCACAATGGAAGAAGCTGGCACAAAACGTACCCAAGTACGTATCGGCACTAAACGCACTCAAGTACGCATTAACGCTCAAGGTTTGGCTGTTGACGAAGTTGGCACAAAACGCACGCAAGTACGTATTGGCACTAAACGCACTCAAGTACGCATTGAAGCTCAAGGTTTGGCTATTGACGAAGTGGGAACTAAACGCACACAAGTTCGCATAGGTACCAAACGCACACAGGTTCGCATCTAGGAGGTAGTATGATTAAATTATTTAAATCATTATTTATCGCTAAAAAGACCGAAAATGCTATTGCTGCCAGCATTGAAATTAAAGAAATGCCAGCCAGTACTTGGTGGAACTAAAGCCGACGAATCACTGATATAATTAGCCTCTCCTGCGTTGGCTGCTTATCAGTGAATACGGAGCAATACGTGACAAGGATGTCTACGCTTTTATTAACTTGACCTTGTATTTGGCAATGAGGCATTGCCGCATATAACCGCATGCCGCTAGAAAACTTCTCTTAAGCTGAAAACAATAAGCAATCAACACCAAAGCGTTGATAAACCTTGACCCGCTTTTTCATACAAAACATTGGCCAAATAAAAGGGCCAAACATCAAGCCCGCCGTAGCCCAGCGTTTTCTTCCCAAACCACTACTGATCGCCTGACAGTAAAAAAACACAGAAAAAACAACACTTAATGCTACTACTACGAAAAAAAACACGCGCTACTCACTTGAAAATTCTTTAGGTTAAAAAGGCTTATACCAATCCGTATAAGAAAGTGCTCTCTTAGTGATACTTTAAAGGCTTAGAGGCAAGGCATTGATTGCAGAGAATGGTTATTCCCTTGTCAATATCAATAACGAAGCATATAAGCCTTTAAAATTCACCCTTTGGGAACGCACGGACACCATGATAACTTCACAAAATTTGTTTGATGTAGAATAACTATATCCAAACAAATTTTATTTGTTCTAATGTCACTCATGTAGTTCTAAGTGGTCACTTCTTTGTGCGGAATGGTATTACATTACTAAACGCGCGCATCTTAACAAGTTTAGAGTAATTGTTCAAAATATAATCACAATTACTTTACTGTTTTTTATCACTGACACGAACACCTGACTAAAAATCATCGGCAAATCATGACAAGTTTCAGAATATTTGCCAAAATTTAGCAACAAAAAAGGGGCAATAAATTGCCCCTTTGCTGGTGATTATTTTCCATTGCAGCGGAAAAAAATTACCGCTACAACACGCTATTAGCTATAAAAGCGTTCTTCATTTTCAGCCATTTTCACTAAGGCATCACATGGCGCAAAGCGCTCACCAAATTCACCTTGCCAATGTGTCAATTTACGCACTAATGTCGCAGCGCCAATTTTATCCATATATTGGAACGGGCCGCCAAGAAATGGTGGGAAGCCAATACCGAAAATTGCGCCAATATCACCGTCACGGGCATTACGAATAATACCTTCGTCTAAACAGCGCGCTGCTTCATTCAGCATCATATAAACACAACGCTCTGCTTGCGCATCAGTCACTTTTTTATTGTTTGCCTGTAAACCAAGTAGTGTATAAACATCTTCATCAACTAACTTCTTCTTGCTGTTAGTCTTGTATTGATAAAAGCCTTTCTTAGTTTTCTTACCTAAACGACCATCGTCAATCAGCTTAGAAAATGCCGGTGGTGGCGCAAACCTGTCACCGAGTTCGGCTTGTAAAATCGGGCCTATTTTTGCACCAATATCAATACCGACTTCATCAAGCAAATGCATAGGTCCAACCGGGAAGCCAAATTTCACCATAGCTTTATCCAGCGCTTCAATTGAGCAACCTTCAAGTAACAACATAGCGGCTTCATTCATATATGGCGCTAAAATACGGTTAACATAAAAGCCGGCTTTGTCTTTAACAACAATCGGCGTTTTACCTTGTTTTTTAGCAAAAGCAACTGTGGTTGAAATGGTTTGATCTGAGGTTTTCTCATGAGCAATAATTTCCGCTAATGGCATTTTATCCACGGGCGAAAAGTAATGCAGCCCAATAACATTTTCCGGACGCTGTGCTTTTTCGGCAATTTGGCCAATCGGCAAGCTTGAGGTATTACTGGCGAAAATAGTGCCTTCTTTGCAATGGCTTTCAATATCAGCCACCATATTTTGCTTTAAGGTTAAGTCTTCAAATACCGCTTCAACAACAATATCAACATTCTTAAAGCCACTATATTCTGTAGTACCCGTAATAAGCGACAATTGATTTTGCATTTCGCTGTGACGCATAAAACGACGTTTCACTTTTTTGTTTAGTAAGTCATAACCATATTTTAAAGCGTAACTAATACCTTGATGAGAAATGTCTTTAATACGTACCGGTAATTTCGCTTTAGTTGCGGTCACAAAGGCAATACCACCGCCCATTAAGCCACCACCGAGAACAGCAGCATTGTTGATTTTTTCAGGTGCTACGCCTTCAACGCCTTGTTCTTTTTTCATGTCGGTTGTGGCAAAAAATAACTGCCTTAGTTGCGCTGAAACATCACTCATCACTAACTGGCCAAAATGATCCGCTTCCACTTGATAGCCTTTAGACGGCGCTTGCTCAACACCAGTGCGTATACAATCAATAATTTTTAATGGCGCAGGGTAATTACCTTTAGTTTTAGCTAACACGGTTTTGGTCGCTTGGCTAAATAACACACTGCGACCTAGGCCATTACCTTCGAGTAATTTATCCATCATAGATAATTTACGCGCTTTAGGTTTTACCTTGCCTGACAGTGCTAGCTGCTCAGCCGTTTTAATTAACACGCTGTTAGGCACAACATCATTCACTAAGCCAGCTTTTAACGCTTGTTTAGCGCGCAGTTGCTTGCCGGTTAGCATCATATCGAGTGACTTTTGAATACCGACCAGTTTAGGTAGTCGTTGTGTGCCACCACCGCCCGGTAGTAAACCTAATTGCACTTCCGGCAAACCGAGCGCTGTTTTAGGGCTATCACTACAAACACGTGCATGACAGGCCATCGCCAGCTCTAAGCCACCGCCTAAACAGGCGCCGTGTACTGCGGCTACAACGGGAATTGATAAGTTCTCAAGTTGGTCGAAAATCACTTGCCCTTGGCGTGATAAGGCCGTAGCTTGTGCCGCCGAGCTACAGTTGGCCAACATATGGACATCAGCACCGGCAACAAAAGAGTCAGCTTTGCCGCTGATCAGCACTAGGCCGACAATGGCTTTATCTTCGCGTATCTCAGCTAATACTTCAGAAATTTCATCAGCAAATTCCGCTTTTAGGGTGTTCATGGTGTCGCCTTTCACATCCATGATCAAATGCGCGATACCATTTTCTTGGCGCGCTAAACTAAAAGTTTTATTGTTTTCTTGTGTCATATTGGTTACATCAGTCATTAATCTGTCTCCACAATCATAGCCGCACCTAAGCCGCCAGCCGCACAAGCGGTTGTTAAGCCTACACCACCGCCACGACGGTTTAATTCATTCAATGTTTGCACAATCAAGCGCGTACCAGTGGCGGCAAATGGATGCCCATAAGCTAACGAGCCGCCCATGACGTTAAATTTATCCATATCGATGTCACCAATGGCTTTATCACGGCCTAAGTGAGTTTGCGCAAACTTATTGCTGCCAAACATTTTCACGTTTGCCAATGCTTGAGCCGCAAACGCTTCGTGCATTTCAATTAAGTCTAAATCTGCTAAGTTCATACCCGCACGCTCCAACGCGATTGGCGAGGCATAGCTTGGCCCCATCAGCATATCTTCCCAAACATCAATGGCGGCAAAACCGTAGCTACGAATGTAACCTAACGGCTGATAACCTAGCTCTTTGGCTCGGCCTTCACGCATCATTAATACGGCAGACGCGCCATCGGTTAATGGCGTACTAGTTGCTGCGGTCACTGTGCCGTGCTTGCGATCAAACACTGGGCGTAATTTCGCGTAACTGGCTAATTCTGAATTTTCACGAATACAATTATCTTTTTCGATAAATGCTTTGTACGGCTCACTGTGCGCGGTCATCACTTCACCGGCAAGATTACCTTCGGCCCAGTTTTTTGTCGCTAAGGTATGTGAGCGATGTGCTAAGGCGTCTTGCGCTTCACGCGTTATACCGTGTGTTTTCGCCATTTGTTCAGCGGTTTGCCCCATCGAAAGGCCGGTCGAGTATTCTGCAACCGCCGGTGGCACTGGCAATATATCTTTAAAGTTCAGTTTACGAATCAGCGCCATTTTTGCGCCAAATGAACGTGCTTTGCTTAAGTCTAATAAAGTACGAGCAAATTTCTTTGACACACCAATCGGCGCAACAGATGATGAATCAGCACCACCAGCAACGCCCACATCAACAAAACCGGCCATAATTGACTCAGCAACGTTCACCGTTGATTGAAAGCTCGTCGCACAGGCACGAGAAACACTATAAGCATCGGTATGTACGTTCATGCCAGTACCTAGCACAATTTCGCGAGCAATGTTTGGCGCTTCAGGCATTTGTACCACTTGACCAAACACCAATTGATCGATAATTTGTGGATCAACATCATGCTTTTGTAGTAACTCATTAACAACAATTTTACCTAAGTCGACGGCAGGAACACCGTGAAAAGCGGTAGCTTGTTTCGCGAACGGCGTACGCAAACCAGCGACTATCGCGATGCGCTCTCCACTTGAGGTCATTAATTTTGATTTTGTCATTTTTGTATCCACTTGTTGCTATATTTAAGAGGTCAGACCTCTTTTAATTTAAGATGATTCTAACCAACTATAGAAATAATTCAATGATTAGCTAACAAAAATTGAACAAACGCCACTTAAGCACCAAAAAAATACTGAAAAATTTCGACAAATATTTTATCAAGCTTGTTTTTTGATTGCTGAACCTTATATCATTTTATAAGTCAGAGCTGATGACTCACACTTTTACTCTTAATAAGAACAATTAATTATGGACATTGCACATTTTTCCTCATTAAAAGAACATTTATCTTCACAAATTATCGGCCAGCACGCGCTGGTTGAGAACTTACTCATTGCATTATTGGCTAATGGTCACCTTATTGTTGAAGGACCACCAGGGTTAGCAAAGACTCGTGCGGTAAATGCGCTCGCGCAAGGACTAGAAGCCGACTTTCACCGTGTGCAGTTTACCCCTGATTTATTACCGGCCGATTTAACCGGTACCGATATTTACCGCCCTGAAGATGGCACTTTTGTTTTTCAACCTGGGCCGTTATTTCGTAACTTAGTGTTAGCCGATGAAATCAACCGTGCGCCGGCAAAAGTACAATCAGCGTTATTAGAGGCGATGGCAGAAGGTCAAATTACCGTTGGCCGCAATACTTATCCATTACCTGAACTATTTTTAGTCATGGCAACGCAAAATCCTATCGAACAAGAAGGCACCTATCCGCTACCTGAAGCGCAACTTGATCGCTTTTTAATGCATGTGGAAATTGATTACCCCGATGCCGCCAGTGAACTAGAAATATTAAAACTTAATCGTGGTGAAGCCTTAAAAGCAGAAAAACAAGCGATTAAAGAAATTACTCAAGCCGACATTTTCGCGGCACGCGAACAAGTAATGCAAATTCATATGGCGCCTGCCGTTGAAAGCTACATTGTTGACTTGATCATGGCGACGCGTAATCCTGAAAAATACGACGATAAATTAAAACAGTGGCTTGCCTATGGCGCTAGCCCACGCGCTACTATTGCGCTAGATCGCTGCGCACGCGCACGCGCCTGGTTACAAAATCGTGACTTTGTTAGCCCTGAAGATGTACAAGCGGTTTTTCATAATGTTTTACGTCATCGTATATTAATGACTTATCAAGCCGAGGCAGAAGGTATCAGCAGTAATCAACTGCTTGATCATTTACTTAGCTTAGTGGCGGTTGCCTAAGCGCAGGCTCGCCTTATGTGGTTTACTCAAAAAAAATCTACCGAGCAAAACAGCCCGCAAATGTTGCTTAATGAACTGGCCAGTAACGGCATTACATTGAGCATTGATGAGCTTATTCGTTATCAAACGAAAAGCTCGTTAATTAATTTAGCGGCCTCAAAAAGCTTACACGGCAAAATGTCAGGTAACTATCTCGCCCGCAGTAAAGGCCGAGGGATGGAATTTGACGAAGTGCGTCACTATCAAAATGGCGACGATATTCGCGCAATTGATTGGCGTGTGACCGCGCGCACCGGCAAAACTCACACCAAATTATTTCGTGAAGAAATTGAACGTCCGGTGCTGATCGCCACCGACTTAAGCGCTAATATGTTTTTTGGCAGTCAATTATTGTTTAAATCGGTACAAGCAGCACACGTAGCAGCCCTAGTAGCATGGCATGCAAAATCGCGCGGCGATCGTATTGGCGGTGTGGTGTTTAATCAACACCGCCACAGTGAATTAAAACCGCGCAGTCGCCAACAAGGCGTATTACATTATTTGCATGCTTTAGTGAAAAATCACGCCAGCTCTGCCGTTGATAATAGTGAACGCTTAGATCGCCATCAAGCACAATTAGCCTTTGCGCAAAACTGTACGCGCTTACGCCAACTCGCTAAACCCGGCAGCCTAGTTTATTTGATCACCGACGCCTTTAACCTCACCGATGAAGCGGTACGCCATTTAGCCCATGTTAGCCGGCATTGTGAATTGGTGGTGTGTTTGATCAGCGACCCGCTAGAGCAACAACTGCCTGACAGTAAAGATAAAATTAGTGTCGCTATTACCGATGGTAACGCTGCGACTGAAAGCTATGCTGAAAGTAATGGCCGTCAACAATTAATACTCGGCGATAAAGCTTTGGCAGAAAAATATCACCAACAAGCGATGAACTTAAACGATGCTATCGAGCAAAAATTAACCAAAGCCGGCGCTCGTTTGTTGCACTTTTGTGCCAGCGAGCCACTGGAAAGCCAATTACAGCGCGGAGTAGCGTCATGGATCCGTTAGCACAATTAAAAGATATTCATCTACCGGCCGATGTTCACAACTATCCCGTTGCGCCGGGCTGGTGGCTGCTGATGGCAGCGGTATTAGCATTAATCATTTTTGGCCTGATCAAATGGCGACACTATGTTGTTAAACGCAAAGCGAAAAAAAACGCACTCAAGCAATTAGCGAGCGCGACTGATAATAGCGCCACCGTCGCGTTGTTAAAGTGGGCGGCATTACAATATTTCCCTCGCCAGCAAGTCGCCCATTTAACCGGCGATAACTTTAAAGCGTTTTTAATCGCTAGCTTAGCCGCTAAGCAACAAGAAAAATTTACTCAACTCAGCGCTGAGCATTTTAATTCGGTTTATCAAAATAATGTTGAAAAAAATCAGTCGGAAGAATTTAGCCAAGCGGCAGCATTGTGGCTCAAGCACGCTTTACCACCGAAAAAAGCAAGTTTAGCGGCTACTCAAGGCTCTGATACTCAAGCCCTTGCTAGTCAAACAATCGCTAGTCAAGCTCATGTTGCTCAAGAAAGTGGAGCCAAGTTATGATCCATTTTGATTTTATTTGGGCATTACTCGCTTTGCCCCTGCCGTTACTGGTGTATTTTTTACCGGCGAAAAAGCAGTTACAAGCGGCGCCGTTGAGAATGCCGACCCTAATTAAAGGCGTGCAAACAGCAGAGTTCGCACCAGAAAAGAAAAAAACGCCACTGTTGATATTAGGCGTGATTTGGCTGTTAATGGTGTTAGCCTGCACTCAGCCACAATGGCTAGGTGAAGCGGTCAATGTGCCAAGCGAAGGCCGTGAAATGATGATTGCAGTGGACCTTTCCGGCAGTATGCAGGTTGAAGATATGAGCTTAAATGGCCGCAGTGTTAATCGCCTTGAAATGTTAAAAACCCTGCTAGGCGAGTTTATTGCTAGGCGCAGTGGCGACAAATTAGGTCTGATTTTATTCGGTGATGACGCTTATATGCAAACGCCGATGACCTTTGACCGTAAAACCGTCCAACAAATGCTAGATGAAACTGTTTTAGGTTTAGTTGGTAAACAAACCGCCATTGGCGATGCTATTGCCCTAGCGGTAAAACGTTTTGATGAAAAGAAAGAGTCAAACCGCGTATTATTATTGCTCACCGATGGCCAAAATACCGCTGGTAAAATCACCCCAGATCAAGCGCTAGAATTAGCGGTAGCAAAAAACATTACCATTTACTCTATTGGTATTGGCGCCGATGTCATGATACAAAACTCTTTATTTGGCGCCCGGCGCGTGAATCCATCGAGCGAACTCGATGAAGAATCTTTACAACGTTTAGCCGAGCAAACCGGAGGGCATTATTTCCGCGCCCGAGCCAGTGAAGATATGAGTAAAATTTATCAACTATTAGATCAACTTGAACCCGTAGAACAAGAGCAACAAAAAATGCGCCCGCTAACCGCACTATTTTACTGGCCACTTGGCTTGGCATTATTGCTCAGTTTAATCACCTTGCTGATTAATGCTGCACTTAGCAGTCAAATTTTCACTACCAGAACCAACTCCGCACAGGGACAGCACTAAGATGGCTGACTTTCATTTTATTCGCCCATTGTGGCTGAGCGCACTGATTGTTTTACTCTTGATGTTGTGGCTGCTTAAAAAGTTACGCGTTAAACAGTCTGGTTGGCAACAACTGCTGCCTGCACATTTAGCCAAGGTTTTAGTACAAGGTAATGCCAAAGCGAGTTCAAACTCTTTAGTACTACCATTTTTTATCGGTTTATTAGCAATTTTGGCCATGGCGGGACCTAGCTGGCAAAAACTGCCACAGCCAGTATATCAAGTCGCCCAAGGCTCGGTATTGATCATGGACATGTCGTATTCTATGTATTCAACCGATGTGGCGCCTAATCGCCTAACCCGCGCGCGCTATAAAGCCATCGACTTACTTGATAGCATTAACGACGGTGAAATAGGCCTTATTGCCTACGCCGGCGATGCCTTTAGCATTAGCCCACTGACCGACGACAGCAACAACATTAAATTATTGTTGCCGTCATTAAGCCCTGAATTAATGCCGGAATTAGGCAGCAACCCACTCGCCGCTCTAGTGTTGGCCGATGAAATGTTAGTCAATGCCGGTCATAACAATGGCGATATTTATTGGTTTACTGACGGTATCGATAATATTGATATTCAAGATATTACCCAGTGGTCACGTGAACACCCTTACCGCCTCAATATTTTGGGTGTCGGCACAAAAACCGGTGCGCCGATAAAACTCAGTAATGGCGAACTGATGAAAGACAACAAGGGCGCAATTATTGTTCCTAAATTGACTGAACAGGCATTGCGTGGACTAGCAAATCGAGGCCGAGGAAACTACACCACCTTAAGCCACAATAATAAAGATATTGAGCGACTTACGGTGCAGCCGTTACTTGCGGATACGGATAACACTAAAGCAAGTGAAAATACTGGCGATCAATGGCAAGAGTTTGGCCCTTATCTATTGCTACTGGTTTTGCCTATGCTACTCAGCTATTTTCGACGCGGCGCATTAATGCTAACCCTACCCTTTGCCTTCTTACTAGTGCCTAATAACCAAGCGCAAGCGGATATCTGGCAAGATCTTTGGCAAACGAAAGATCAACAAGGTCAAGCATCGTTTAAAAGTGAACAATATCAGCAAGCCGCTGAGCAATTTAACAATCCGCTTTGGCAAGGCAGCGCCCATTACAAAGCCGGTGATTACGAACAAGCATTAAGCGCATTTCAACAAGAAGACAGTGCTGATGCCCACTTTAATCAAGGTAACGCCTTAGCAAAACTGCAACGCTTTGATGACGCCATCGCCGCTTACGAGCAAGCCCTAGCGCAAGATCCTAACTTAGCGGATGCGAAAGCAAATAAAGCTATCTTAGAAAAATTAAAGCAACAGCAAGAACAGCAAGAACAGCAACAACAACAACAAGATGGTGACGATCAGCAGCAGGATCAACAAGACCAGAGTCAAGATCAACAAGACGGCAAGCAATCACAGCAAGATCAAGATAGCCAAAACCAAGATGGTGAAAGTAAAGACAGCGATCAAGGCGAGCAGCAACAAGGTCAGCCTCAAGATCAACAAGATTCAAAGCAAGAGCAAAGCCAAGACAGTGAATCATCTGAGCAATCAGACGCCAATAAACAGCAAGAGCAAGAACAACAAGCTGAGCGTGATAAGCAAGAGCAAGCAGAACAGCAACAAGCACAAAATGCTGAGCAAGCAAAAAATGCTGAACAAGACGGTGAGCCACAAAGCGCACAAGCACAAAAATTGGCGGAACAACGAGCAAAAGAAACTGAACAAAAGCATCAACAATTACTTAATAAAGTTACCGACGATCCGTATATGCTACTGCGCAATAAAATGCAGCTCGAATATCAAAAACGTCATCAAGATCGCCGAAATGTAGGAGTTAAGAAAAAGTGGTAAGAGTTATAATGTCTGTTTTGGCTATTTTACTTGCCTTTAATAGCCACGCCTTAAGCAAAGTAACAGCCAGCGTTGATAAAAACCCTGTGATAGTTAACGAATCGCTAATATTAACCGTCATCGCCGATGACGATGTCAGCCGCAATGCTTTAGATACCTCCGCGCTGTTAACGGATTTTATAGTTGGACGCACCTCAGTCAGCTCGCAAACTAGCATGATCAACTTTAATACCACGCGCACCACGACCTGGACCACAGTACTAATTGCCCGCAAGCCGGGTGAATTTATTATTCCCGCCTTTGATATTGATGGCGCCAAAACCCAAGCTATCACGGTAAAAGCACTGGCAGCGGATCAAGCCTCGGCGTCAAATCAGCAAGACTTATTTATTACCACCCAAGCCTCTGCCACCAATATTTATGTGCAGCAGCAAATTACCCTAACGGTAAAACTGCACTTCGCCGCCGAGTTAAAACGTGGCAGTTTGACGGAGCCGGTTTTGGCGGGCGCAAATATTTTACAAATCGGCAAAGATAAAGAATCTGAAAACATTATTAAGGGTAAACGCTATCGCATTATCGAACGTGTATATGCCATTAGCCCGCAACAAAGCGGCGAAGTGATATTAAAAGCGCCGGTTTTTTCTGGCGAAATTATCATGCCGACGACAAGACGCTCTAACTTTTTAAGTTTTGCCGATAGCAAACCGGTTAGTGTTATTGGTGATGATATCGCTTTAACGGTTAAAGCCATTCCGCCGCAAGTTGATGGTGCTTGGTTACCGAGCGAGTTATTGGCTTTACACCAAGAATGGCAGCCAGAGCCAAGTCAATTTAAAGTCGGCGAGCCTATCACTCGCACAGTTACACTAACCGCGGCAGGGCTTTCTGAAGAGCAACTACCCAAAATATCTATGACAGTGCCGCAAGGGTTAAAAGTGTATCCGGATCAAGCGGAGCTGCACACCGGCCTTAACAATCAACGTTTAGTCAGTCAAAAAGTGGTGAATTTTGCCATCGTTGCCAGTAAAGCTGGCGATTATCAATTGCCTGAGATCTCGATTCCTTGGTGGAATACCGTGACTAACAAAGCAGAAATCGCAAAAATTCCGGGACAAAAAATTACCATATTACCGAATGCAGATTTAGCGGCCATAAGCGATATAAGTGATACAAGAACCCCAATTGCTGCAGCACCATCGACTATGAGCAATGAACAACCGACGAGTACGCCAGTGGTCGAAACAGTGGTTATTGAGCAAACGAATTTTTGGCAATGGCTATTTCTCGCCTTATGGTTATTAACCCTATTAGCTTGGTTTATCTCAGCTAAACGCCCGTTTCAGAGTAAAAACATCGTTCACAACAACAGCAACAAAGTAAACAATGCTTACTTAGCGCTATTGGCAGCCTGTAAACAAAATAATGGTGAATCTGCCCTAACGTGTTTGCTGCCTTGGGCGCGATCGCAATCTTCAGATAACAATCAAAGTGAGGCATTAACTACGCTTGACGCATTGCATGCTTATTTCAACAACCCAGCACTGTCCAGCGCCATTATCGCCTTGCAACAAAGCCGCTATGGTAAGAGCCCAGCGCCATGGTCAGGAAATGACTTGCTTGATGCCATACAAGCAATACATAAAAGCAAGCACAATACATCCCAAGCTGAAGCTATCAGTATTAATCCTTAGCAAGCAGTTAAAATACTGTGCCGGCTGTTGTAGGTCGGCATTCTCACCGTCATTCATGCCGTAAAACTTGATAGGCCAAAACCCAACCTACACTCCAGCAAAAATTCACGTTATAGTGAGCTTATCTAAAAATTTTGCTTAGTACGAAATAAAATGACAAGGCCTCAGGTCTCTTACAACATGGCGACAAAACAAGTTAGATACGAAGCACTCGTTAAAGCGTTACATGCTGATTTATATCGATATGCATACTGGTTATGCCACGATAAGCATGTGGCGGAAGACTTAGTGCAAGAAACATTTTTACGTGCATGGCGCGCGCTTGACTCGTTGAAAGATGAAAAAGCCGCTAAGTCATGGTTAATTACCATTTTGCGCAGAGAAAACGCCCGTCGCTTTGAGCGTAAGCGTTTTGATATGAGCGAATATGAAGAGGCAAACATAACCGATGTTAAAGCCACCAGCAATGAGCAAGAAATCGAAAATCACTGGTTGCGGGAAAAAATAGCCCAGATGCCGGAAGAATATCGAGAACCACTAGTATTACAGGTTATCGGTGGCTTTACCGGTGAAGAAATTGCCAATATGTTGTCGTTAAACAAAAATACCGTGATGACACGATTATTTCGTGCTCGCAATCAATTGAAAGAGGCCGTAGACAACGAGCCAACATTAAGAGGTCTACACAATGGATGATTTGCAATTTAGACGCAGCATATTAACCGAACCCAAAAACTGCGATAAGGCTGTTTTCGACGCGATTAAGCAAGATCCGAGCAAGCAAAAGTTTGCACAAGACGTTGATGCTTTAGATGATAAAATTGCCCAAGCTCTGAATATACCTGTGCCTGATGATTTAGCGAATAAATTAATTTTGCGCCAAACCTTAGCGAGCCATCAACAGCAAAAAAGTAAAACCCGTGTTCGCTTAGCAATGGCAGCCTCTGTTGCCTTTGTAATGGGCTTAACGGTGAATTTTATGATGTTTTCTCACAGTTATAAAAACCTAGGTGACTATGCCATTGCCCATGTTAATCACGAGGCATCACACTTCACTAACAATGATCAGCCAAATGTTACTTTAGCATCATTAAATCAAAAAATGGCCGACTTCAAAGGCAGTTTTGATAGTACATTTGGTACACTAATTTTTGCCGATTATTGTCGCTTTGACGGCACCAAAAGCCTGCACTTAGTATTCCAAGGTAAAACCAGTCCGGTGAATGTTTTTATTGTGCCTAATAACGACGATATTGAATTTAATGCCGATTTTGCTAACGACAAATTACAAGGTCGCTCGCTACACTTTAATCAATCAAACGTCATTGTCGTTGGTGACAAAACAGAGCCTATCAGCCAATGGCAAGAGCGCATCAATAACAATATTACGTGGTCAATTTAACCGCCAATCCCCTCAAAGCTTACAGATATAAAAAGCTAGCAGTTAAACTGCTAGCTTTCATCAAGGCTTATCAGTGTTATTTAAAGCTAGCATCACCCTCCGAATATAAGCATCAACTAGTGCTTAGCGGCAACCTTGTCAAACAATGCGTCTAACTCTGGCTGTGCTTTACTGGTTAAACGGCTCACTAACACAATGGCAATAGTCGCCATAATAAAGCCCGGCACAATTTCATACATTATTGCACTTAAATTTTGGCCATTGACGGTGATCGGCGCATAAATCCATACCAATACGGTAATGGCACCCGTTAGCATACCCGCGAGCGCGCCATGTCGATTCATCTTCTTCCAATATAAGCTCATAATCACTAATGGGCCAAATGCTGCGCCAAAGCCGGCCCAAGCGTTACTGACCAAGGTTAATATGGAACTTTCGCGATCGTAGGCCAAAAATACGGCGAAGAGAGCAACTAACGCTACCGATAAACGGCCAACAAATACCAATTGCTTTTCACTGGCTGATTTATTTAAAAAGGCTTTATAAAAGTCACCGGTTAATGAACTTGAAGTCACCAATAATTGCGATGATATGGTACTCATGATGGCGGCTAAAATGGCTGCCAGTAAAAAGCCGGCAATTAATGGGTGGAACAATAGTTGTGACAACAGAATAAATATTGTTTCGGCATCATCAACCGCGAGACCGGTTTTAGTGGCATAAACTACACCAGCTAATCCGGTCGCCATAGCGCCAAATAATGACACTATCATCCAACTCATACCGATACGTCTAGCAACGGGTAAATCATCGACCGAACGAATGGCCATAAAACGCACGATAATATGTGGTTGGCCAAAGTAACCTAACCCCCAGGCCATAGCAGAAACTATCGCCACCACACTGACGCCGCTAAATAGGTTTAATAATTTAGCATCTACCTGCTCAAGGCCTTGCAACACAGCATCAGGCCCGCCAACATCGGTTATCACCACAAACGGCACTAATACTAAGGCAATAAACATAATACAGCCTTGAACAAAATCGGTCAGACTTACCGCTAAAAAACCGCCAAATAGCGTATAAAGTACAACCACACCAGCGGTAATATAGAGGCCAGCTTCATAACTTAAGCCAAATGAACTTTCAAACAATTTACCGCCGGCAACAATGCCCGATGATGTGTAAAGGGTAAAAAATAAAATAATAACTAGTGACGACATAATGCGTAGTCGATGTGAATGATCGCCAAAGCGATTTTCGAAAAAGTCTGGCAAGGTAATCGAATCATTAGCCATTTCGGTATAGGTTCTTAACCTAGGCGCGACGATCAAATAATTTAAATAAGCGCCGATAATCAAACCGAACGCTATCCAAGCACTGCTTAACCCGGTTAAATACATGGCTCCAGGTACTCCCATCAACATCCAACCGCTCATATCAGATGCACCAGCAGAAAGCGCCGCTACCGATGGACTTAAACTGCGACCACCGAGCATAAAGCCAGAAACATCACTGGTTGATTTTCGATAGGCATATAAACCTATACCTAACATTACAATAAAGTAGAGTGCCAATGAAATCATTGTGCCAATCGCCATTTAACCTCCGAAAAAAACTTAAGATGGTTTAAAAAACGAGCATCTGAGCCATTAATTAAACGTGAACTGGAATAATATGCTGAGTTAATAGCGCATTACCATGTTTTTTCGTGAATATTCGCATTTATTTATGTTATAAAGAGGCAACTAATGGATAAGTTACCTCTGATAAACAATATTAACGGGGTGACACCAAGACAAATAAACAAGTTATGCCTGACATAATTTAGTTAAACAGGGATTTATATGTACTTTTATGCTGCAAGACAACCTATTTTAGACAAAGAAAAGAACC
This sequence comes from Cognaticolwellia sp., assembly GCA_049614565.1. Classification (GTDB taxonomy): domain Bacteria; phylum Pseudomonadota; class Gammaproteobacteria; order Enterobacterales; family Alteromonadaceae; genus Cognaticolwellia. Next base: position 31,579 of record JBMZDW010000007.1, on the reverse strand, counting down.
TCTTTGGCTATGAGCTATTGTTCCGCGATAGCATAAATAATGTTTTCCCAGATATTGATGGCGATGAAGCGACTGCCAAAATGGTTGAAGCCAGTAATTTTAACGTTGGCATCAGCGAATTTACCGGCAATACCCCAGCGTTTATTAACTTTACCTTAGATACCTTAAGTAAAGGTTACCCTGAAACTCTCACCCCTGAAGAATTAGTGGTCGAAGTGTTAGAAACGGTCAAACCGGGCAAAAAGTTATTAGCGCTATGTAAGGATCTACATGAAAAAGGCTACACCATAGCGCTTGATGATTATGTTCATCAAGATGTTTGGCGCCACTTCTACCCTTTTATTAAGATCATTAAAATAGATTGGCAAAGCTCGACACTAGAGAATATCAAAGCAGCTAAAGCTGCGATTGTCGACTTTCCCCATATCCAATTGCTTGCTGAAAAAGTTGAAACTTATCAAGAGTATAATCAAGCACTTGAGCTAGATTTTGAATTATTTCAAGGTTTCTTTTTTGCCAAACCTGAAATGGTAAAAACCAAAAATTTATCACCGTCGCAAATGGCAATGGCGGAATTACTCTACGAAACCTCAAAAAAAGAAGTTGATCTTGCTAGCATTACCTCGGTTTTTGAGCGTGATGTTACGCTATCATACAAATTATTGCGCTATGCTAACTCACCAATATTCAGACGCCGCAATGAAATTTCCACCATTAAGCAAGCACTGGTTATATTAGGCTCAGGCGAGTTAAAACGATTTCTTGATTTAATGTTTACCGCCAATATCAACCCCGAAAAACCGACAGAATTAATTAATTCCGCGATGGCGCGGGCAAAGTTTTGTGAACTGATGACTGATGAAGTGGACGCCAATTTAGATGCTTCTATCGCATTTTTAACCGGTTTATTATCACTCATTGACGCTATTGTTGATGAAGAATTAGAAGATATCCTCGCTAAACTACCGTTAGCACAAGAGATAAAAGATACTTTATTAACCCGCAAAGGTGTAATGGCGGCATTGATCAAACTCGTTGAGCTTATTGAACATGCAGAATGGTCAAAAACCACCATAGTGATGGAAAAACTCGGCCTTGAAAAAACCAATGTGGTTAAGAATTATCATCAAGCCATCTCTTGGGCTGATGAGCAGATCGCCGCAAACTATTAATTAACGAGAAGAAAACTATCACAAAAAAGCCGCTAATATTCATTATTAGCGGCTTTTTAAGTTTAATTCTACGAGTATTGCGCTGCTGTCCAATGTTGATAAGAGCCATCCATCACACTTTGCCACCATTGCTCATTATGTAAATACCAAGCAACCGTTTTAGCAATGCCGGTTTCAAATGACTCTTTTGGCTGATAATTTAACTCATTATTGGTTTTCGTGGCATCAATTGCGTAGCGACGATCATGACCGGGTCTGTCTTTAACATATGTGATCAACGATTGGGTATTTTTCGCCATAGCCGCTTTTGCGTCAGGAAAGCGACTAGCTAATGCTGCGTTGTTAGCAAATTCTTGCTCAACTAATTTAGCAATCGCCTTAACAATATCAATATTGGCCCACTCATTATCACCACCAATATTATAATTTTCGCCAACTTTGCCATTTTGTAGTACAAGATCAATGCCGTAGGCATGATCTTCTACATATAACCAATCTCGTATTTGTTGACCATCACCGTATATAGGTAAGGCATTATCATGCAAAATATTGGTGATAACGAGCGGAATAAGCTTTTCTGGAAAATGAAACGGCCCATAGTTGTTTGAACAGTTACTGGTGGTAACATTTAGCCCATAGGTATGATGATAAGCACGTACTAAGTGATCACTGGCCGCTTTACTGGCAGAATAAGGGGAATTAGGCGCATAGGCAGTATCTTCGGTAAACGCAGGATCTGTTGCTGACAAGGTGCCATACACTTCATCAGTAGAGACGTGATGGAAGCGATGCCCTGCAATAATATTTTCGCCATCTAACCAAACTTTTTTAGCGGCCTTAAGTAAACTATAAGTACCGATAATATTGGTTTCGATAAACGCATCAGGGCCGGTAATTGACCGATCGACATGCGATTCTGCAGCAAAGTGCACTAAGGTATCAATTCCGTGTTCAACTAGTAAACTTTCAATTAATGCTTGGTCACAAATATTGCCATGGACAAAAGAAAAGTTCTGATGGTTTTTTACACTCTCTAGATTAGCGATATTACCGGCATAGGTCAGCGCATCGAGCACAATAACGTTATCGTTGGGGTATTTGTTCATCCAATAATGCACAAAATTTGCGCCAATAAAGCCGGCACCGCCGGTCACTAATAATTTTTTCATCAACTTATACTCTTATCGTTTACGACTGCTCAACTATTAGCGCTGTCATCATGGTATGTAATTGTGCTTGCCAGTGGATAAATGCTAGCTTAGGTAACGTTTGCGCCATACTCGTTTTATCTAACACGCTGTAATGAGGCCGTTTTGCTGGTGTTGGGTATTGGGCACTGGTAATAGGTTTGATAGGGATTTTTTTAGCCAATAAACCAAGTTCAAGGCCAATGGCTTGAATAGCAACGGCAAAATCGAACCAACTCGCAACCCCAGTGTCAGTATAGTGATGAATACCGGTAATGTTATTCTCTAAACTTGACATGCAAGCTTGGGCTAAGCCCTTAGCATAAGTTGGCGAGCCTATTTGATCGCTAATAACGCCAAGTTCCGGCTTAGTTTTCATCAAGTTCAACATGGTTTTTACGAAATTGTTACCGTGTGTTGAGTACACCCAAGACGTGCGAATAATGGTGCTTTGCTCTGGATAAAACTCAGTAATTAATTGCTCACCTTTGGCTTTACTGGCGCCATAAACTCCTAATGGATTTATTTCATCATCAGGCAAATAAGGCGCACCTTTATCACCATAAAACACAAAATCGGTTGAAACATGCACAAACGGCAATGTCAGTTCTTTACATACCTGTGCTAAATTGCCTACGGCTTGTGCATTAAGTGCGTAAGCGCTGTCACTATCACTTTCCGCATTATCGACCGCCGTATATGCACAAGCGTTAATTACACCACTAGCTTTATATAAGCTAAAGCTACTCTTGATAGAGGCAACATTTTGCAAATCAATATCGTCTCGCCCTAAACACACCACTTCATGCTTTGGCGATGATAACTGCTGTAACTCCCAGGCTAATTGGCCTGACTTACCAATAACAATGATTTTCATATATTTACTTTGTCTACACTAAGTTAAGCGGTAAACGCGGGCGCATCTTTAAACAACAAGCCGACTTCATCTTTTGCAGAAAGCGCAGGAGGCTTACCATTGACTAACGGCCATTGAATATTTAACTCGGGATCATTCCACAACAATGACACTTCATGCTCTGGCGCGTAATACTCAGTACATTTATAAACAAATTCTGCCGACTCACTCATCACATAAAAGCCATGTGCAAACCCTTCAGGCACCCATAATTGACGCTTGTTTTCACCGGAGAGAACAACACCAATATGTTGACCGTAAGTTGGCGAGGATTGACGCATATCAACGGCAACATCATAAACTTCGCCCGAAGTAACACGCACTAATTTTCCTTGGGTATTGTTCAATTGGTAATGTAAGCCGCGTAAAATGCCATGGCTTGATTTGCTATGATTGTCTTGCACAAATGTGCGCTGCGCGCATGCACGATTAAATTCATCAAGGCGGAAAGTTTCCATAAAAAAACCGCGTTCATCACCAAACACTTTGGGTTCAATGATTTTTACTTCGGGAATAGCCGTTTCGATATAATGCATTAAAAAACTCGTCCATCAATCAACTGCAACAAATATTCGCCATAACCGCTTTTACGTAAAGGCCCTGCAATTTCACGCAGTTTTTCTGCACTTAACCAACCATTACGAAACGCCACTTCTTCGGGACAATTCACCTTTAACCCTTGGCGTTTATCTATGGTGGCAATAAATTGTACGGCCGCGAGTAAGTCATCGTGAGTCCCGGTATCGAGCCATGCCGTGCCTCGGCCCATAATCTCTACTTTTAGTTCGCCGGCTTGTAAATATTGGTCGATCACCTCAGTGATCTCTAGTTCGCCACGCGCTGAAGGCTTGACGTTTTTTGCAAACTCTACCACCCGCTCATCGAAGAAGTATAAACCTGGTACCGCATAGTTTGACTTGGGCACCGCCGGCTTTTCTTCAATGGAGATTGCTGTACCTGTGTCATCAAATTCAACCACACCGTAAGATTTAGGATTTGATACATGATAACCAAATACCGTGCCGCCACTTAATTGCTCATTGGCATTTTTCAGCGACTTCACTAAATCATGGCCATAAAACATATTATCGCCCAGCACTAAGGCGGCGGCCGAGCCCGCTAAAAACTCTTCCGCTAAAATAAATGCTTGTGCTAAACCATCAGGGCTAGGTTGTACTTTATAAGAAAGTGAAACGCCAAAATTTGAGCCATCCCCTAATAAGTCTTCAAAGCGATGAATTTCTTCCGGCGTTGATATAATCAGTATTTCTTGAATACCGGCTTGCATAAGCGTTGCAAGTGGATAATAAACCATCGGCTTATCATATACCGGCATTAACTGCTTACTGACAACTTTGGTTAACGGATAAAGGCGAGTACCACTGCCACCAGCTAAAATGATTCCTTTATGCATCCAATTCTCCTATGTAGAGTAAACTTAGTTCGGAATTCTAGCCTTCAAAACCATTAGGGTTATTCGACTGCCAGCGCCATGTATCCTTTATCATAGTGGTTAAATCACGCTCTGCATGCCAACCTAATAAAGAATTGGCGACAGTGGCATCGGCAAATACGGTGGCGATATCACCCGCTCTGCGCGGCACAATTTTATATGGAATATCTTGCCCAGATATTGCTTTAAAGGTATTTACAATTTCTAATACTGAAGTGCCGTTACCTGTGCCTAAGTTAATTAGCACACAACCTTTAATGTCGCTTAACTTTTCTAAGGCTTTAACATGGCCTTGGGCTAAATCTACCACATGAATATAGTCTCTAACGCCAGTGCCATCAGGCGTTGGGTAGTCGTCACCAAATACTTGTAATTGTGCTAAGCGACCAACCGCCACTTGTGAAACATAGGGCAAGAGGTTATTGGGGATACCATTAGGGTTTTCACCGATAAGACCTGATTCGTGGGCACCAATCGGATTAAAATAACGTAAACAGGCAATCGACCATTGTTCATCACTACGCGCTAAGTCAAAGAGAATATTTTCGATCATTAACTTGGTTTGGCCATAAGGATTCGTGGCCGAGGTTGGCATAGTCTCAACCAGCGGTGAAGGGTTATTTTCACCATAAACGGTTGCTGATGAGCTAAAAACTAGGTTTTTCACGCCTTGCTCAGCCATAACTTGCAGCAAGGTTACTGAACCAGTAACATTATTATGATAATAGCTAAGCGGAATTTCACTCGACTCACCCACCGCCTTTAAACCGGCAAAATGAACTACGGCGTCAATATCGTGTTGCTCAAATACCTGCATCATGGCATCGCGATCGCAAATATCGGCTTGAATAAAAGTCACTGACTTGTTGGTGATTTGTTTAATGCGCTCTAACACTAAAGTGGAAGAATTCGATAAATTATCAACAATAACAATATCTTTATCTAGCGCTAACAATTCGACTACGGTATGGCTACCAATAAAACCTGTGCCACCTGTGATCAATAAACTCATCTAAAATCCTTAATACTCTTTATCTTCTTCCAGTAAGTTCATCGCAAGAGGGAATAGGCATATCAAGTGATGAACTGTTATTGATAATAGTTTGACACTAACGCAATAAAGTTACCAAGCATTTCTTTGGGCAGTTGGTTAATACCTGCAGCAGCCGCTCGACCACCACCCGTGTCAAATTGCGCGCAAAGTTCACCGGCCGCTATTTTATTGTTGATTGGCGCACGTAAACTGACCGTATAACTGCCGTCCATATTTAACGTCAGTATCGCATGCGCTTTATTTGGAGCGTGGTTTGCCAGCTCATTACCATAAACACCACTAACACGGCGTGACCAAGGGGCGTCATCGAGTACAAGCACTTGAAGCGCGTCATCGTCATGTAAAATTTTCGCTTGTTTTGCTTGTGCCATATCCTGTAAATAGGCTTGCTCAAGCGTGGAAAAAATTGAATTAGTCTCATGAATCAGGGTAAACGGGTTGGGATATGCAAGCAAGTTACTAAAGAGCTCAGCTGGCGCAATATGTAAATCATCGACCGTGCGACCGTAGCCATTGTAGTTAATATAAATACCTAAGGCTTTTAATTGTGCCTGCTCTGACTCCGAGAGCCCTTGCTGCTTGGCCAGTTGCTGCGCCGTCGACAACATATTATCGCCAAAGGCGGCAACAATTGCCCATAAAACGTATTGGCCATGTAAATGCTGATTAACCAACAAGCTAGTGCAAGTGTTGGCATCCGTATCAATAATTGCCGTTAAATGTCTCGAGTTTGGTATGTCACCGCTGCGGTGATGATCAACATAAAATACTGGGACTTGTTCAGCTAACAAAGCCCCTAAGGCAGCATTGTTTTTTTCCATAGAAATATCAAGCACAGTTACTGAACTGGCTTTATCAACAGGCACTTGCTGCAATAATTGAATATCGCGTTTAACGCCCGTGATCAAGGTTGACACTTTCGGCTCGGCCAAACGTAATTGTAACAAGGCAATAATGCCGTCCGCGTCACCGTTAAAAACATCAAAATGCATAAAAAACTTCCTTTTTTGTCGGTATAAATACCGACCTACAACCATTCAACTTATTGATCGTTTAACCTGCGATAAAACCTTGTGCGATAAGATAATCAATAATTTGCTGTGCACATTGTTCAACGTTTTTATTGGCGGTATCAAGATGAATAGCCGGGTTTTCAGGTGCCTCATACCCAGAATCAATACCGGTAAAGTCTTTAATCTCACCGGCTCGCGCTTTTTTATAAAGCCCTTTAGGATCACGTTGCTCGCAAATAGCAATCGGGGTATCAATAAACACTTCGATAAACTCCCCTGCTTCAAGCTTATTAGCCGCCATGGCGCGATCGGCGGCAAACGGTGAAATAAACGCCGTAGAAACAATCAATCCGGCATCGACAAACAATTTCGCAACTTCACTGATGCGGCGAATATTTTCAATTCTCTCTTCATTGCTAAAGCCCAAATCACCGTTTAGGCCATGGCGAACATTGTCACCGTCAAGCAAGTAGCTATGACATTGTCGCTTAAATAGTAGCGCGTCAACCGCATTGGCAATCGTCGACTTTCCCGAGCCACTAAGGCCGGTATACCATAGTAAACATGCCTTTTGATTTTTAATCTCAGCACGTTGGCTTTTATTAATCTGCGTACTATGCCAAACAGTATTGTCAGTTTTCATATTAAGTTATCTTTAAAAAGGAAATATTTTCGGCAGTAAGAATAACACCACCAAGCTATAGGTTAAGGTTATCGGCCAACCAAATTTAATAAAATCTTTTAGCTGATAGTTACCGGCATTAAACACCATAATATTGGTTTGATAACCATAAGGGCTAATAAAACTGCCACTGGCACCAAAAGCCACCGCCATCACTAAGGGTAATGGGTTAACGCCTAAGCCAATAGCGATATTATAGGCCACTGGAAACACTAAAGCCGCGGCGGCGCTATTGGTGATCACTTCAGTTAACAACAAGGTAATGAAGAATATCACCACTAAGGCAATGAGCGCGCTTTGCCCCGCTAATAAATACTCGATTTGATTGGCAAAAATACTGGCGACGCCGCTATGTTCAAAGGCTTGTGCTAAGGTTAACGCGCCGAGCACAATCAGCCAAATTTCAATCGGAAACCGGCGTTTAATTTCATTAACCGTTAAACAGCCACTAACAATTAATAACGCCAAATAAAAAATCAAACTCGAAAGTAAGGTTATCGAAGTTACCATAGTCAAGGCGATAGCCGCTAAAAAGCCAAAAATCGCTAACGAATCACGCCAACCTGAGAGCATGTTATCGGGCGTATGACCGGAAAGAATAAAGAAGTTTTTTGTTAAGTTGGTGCGTGCGCAAAAATCAGCGCCGGCCGCTAACACTAAAAAGTCACCGGCTTGGAGTTTAATATCGCCCAGCTTGCCAGATAACGACACACCTTCTCGACGAATAGCAACAACCGCGGCATCAAACCTTGCCCTAAAGCCAGCGGTTTTCAAGGTTTTACCGACAATGGCAGAATCAGGCTTAAGTAATACTTCGGTCAAATTTTCCCGTAGTAAGCCATTTTTCTCCGCAAATAAATTCAAGCCATCAAATTGCTGCAATACCAAAACTTTAGAAATATCGCCGCTAAAAATCAGTCGGTCTTTGGGTTGAATAATTTCATCTGGGGTCACTGGCGAAACCAATCGGCCATTACGGACAATTTCCACTAAAAATAACGCGTCTAAATTTCTTAAACCATTTTCCTCGATACTCTTACCCTGCAATTTTGAGTTGATATCAACTTGGGCTTCAACCAAATATTCTTTCACGGCTAACGGCGCATTTTTTATTTCTGGTAAGGTATATTGCCTTAGCAATATCACCAACAAACATGCAACGAGTGCCGCACCGCCAACTAAGGTAAAATCAAAAAAGCCTAAACTCTGCTGTCCTTGCTCAAGCCATAACGAATTTACAATCAGATTGGTGGAGGTGCCAATTAAGGTTAAGGTGCCGCCAAGAATCGCGGCAAAAGACAAGGGCAATAACAACTTGCCGGGATTTATCACAGTGCTTTTTTTCACCGCGGAAAGAAGGGTTGCCACCACAGCGGTGTTACTAATTAACGCCGAACTAAAAGCGGTAAACACTAAGGTGCGAAAACTGGCGCTAAAGGCTTTACCGTTGAGCATTAATGCAGAAAGGTGTCGTAAAATACTGGTGCGCTCATAAGCAAACGAACATAACACCAGTAATAACAGCGTCACTAACCCTGGGTTGACGGCATTACTTAAAATATCATTGCTGCTAACAAATGATGCGGCTAAACACAGTAAGGTAGCGCCACTAAATACCCGCTCAGGCTTATTCGGGAAACAAATAAGCCCCAACAGCGTACAAACAAATATCGCGACAAGTAGCCACTGAGTAAACAACATGGGTTAATTGAATCCTATCGCCAGATCAAACAAATATGTCAGTAGTGGCGATGTCAGTACAAATAACGACATCGCACAATGGGCTTACAATTGCTTTAATAAGTCGCGAGCGCCCCAATGAGGAAAATGCTTACGCACTAACGCGTTGAGCTCTTTCTCAAATGCTGAATATTGATGTTCTTGTTGACTGTCTATGGCGCTATTGATCATACCAGCCCCTACGGTGACATTAGTGAGTCGGTCAATAATAATAAAAGCACCCGTTGCTTGATTGTCGCTATAAGCATCAAAGTGTAATGCTTCGGCAACTTCTATATTAACAACACCAATTTCATTAAGTGCCAGCTGATCAACCGATAGCTGCTCTAACGTATTAACATCAATACGGTGCTCAATTTTTAAGGCATGACCTGTGGTGGTTTTACTGCCATGTTTTATATAATATTCACGGCCAGGCTCTAGCTCATCTTCATGCATCCAAACAATGGTGGTGCTGAGCTCTTTCGCTGACTGCGGCATATTGCCTTTTTTAACAATCATTTCGCCGCGACTAATATCAATTTCGTCTTCTAAGGTTAAGGTAACCGCCATTCCTTGATCGGCTCGTTCGATATTGCCATCAAAAGTAATTATGTCTTTCACCTTGCTTTCTTTGCCAGAGGGCAGAGCAACAATTTCATCACCGACACGAATATGCCCTGAGCCAACGGTACCGGCAAAACCTCTAAAGTTAAGGTTGGGTCGATTAACGTATTGCACCTGTAAACGAAACTGAGTAAAGCTTTTGTGATCATCAAGCGTTATGGTGTTCAATAGCTTCATCAACGTGGCACCCGGGTACCAAGGCATGTTGTCGCTTTCTTCTACCACGTTATCGCCATTAAGCGCTGAAATAGGCACAAAACGGACATCATCAAAGGCAAGATCATCAGCAAATTGGCGATACTCTTTTTTGATTTCTTGATAACGCTCTTGGTTGTAGTCAACCAAGTCCATTTTATTGACGGCCACTAACACATGTTTAACCCCCAACAAGGAGCAAATAAATGAGTGACGTCGAGTTTGTACTTGCACACCGTGGCGCGCATCAATCAATATAATGGCCAAATCGCAAGTAGAAGCTCCGGTCGCCATATTACGGGTATATTGCTCGTGGCCTGGGGTGTCGGCAATAATAAATTTACGTTTGTCGGTAGCAAAATAACGGTAAGCAACATCAATAGTAATGCCTTGCTCACGCTCTGATTGCAAGCCGTCAACCAATAAAGCTAAGTCAATCGACTCTCCGGTTGTGCCTGATTTTTTACTGTCGTTCTCAATAGCCGCTAGCTGATCTTCAAAGATCATTTTCGAATCATGTAATAACCGGCCAATAAGCGTGCTTTTCCCGTCATCAACGCTACCACAGGTAAAAAAGCGCAGCATTTCTTTGTTTTCATGCTGTTTTAAATAAGCTTCAATATCGCTCTCAAGTAAGTCTGTTTGCTGACTCATATTTTTTCCTTGGAAATCTTTACTCGACAAATGGTCGATTTAAATAAAATGCTAAAATGATAAAAACGTAATAATGCGAGGCTTTAAAAATAGCCTTCCATTTTTTTCTTTTCCATAGAGCCGGCTGAGTCATGATCTATCACTCGGCCTTGGCGCTCAGACGTTTTGGTTAATAGCATTTCTTGAATAATTTCAGGTAACGTTGTTGCCGTTGACTCAACCGCACCGGTAAGTGGGTAACAACCTAAGGTTCTAAAACGCACACTTTTCATTTGCACTTCTTCATCATCATCAATGGGCATGCGCTCATCATCAACCATGATCAAGGTGCCATCGCGCTCTACCACAGGGCGTTTTTCCGCTAAATACAGTGGCACAATTTGAATGTTTTCTAAGTAGATATACTGCCAAATATCAAGCTCGGTCCAATTCGATAATGGAAATACACGAATACTTTCGCCTTTATTTACTTTACCGTTGTATACATTCCACAATTCTGGTCGTTGACTTTTTGGATCCCAGCGATGATTTTTATCTCTAAAGGAATATACTCGCTCTTTCGCGCGCGATTTTTCTTCATCACGACGGGCACCACCAAAGGCCGCGTCAAAACCATAATGGTCTAGCGCTTGTTTTAAGCCTTGGGTTTTCATGATATCGGTATGTTTAGCACTGCCATGCTCAAAAGGGCTGATCTTCATTGCCATGCCTTCAGGATTTTGATGCACTAATAAATCAAAACCATGCTCTTTTGCCATTTGATCACGAAACTCGATCATCTCTTTGAATTTCCAGTTGGTATCAACATGTAACAAAGGGAAAGGAATTTTTCCCGGTGCAAAGGCTTTGCGGGCAAGGTGAAGCAGCACAGCAGAGTCTTTACCAACCGAGTAAAGCATAACGGGGTTATCAAATTCAGCGGCAACTTCACGCATAATATGAATAGATTCAGCTTCGAGCTTTTGTAGATGAGTTAAATGCATTAAGGATCACTAATGGTGGCATGGTATTATTTGAATATATAATGCCACAGAAAAAAAGCATTATCCATATAAGTAAAAGCTTGGTTATATCAAAAAAGTATAGAAAACGATTTTAGTATGTTGTGTGGAATTATGTCGCGGTGAATTTTGCTCAGGAAGTCAACTTCAAGGATTAAAGCGCTGGTAGGTTAGGCTTTTGTCCATCAACATAACGTAAAAAATAGCAATTGTCGGTATAAATACCGACCTATACTAACGACACATGTAAATCGGCGAGGTATATAAAATTAACCATTGGTTAAATTATTTTTATATCGACGGATCAATGCTAGCGATGAAGACGAAAGCTTTTCGCTGTCTATATCGTCCATCTGTTGCGCCATTACACTCAACACTTCTTTACCTAACTGTTTACCCAATTCCACTCCCCATTGATCATACGAGTTGACTTGCCAGATCACCCCTTGAACAAATATTTTATGCTCGTAAAGCGCTAACAGTGCTCCCAATGAATAAGGCGTTAAACGTTCCATTAATAAAGTGTTACTTGGCGTATTACCTTTCATGGTTTTATGCGGGGCTAAATGATCAGCTTCAGCGGCTGATACACCATTTTGCAACATTTCAGCTTTCGCTTGTGCCAAGTTTTTTCCTTGCATCAAGGCTTCACTTTGCGCAAAGCAATTGGCAACTAATGCATCATGATTAGCTAAATGTTCACTGGTCGGTGCCAGCGACAAAATAAAATCCGTCGGGATAATATCGGCGCTTTGATGCATCAATTGCATAAAAGCATGTTGGCCGTTGGTGCCTTCTTGGCCAAAAACTACCGGCGCAGTTAAATAATTAAGCGCATCGCCGTCATTGGATACCGATTTACCATTACTTTCCATATCGGTTTGCTGTAAATAACCGGGTAAAGCACGTAGCGCGTGATTGTAAGGAAGAATAGCTAAACTTTGATAACCTAAGCCATTACGATTCCAAATGCCGAGCAAGGCCATAATCACCGGCATATTCTGCTCAAACGGCGAGGTTTTAAAGTGCTTGTCCATGGCATACGCGCCGGCTTTTAAGGCGTTAAAATGCTGATTACCAATAATTAACGCCAGCGGTAAGCCAACCGCAGACCACAAAGAAAAACGACCGCCAACCCAGTCCCACATCGGCAGAATATTATCAGGTTTAATGCCAAACTCGCTCGCGGCAGCGATATTGGTACTTACCGCGTACCAATGCTGAGCGATAATATTTTGAGCTGATAAATTTTTGCTTGGGGTATCTTTTAGTGAATGACGAGCCGCTTGCGACTTTAACATCCACGCTTTAACGATAGTGGCGTTAAGTAAGGTTTCTTGGGTAGAAAAGGTTTTTGAAATCACCACTACTAAAGTGGTTGCGGCATTGAGTTTTGCAAACTTTTCTTCTGCGGCATCACCATCAACATTAGCTAGCACATGCGCTTTCAAGCCCTGCTGATGATAGGGAACCAGTGCCGATAAGGCCACTTTTACGCCGTAGTATGAGCCGCCAATACCGATAGCGAGAATATCGGTAAATTTCTCTCCAGTTACCGATAATACCTTACCAGAATGAATATCATCAACAATGGTCGCCATTTTCGCTTCGGTATCGATAACTTCTTGCGCTTGCTCGCCTAAAACCTCTGCCTTTACTGAGTTAGGCGATCGTAACACTGTATGCAATACCGCACGTTGTTCGGTATTATTTAATTGCTGCCCGCTAAATTGTGCTGATATTTTATCGGCCAATTTTGCCTGTTCAGCAAGTTCAAATAATTCTTTAAACTCACTATCAACAATATTTTGCTTGGCATAATCTAAATACAAACCAGCAGCCGAAACCGAATAGTTTTGACTACGCTCTTTGTCGGAGAATAATGAAAATATACTTCGAGTCGATGCCGACTTGGTGAACTGCGATAAATTTGCTACGTCCATATACTTGCGCTTTTAGTAAAATGCTATCAATAAAAAATAACAGAAAATGCTTAACACTGCACGCTACCCTGTAGGCTCGATGAAGGTTTTGCTTCAATCCACCTGGGTAAGTACCAGTGGGTAAGTACTAGCTAATGATTAACGGGCTGAAATCCGATCTATAAAATACTGAGTTCATACAATTAAAAAGAGACAGCAAGTTGCTATCTCTTGTTTTAAACTTATCGCAATTGAGCAACTACTTCATTAACTCAGTTAAATATGCGCTAAATTCGTCAGCCAATTCGGGGTGGCGCAAGCCATATTCAACATTGGCTTTCATGTAACCTAATTTAGAGCCACAGTCATGCGACTTACCCGTCATATGAAACGCTTCAACGGTTTCTCGTTCCATCAACATGGCAATAGCATCCGTGAGCTGAATTTCATCACCCGCGCCTGGCGGAGTAATGGCTAATAAATCCCAAATTTTCTGAGATAAAACATAACGACCAACCACAGCCAAATTAGACGGTGCTTCCTCAACCGGTGGCTTTTCTACCACAGCTGTCATCGGCTTTGACTCACCCGGTGTTAATTCCACACCACCGCAATCTACCACACCATAACTGCTCACTTGCGCCATAGGTACCGGCTCAACCATAATTTGGCTGTAACCGCCGACCTCATTGTAACGCATTAACATGGCGGATAAGTTTTCAGTTTTTAAATCTGCAGAGGCTTCATCCAAAATTACATCGGGTAACACAACTACAAAAGGTTCATTACCAATGATCGGGCGCGCTTTTAATACCGCGTGACCTAAGCCCTTAGCTTCGCCCTGACGGACATGCAATATCGTGACATCTTTCGGACAAATCGCTTGAATTTCATCAAGTAATTGACGTTTTACCCGTTTTTCTAAGGTGGTTTCAAGCTCAAAAGATTTGTCAAAATGGTTTTCAATGGCATTTTTTGACGAATGTGTCACTAACACAATCTCTTTAATACCGGCGGCAATACATTCATTTACAATATATTGAATTAACGGCTTATCAACAATGGGCAACATTTCTTTTGGGATGGCTTTTGTTGCTGGCAACATCCGTGTACCTAAACCGGCTACCGGTATTACCGCTTTTTTGATTCTATTTGGCATTTTTATCCTTAACGCGACTCTGTTCTGCACTTATTCTACGTGCTGACAACCACAGAGGCAAAAAATTCGTTATGTGTATTGGTTGATATTTGTGCTTTTGGCAAATTTGCTTTGTTTGGTTAATCCGAGCCAAATAAGTCTCGGGTATACACTTTATCTTTCACATCTTGTATTTCATCGACCATTCTATTGGATACAATAACGTCACAAGACTGTTTAAATTCATTTAAGTCTTTTAACACTTTAGAATGAAAGAATTCATCATCTTCAAGCGCAGGCTCGTAAACAACCACTTCAATACCTTTACCTTTTAACCGTTTCATAATACCTTGAATGGCAGAGGCTCTAAAATTATCAGAGCCTGTTTTCATAATTAAGCGATATATGCCAACACGCTCTGGGTTACGTTTAATAATAGACTCAGCGATAAAGTCTTTACGGGTAACGTTAGCATCTACAATGGCGCGGACAATATTGTTGGGCACATCTTGGTAGTTAGCTAGCAATTGCTTAGTATCTTTAGGTAAGCAATAGCCGCCATAGCCGAATGAAGGGTTATTATAATGTGTGCCAATACGGGGGTCTAAGCCAACACCATCAATAATATGCTTAGAGTCGAGACCATGTGATTCTGCATAACTATCAAGCTCATTAAAGTAAGAAACTCGCATCGCTAAGTAAGTGTTGGAAAACAATTTTACCGCTTCAGCTTCTGTTGAGTTGATAAAAAGCGTGTCAATATTTTCTTTCATTGCCCCTTGCACCAACAAATTAGCAAACAACTGAGCTCGCTCACTTTGTTCACCGACGATAATACGTGACGGGTACAGGTTGTCATGCAGCGCCTTACCTTCTCGCAAAAACTCTGGCGAAAACATAATATTATTACAAGAAAACTGTTGTTTGATTTTTTCGGTGTAGCCAACCGGTACTGTAGACTTGATCACCATCACAGCATTAGGGTTAATCGATAATACATCGCTTATTACTGCTTCAACCGATGACGTATTAAAGTAGTTTGTCTCAACATCATAATCTGTTGGCGTGGCAATAACGACAAAATCCGCATCCGAGTATGCTACTTCTTTATCTAACGTGGCAGTAAAGTTCAAATTTTTATTTACTAAAAAGTCTTCAATTTCGACGTCTGATATTGGTGATTTATTTAAATTAAGTAAGGTAACTTTTTCTTCGATGATATCAACCGCAACCACGTCATTGTGTTGTGCCAATAACATGGCATTTGATAGGCCTACGTATCCGGTTCCTGCTATAGCTATTTTCACTGTTTATACTTATCCATTTTTCTATCTACTTAATCACGAGTTGGCATACTAAGTTGTTTAACATACCAAGGCATGGCTTTATTGATACCTTGCTGAATTCGATATTCTGGCTGGTAGCCAATTAAACTTGTTACTTTTGATATATCAGCCTGAGAATGACGTACATCACCGGTTCTAAACTCCCGGTATATTGCCTGCTTAGTGTAACAAACACCGTTAGTCGACAACGCGTTAGCTAAACTCGAAAACAACTCATTCAGCGTTGTTCTGTCGCCAAGAGCAACATTATACACCTGATTTTTTCCTTTGTCCGGGGCTGTTGCCGCTAAAATATTGGCTTGTACTGCATTTTCAACAAAACAAAAATCTCGGCTGGTTTCACCATCACCATTAATAAAAAGCGCTTGGTTTTCTATCATCGCCGCGGTCCATTTTGGGATCACGGCGGCATAGGCACCATTGGGGTCTTGACGTTTACCAAAAACATTAAAATAACGCAAACCCGTAGCATTTAAGCCGTAGGTTTTATGAAATACCTCGGCGTACAGCTCATTCACGTACTTAGTAACCGCGTACGGTGATAATGGTTTGCCGATATTTTCTTCGACTTTTGGTAACGCAGGATGATCGCCATAGGTTGAACTAGAAGCGGCATAGACAAAAGTAGCAACGTTGGCATCTTTTGCTGCGGTTAGCATATTAACAAAGCCGGTAATATTGGCAGCATTGGTTAAAATAGGGTCGGCAATAGAGCGAGGTACTGAGCCTAGTGCGGCTTGATGCAGTACATAGTCAACCGATAAGTTATCAATCGATAATACTTGCTGACAATCATCTAGATTTCGAATGTCGCCATTAATAAAAGTAAAATTTTTCCATTGTTCAACTGATACTTCTGACTCTACCTCATCTAAGTTATACTGATGCCCCGTGGCAAAGTTATCTAAACCGATGACTTTCTGGTTTAGTAATAACAGTGTTTCTAATAAATTAGAGCCAATAAAACCAGCAACCCCAGTAACAAGCCAAACTTTTGGTTTGTGTGTAAGTTCCTTTTTTACTTCATCATATCTAGACATTTTTACATCCGTTTTATTTAAGCGGCAACTTCCAATTTTTTTGGCTAAGCGTTTAGCTATCGAACTGAAGTCCGATCTACAAACGCATATCGACAGATTCTTTTGGCAGCACATATTTTAAATCGTAAAGTACATGATTATTTTTACCTAGTTTGCGAATTTCATCTACCCCCATAGCCCTAAACTCATTATGAGCTACAGCGAGAATAACAGCGTCATAACTCGCAATTGTAGGCTGTTTTGTCAAGCTTAAACCATATTCTCGTTCGGCTTCTTCATTGGCGCACCAAGGGTCTGTGATATCAACATTGATATGATATTCTTTCAACTCACTAACAATATCAACCACTCTGGTATTGCGTAAATCAGGGCAATTTTCTTTGAAAGTTAACCCCATAATCAATACTTTTGCGCCTTCAACTTGAATACGTTTATGTAGCATATGTTTAACCAGTTGCGAAACTACATACGCCCCCATGCCATCATTTAAGCGACGGCCCGCTAAAATCATATCAGGATGGTAACCCACCGATTGCGCTTTATGGGTTAAATAATATGGATCAACCCCGATACAGTGACCGCCGACTAACCCTGGGCGAAAAGGTAAAAAATTCCACTTAGTGCCGGCAGCTTCTAACACTTCAAGGGTATCGATATTAAGTTTGTTAAAAATAATCGCTAATTCATTGATGAGGGCAATATTGACATCGCGTTGCGTATTTTCAATCACCTTCGCCGCCTCGGCAACTTTAATTGAACTGGCTTTATGTGTACCGGCAACAATAATAGAGCTGTATAACTCATCCACTAGGGTTGCAATTTCAGGCGTAGAACCCGAGGTGACTTTTAAAATATTGATCACTCGATGCTCTTTATCGCCGGGATTAATGCGCTCGGGTGAATAACCAGCAAAAAAGTCTTTATTGAAAACTAGACCTGATACTTTTTCCACTACCGGAATACAAGCTTCTTCGGTCGCACCTGGATAAACGGTAGATTCATAGATAATAATATCACCTTGACTGACCACCTTACCCAACATTTCACTGGCTTTGATCAGCGGCGTTAAGTCGGGTTGTTTATGTTGGTCAATTGGCGTTGGTACGGTAACAATATAAACATTTGAGCTTTGTAGTGCCTCGACATTACAGGCATAGCTAAGATTTGTGGTTGCTGCCAATTCTTCATCGCTGACTTCAAGCGTATTGTCAGTGCCACTATTGAGCTCAGCAATACGCGCTTGATTAATATCAAAACCTAACGTTTGATATTTTTTGCCAAACTCAACGGCTAATGGCAAGCCCACATAACCGAGGCCGATCACGGCAACTTTTATATCGTTCAAGTCATGAATCATTTTACATCCTTTAGTTTTTATTATCGGACTACGTTTTATTCATTTAAATATTTTTACTAACCTACATCTTTAGCATAAATTACCAAAAGTGTGTCATGTGAATATCAATCATCTTTACAACAACATAAATGCCACTCTACAGTGATAAGCTAAATACCATTTATTGCCGCCACTGCCACCGCCGCGTTGTAAATAATTTGTGTTGCCGTTGACCATAAAGTTAAGTCGTTCATATATTCTGAGTCCAGTGGCACGACTATGGTGTCTCCCGGTTTTAATGATGTATCATCGGCATTAGCAAACCAATTGCTCGCTTCAAGCATTTTAATACTGCCGCTAGCGGAAATCACATAAATACGTTCTTCATCGGCGCGTTTTTTAACACCACCACTTTGCGCAATATAATCTTCAGCTGACTTCGCACTATTATATAGGTGCGAGGAACCCACTTGCACTTGGCCGATGACATTAATCGAGTTTTTCTTCGTCGGCACAAATAATACGTCGCCGTCTTCAAGTAGTATCTCTCCATTATTTTTAGCCAATACGCTCGGTAAATTAATAACTAAACGCCCTACGGGTTCTACCTTAGTAATATCAGCTAACAGTTTTTGCGCATCATCGTATGACGCAGCGCTGTTTTGTTCTGTTAACGACTTAGACGCCATTTCAACCCTGAGGTCTCTCGCAAGCTTCACCAAGTTCTGTTGCTCTAAGCGTTTTAATTTTGCGCGAGTAAACACTGATGCATCTGGGTGGGCATACTCCGTTAGACCGCCCGCTTTTGTGATTAAGTCGGCCAATGTTTCACCACGACGTATGGTATATTTCCCTGGAAAAACAAACTCACCGCGCAATTCAACGATAAGGTTTTCACTCCACGACGGTATTTTATGTACATTTAAACGATCTTTACTTTGCAAGGCAATATCAAATTCGCTGTCGCGCTTTAATGCTAGGCCTAGATTGACATCGACAGAAATTTTGTTTGCTCCGTCTAAGGTCACCTCGTTACGAGTAACTTCAGCGCGCGCTAAATAAGCCGACTCATTAACACCACCTGCTGCAACCACTAAATCGCTGACCTTATTATTATTTGCTAATGGATAAATACCGGGAAATTTCACTTGGCCGTCAATTTCAATTAGCTGAATGGCTTGGCCTGAAGCCACTTGTTGACGTAACTTAGCTAATACGGGTGCTAATAAACGTTGGCGAGAAAACAGTGCCATCTCACTCATGCCGACATTATTACCTGAAAGATCACGAGTCACTTCGATTAATGATTGACTGGCCAAGTTCTCCGCCTCTTGGCTGGTATAAATAGACGGTTTTGAAGAATTGCCACCGTACTGTCGCCAAAATGATTTTTCTTGGTGACGGCTTTTCGCCTGTTCGCGTTCTTTGGCTGAAAGTTGCTCTTGGGTATAAGCTAAGTCGTCAAGTGATACCTTTTCATCGACATGCTTGGTAACATTAGAAAAAATTAAAACTTTATCATTTGGTGAAAGAACTATGTTATTAACGGCACTGGCTGCTGAGCCCTCAAGCGCTTTCGCTAAGCTAAATTGTAATACTTCAATATTCCGAGCTTTATCTTTTTGACGAATAACTAAACCATAATTTAAATCGGCATAAGGTAATACATGGGCATCTAGACTTGGCAATAAATCAGTTATTTTAAGACTCTGCTGCCATTGATATTTACCTGGGCGTGCGACAGCGCCAATCACGGTTATCGACTGTTCATAGATGCCTGAGCTTTTTAACACACGAATAACATCGCCACTATTTAACAACTGCTTACGAGCTTGATTATTTGTTAGGTCAACATTAATAATGCTACGTAAACTTTGTTGGTTATAGCGCTCAATGACTGTTGTTTGCGCATAGGCAGAAGGTAATAAACCACCTGCCATCTCGATAATATCATTAAAGTCATCACCAGCTTTTAATTCATATATAGCAGGGCGTCTAACTTCACCGTGTATTGAAACCGTTTTACTTTGCGTTGGAATAAAAACAACATCGCCAGACTGTAACAAGATATCGCTTGATGAGTCGCCATGAATCAGTAATTCGTATAAATCGACCGTTTTTACCACTTTACCGGCACGTTTCACGGCAATATGGCGTAAAGAACCTATATCGCTAATACCACCGGCAGCAAAAATAGCATGGGTAACTGAGGACAGTGAGCTGAGTGTGTATGGCCCGGGTTTGTAGGCTTCACCGAGTACAAAAATGCGCATCGAGCGTAATTCGGCTAGGCTGACCACGACATTAACACCAATAATTCGTTGCTGAATTCGTTCGGTCAGAAAACCTTTCATTTCCGCAAAGGCAAGGCCTGCAACCTTTATAGGCCCAACATCTGGGATAAGTATGTTACCCTCACGGGTAATTGGCAGCACATACTCGGCGTTTTCTTTGCCATAAATTTGTATTGACAATTGGTCACCAACACCCAAAATATACTGCGCAGGAATGGCGATATCCATAGTCGGCGTAAAAGTTCTTGGTTCATTGGCAAATACCTCCATGCCAAATTTTACCAGCGGCTCAAAGAGTTCAGCATCTTTTTCAAATTCATGACTTTCTTCTAATTCGCTCCCCTTTGCTCTGACATCCAACCTAGGTTCAATCGGTGTTGCTGACAATGCTTGCTGCTGATTACCCTTTGATATTTGTCCCATCACGGCATTTAAATCAACGCCCATGCTTTTCGCCAGTGCTTGCTGTTGAGCTTTGGGTAGACTTTTAAATTGAGCAATTTGTTGTTGACTAATTTGAGCAGAAAATGAACTAAAAGAGAAAGCACCAACAACGAGGGCGCAGGCTAATTGACGAATAAAGTTAATCATTTGAACGTATTTCTTCCTATATGTACGGATCGGTACTTGTACCAAAAGAATTAGTTAAATAATCCCTCAGGTGTAAATCTAAAAATAATGATAAAACAAGCGTGGAGTTTATCAGTAAGTGTACTGCGATTAAAGTAACTTTTTGTTGTCGAATTTTGCTCGAGCCACACTATAAAACGTCCATTTATATGCACGAAATGTAGGTAATTATTGGCCGAATTTACCAGAGATTCCTCCCATGCACTTGCCTTTCAGTGCTAGCAAAGGTATAAAACGGGCTGGTTAAGGTATTTTATGTAATTTCGCTCGAGACATTTGGCATTGCTTAACAATGCAAATTAACCAAATAATAATAATTATGACTTCGAGCATATTTTTAAGGAAATTTAAATGACAACACCTAAAGCAGGCACATTACTCGGTCATCCGAAGGGACTTTTTCTCCTTTTCGGAACAGAAATGTGGGAACGATTCGGTTATTACGGCATGCGCGCGTTACTGGTACTTTATTTGGTAGCAACCGTTGAAAACGGCGGTTTTGGCTGGACTACCGGCGAAGCGTTAGGCCTTTA
Organism: Cognaticolwellia sp.; assembly: GCA_049614565.1. Classification (GTDB taxonomy): domain Bacteria; phylum Pseudomonadota; class Gammaproteobacteria; order Enterobacterales; family Alteromonadaceae; genus Cognaticolwellia. The sequence continues at coordinate 9,667 of JBMZDW010000007.1, read as the reverse complement.
TGGTACCTTTACCATGGCGGTTTACTTAACCCCTATGATCGGTGGCTGGTTAGCCGATAACTTTATTGGCCAACGTAAAGCAATTATCTACGGTGGTATTTTATTTTCTGCCGGCTATTTTACCTTAGGTATCCCTAAGAGCATGATTGCGGGTATGGAAGAAATGGTTTTCTATATCGGCTTGATTTTAATTTGTTGTGGTAACGGTTTATTTAAAGCCAACGTATCTAGCTTAGTGGGCGAGCTTTATGAAGAAGGCGACCACCGTCGTGATGCGGCGTTTACCATTTTCTATATGGGTATCAACTTAGGGGCATTTTTGTCACCGTTAATTGTGGGTTACTTAGGTGAAGAAGTTAACTGGCACTACGGTTTTATTGCCGCCGGTTGTGGTATGTTAATTGGTTTAGCATTGCAATTAACATTAGCGAAAAAATACTTAGGTGACATTGGTGTTACACCATCAGCACAAAAAGTGAGCGAAGCAAAAGAAGAATTAAAAGCCCGTGCTCTGACTAAAGAAGAAAAAGATCGTACCAAAGTTATTTTGATCATGAGCGTATTCTCGGTCATTTTCTGGGCCGGTTTTGAGCAAGCCGGTGGCTTATTCAATATTTACGCATCACAGTTTACCGATCGTAATATTATGGGCTTTGAAGTACCCGCCACTTGGTTCCAATCATTAAACGCCATGTTCATTATTATGCTTGCGCCTGTTATCGCCTCAGTGTGGGTTAAAATGGGCAGCAAAGAGCCAACTTCACCAATAAAATTTGCCTTAGCTATGGTGTTTTTAGCCTTAGGTTTCTTTGTGATGGTGTGGGCTACTATGGTTCAAGGCGGTGATGTAACAATTAAAGTTAGCATGCTGTTCTTAGTATTTGCCTATCTTTTCCATACCTTAGGTGAATTATGTTTATCACCTATTGGTTTATCGTTAGTATCAAAATTAGCACCGGTTAAATTTACCTCATTATTAATGGGTGTATGGTTCTTCTTTACCGCACTGTCAAACAAACTAGCGGCCTTTATTGGTCAGTTTGTTGGTGAAGGTGAAGAACAAGTGGCCAACGCCGGTAACATCTTCTTAGGTGTGGGTTTAGGTGCATTAATTACTGCGGTTATTATTTTCCTTTCAGCGAATAAACTGGTGGAATGGATGCATGGCGCAGAAGGTGATGAGTCGCATGACTTGGACGAGAAAATTGAAGAAGAAATTAGCGTCACCGCAACTCACGAAGGTATTTCTGAAAAGTAATAACCGCGATGAGTTATTAGGTTAACGCAACCTAATATTACCGACTATAAAACGAGTATGAACATCTGTTCTTACTCGTTTTTTTATAGCCAATTATTAGCTTTAGTGGTTTTAACGACGTAGATTTGCTATAAAAACCGCTAATTATGACTTTCTATCAAGATAACAATGTGAGTAAACCTTTAACCCGACGAAACATGCTACGAAACCAACTTCGGCAACAGCGCCGTACGCTAAGTTCACAGCAACAAAACGACTATTCCGCACAGGTTTTAGGCCATTTTGTTAACGATGCCAATATTGCCAAAGCTCACCATATTGCCCTTTATCTCAGTAACGATGGCGAACTCAATACTCAATTATTAATTGATTGGTGTTGGCAACAAGGCAAGCAAGTTTACTTGCCGGTTGTACACCCATTTACAAGTGGGCACTTACTTTTTTTACACTATGATCAACATACAGCTATGACAACCAACCGCTATGGTATCGCCGAGCCAAAGCTAGATGTTGGCAAAATTATTCCCTCACAGCAGCTCGATGTTATTTGCACGCCGCTTGTCGCCTTTGACAAAACCGGTTCACGATTAGGCATGGGCGGCGGCTTTTACGATCGCACCTTAAGCCATTGGTATCAGTGTACGCAACAACAAACAGCACAGCAGCGCAACAATCAACCAACCATTAAGCCCTACCCCATTGGTTTAGCCCATAATTGCCAACTGATTGACGCCATACCGACCGAGCTTTGGGATATTCCGTTACCGGAAATTATTACTCCAGCTCAGCACTATAAATTTTATTAGTTTTCTTTTTTTTCCAATAAATTTGCTACAATGCTGAAACTCAAAATCGGCAGAGTTTTTTGACGGTAAAGCTTACGTCTCACACTCTTGACCCAACACTTTATAGGCGCATTATGACTCAAGATGACATGAAAAAAGCGGCGGCAATTAAAGCCCTAGACTATATCAAAGCAGACACCATAGTTGGCGTTGGTACTGGCTCAACGGTCAATCACTTTATCGATGCCTTGGCGACAATGAAAGATAACATTATTGGCGCGGTATCGAGCTCAGAAGCCTCCACTGAGCGTTTAAAGTCGTACGGCATCGAAGTGTTTGATTTAAACAATGTTGACGGTATTGATGTTTATGTTGATGGTGCTGATGAAGTTAACCCGCATATGCATATGATCAAAGGTGGCGGCGCAGCGCTAACGCGCGAAAAAATTGTTGCTGCGGTGGCAAAAACCTTTGTTTGTATTGCTGATGATACTAAGCAAGTACCTATGTTAGGCCAATTTCCACTGCCAGTTGAAGTGATCCCGATGGCGCGCAGTTATGTCGCTCGAGAATTAGTGAAGCTTGGCGGCGATCCTGTCTACCGCCAAGGCGTGGTGACTGACAATGGCAATGTTATTTTAGATGTTCATAACTTTAAAATACTGGATCCTAAAGCGCTAGAAAATGACATTAACGCTATTGTGGGTGTGGTCACTAACGGTTTGTTCGCAAATCGCGCAGCAAATGTCTTAATTATCGGCACCGCCGACGGCGCAAAAATCGTAAAATAACACTTTAGAGTTTATGCACTATATGCTAGTTTTTAAGCGCTAACCGCAATAAATTAGGCTTTTAGGCAATCACTACTTGATCAAGAGACGCAAAATTATCATGAGCAATAAATCACTAGCGAAAGACAAAATTAAGATCCTCCTTTTAGAAGGCGTGCATCAAAGCGCCTTAGAAGAGCTAAAAGCCAAAGGCTACTCCAATATTGAGTATCTTAAAACCTCGCTATCAGAAGCTGAGTTAATCAAAAAAATAGCCGATGTCCACTTTATTGGCATCCGCTCTCGCACCGATTTAAATAAAAATGTCTTAAGCCAAGCGAAAAAATTAGTCGCTATTGGCTGCTTCTGTATTGGTACTAACCAGGTTGACAAAGTTGCCGCACAAGCCTTAGGTATTCCGGTATTTAATGCGCCGTTTTCAAATACCCGCTCAGTGGCAGAGTTAGTGCTTGGCGAAATATTGTTGTTATTACGTGGCATCCCTGAAAAAAGTGCTCAAGCGCACCGTGGCGTGTGGAACAAGTCTGCCGCAGGTTCAGTTGAAGCGCGTGGTAAAACCTTAGGTATTATTGGTTATGGCCATATTGGTATGCAACTAGGCATATTGGCGGAAACCTTAGGCATGAAAGTTCGCTTTTATGATATTGAAACCAAGCTGCCGCTTGGTAATGCCAGCCAAGCCCCAACTATGACCGCACTCTTAAAAGAAGCCGATGTGATTACCCTACATGTACCTGAAACAGCGCAAACTAAGAATATGATGGGCGCAGCAGAATTTGAGGTGATGAAAGAAGGCGTGGTCTTTATTAATGCCTCACGCGGGACTGTTGTTGATATTGCAGCCTTATCAGACGCATTGGCTAATAAAAAAGTTGCAGGTGCGGCTATCGATGTATTTCCGGTTGAGCCTAAAAGCAACGATGAAGAATTTATTAGCCCACTACGCGCCTTTGACAATGTGATATTAACGCCGCATATTGGTGGTAGCACTAAAGAGGCGCAAGAAAATATTGGCCTTGAAGTAGCAAGTAAACTGGCGAAATATTCTGACAATGGTTCAACCTTGTCAGCGGTTAACTTCCCCGAAGTGTCATTACCTGAGCATATCGGCGCCAGTCGCTTATTGCATATTCATCGCAACCAACCAGGTGTGTTAACACAAATTAACCAAGCCTTTGCTAAACACAATATCAATATTGCCGCACAATATTTACAAACCGCCGATCAAATTGGTTATGTGGTGATTGATATTGAGACCGAAAGTAGTGAATTAGCATTAAAAGAGTTAAAGCAAATTGACGCGACGATACGCGCACGGTTACTGCACTAAGAAAAAGCAATAGAGACAAAAAAGCCAAGTTTACGGTAAGTAACTTGGCTTTTTTATTACCATTTGTAGGTTGGGCTTTAGCCCATCAGGTATTAGGGTATTGACGGTAAAACTAGCAGGCGACTTCATCAAGATGTCGGCATAAATACCGACCTACAAACAACACTATGAAAAAATCAACATCATACAAGCCCACGCCGCAATGCCCGCGACTATATCGTCCAGCATAATCCCTAAGCCACCGTGGCAATTTTTATCTAAATAAGAAATTGGCCAAGGCTTTAAAATATCGAAAAAGCGAAATAGTACAAAGCCAACAACAATGGTTTGCCACGTGACGGGGATCAAAAACATGGTGATCAAAAAGCCAACAATCTCATCCCAAACAATGGCGCCGTGATCATGCACACCGGCATCTTTTGCCGCTTTGCCGCAAATGTAAACGCCGGCAATACTCATCACAATTATCAGCGCCAAATAAACAAGATTATCAAGCGATGCTAATAGCAAAAATAGCGGCACTGCCGCTAACGTGCCGAAGGTGCCTGGTGCTTTGGGCGCTAAACCACTACCAAAACCTAAGGCTAAAAAATGGATAGGATCCGACAAGCGAAAATTTGCGACAGAGCTACTCATCACTAATATTTACTGTTAGAAAAGTGTTCAAAACTTTTAGCTACAATCGGCACCGGCTTACTGTCTAAGGTGGTGGTGATTTTTCCACTACGGTTATTGAGTTGACCAACGCAGGTAACGGTAATGCCGCTATTGGCTAACGCCGTTTCCATACCAACTTTATTATTTTCGCAAACACTAAAGAGCAATTCATAGTCATCGCCACCCACTAACGCTAATCCATAGGCTTTTTCCATACCCAAGGTATCACGTAAAGCGTTTGAAATAGGTAAGTCGTCTAAAACAATATTAGCGCCAACCTTAGATGCGTCACAAATATGGCCGAGATCTGAAATTAAACCATCAGATAAATCAATCGCTGCACTGGCATATTCACGCAAGGCTTGGCCGGCAAGAATTCTTGGCGCGGGAAAGTCTAAACGCTGTCGAACATCATCACGATATTCACTCTCCAGCTTAACTTCTTTAAACACATCTTTAAGCGCTAGCGCTGCATCACCTATTTCACCAGTAACATAAAGCCAGTCACCTGCTTTCGCACCAGAACGGGTCAGGTGTCGCTCTTTAGGCACTTGGCCTTGAGCTGTCACAGTAATGGCTAAAGGACCTTGCGTTGTATCGCCACCGATCAGTTGTACGTTATAATATTCGCACAGGGCAAAGGCACCGACACAGAACTCTTCGACCCATTTCAGATCGACTTCTGGCATAGTAATCGCTAACGAAACCCAACTTGGCTCAGCCCCCATTGCCGCTAAATCTGATAGATTAACCGCAATGGATTTATGCCCTATCGCGCGCGCACTTGTTTCGTGCGGAAAGTGCACGCCAGCGACTAAAGTATCGGTGGTTATCGCAATATTATGACGCTCTGACGGGCTAACGATCGCGCAGTCATCACCAATTCCTAGTAACACATCCTTGCGTTTAATCGCTTGCTCGGTAAAGAAGCGTTTGATCAATTCAAACTCTTTCATGCTAGAACCAACATCCGACTATTCGTTCGGACGAACAAGCTTAACAACTTTGTCCAATACGCCATTAACAAACTTATGGCTGTCATCGGCGGCAAAGGCTTTTGCTAACTCAATGGCTTCATTGATAATGACGCGATAAGGCACATCTTGGCAATCAACTAACTCAAATACCGCGACGCGTAAAATCGCTTTTTCAACATGATCGACATCATCTAATGGACGATCAACCAAAGGGGCAATTTTCTCGTCAATGCTATCGATTTGGCCAGACACGCCACGAAATAGCTGCTGAAAATAAGCAATATCAAAACGACGCGCCGCATTTTCAGTCAAAAAATTTGTTTCAATTTCAGTGGTATTATTTTGACTTAACTGCCAAGAATATACCGCTTGTACTGCCAACTCTCTGGCTTTTCTTCTAGGTGATGGTTTCACAAAAATATCCTGTTATAACTTGTCGAGCACATTAACCATTTCTAAAGCACTTAATGCAGCTTCAGCGCCTTTATTACCTACTTTTAGGCCAGCACGGTCAATGGCTTGTTCAATCGTGTCTGTGGTGATAACACCAAATGCCACTGGCAGTGTAAATTCCATAGCCACTTGCGCTAGGCCTTTATTACATTCGCCAGCAACAAAATCAAAATGCGGTGTACCGCCGCGCACGACAGCACCAATCGCAATAATGGCATCGTACTCGCCTTTAGCGGCGATTTTTTTCGCCGCTAAAGGTAATTCATAAGCACCAGGAACGCGAATAACCGTCATGTCATTGTCAGCAACATTACCATGTCGTTTAAGTGCATCTACAGCGCCTTCAAGTAAACGTTCAACAACAAAACTGTTAAAACGAGAGACTACAATTGCAAATTTTTTGCCGGTTGCATCAAAGTTAGCTTCTACGACATTCATTTAAAAATCACCTACTGATAAAAATTGCCGAGATTCTAACAAAAAATGAAGAAATTAGGTACTTATTTATCAATGTTAGTAATTATAAATGACACGGTTACTTTCGTATATGATGCTCTTAAAATGAGCAGCTGAGAAGTGATAAATCTTTAATTTAGTCCCCGAAAAAGGTGATAAATTAACAATAACTATTAACTCATCAATGATTTCTCATCTGTTAATAAATAGCCTATAAACTCACTTTATCAATCTAATTTATGGTTTAAATTAATTCCATAATGGCGATCATTATTCCACCATCAAAAGAATTTGATTGGCATTCCATTGGTAAAAGTCATACCAAGTATTCGCCTCATTATACATTAATAAACGTCCACCGAGTTTAGAGTTAAAAATCAAAGGTCGATATAATTGTAACTCCGACTCAACAAGAGTTTTTTCCATAACAATTTTATTCAATTTTAAATCAAAAGTCATTTCATCAATGCTATAGCCATTATCGGTTTTTTGTGCGTAAACAATACTCACATTATCGTCGACCAACGATGATATATCGCCTCCATATACATAATAGCCACTATTATTAGCAATATTTCTCTCCCCTAATACGCCTTCAACATTTTCTTTTAATGTAAATATTTGCCAATCATCTCGATTATCTAATTTTACAGCTAATTTTAGGTGCCAATTTTCACGCTTAGAAAATTGGTTTGGAACCAAATGCTCAGAAAATAATACTGCTTTATTATTTCTCGAATGGGTAGATAAAATGCGAGTTGCATAACCTGCTTCAGGAGCAATAATCATATCTAAGCTACTTGATTTAATTATCCCATTTTCTTGCTGGCCCTTATTGTCAATATGGATACTATTTCCATCATATGATGCTTGAATTGTTTGAATATTATTATGCTTGTAAATAGGGCTAGTACCGATATAAAAATCCAAATAATTACTCATTTTATTATATTGAGCCTTTACATAACCGCTAGCAAATAAAGGCTGCCACACTCCCCAAGTAGCACCGTTGTCAGCCGATATTGTATATGAATAACCAAAATCTGATATTCGTGAAAATAGTACGAGGTCATCACCTACTTGTAAAAGCTGCACATAAGTCGCTGGACCCGGAGTATCTATTACAACCTTAGCTAATGTGTCAATCGTTTTTCCTTGATATATATAAACCTTATTAGCAAGATTTCTACGTGTATTGGCATGCCCAGTTAACGCGACCACTATATTAGTGTTATGCACAACAACGGCAGGAGCATTATGTTCATCTCCGATAAACTCATTAAATAATTCTTTTCTTTTGATAGAGCTGAATTTTCCTTCATCGTCGATCTCAACTTTAGCTAACCATTGACTACTCAAAGAGCCATCGTCCCCTACACCCGTGATATAATAGCTATCCCCTTCGTTATCATCAGGATATAAATAAGGTCCAGACCACCATGAAAAGCCTCCATCTATCACAGTAACCTCCTCGGGGGTAATAATATCATGTGATGCTTCACCACCGCAGCCAGCAGTAACAAAAGTTAAACAAATCAAAAAAGATAAACGCCAAATGTTTACCACGTTGAGGGCCTCATAAATACAGAACATGTAAATTCAATAGTAGTATCGGGTATGATTATATAAAGCTATCATTAAAATATTCTCAAGTATATATCGCATAAATATCTTATTATCATTATCAAATTAGGCAACGAAAGGCGTTTAACCCATCTTATCTAAGCTAAAAAAACAATTAACTAATTTTTGGTTAGACGTTATAAATATTTCCATTTAAAATGGTATAAATAGTAAAAGTTAATCTTAGGGGGGATGGTGAAGAAAAAAGTTATCTTAGTTATTTTCGGTGAGGGTGGTCACCAAAAAGAAATGGAGTTACTACTCTCATCACTAACAAAGAATGCCGATCATAAATTTATCTCAATCGGCCCTACGTCCCTGAAATCAACTATATTTCAACACTACCATTGCAAAGATGTTCGAGATAAAAAAAGTCGTATTAAATCGGTTTATTACATGCTAGCAGGTCTTTTTTCATTAATTTTTACGACATTTTCAATCATGAAAAAATATAACATTCAAGGCGCTATTTCAACAGGCCCAGGTATCGCAATCGTGCCGTTTGTCCTTTTACGGGTAGTAGGCATCAAAACAGTATTTATTGAAAGCTTTTGTCGTTTTAATACCCGCTCAATGGCAGGTAAAATTTTATATCGAGTGAGTCACCGTTTTTTAGTCCAAAATAAACAACTACTCAAACTTTACCCTAACGCTGAATACTGTGGTCGATTATGAAAATATTAGTGACCGTTGGCACCTCTTCTTTTGATCGTTTAATTAAAGCTGTTGACAAAGAAATTCTCGATGACCAATACCAGGTAACATGCCAAATATCGGACGGTACGTATAAGCCTAAAAATCATGATTTTTTTCATTTCAGTGATCAATTTCCGGAACTACTTGAGCAAGCTGATATTGTCATTACTCACGGGGGGGCTGGAACAATATTTCAGTTACTCGATATGAAGAAAAAGATCATTGTCGTCCCGAACTTAGACAGAGTTGATAAGCATCAAACCGACCTTGCCACATTCGTATGCAATGAAGGTTACGCCATCGTGTGTAATGATCTAGGTCAGTTACAACAAAAGTTAAAACAATGTTTGATATTTAAACCAAATACTTATCATAAAGAAGAATTTTTTATGGCTGACGAGCTTATGCATTATTTTTCATTAAAATAAGCGGCTGAAAACTCTAATACTTATTGCCCCATATTATCTAAAACAGGCACTAGACTTCACTTAGTTTGATAGAGCTATATCGAACGAAAAATCACTCTTTTTTGCGTGAACTGAGATAGTTGTTCCCTGCCACAACGCCCAACACTAACCAGAAAAAGTAGAAAAAACACACAGTAAAATAAACCGGACCAGCCAACATCGCAATCACCAATG
>JBMZDW010000006.1:0-101370 GCA_049614565.1 Cognaticolwellia sp. | reverse complement strand
ACCTGCCGATTATGAGTCGGATGCTCTAACCAACTGAGCTAAGGGGCCATCTTTACTTTTATTGATTATCCGAGGAAGGTTAATCAAAAGCGGCGAGAAGTATAAGCATTTTTTATTTTGTTGTCACCACTATAACGTCAAAAAACCTGATAAATGAGTCTGATAGTTCAATAGTTGAGCGATTCGTTGTTTCACAAAGCGCCCAACTTTTGTGGGCTGACTACTTTATTTGTTTTCTGCCCAATAGCAGTAAGCTAAACAGGATTAAATATCCCAATGAACCACTGCCTGGTGAGCTACTCTCTGTTGTCGGCGGTGTTGCGGCTGGCGGAGTCACCACCGGTGCTGCAACAATGGTTAAAGTCGTTGATTGGCTACTTGACAATCCCTTAGAGTCAGTCGCGGTAAATGATAAGGTTATATCACCTGCCGAGGCTGGAGCGACGAAGTTGGCGCTTAAGGTATCGGCGTCAATTAAGGTGATGCTTTCCCCCGCGGTTTGTTGCCATAAGTAGCTCATAGGATCGCTTTCGTTATCGGTAGCCGTTGCGGTAACGTTAACGGTAGCGCCGCTATTGACTTCTCTGTTTTCAGGCACAGTCACCGACGGGGCTGAATTATTATCATCGTCTGAAATGGTCACGGTATACTGCGTGATCGCGCCAAGCTTACTGCCGGCCACCGGCGATAAAGCCACGGTAAAGTTTTCATTAGCTTCACTTTCCATATCATCAATAAGGGTAATGCTAATGTTTTTCTCTGCAGAATCACCATCAGCCCAACTTACTGTGCCAGACGCCGATTCAACATCTTCGCCAACAGTGGCTGTGCCAGAACTTAGTAAATACGACACAGATACTGCACCGTTTGAACTACCTTGACGTGCAAGTTTGATGTCGAGACTGCCAATGTTCTCTGCCACGGTAGTCTCTGCTGCAGCAAAGGCTAATGAGCCATTGTCGACAACGCCGTCAATATTGACTGTTAGGTAATTATTGCTACCTAATGTCGCGCTATTTGTAGGTTGGCTTAAGCGCACAAAAAACACTTCTTGTACTTCATTGCCGGAAGCATCACTAGCAATATCAATACTAATGGTCTTATCACCTAGCTCGTTTGCTGCCCATGTTAATGTGCCGCTTACTGGCGTGTAATCGCTATGTTCTTCTGCGCTACCGGGTAATACTTGATAGCTTACGCTAACCGTTTGGTTTGGGTTGCTAGCGCTGCTGCGTTGAACGTTAATCGTTAAGCTCTCACCTTGATTTGCATTTACCGCTTTATTTTCAAAAGCGATTTGTCCTTGTGTAGATTCTAAGGTGCGGTCTTTTAAAATATATAAGCCACTATTAATGTCACTGACTAATATATTACCGGATGGTAAGAATGGGTAAGCACCCCAAGCGCCATTAAAACCAGCGTTATTTGATGGCGTATAGGTGTCGAAAAATCCAACCGTTACAGGGTTTGCTGGGTCAGTAATATCTAATACCGTCAGGCCACGCTCATAGTTTGACATGTAATAGCGGTTGCCGCGTACAAAACCGTTATGATCAATGGCGCGTGTTGGGCCGGTCCATTGTCCCACTTGGGTAGGGTTGTTTAGATCGGCAATGGAGAAAATGCGCACAGTTGAATTTAAGCCGCCGTCTTTTTCATCAAATTCATCATGTAAAAAGATGTATTGTTTGTCTTCGCTACTCCAACCTGAATGAACATACTGGTTGCTTTTGGATACATCGTTATATTCACCGCTGCCTAAAAATGTTGTCGCTGAGGTATCGGTAATATCCCATAGCTTCATCTCTTTTTCATTGAAATCAATAAATACCGTACAGCTAGCCTCATTGCTTGGACATTGGTTATCTTTGCGACTGTCGGTGATGTTGATTGAGGCGCCGTCGTGGGTATATCCTGAGCCAAAATACTTATCTGTCAACGTTGTTAGCGTGGCAGGCGTTTTTAATGAATAACTATGAAACGCACCACTAAACCGATTACTACCAATGAGTTGCAAGCTGGGTGTTAAACCCGATAGTGCCGTATTTAGCGTATGATCAACGTTAGTGATGTAAACATTATGGGCTTGGGTGACCACTTGGTTTTTCTCGACTAAGTTTATCGAGTTAGGCAGTTGGTTAAGGTTGATAATGGTGACAAAGTCGTTGGTACCATCAACAGTAGCATACGCATAGGCCTGCCACGCGTTGATTGTGCTATCAAAATATTGATATACCTTAATATCCCGCCACGTAGAGTTTAGGCCTGAAATGGTGCCAACTTCTTCAGGGTTTTCTGCATCAGTAACATTAACGACCGCGATGCCATTGCGTAAACCAATTAGGGCATATTCATCACCTGTATTTAAATCAACATGTCCCCAAATATCATTCGCTGAGCTTGGCTTACTAGAAAATTGATTTAATGGCATATGGGCAAGCAGATCAATATTGTTACACGCAAAGCCGCCGGCTGAACCTGCAACACAATCAACGCCCGTTTGTTGTTCACTTAAGGTGTAATAACTGGCAAGTTTGCTTTGTAAGGCTTTGCTTTCGGCGCTATTGCCGTCAAATAGTGATTTACCATCAGCCCTAACCATAAAACCTTGTTGACGCATAGATTCGGCCATATCAACGGGGATATTTTTTAAGGTTGTCAGGTTTGTTTCCGGGCTTTGGCTTTGAAAATGATCGAACCGATTATAACCACCATAAATTGGCACTAAGGCGCTTTTCAGGTAAAATAATTCTTCACTTGAATTAATGTTGTATTCACCGGACGAAACCAGTATTTTATCGCCTTTATTTGCTTGCTGAACCGCGTAGGCAATGGTTTTACAAGGGCGTAATACTTGATCACATTTTCCTGTGTCTTTACCTTGTATTGCAACGAAGCGCGCTTTGTCATGCTCAGAATGAGCTAGAGTTGGCTGGCTACTTAGCGTGGCTAGCGTGACAAAAAATATCCAAGTTATGCGTAGCATTAGATCGTCCGAATGTTAATGATTTGTATCTCGTTACTTTACCGTATTTAAAGTGTTTTTTAAATCTTTGCTTTTTCACGTATTGTAGTTTTTAATTCTATTAAAATATTATCTTGATTATCGTGTACTTAAGCTCATTATGTGGAATGTATGTTAAGTAAAAAATATTATTTATTGTTCGCGATATTACTCTCTCTCGTCAGTGTGGTGAGTTATCTTGTTAAGGCCAGCTCGGCCCGTGAGCAACATATGGGTGTGCAATTGTTATGGAAAAATGGTGAATTGGACTGTCAATCGACCTTTAATACCGATAATAACAAAGACGCGTGGTTTATCGAGCAAGTGCAATTTTTTATCAGTGATATTGAGTTTCAGTCTGAAGATTCAGTTTGGCAAGGTGCTAAGTTAGTTAAAACGCCGTTTCAAACGCATGATACAGCACTGCTTGGCACTAATTGTCGTGAGGTTGAACAGAAAAAGCACGCTGCTAACGCTGGAAATTGGCAAGTCGAATTTGACTCAGACGTTGTTATCGCGGGTAGTAAGCGCATGCGCTTTACCTTAGGGGTACCTTTTGAACGTAATCATTTAAACCCGATCAGCCAAGAAAGCCCGTTAAATATTCCGTCAATGTTCTGGGTTTGGCAAACAGGGCATAAATTTATTCGCCTTGAAATGGCCAGTAAAAATGCGCAATGGTTGTTTCATTTAGGTTCAACGGGTTGTAAATCTGCTAGCGTGATGCGCTCGCCACAGCAACCTTGTCGTTACCCCAACACCTTTACTTTTGAATTGCCGATCACAAAAACTATCGACAATAATTTAACGCTAACCTTAGATTTAGCGCAGTTATTAGCCAAGGTTGAACTATCACCGTTAACTAACTGCCAATCTGAGCAGGATATAACAAGCTGTCAGCAATTATTTAGTAATTTATTGTTAAATAAGCAAAACACTGATAAAACTAACAACAATCCTATTTTTAACTTAGCGAACATCATGCCCACCACTAAGGTAATGACGGTTGAATAAAGTTATTTGTACAATAGTGTGTGTGGCACTAGTTAGTTTATTTGTCGGCTGTGACTTAGCCCCTAAAGTACCTACACCTTATCAATGGCCTATTCTTGCTGGCTTTCCTAAGCCACAAGTGCCTGAAAATAACCCAATGACCAATGAAAAGGTCGCATTGGGTAAAGTTTTGTTTTTTGATAAAAACTTATCGGCCAATCAACAGCAGTCTTGTGAATCTTGTCATTTGCAAGCCTTTGCTTTTGCAGAAAACCTTGCGGTATCGGTGGGCTCAAGGGGAGACGTACACAGGCGCAATGCGCCAGCGCTAGTCAATATTGCTTATAATAAAACCTTAACTTGGGCACATGACGGCATCACGACATTGGAGCGACAAATCTTGTTACCTATGTTTGCTGATACACCGATAGAGCTCGGCATTACTGGCCATGAAGAGGAAGTCCTTGCACGTTTTAACACCGAAGCCTATCGCGAACTTTTCCAGCAGGCGTTTCCAGAGCAAACTATTAGCTTTGAATTAATCGTCAAGGCGTTAGCCAGCTATGTTCGCAGCTTAATTTCGTTAAACTCATCGTTCGATCAGTATGCCTATTTAGGTGATGACAGTGCGCTATCTGCTTCAGCAATTCGGGGTATGAATTTGTTTTTTTCCGAGCGTTTAGAATGCCATCATTGTCATGGTGGTTTTAATTTTACCCAATCTACTGGTCACGAGCAGCAGTTAATTGATCGCCGACCCTTTCACAACACGGGTTTATATAATGTAGGCGAAGCGGGTCAGCAAAGGGGATATCCGAAAAAGGATATTGGCTTGGCTGAAATTTCTACCTTAGCGAAAGATGATGGCCGCTTTAGAGCGCCAACTTTACGTAATATTGAAGTAACAGCGCCTTACATGCACGACGGCAGCGTTGCCACGTTATCAGAAGTTATTGATATTTATGCTGCGGGTGGGCGCAACGTGACGCAAGGCAAGTTCCAAGGTGATGGTCGCACTCATCCCTTTAAAAGCCAATTTATTAAAAGCTTCACCTTAACGAGCGAAGAAAAAGCCGACTTATTGGCCTTTCTCAAAACTTTAACTGATGAAGAGTTTTTAACGTCGCCCGAGCACGCGCCACAGCAGTAAGCAATTATTGAAAATGCTATACCGTTAAGTGAATGCTGCTTACTAAAACCTACGACGCCCTTAATTTATTTAATCGTTTCGATATCCCAAAGATAAATTCAGGGCAAAAAAAATCCAGCAATTGCTGGATTTTATGTTCAGGACGAACGGTATGTCATGGTCACACGGATGTGAAGAAATGGCGATGCTTATAACATAAGCTAATTACTCGCCGTCTAAGAAACTTTTCAATTGCTCAGAGCGTGAAGGGTGGCGTAATTTACGTAACGCTTTTGCTTCAATTTGACGAATACGTTCACGGGTTACATCAAACTGCTTACCCACTTCTTCTAGGGTATGATCTGTGTTCATATCAATACCAAAACGCATTCTTAACACTTTTGCTTCACGGGCGGTAAGGCCGGCTAATACTTCGTGCGTTGCGTCTTTTAAGTTTTCAGACGTTGCAGAATCAACCGGTAGTTCACCACTGCCGTCTTCAATAAAGTCGCCTAAGTGAGAATCTTCATCATCACCAATCGGCGTTTCCATTGAAATTGGCTCTTTAGCGATTTTTAACACTTTACGAATTTTATCTTCCGGCATGATCATGCGTTCAGCTAATTCTTCAGGTGTTGGTTCGCGACCCATTTCTTGCAACATTTGACGAGATATACGATTAAGTTTGTTAATCGTTTCAATCATATGCACTGGAATACGGATAGTACGCGCCTGATCGGCAATAGAACGAGTAATTGCTTGACGTATCCACCAAGTCGCATAAGTTGAGAACTTATAACCACGACGGTATTCAAACTTATCAACCGCTTTCATCAAACCTATGTTACCTTCTTGAATTAAATCCAAGAACTGTAAACCACGGTTAGTGTATTTTTTCGCAATGGAGATAACTAAACGTAAGTTAGCTTCAACCATTTCTTTTTTCGCACGGCGCGCTTTTGCTTCACCGATTGACATACGACGGTTAATGTCTTTTATGCCATGCACGTTAAGATAGGTTTCTTCTTCTAACATGTTCAGTTTGTAGATGCAGCGCTCAACATCAAGTTCGATATCAGCCATCTTTTTCGAATGAGGAAGACCTGCCGCTTTTTGCTCTTCAAACCAATCTTTCGAGGTTTCGTTACCTGGAAATATTTTAATGAAGGTAGTTTTTGGCATGCCCGCACCAACCACACAGTGTTTCATGATCAAACGTTCTTGAACACGTAAACGGTCCATTACGCTGCGCATGTTTTTCACTAAACGGTCAAATACTTTTGGTACAATTCTAAATTCTTTAAATACTTCCGCTAATGCATCGATAGCCACTTGTGCATCTTTATGACCACGGCCTTTCGCATCAATAACTTTATTGGCTTTTTCGTAAGCGCTGCGCAGGGCATTAAATTTCTCACGTGCTTCTTCAGGACAAGGACCTGTGTCTTCTTCTTCCTCGTCTTCATCGTCATCTGACTTATCTTCGTCTTCTAAGTCTTCTTTAGAAAGCTCAGAGCCAATATGTGTTGCGGCAGCTGGAATTTCTTCGTCTTCAGCGTCGGGGTCTAAAAAGCCAACAATAATATCGCTTAAACGTACTTCTTCGGCTTCGTAATTATCCCATTGCTCAAGCAAATAATTAATGGCCGGCGGATATTCAGAAACACTGCGTTGTACTTCTTTGATACCTTCTTCGATGCGCTTGGCGATAACAATTTCGCCTTTACGTGTCAGTAGCTCTACTGTGCCCATTTCACGCATATACATGCGGACAGGATCTGTAGTGCGACCGATTTCACTTTCGACGGTAGCAAGTGCTTGCGCCGCCGCTTCGGCAGCATCTTCATCAGTGTTTCCTTCACTCATCATTAACGTGTCGTTATCCGGTGCGTTTTCAAACACCTGAATACCCATGTCGTTAATCATTCGAATGATGTCTTCAACTTGATCGGAATCGATAATATCCTGAGGGAGATGATCGTTAACTTCTGCAAAAGTTAAATAACCTTGCTCTTTACCTTTGGTTATTAACTCTTTAAGTCTAGATTGTGGGGCTTGATCCATTGACGAGTGTCCACCTATTTATGGCTATCAAAAATACAACAATAAGCCGGAAATTATAGCGAAATGTTTAGCTAATTACCAGCAACAAACTGCTGCTCTAGTTGTTGTTAATATCATTTTAACGATATTGTTTTTTTATGCGCTTAGCAAACCGTGTAATTCCTGCTTTTCGGTTATGGTTAAGCCGCCGTTACGCTCTTTTTCTAATAATTGTTCGGTGCGTTGCTCAATAAACACATTTAAAAAGTTTTCAATTAAATCTAAAAACATGCTTTGGGCATTTTCCGCTTCAACATGATGTTCTAAACACAGTAGCTTGGTTAATTGCTTACCGGCTTCTTGCCCTCTAAAGTGCTCTATTAATTGTGCACTATTAACCTTAGGGTTTTGTTTGCATAAGGCTAACAAGTTGTTTAGCAACGGAATTCCCGGCATATTTAAGTCATTTAAAATCGCCGGGTCGGGCAATATTTCTACTATATGGGGATGCTCAAGCAATAATGCAATAGCTAATCTGACCGGGGTGATTTTTGGTCGCGTTGCTTTCGCGTTATTTTGCTCAATATTAGCAAAATTTTTATGCAATTTTTTTAATTGCTGCTCGTTACTTGCACCAAATTGATTGGCCAACTTCGTCACTATGGCATCTTTTAGGTTACTTTGTGGCAGTTTGGCTAAATACGGCTGAAAAGCGCCCACCGCTGCGCCTTTGCCTTCGGCCGAACTCATATCAATTTGGCCAAGCAAATGCTCAAATAAAAATTGTGATAATGGCGTTGCGTTATCTAATATAGTTTCAAAAGCAGCTTGGCCTTGCTCGCGGATCAGTGAATCAGGGTCTTCACCATCAGGTAAAAAAACAAATTTAAGGCTGTAGCCGTCTTGAATTAATGGTAGAGCATTGTCCATGGCGCGCCATGCAGCATCACGCCCTGCGCGATCGCCATCGTAGCAACAAATAACTTCTTTAACGGTGCGAAATAAGGTTTGTAGTTGCTCTGGTGTAGTCGCCGTACCAAGTGAGGCAACGGCGTAGTCAACGCCATGTTGGGCGAGGGCAACTACATCCATATAACCTTCAACCACCACTAGACGTGTTAGTTGCTTATTGGCTTGTTTGGCCTCATACAGGCCATACAGTTCTTGGCCTTTGTGATAAATGCGTGTTTCCGGCGAGTTTAAATATTTAGGTGTGCCATCACTTAAAACCCGGCCACCAAAACCGATCACGCGACCACGCTTATCACGAATAGGAAATTGAATGCGACCTCTAAAGCGATCATAAGGTCTATTTTTATCCCCTTGAATGGCCATGCCTAAGTCAACAAGTTGTTGATTGATTTGGCTGCTGCGACCAAACACTTTCATCATGCCATCCCAAGTATCGCTAATATAGCCAATACCAAAGCGTTGCACGATTTCGCCGCTCAGGCCGCGACCTTTTAAGTAGTCGATGGCGACGTTTTTATCGCTGGCGACTTTTAATTGTTGCTGGAAAAAACGGCTGATTTGCGCCATTAATTCATAGTCATCTTGCTTTTGTAGATAAGCTTTTTGATCTTGCTTTTGTTGTGCCGGCGAGCGATTGTTTTGCTCGCGCGGTATCTCCATATTGTAATGGGAGGCGAGTTCTTCTACGGCATCAGGAAATTCTAAGCGGTCAAACTCCATCAAAAAAGAAATAGCATTACCATGCTCACCACAACCAAAGCAGTGGTAAAATTGTTTGTCTTGGCTAACGCTAAACGAGGGAGATTTTTCAGTATGAAATGGACAACAAGCTTGGTAGTTTTTACCGGCTTTTTTTAATGGTACGCGAGAATCTATCAGTTCGACAATATCGGCTCGCGCTAATAAGTCATCAATAAATTGTCGGGGGATCATACCAGCCATAAATATCATTTCATCCAAATAAAGCACTATTCTACACAAATAAGGCGAGTAAAATAGCAAGTTATTGCACGCTAGTTAAAATAAAACCGCGAGGCCAAGGCTATCGCGGTTTATATTTTTCATGAACATTGATGTTCAAAAGGAAAGTTAACTAATTGTTTAACATTGCTCTAACTTGGCCGCTGACGGCGCCCATGTCGGCTTTGCCTTGCATTAACGGTTTTAACACCGCCATTACTTTACCCATATCAGCCATTGAGGCTGCACCGGTATTGGCAATGGTTTCTGCAATCAGTAAGTTAACTTCATCTGCTGATAAGGGTTGTGGGAGAAAATATTCTATAGCGACAACTTCTGCTGCTTCATTCGCAGCTAGCTCATCACGACCACCGTCAGTAAACATTTTGATAGACTCTTTGCGTTGTTTAACCATTTTAGTTAACAAGGCAATGATATTGTCATCAGTTGCTGCTGTGTTGTGGTCTATTTCTGCCTGCTTTATCGCAGAAAGTGCCATACGAATAACGCCAAGACGAAGTTTGTCTTTGGCACGCATGGCATTTTTCATTTCATCTTTAAGTTGACTAAGTAGACTCATGATAATTTTTTCTCAAGTTAACTCAGTTGACTTAGGATTAACTAAGGGGTCTTAGTACATGCGAACGCGACGAGCGTTCTCACGAGAAACTTTTTTAGCTGCACGTTTAACTGCGGCTGCTTTTTTACGCTTACGTTCCCAAGTTGGCTTTTCGTAAGACTCGCGACGGCGAACTTCTGAAAGGATACCTGCTTTTTCACATGAACGTTTGAAACGACGTAATGCAACGTCAAATGGTTCGTTTTCTCTTACTTTAATTACTGGCATGTACTGTATTACCTTAGTTATGAATCTATATAAATCGGTGTTCGATTTCAGCCAACTGGCCTCATCTTCACCCACTCTATTAAAAATTGGTGACGTATTCTAATGCCAACGACACAATAATGTAAAGTAGTAATGCGCTTTTCAGCAACTTAATTTAACTAAATAGTGAGTTGAAAGAGATAACGAGGTTTGGCAGCAGGCTGAAAGGTTGGTATTCGGGCAATATCTGGCAATAAAGTTGCGCTGGAAAACCTAGAGTGAAAAACTTTACTGCGCTTTTATACGCTATAAATTGAAAGTTTATCGGCGGCTAGGTAAAATCATCGGCCAACTAACAACGCCATGCAGAATTACTGTGCTTTGTTAGCGCTTTTTATTGAAATAACCCTGCTAGGTAAAAACAGCTATGCGAATTTTAGGTATTGAAACCTCTTGTGATGAAACCGGTATTGCGATTTATGATGATGGTCAAGGCGACTTACCTGAAGGCATAGTGGCGCATAGGTTATATAGCCAAATTGCAGTGCATGCAGATTATGGTGGTGTGGTGCCAGAGTTAGCTTCACGCGATCATGTTCGTAAAACTATTCCATTAATTAAAGAAGTGCTAGCTGATGCTAACTTAACCCCTGCTGATTTAGATGGTGTTGCTTATACTGCAGGCCCCGGATTAATCGGCGCATTGTTGGTGGGATGCTCAATTGGTCGTAGTCTCGCCTATGGTTGGAATTTACCGGCTGTACCGGTTCATCATATGGAAGGGCACTTATTAGCACCAATGTTGGAAGACGATGTACCAGACTTTCCCTTTGTTGCCTTACTAGTGTCAGGCGGTCATACCATGTTGGTGCGCGTTGACGGTATTGGTCATTATGAATTACTCGGTGAATCGGTTGATGATGCCGCCGGTGAAGCATTTGATAAAACGGCGAAGTTACTCGGCCTTGATTACCCCGGCGGACCGGTTTTAGCGAAAATGGCGGAAAAAGGCCGTAAAGGTCGCTATAAGTTCCCGCGTCCAATGACAGATAAACCGGGCTTAAATTTTAGTTTCAGTGGCTTAAAAACCTTTGCCGCCAATACTATTCGCAAAGAAGACAACGAGACATTAACGCCGGAGCAAAAAGTGCAAACGCAAGCCGATATTGCTTATGCCTTTCAAGAAGCCGTTGTTGATACCTTAGCCATTAAATGTAAACGTGCCTTAAAGCAATGTGGTTTAAATCGTTTAGTGATTGCCGGAGGCGTGAGTGCCAACAGTGCATTACGTGAAAAATTGGCTGAAATCACCAAAAAGTTAGGCGGCGAAGTGTTTTATCCGCGACCTGAATTTTGTACCGATAATGGCGCGATGATAGCGTATGCGGGATTGCAGCGTTTAAAAGCGGGCGTTGATACCGACTTAACCTTTAAAGCAACGCCCCGTTGGCCGTTAGATACCTTAGCGGCAATTTAAGCGATAAGGTCTTACTTTTTTGTAAACGAAATTTTTGTTTCTTTGTGCTGTAACAGCCTAACAATATTTTCTCGATGCCGAAAAATAATTAAGCCCGATAGCATGAGTACCGGGTAAACATAAATGGGCTTTAATAACCAAGTGTAAAGCGGCGCCAGTGATACCGTGACAATCGCCGCCAAACTTGAATAACGCGTTGTTTTAGCGACAAACAGCCAAGTTAATACTAATAAACCGCCTAAATCTAGACCAATGGGTAACAGCACGCCAAACGCTGTTGCCACCGCTTTACCGCCTTTGAAGTTGAAAAAAATCGGGTACATATGCCCTAAGCAGGCGGCAACAGCAATAATACCTAAGTGTACAGGCTCTAACCCTAAAAAATAGCCGCCCCATACCGGCAAGGTACCTTTAAGTATATCGAAAATCAGCACAGTAACAGCAACATACTTATTGCTGATACGTAAGACATTGGTGGCACCAGGGTTTTTAGAGCCGGCGGTGCGCGGATCGGGTAAGTTCAGCAACTTGCATAGTAAAATGGCACTGGAAATTGAACCTAGCAAGTAAGCCAAAATCACCATCATAAATGTTATCAATATGCTAACGATGCGAAATTCCCTCTAAAATCCAAAGCGTTGTTTTCCGCTTTTTTTCATTGTAGCGTGTTGTTTACTAGTTTTTCTAGACCTGCACAGGTAAACTCGCCAATTATTTTCTAAAGCAAGTGCTGGTGAATGTTTGTGCTATTTTTAACCGCGCATAAAATAACGCGTCAGAGCAGAAAGGGGTTTTAGTGTGGATAAAGTTTATATTGAAGGGCTAACCTTTCAAACCACCATAGGTTTTTACCCGTGGGAAAAAGAAATCAAGCAAACGTTAGTGATTGATTTAACAATGGGCTGGGACACCGCGCAAGCGGCTGAAAATGATGAGCTCGCCAAAACACTTGATTATGCTGATATTTCTCAAGTTGTCGTCGCGTTTGCTAATGAAAATCCCGTCGACCTTATTGAAACATTAGCGGAGCGAATTGCGGCATTTTTGATCGCGAAATACCATATCCCTTGGTTACGATTAAAATTAATGAAACCAACCGCGGTACATAATGCCAGTACGGTTGGCGTTGAAATTGAACGAGGGCAAGCACTCTCGGGTCAAGCACGCTAATGGCCGAAATTTATATTTCGCTTGGCAGTAACATTGACCGGCAACATTATATTGAGCAAGGGTTAGATGCTTTAACAAATGTATTTGGCACACTGACGCTATCTTCATTATTTGAAAGTGAGGCGGTCGGTTTTTCCGGCAAAGCTTTTTATAATATGGTGGTGGGTGTAAATACTAAGCTAACACTCGAGCAAGTAGCCGAAACCTTGCGCAATATAGAATTTGCCCATGGCCGCAGTCCAAACGCGAAAAAGTATAGCCCACGCACATTAGATTTAGACTTGCTGCTATATGACAATGTTGTCGCCGAACATCCGGCACAAATTCCTCGTGATGAAATCACTAAAAATGCCTTTGTATTGTGGCCTTTGGTTGAAATTGCCGGATCATTGATTCATCCAATCATTGGACAAAGCTACGGGCAAATGTGGCAAGCATACGATAAGCAGCAACAACAGTTAAAGAAAGTACCATTAATTTGGTCGAAAGCAGATAAGGAAGTAAAACCAGTATGAGCACCATTGACGTTTTTATTTTAGCGATTATTCAAGGTTTGACTGAGTTTTTGCCGATATCGAGCTCCGCACATTTAATTTTGCCCTCCGCTATCTTAGGCTGGCAAGATCAAGGGCTAGCGTTTGATGTTGCGGTGCATGTGGGCACTTTACTCGCGGTCGTCTTGTATTTTCGACAAGAAGTTGTTGCGATGGCCCTAGCTTGGTTTGGTACCTTACAAGGACAACGCGATAATTTTGACGGTAAGCTGGCGTGGTGGATTATTTTTGCCACGATTCCTGCCGGTTTATTTGGTTTGTTTGGTAAAGACTTTATTGAAGCACACTTGCGCAGCGCACTGGTGATTGCTGCAACAACCTTATTGTTCGGCTTTTTATTAGGTTTTGCCGATATTAAAGCCAAACAAAATAAAAGTATTGAAAACTTAGGTTTTAAAGGCGCGATGTTAATTGGGTTTGCACAAGCGGTGGCGTTAATTCCAGGCACCTCGCGCTCAGGTATCACCATGACCATTGGCCTGATGCTCGGTTTAAGCCGAGAAAATGCCGCGCGTTTTTCATTTTTATTATCAATTCCCGCCATTGCCATGGCAGGCAGCTACTTAACCTTAAAGTTAATATTAGAAGCTGGCGCGGTTAACTGGTCAGCTATGGGGCTAGGTAGCGTATTAGCCTTTGTCAGCGCTTATGCTTGTATACACTATTTCCTTATCTTGGTCGGTAAAGTCGGCATGATGCCCTTTGTTATTTATCGCCTGCTATTAGGCGCTGGTCTGCTTTGGTTTGTGGTCGGTTAGCGGTAGAATAACGCCAATTTTGCAATCAACGCGCTTTGGCGCGTTTTTGTTAGTGTAGAAACCCTGCTGCGAGTTAAGTCGGTAGTACTAATGACCTATTGGGCATTACGCGTGATAAAGGTAAACTTTAGCGTAAAGCGGTAGTCATGTTTAGCCAATAAAAAGAGAGAAGTTTGATGGATTTGTCGTTAACTGAAGAACAATTAATGATCCAAGATATGGCGCGTAAGTTTGCCGACAGTGAGCTTGCCCCCGTTGCGGCAACACTTGATGAAACTATGGATCAAAGCGTATTTTTAGCCAATCTAGCGCAACTCACTGAACTGGGTTTTATGGGGCTAAATATTAAGGCGGAATATGGCGGTGTTGAAGCCGGCAGTGTTGCCTTTAGCTTAGCGATCACCGAAATTGCCCGTGCTTGTGCCTCAACAGCAGTAACCACATCAGTGACCAATATGGTGGCAGAAGTGATTCAAGCGGTAGGTAATGAGCAGCAAAAGAACAAATATTTACCGAAAATTTGCAGCGGTGAATACCGCGCCGGCGGTTTTTGCTTAACGGAAGCCAGTGCAGGCTCTGATCCCGCGGGCATGAAAACCCAAGCGGTAAAAGATGGCGACGATTATATTATTAGCGGCAGTAAATTGTTTATTACCAGTGGCTCGTTTGCCGATGTATTTGTAGTGTGGGCGGTAACCGACCCTGAGGCGAAAAAAGGCAAAGGTATTTCCTGTTTTATTGTTGAAGCGGGCACGCCAGGCATGACCATAGGTAAAGCGGAAGACAAAATGGGCCAAAAAGCCTCTCCTACCAACGAAGTACATTTTGATAACTGTCGAGTGCCTGCCTCAGCCATGATGGGCGCGGAAAATAAAGGTTTTGGCGTTGCGGTTGGTGAACTGGCGGGCGGTCGTATTGGTATTGGCTCATTAGCGCTAGGTGTCGGCTTAGCCGCACTTGATTTCGCTAAAGCCTATATTGTTGAGCGCAAGCAATTTGGTCAATCACTGTCAAACTTTCAAGGGCTACAATGGAAGTTAGCAGAACGTTATACCGAGATGGAAGCAGCACGCTTGTTGCTAATGCAAGCGGCCTATACCAAAGAGCAAAATCAGCCGTTTGGTATGGCAGCTTCAATGGCAAAATTGTTTGCCACAGAAAATGCTAACAAAGCTTGTTACGATGCCTTACAGCTGATGGGCGGGGCAGGTTATATTAAAGAATATCCCCTTGAACGTATGGCGCGTGATGTGCGGGTAACCTCGATATATGAAGGTACCAGTGAAATTCAAAAAGTGATCATCGCTCGCGAATTATTGCAAAATGTATAATGATTACGGTTGCTTAAAAAAAGTTAAACGCTCTGATCATGTATAGTTAACGCTTGTAACTATCAGTTGAAATGGGCGTTAAGGTATGAGCATAGTACCTGAAACGCCTTATTATCATCGCTTTTCACTTCGTTTGACTACTGACTAAGAGCAACAAACATCAAGCCTCATCACTTAAACGGCAATGTGCGCAATCAGCAGCCTTGCTTTGCTTACAAAGCTTGGATCTTGGAATAATTGGCTAACTTTTTCTAGGCCAAGCTGATCGATATTGCTTTGTACATAAAAGAAATCTACGCCGCTTAACGCTTCGATACTACCGTTTTCAACATGAAAAATATCTTTAACACCGTTAAATGCGATGAGATCACCGAGTCGGCAAGACAAATAACAAAGCAAAGCATTTTGCGCTTCTTCAAGTGGTAAAACATTGCTTAGTTTATCGCTGACTAACGGGGTTAGACTGTTGCCAATACCGTCAACAATAGACTTGGGCAGTTGCCATTGCTCCGCTAAAACCTTACCGATCACAGATGAATTTAAATCCAACAACAATTGTCCATCTCGTACTCTTTCAAACAGTGAATTTTGCGTCAAATAGCTTTCGGCTATTGAAGGCTGGTAAGAGAGCATGGTCATATCACCCAAGCTCATTAGTAGACATAAAGTCGATAATTCGGCGGCATTTTCTTTGTCTAAATGTTTTGCTAACAAAAACACCATGGAACTGGCGATATAACTTGATAACCAGATTTTCTGATAGGCTGCCGCTTGCGCGTCATTTTTAAATGATAAACTTTGTTGCAAGATAAATTGTATAGCAATACTTCTTACTGCGGTTACGCCCATAAATACAATGGCATGGTGGATACTTTCAATAGGTTGTTGCAATGAAAAAAGCGAAGAATTAACAGTGTTAATGATTTTGGCGGTCATTTCCGCATCCGACTTGATCAAATCAATTAATTCTTTTGCTTCAAGTTCGCTTGTCGTCAAACTTTGTAATAAGGGGTTTGGTTGACGGCAACAGTCACGCATGTCATTAATTTTTTGCTGCTGATTTTTATTGAGAATATCGAAAGGCAGCAAGGTAAAATCCAATAAATCATTTGAATGATTTACGTCACTATCTACTTCAGGAATAAGGCGCAAGGGTGCTTGATCGTTTGATGATATGCTGCGTATCTTAGTTTTTGGTGATCGGCGTCGTTTGGTAACAACATTCTTAATTCGATTAATTTTTCTATTTTCCCCCCCTCGATTTACATACCATAGGACGGAGACAAATATGACGAAAACTAATGCAAAGATATCTAATGACATTGAACAACTTATTTAATAATTAAACTCCGATAAATTATGAACTTAATAAGTTTTTTGTCAAATTAAATAGCCATTGATTTGTTTCACAAAATAATAAATAGCACAGGAATGCTTGCTAGTCATTAGATGCATAATTCACTAGGGTATAATAGCAACTAAGCTTGCGCGTGGTGCAGCGGATACTCTTGCTAGTGAGTCCTTAAACGGTGGTAAAAACAATCAACCAAGGTCAGCAGCTTGAGCTCTACACCGACAGTTTGTAGGCTTGTAACAACCAGTCAATAACTTCTTGATCAAGGTCAGCTATTTCATGAAGTTGTATTCTATGAGTACACATAGTGCCAAATGGCCCTGAGCCTTCTAAACGTCCTTGTATGTCAACATCTTTGAGTTTTAGCCCTAAATCTATTCTTGTTTTAGATGCGGGTTTAATTAAGGCAAATTGCCTTTTTCTAATGATGCTAACACTGGTTTTTTTCGGGGAAATGGTAATATCATCACCAAAGGGTTTAATGGTAGAAATAAGCATCTCGTAAATGGGTTTAAGCGACTCTTTACCCTTATATTGATTTGCTACTAAATCTTCAGGTGCCGTGTTCTGTTGTTTCGACAAGGTGACGATAGTGTTGGCAAATCCATGCGTTACCCCATGTTCTGTTTTTAAATACTTGACAGCCATCGCATGTTTTTCAAAATTTTCTTTCGCCAATATTAAAAGCCACTGGTCTAAATTTTTGCCAGTTTTTTCAGGCATATTTTCAATCATGGTTGCTAGTGCCTTATCCATTTTATTCACCTTTTTAATCAAGACTTCATCGCCATCAATAATAGCGACTCCCAAGATTGTTAAACTAGCAGCTTATCGGCGCTAAGCTGCTAATTGAACTTAATTTAGCATAATAAATTTTTAACCTAGTTGCTTGTATCTTTAATGTTTAATCCCCATTTAAAACTATATCTCTTTTATAGGAACGCCATTGATGACAAATTCGCTTGCGATCACCTTAGAAAATTTTCAACAAGTGATTCTTGAAGAATCTATAAACAAATTGGTATTGGTAGGCTTTTGGGCACAGCAAATCCCGGAAAGTGTCGAGTTACGTGATAAGTTAGCGGCGGCATTAGCGAATGCCGGTGAAACAATACGCTTTGCCACCGTTGATTGCGAAAGCCAAGGGCAAATAGCACAACAGTTTGGTATTCAAGGTTTACCTACGGCAGTATTGGTAAAAGATGGACAGCCACTTGATGGCTTAACCGGCCCACAAACCGACGAAAGTATAAGCGAATTTTTAGCGAAATATTTACCGAAAGAGCAAGACACTTTACTTGCGCAAGCGAAAACCTTATTAGCACAAAACAATTTGAATGATGCGTTTGGCGCTATTACCCAAGCTTCTCAACTTGATAGCGAACGTGCAGATATTAAGTTAGTGTTGGCTGATGTTTATATTCAAACTGGGAAAATCACTGAGGCTGAGTCACTGCTGCAAAGCATTAAAATGATCGATCAAGACGGTGAATATCAATCATTAATGGCCAAGTTAGAGCTGGCAAGTCAGGCGGCCGACTCGCCAGAGATTCAAGCACTTGAGCAAGAACTAACTAGCGATCCTGACAATATCGAACTACAACAAAAACTGGCTGCACAATATAGTCAAGTTAACCGTCATGAAGACGCCTTAGCGATTTTGTTTACTTTAGTGCAAAACGATGGCGCCGATATCACCAGTAAGGATTTACTCTTGGATGTGTTGAAGTCTCTACCTGATGGTGATGCGTTGGCGAGTAAATATCGCCGCAAGCTTTATACCTTGATGTATTAATCACGCTAATATGGCAACAACTGAGCGCATAGCAATGATGATGTTATGCGCTTAAATTGCCGTCGCTAGCCTTTCATCAGACTTTAATAAATGTGAGAAATCAGTTAGAAATTGCTGAATCTTTTTGGCCACGACTAACTGACAATACTTATTTTCTGGGTTATTGCTAACAAAATCTTGGTGATAACTTTCCGCACGATAAAAATTACTATGCGCTTTTACCACGGTAACTATTGGCTGTTCAAAGCGTTGCTCCGCGGCTATTTTGGCAATTTCTCTTTCTGCAGCTACTTGTTGTTCAGAGTTATGATATAAAATAGTTGAACGATATTGGCGACCAATATCACTGCCTTGGCGGTTGAGGGTTGTTGGATCATGAATGGCAAAAAATACTGTCAGTATTGTTTCAATGTTTAACTGCGATGGCTGATATGTTATTTGCACCACTTCAGCATGATCGCCGATACCATTAATCACTTGTTGGTAGCTTGGATTGATAATATCACCGTCGGCATAGCCACTTGTTACTGAAACCACGCCGTGAATGCGGGCAAAAATATTTTCAATACACCAAAAGCAGCCGGCGCCTAAGGTTATGGTTTCGATACTCATGTGGTTTTCCTCACGGCAATTCTCTTGCATTGGTTATTTATACCAATCTCACTAATTACTAGAACATTTCTACTGGCTAAAGCAGCCAACTACTGCGTTATTTAATAATTAGAACAACTAGTTATTAAAATAAAAGCCTTGTATTTGACTATTTTCTCTGCGTATAAAGTAGGTCATCTAATCAATGCAACTGGTATTAGTCATTTTACTGCGTTACACCTAAACGTTTAGACGTCTAAACGTTCGCTTTGGTAAAATGTAGCACCGAGACGTTTAGATGTCTATATGTTTTTCGCTAGTTTCGTCTGTTGACCGTTAAAAAGTGCCACCGGTATCGTTTTCATACCGGCGACAAGAGGCATCGAGATGAATATACTCGTCAGATTCAACTAAGTTGTGCTCCCTTCGTTACTTTCGTGTGATAGGTTATAGGCTACATGCTGATGAAAGCGTAAGGTTAACTCGTCCTTCTCTGTGGGAATTTCTAGCTCGGTAGCGAGTAAGCGCATAGCTTGCTCGATTTGGTTAACAAATTTTGCATAGTTTTGTTCTTCGCCGTTTAGACAATTAGCAACAAAAATCAGCTGAACAGTATCCACCAATTCATCGGCATTCCATTTGCTAACAATGCCACAAGGACTTTGTGTCGGGTTATAACCTAACATTTGTAGTTCGCCAATTTTCGATACTAGCTCATGCAAACTGTGTCTAACAATCGGCACTAAACCGTTGGCAATTAACGCGCCGTTATTTAAGTTAAAGCGCTTTGCCACCAAGCTGAAGGCATCAGTTAAATAGGTGTAGAGTGGGTTGTAGGGATCCGCTGAGGCAAGATCTATCTCTACAAGTTGAGTAATGCGGTGATTAAGCGTTAAGTTAATCACCGCATAGGTGATTGAAGATAAATTTTCTGCAAGTGTCACGTCTTGACTGGCATATCGTTGTACTATCGGGCGAAACTTATGCGCTTGGCTGTTGTTACAGCCCTTGTTTTTAGCAAAAATATCGTAGGTTAAATGTTGATGATCACGAATGCGTATACTGGCCAGTGGTATTTTTAGTTGTTGTGAAAAAACCATTAACAGCTGTTTCACCCGTTGATGAAAGCTTGCTGCGCCGACTCTGATATCCGTCCCTGAGGCTAAAAAAACTAAGGTAATTTTTTTTGCTCTGAGAGCTGCGTCAAAAAATGAATTTTGCAGCACGTGTTGCTGCGGATCGTAATAGAAAATAATTTGCTGCTTGGTTTGCCATTGGTGCATCTCTTGACTGTAACGAACCCGAACGAGTTTATCGTTGGCCACCAGCACACTATTGGCAATGGTATAATCATTACTCAGGGTAAAAAGTAAATCCGCTAAACTTTGGTAACAGGCACAATAATTATGACCGCCATCATGGCTAACAGGTGAAGGTAATTGTGCAAGTAACTGCTCTGTTAAAGTAAACTCCGCTAAAATATATTGATTATCACGAGCATTGGCCGGTATATAGGCTTTTGGTGCGGCATTACGTTTCCGAACGATTGACATAATTCTTCCCTAGCTAAAGTCGAGTATCCATTTGATACTGATTAAATTATAAGCAAGGCTTGTGACAGTTTTATGTCAAATAAATGTTAGCTTTAAGGCATCAAAAAATATTAAAATCAATACGCTATTCTACTTACAAGCTAACAACAAACACCAAAAAACAGCCGAGTTGCACTATGTTATTAGACAATCATGCCGATTTAACGGCGGCAATAAACCAAGTTATGCCATTTGGTAAGTACGCCGGGCGAAAATTGTTACAACTACCTGAGCCATATTTAGTCTGGTTTCATGGTAAAGGTTTCCCCGAAGGAAAACTCGGTGAGCAACTCGCCTTGATGTATGAAGTGAAACTCAATGGTTTAGAAGCTATGCTGCAGCCGCTATTGCGGGATTAATGTAAAGGACTAATGTCGGGATTTCTATTGGCTTTCTCGCTTGAGAAAAGCATTATTCTTTAATCCTAGTCGGCGAGCAAGCCGGGCAGTTAGTTTGTTTTTTCACGCTAAATTGCTGCCAGGTATTATGTAAACCATCAAAAATATTGAGCTGATTTTTAGTAACAGAGTTGCCGGTTAAATATTTTATCGCTTGCAGTGCTTGCATGCCGCCGATAATGGCGAGCACTGGCCCTAATATACCTAAGGTTTGGCAATTATTTTCCGGCGTTTTTTTATCAAACGGAATTAAACATTGGTAACAAGCGCTGTCGGCAATAGTGGGGTCAACAAACATATGTTGGCCGTCAAAACCTGTGGCAGCGCCGATAACAAGCGCTTTATTATGTTCAAGGCACTTTTGGTTGATTAAGTAACGAGTATTTATGTTGTCGGTGCAATCAAGCACGAGATCAACCAAGGGCAGGTAGTAATCGGCTAGCTCTGCATCGAGCATTTCATCCAGTACTTCGATATTGGTGTTGCTATTAAGTTGTTGTAATTTTTCAGCACAGCTATCGGCTTTGTTATCGCCAATGTCGTTTTCATTAAACAGTATTTGCCGATGCAGATTGCTAATGTCGACACTGTCACCATCAACTAAATAGATATTGCCAACCCCGGCCGCATTTAAATACAAACTGACCGGATTGCCTAAGCCGCCGATGCCAACAATTAACACTTTAGCATTTTTAAGCGCTTGCTGACCTTGTTCGCCAATACCCTTGAGCATGGTTTGGCGGCTATAACGTAACTGCTCTTGCGGGCTAAGCATGAGTTTTGGGCTCCGAATAATGGTAACTATGTACGGCATTGGCTTTAAATTGCAGATACACCTTGCTGTTTATAGTGAGCGCCATACGCGTTGTTGACCATAAACTGATTTGCGCATAAAACATTTGTTCGCCACATTGTAGTGTTACTAAGGCAGCACTTTTATTATGCTGTATTGCGCTGACGACTGCCGGCAGGTGATTAACAATCGAGCTATGCTCGCCCTTAGTGGTGCTAATACTGATATCGCGAGCATAAATAATACAAGGCAGTTCTTTACCAATTAGGGATGTATCATCACTTTGCGCCAATATCGGTAAGTAAATGCTCTCATCATTTTCTTGTGAACTCGCCAATATTAAGCGAGTAAGGCCATAGTCAGCTAAATGTTCGGCTATGGTCAGTGACAAGCTGGTTTTAGGCGTGATTTCTCCGGCGTTATTTAAGCGCTGAATGGCTTGGTGAATATTTTCACTGGCACTGACTTTACCGGCGGCGACTACCAGCAATTGATCGGCGATATATTGCAACTCGCTTAAACTGTGGCTGACATAAAGCATCGGCAATTGTAGTTGCTGTTGAATGTTTTTTAATATCGTTAACATTTGCGATTTAGTGCGTTTATCGAGAGCACTAAAAGGCTCATCTAATAACAGTAACTTAGGCTCTGCTAATAGCGCTCTGGCAATTGACACCCGCTGTTTTTCACCCCCTGAGAGTTTAGTAACATTATGGTGTTGTAAATGCGTAAGCTGGGTTAATTTCAGCACTTTTTCAAGGCTCAAGTTTCGGTTTTTCTGCCGTTTCGCGCCATAAGCTAAATTTTGATAAACCGTTAAGTGTGCAAATAAGCGACTGTCCTGAAATACTAACCCGATGTGCCGATTTTCCGGTTTAATAAAGCATTTGTCTTCGCTATTTTGCAGCGCGGTATTATTAAATGATACTTGACCAAATGCGCGCTGTTCAAGGCCGGCAACAATACGCAGTAAGGTAGATTTACCTGAGCCAGAAGCACCGTAAATACCGGTGATGGCTGTAATTTCAATATCTTGTTTAATCGCTAGTTCAAAATGCTCGAAGTCCAACTGCACGTCGATAGTTAATGTTGATGGCGATAGTGCTGGCGTTAGTGCTGGCGTGATATTCATCTTGCTACTTTGCTCGCTGGTTTATTGTGCGACGTATTTCCTATTAAATACACCAAAGATAACAGCACTAATGAGGCGATTAATAGTCCGGCTGAGAGTAGATGCGCATTGGCGTAATTAAATGCTTCAACATGATCAAATAAGGCAATTGATAGTACCCGAGTTTCGCCGGGAATATTGCCGCCTATCATCAATACTACGCCAAATTCACCGACGGTATGGGCAAAGCCTAATGCGCTTGCGGTAATAAAACTGGCCTTAGTTAACGGCAATACAATAGTAAAAAAACGATCGATTGGACCCGCGCCTAGCATA
The DNA here is from genome assembly GCA_049614565.1 of Cognaticolwellia sp. Taxonomy (GTDB): domain Bacteria; phylum Pseudomonadota; class Gammaproteobacteria; order Enterobacterales; family Alteromonadaceae; genus Cognaticolwellia. The sequence continues at coordinate 78,183 of JBMZDW010000006.1, read as the reverse complement.
GCGGCGGCTTCAAGCTGTTGCTCCCCCAGTTGCTCAAAGGCTTTTTGTAGCGGTTGCACCACAAAAGGCAGCGAGTAGAGTACCGAGCCAATAACAATGGCGCTAAAACTAAAGGCGAGCTGGCTGCCAGTAGCACTTTGCCAAATTTGTCCGGGCAATGATTGTGGTGAAAACGCCAGTAGCAAATAAAAACCTAATACCGTAGGGGGTAATACTAAAGGCAGGGCGACAATCGCTTCGAAAAACACCTTAAAGCGACTTTGCCACTTGGCCAAATACCATGCCAGTGGCGTACCTAGCAGTAGCAAGATGACTGTGGTGATGGCGGCCATTTTAAGCGTGGTGATTAGCGCTAAAGCATCGGCTGAAAGCTCCATCATATTAACCACGGACCTTAAGACTATCTGTTGCTGATTGTTTTATCGGCCGCTTTGGCGTTGTGGCCGCTAAATAGCCAAGTTGTTGCAATTTATTTTGGCTACTAGTTTGCAAAATAAAATCGCTTAGCCGTTGGGCTAGTGTTACTTGCGAGCTAGATTTTATGATCGCTAACTGCTGCGCTATCGGTTGATAATATTGCCTAGGAATTAAAACGCCTTGAAAGTGATTAATCTTCAGTTGGCTATAGGCAACAATACCTAATGACACGGCTTGACTGCGCACTTGCTGAAACGTTTGGTTGATATTGATGCCAGTAACGAGTTGATTTTCTAACTTCGACCACAAACCCAAATGTGATAATGCCTGTTGCGCCGCCTTGCCATAGGGCGCGGTCGTTGGGTTGGCAATGGCTAAATGTTCGGCGTGTGTGTTCAACGAGCCTAAATCCTGTAATGGCTCAGTAGCCGACCATAAAGCTATTTGCCCAAAAGCATAGGTTTTACGACTGTTTTTGACGATTAACTTTGCTTGCTCTAGCTGCCTGGGGCGTGAGTCATCGGCAGATAAAAATAGATCAAACGGCGCGCCATGGCTTATTTGCTGATAAAGCGTGCCGGTAGCTGCGCTAATTATTTGATAATCTATACGTGACTTATCTGGCCAGTCAGCGAGTAATATTTTCAGCGCCGGTGCAAAATTTGCCGCCACCGCTATTCGCAACGGGCGCTCTTGCTTGGGCAATGCGCTTGCAGGCACTGAGCTCGCTGGCAGTTTGCTCGCACTGACTTGGCTGTTTTGCAGCAGCAGAAAAATAGCCGCCAGTGACGGCAGAAATATTTTTAAAAGTACAAGTACTAGCTTGTGTAATGGCGAGTGCAATGGCTTTGACATTATCTAGTTAGAAGGCCGCAGCGTTAGCTAAAATTTAGATGTGGCACAAAGTTACACGGGCGATGGCTGGCATCAAGTTGCTCAACAATTACCTTATCCCACGCGGTTTTACATGCGTTAGTCGAGCCCGGCACCGATAACACTACCGTGCTATTTGCCATACCGCCAAACGCGCGCGATTGAATGGTCGAGGTGCCTATTTCAGTTAATGAAATCGCTCTAAATACTTCACCAAACCCTTCAATGTTTTTGTCAAATAACGGTAATAACGCTTCTGGGGTATTATCTCTGGCGGTAAACCCAGTGCCGCCTGTGGTTAAAATCACCTGTATACTCTCGTCGGCTATCCAACGTGACACTATGGCACGTAACTGGTAAACGTCATCTTTTGAAATTTCTTTCGCCGCTAATTTATGCCCTGCTGCTTGTAGTCGTTCAACTAGCGCTTGTCCTGAAGTATCGTTATGTGTTTCACGGGTATCTGAAACCGTGAGTACCGCAATATTTAACGGGATGAAATCGCTGCCACAATGAGTAGATGAAGTGCTAGACATAAGGTTTCCTTTGTAAAGATAAAAAGTGTTTTGCCTGTTGCCATTGCTCAGGCGTATTGGCGTTAAACAAGCATTGATTGTTTTGCGGTGTTATTGCTCGATGAGGAACTTGGCTTAATAAGCTGCGCACCGACGGCCCAGCAAGCTGATGTTTTCTGGTACTTTTATGCCGGTCACTTTGACGGGATCGCGGAGCTAAAGGTTGCTGAAAAAATTGTTCAACATAAGCATTAACCGGTAAATATAGCGGTAGATAATTATCATTAAAGTAACAAGCGCGTTGGCTTAACTCACCCAGTTGTTTTAATTTCATAAGCTCAAGGGCGGTCATTAACGGTAAGTCGACCGGCAATATCAGTAGGGCTTGGGGTTTAAATTGGCTAATAATGCTGGCAATACCGCCGAGCGGGCCAATATTTTCAATAACATCTTCAATGCCGTGCTCGCCACCACTAATCACTACCTGTGTGCTGCCGGCATCTTTTAATAACGTTTGGCTGTAGCTCAGCATATTTTCTGAGTCACGGATTAAGCTGGCTTTGTCTTGCCCCATACGAGACGACTTTCCACCCGCCAATACCACACCTAAACAAGGTTGAAATAAGTTATTTTTTGGCTTCATTATCCCCCCAGCATGGCTAAGTTTTTGGTTGCACCGGTGAGTTTTTCATGCAAAAAATGGCTTTGCTTTTTGTCGGTCAACATAGTGGTAATAGCCGTTTTTAATGGCTGGGTATCATCTGTTTGTAAATAATCTTTTAGCGATAAACCTTGTTCGGTAAATAAGCACAAATGCAACTTACCTAGTGAGCTAACGCGTAAGCGATTACAGCTATTACAAAAGTCTTTTGCGTACGGCATGATCAAACCAATTTTACCGGCATAGTCCCGGTGGTAGAATTCTTGTGCCGGTCCGGCGGTTTTATCATTAATAACCGGCAACCAGCCATCTAAAATAAGGTTTTGCTTAATGCGTGAACCTTGCACATGTTGGGCATCAAAAAATTCTTGGTTATCACCGGTTTGCATTAATTCGATAAAGCGCAGCGTAACCGGCGTGTCTTTTAACCAGGCTAAATAACTGGCGATGTCGTAACCATTATACTCACGCATTAACACGGTATTAATTTTAATCTCGGTATTGCCACCAGCAAGCGCCATATCGACACCTTTGAGAATATGTTTCAGCTTATCGTGGCCGGTAATGGCATGAAATTGTCTTGGGTCTAAACTATCAATGCTGATATTGATGGCATCAATACCAGCATCTAACCACGCAGGCAGATGTTCAGGCAGTTTAAAACCGTTACTGGTGATGGCGACTTTTTTAATGCCTGAGGTTTGTTTACATTGGGCAATAATGTCCGGCAAGTCTTTACGCAGTGACGGCTCACCGCCAGTGATGCGAATTTTTTCCGTGCCCATATCGGAAAATGCCGATGTTAAACGGGTAATTTCCGGCAGGGTAAGAAATTTTCTATCGTGATCACATTGGTAGCCATTTGGTAAGCAATAGCTACAGCGAAAATTACAAACGTCAGTGATCGACAGGCGCAAGTAATAAAACTTGCGGCCGAAGTTGTCAGTTAACATGTCACCTTTCCAATGTCGGGAGGCCAACAAGTTTCCCTGTTAACCCTGGTAAACGCAAAATTTGGTTTACGGCTAAAACAGCATATTGCTTGCACAGCAAGTAAGTTAGCTAAGATAGCTCGGCGAAAAATAATATAGAGTATTTTATATCATAGAATCACAAGCATAGTATGATTGCGATTAATATAATAGCTAAAGACCTGAGTTCTGTACTGGGTATTGCAGCGCCAACAAAAATATTGTGCTTGTGATACGACTAAACCAAATAAAACGTACCTAAATTGGAAGATACACTTATGCTTGATTGTTGCTCTGCTCCCGACCTAATGCCTTTTCAACAAGCGCTCGACACTATGTTGTCAGCGATCAGCCCGCTCACCGACGTGGAAACTATCAACTTAGCTGAAGCTTTAGGCCGAGTCTTATCAACAGACATTACCAGCCCGATTAATGTTCCGCCAGACAATAACTCTGCCATGGATGGTTATGCGTTTGCGCACGCGAGCTTACATAATCGAGAATTTTTAAGCGTAGCTGGCCGGTCTATGGCAGGGCAACCGTATCAAGGGGCGTGCGGTGAGGGCGAATGTATTCGCATTATGACCGGCGCGAAAATGCCCGACGGTTGCGACAGTGTAGAAATGCAAGAAAATTGTCAGCTAGTCGGTGAGAGTGTACGCTTTTTAGCTCAACGAAAATTGGGCGACCATGTCCGGCATGCCGGTGAAGATATTCAAAAAGGTCATGTGGTTTTTGCTCAAGGCAGGCGTTTATCAGCCATTGATATCGGGGTTTTGGCGTCACTTGGTATCAATAAAGTCCAGGTCGTTCGACAGCTTACTGTCGCGTTAATTGCCACCGGCGATGAATTGACAGCATTGGGGGAGCCGCTAGGGTGCGGTGATATCTATGAGAGCAATAGTTATGCACTGGCGGGCATGTTAAAAAATCTTAATGTTAAGGTGATAGATTTTGGCGTGATTGCCGATGATGAAAGCGCAATTCGCGAGGCTTTTCTACGAGCGGATGCACAAGCTGATGCGGTGATTTCTTCTGGCGGCGTTTCGGTTGGTGATGCCGATTTCACAAAATCAGTGCTAGCAGAGATTGGTGAAATAGCGTTTTGGAAAATCGCCATAAAACCCGGTAAACCATTTGCTTTTGGCAAATTACCTAACAGCGTATTTTTTGGTTTGCCGGGTAATCCAGTATCCGCTATGGTGACCGCCGATTTACTCGCCATGCCAGCGCTAATAAAAATGCAAAACTGCCATGTAACACCACCCCTAACCTTAACAGCAAAAAGCTTGACCGACTTGCGCAAGTCACCGGGGCGTATGGACTTTCAACGTGGTATTTTGTCGACAGACCCGCATGGCGAATTAGTGGTACATAGCACCGGCAGTCAAGGCTCAGGCATATTAACCAGTATTGCTGCCGCCAATTGCTATATTGTATTGCCTGCTGAGCAAGGGCGCGTTCAGGCAGGAGAAACCGTAAAGGTTCGCATGTTTGAGCGATTTTTTGCTTAGGTTTCGATAGGAAGCAAGCTTTTTATCTGACCCTTCGCTAAGCCGACGCTTGTTTTTTAGCCACTTTACGCGATACGAATAAAACTGTGCTTGCGGGCATGAAAGCGTGTAAAATAGCGGCCATTATATTTTTATTTTAGGACTTTGACCTTGGGCGACAGCAAATTTTCATCCCTTAGCTTACAACCGGCACTTTTAGACAACCTTTCATCACTTGCTTACCATGAGATGACCGAAATTCAAGCGAAAAGCTTGCCGCCTATTTTAGCTGGACAAGACGTTATTGCTCAAGGTAAAACCGGCTCGGGTAAAACTGCGGCCTTTGGCCTAGGGCTATTAAATAAGCTACAAGTTAAAAAGTTTAGAATTCAAACCTTAGTGCTTTGCCCGACACGTGAACTCGCAGATCAAGTGGCGAAAGAAATTAGAAAGCTAGCGCGCGCAATTCATAATATTAAAGTGCTAACATTATGCGGCGGTACACCCTTTGGCCCGCAAGTAGGCTCTTTAGAGCACGGCGCTCACATTATTGTTGGCACGCCTGGCCGCATAGAAGATCATTTAGGTCGTGGCACCTTGTCACTCGAACATGTTGATACCTTAGTGTTAGATGAAGCTGATCGTATGTTGGATATGGGCTTTCAAGCGGCACTTGATAATATTGTTGATAAAATGCCACAGCAGCGACAAACCTTATTGTTTAGTGCGACTTTTCCACAACAAATTCAAGCGATAGCAAATCGTTATTTACAAACACCGGCGGTGATTAAAGTAGCATCAAGCCATGCCAGTAATAGTATTTCGCAGCACTTTTATCAGGTAGAAAGCGATGAAGACCGTTTAATGGCGATTCGTTTACTGCTATTAACCCATAAGCCAACGTCGAGCGTGATATTTTGTAATACCAAAATAGAAACCCAAAATGTGGCTAATAAATTGGCCAGCTATGGTTTTGGGGTGGTGGCATTACATGGTGATTTGGAGCAACGAGATCGAGATCAAACCTTAGTGCGCTTTGCCAATAAAAGTGCCTCAATACTGGTGGCCACCGATGTTGCTGCTCGAGGTTTAGATATTGAAGCCCTTGATGCAGTATTTAATTATCATATTGCCCATGACAGTGAAGTGCATATTCATCGCGTTGGCCGTACTGGCCGAGCGGGCAGCACGGGTTATGCCTTTTCATTATTTAATGACAAGGAACGCTACAAAGTCGGTTTATTGGAAGACTACTTAGAAAGAACCATTGAAGGCGAAACTTTGCCGAGCAGTGAGGTGTTAGAGCAACATGTTTTCACACCAAAAATGACCACCATACAAATTGATGGCGGCAAAAAACAAAAAGTGCGTCCGGGTGATATTGTCGGTGCATTAACCGGTGAAAATGGCATTGCCTTTGAACAAGTCGGTAAAATTCAATTAGGTGCTAATTGGGCTTATGTTGCAGTAGAAAAAATGGCGGCACGAAAAGCGCTTAATAAATTAACCCATGGCAAATTGAAAGGCCGCACCTTTAGGGTGCGCGAATTAAAGTAAAAATTGTCCAGCAGCGTTAGAAAATATCATCAACCAGGTACTTAGCGGCAATACTAAGTACCTGCGCTGTTGATTTATCATTAGTTATTTTAACTCCATTTTAGTGTTATAGCTCAAAATTAACGTTCACTTTTGTCATCGCCGCGACATCAGTAATATTGGTATTACCTATGCTACGCTCTAAACGTGCTGCGGTTTTATGGGCACCGTGATTTTCGGCGAACGAAATAATATCATCACCATTACACATGACTTTTAACGCTACAGTTTTATCGCGTAAGTTGTATGATTTAGTGGTTTTTTTGTATCTAGCTAGGCTATTTGTTAGTGTCGATTTGCAAACATCAATTAATGCATTTTCAACATATCTGTCCATGGCATAACTACTAAAGCTTGCAACAGATAAAATGGCACAAGTTAGGGTGGCAGTGGTAAAGGTTTTTAATGTTTTCATGTGACTCTCCAATAAAGGTTATTTGTACGGTGTACACATTAATAGTGACCTAACAGCAGTAAAAAGTTGTAAAGGTCTCTGCGCTGAATGTAAATAAAATACCCCGAGCCAGTTTTATTGTTATCTAAATATACGCCTGTTTTTATTTAGCTTTATTGTATAAAGTGAGCGATATGGTTTGATTTTATTGACACTAACTTTTACATCTAGTGACATAGTTAAATATCTGTCTGGCTTGCAAAGTTAACCGCCGCACGACCAATAACCTGAAAATTAACCCTGCTTAGCAATAATTTCTGGCAATTTAACAAAAGCTGGGTATTATACTGTTAATATGTACAGTCGCCTGACGTAAATATCATGCCTTTAAAGATGGTTTTTACTGTATGATCGCCAGTATAAAATTAGTGAATGAATTTAGTCATAGTAAAAATAAGGGATAACAATGGCAGTTGAAAGTCGATTTGTCGTGATAAGACAAGGTGTGGAGGTAGAAACATTTATGGATAAAAAAGCCGCAGATGAATACGATAAAATGCTCGATATGGCAGATAATTTATCTGAAATGTTTGAACAGGCTCCGGTCGAGCTTGCGGAAAATATCCGGGAAGAACTCAGTGTTTATCTCGCACAGAACCGTGATAATGTGCTGATCGCATTACAAGCGAAAAAAGCGAAAGTCGCCAGTAAAAAAACGGCCGATAGCAATGTTACTACCGCTGAAAGTAGCGTTGAAAGTACTGATAAACCGAGCGAAGTTGCCGACGAAACCACTGCAACTCCTGTGGTTAAAGCGAAAAAAACTAAAACGGCCAGTAAAGCTAAAGTTGCGGCAGCATAAGCCAACCGCAATCGCTAGGGGTTGCGTTAGCTTATCAATGGGTGATGTTTTGAAATATCAGCTGATCCGCAGTGCCCGTCGAAAGACTGTTGCCTTACAAGTGCGCCATGGCGAAGTTATTGTCAGAGCGCCATCGTATGTAGAAACAGCTTACATTGAAAAATTTATGCAGTTAAAAAAGTCGTGGCTGCAAGAAAAAATTGCCGAGCAAAAAGAAACGCAACAGCAAAACCCATCAGCGGGCATCGGCCTGAATTTACAGTTTTCTGATCAGAAACTGATTAATAGCCCAACAATATTTATTGATGGTTTACCGCATAAATTGATGATTGAGTTTGGTCAAAAATGCATTATGCATAATAGTATTGAGCAGACCTTAACCTTAGTGCTAAGTACCCGCTATACAAACTATGATCTCAACTGTGATGCAATATTAAGTAAAATCAAATCACACATAGAAGCTTGGTTTAAAATCCGTGTTGACGATTATGTTAAGCAAAAACTGCCGCTATTTTCTGTACAAATGTCATTGTATCCGTCGGCATATAAAGTGAGAAAGTATAAAACGCGTTGGGGCAGTTGTAATAACCGCGGTGAATTAAGCTTTAATAGTTTATTAGCCATGGTGCCGTTGTGGGTGGTTGATTACGTTATTGTTCATGAACTCTGTCATTTAAAACATATGAACCATTCAATAAACTTTTGGCAGTTAGTTAAACAGTATTACCCTGACTTTCAATCGGCAAAACATTGGCTTAAACAACATCAAAGTGTGCTTAATTGGCAGTAAGAAAGCAGCATATAAAAGATGAATATAATCGTGAAATATTAATCTTGTAGCACTTTTATAACGCTATTCCATGATTTTATTCAAAAATCAGTTGACAGAAAATTACCGATAAGGCACTTTAAAAGTATGAATACTTCAGCTAGCCGTATTATGATTATTACCACTACCACCCTTACCGGGATGGTGGTCATCGGCTGACGTGTAAAATTGACTGATTTTACTAAGCCCGTGACCGCTAAGGTGACGGGCTTTTTTCGTTTTTATAAGGAGTTAAAATGCGGGTATTAAAGTTTGGTGGTTCATCACTTGCCACAGCGCAACGCTTTATTGAGGTAGCGAATATTATTAAACATAAGCGTGCATCGTCGCGTTTAGCTGTGGTGGTATCTGCACCGCAAGGTGTTACCAATCACTTAGTTGCTATGGCAGAAAATATTTCTGAGCAGGAAAAATTAACCAGTGACTTACGACACTTTAAGCACGCCATTGAAAATATTATTAATGACTTATCGGCGACTTTACCTGATTTTTGTCATCAACATAGCGAGCAAGTGTTAGCAAATTGGGAGCAGCAACTGAGTCGATATTTGCAAGGAGCTAACTTACTCTCGTTTTGTCCTGATCATATCCGCGCCCGTATTATTAGTGTCGGTGAACGTTTAAGTGTCGCCTTGTTGCAGTCGGTATTGGCAGTCGATAAACACCAAGTTAGTGTGATTGAGCCCGAGCAGTTTTTACACACAAATGCTACGGCATTAAATGCCGTAGCCGATCTTGTTTTATGTAAAGAAAAATTTCAGCAGGTCTATGGTGAACTTAACAACATTGCATTAATGCCCGGCTTTATTGGTGTTGACAGTAATAATAATGTCACCACTTTAGGGCGTAATGGCTCTGACTATTCAGCCGCAGTGTTGGCGGTGTGTAGTGAGGCAGAATATTGCGAAATTTGGACTGACGTTGATGGTGTATATAACGCCGATCCGCGGCTGATAACAGAGGCGCAACTACTCGATTATTTATCATATCAAGAAGCCATGGAGCTGTCGTATTTTGGCGCCAGTGTTTTGCATCCAAAAACTATCGGGCCCATTGCCCAGCATCATATCCCGTGCTTAATTAAAAATACCGGTAATCCAGAAGCCCAAGGCACCTTAATTGGTAATGAAAACGATCAGAAAAAACGCGTGAAAGCGATTTCTAATCTTGATAATTTAACTATGGTTAATGTTTCGGGACCCGGCATGAAAGGCATGGTGGGTATGGCGAGTCGTGTGTTTGCCACCATGAGTCGTGAAAATATATCCCTAGTGTTGATCAGCCAGTCATCAAGCGAATATTGTATTAGTTTTTGTCTTTATTCCGTCGACGCAGCGCGCGCAGCACAAAGCCTACAAGAAGAATTCGAGTTAGAGCTATTAAATGGCTTATTAGAGCCAATAGGCTTAACACAAGCGCTGTCGATTGTTTCTTTAATTGGCGATGGCATGCAGCATCAACAAGGTGTGGCGGCTAAGTTTTTCGGCTCTCTGGCACAAGCAAGAGTCAATGTAGTAGCTATTGCCCAAGACTCCTCAGAGCGCAGTATTTCTGTGGTGATTGAAAGTCGAAAATGTACTGATGCCCTAAAAGTCTGCCATCAAAACTTCTTTTCCCATAAACAAACTATTGATGTATTTTTGGTGGGTTGTGGTGTGGTGGGTAGCGAACTATTAGCGCAAATTGCTCGTCAGCAAGCAAAACTTAAAGCAGATAATATTGCCCTGAAAGTTTATGGTTTAGCCAATAGTAAAGGTATGGTGTTTAACCGTGAAGGCATTGATTTAGCAAATTGGTCAGCATGTTTAACGCAAACACCACAGATGCTTAATGTTGATAATATTAAGCAATTTGTCCGCGACAATCATTTAATTAATCCGGTATTGGTTGATTGTACTTCAAATCAAGACCTAGCCTTGCAATATGTTGATTATTTGGAGGCCGGTTTTAATGTCGTCACGCCGAATAAAAAAGCCAATACCGACTCTTGGCAATATTACCAAGCCTTGCGCGCTGCCGGGCAGAAGACTAACCGTCGATTTTTATATGAAACCACGGTCGCCGCAGGCTTGCCGGTAATTGATACCTTGCAAAACTTACTTAAAGCCGGTGACGAACTACAGCGTTTTGAAGGCGTGTTATCGGGCTCATTATCTTATATTTTTGGTAAGCTTGATGAGGGCATGACCTTATCGCAAGCGACTGCTTTGGCAAAAGAGCAAGATTTTACTGAGCCAGATCCGCGTGATGATCTTAGTGGTATGGATGTCGCTCGTAAGCTATTGATCATGGCGCGAGAAGCAGGTTTAGCGCTAGAACTAAGCGATATCGACATAGAGCCAATATTAGCCAAGTCATTTGACGCCAGTGGCGATGTCAGCAGCTTTATGAAGAATTTACCGCAATTAGATCATGCGTTTTCACAGCGTATTGATGCCGCGAAGGCAGAAGGTAAGGTGCTAAGATATATCGGTAATATTGTTGAGGGTAAATGTCAGGTGGCCATTGAAGCCGTGGCTGCAGATCATCCATTATATAGTGTTAAAGATGGTGAAAATGCCTTAGCCGTGCATAGCCGCTATTATCAGCCGTTACCTTTTGTATTACGTGGTTATGGCGCAGGCGCAGCGGTGACGGCGGCCGGCGTTTTTGGTGATTTATTACGGACATTAGCATGGGAGCAGCAACATTAATGAGTGTTTCAGTTTTTGCGCCGGCCTCTATCGGCAACGTTAGCGTTGGTTTTGATGTCTTAGGATTAGCGGTTAAACCCATTGATGGCACGCTGTTAGGCGATGTGGTTACCGTTACCCACAGTAATAACGGTGATGAATTATCCGTAACGGGAAATTTTGCTAAAAAGTTACCCAGCGATGTTAAACAAAATATTGTTTGGCACAGCTTACTGTTGTTTAACCAAGCGTTACAGGCGAGCAATATTGATATTGCTAAGGTCAAAATAACCCTAGATAAATGTATGCCAGTTGGTAGCGGCTTAGGCTCTAGTGCCTGCTCTGTAGTGGCTGCGCTAGCGGCGTTAAATGCTTTTTATCAAAAGTACCATGAGTTTAGTTTTTCTGAGCAAGCGCTGTTAAAAATGATGGGGCAAATGGAAGCAAAAATTAGTGGCAGCCTGCATTATGACAATGTTGCGCCGTGCTTTTTAGGCGGTATGCAGTTGATGGTGCCAGATGCAGATATTATTACCCGTAACTTGCCACAATTTGACGATTGCTATTATGTTATGGCCTATCCGGGCATTGAAGTGTCGACCAAAGCGGCAAGAGAAATATTGCCGAGTTGTTATTCTCGGGCCGATTTAATTAGCTTTGGCCAGAACTTAGCCACTTTTGTCGATGCTTGTCATCGCGCTGATAAAGCACAGGCATTTTCAGTGCTCAGCGATGTCGTGGCTGAGCCTTATCGCCAAGCACTCTTGCCGGGTTACCTTGAGGCGGTTGATTATTTACGCCAAGCAGGCTGTTTAGCCGTGGGTATTTCTGGCTCAGGGCCAACCTTATTTTGTGTTACCGACGATAAAAGCAAAGCAGAAAAGTTTGCCCATTGGTTAAGTGAGTTTTATTTACAAACAGCTAGCAATGGCAGCAGCGAAGGTTTTGTCCATATTTGTCAAGTCGATAGCCAAGGCGCTGAAATATTGGCTTAGCGTGTTATCGTGCTAATAACAGATAATATTAGACCTCAAGCTTAAGCATGTGAGTAAGCCTAAATAGGAAATGAGTGTGAAATTTTACAATTTAAAAGATAGCGAGCAACGCGTAAGTTTTGCTGCGGCAGTACAGCAAGGGCTAGGGCGCAACCAAGGTTTATTTTTCCCTGAGCAATTGCCGCATTTTGACAATATTGAAGCATTGTTAGCACTGCCAATGGTTGAGCGCAGTGTGCAGGTGCTTTATCCCTTTGTCAGAGATGATTTAACTAAGCAGCAGTTAACGGCAATCGTTACCGAAGCGTTTAATTTTCCTGCGCAAGTACAGCCGATCAGTGAAAATAGAGCAATATTAGAGCTATTTCACGGGCCAACTCTAGCTTTTAAAGATTTTGGCGCTCGCTTTATGGCGAAATGTTTACAAGCCTTTAGCTCAGGGAAAAAAATTACGATATTAACTGCAACCTCAGGCGATACCGGTGCTGCGGTGGCACACGCTTTTCATGGTATGGCTAATATCGATGTGGTGATCTTATATCCAAAAGGCAAAATAAGCTTATTACAGGAAAAAATGTTTACTACCTTGGGCGGTAATATTCGCACCATAGCGGTAGAGGGCACATTTGATGATTGTCAGGCCTTGGTTAAACAGTCATTTGATGATCAAGCGTTAAAAGAAACCATAGGTTTAAATTCGGCTAATTCTATTAATATCAGCCGTTTATTAGCACAAATTTGTTATTACTTTGAAGCGGTAGCTCAGCTTTATCGCCAACAAGGCGCAAGTGTGCTAAGCGATTTAGTGTTTGCTATTCCCAGTGGCAATTTTGGCAACCTTACCGCAGGGCTTTTCGCCAAAGCACTGGGTTTACCCATTAAACGCTTTATTGCCGCCACCAATGTCAATGATACCGTGCCGCGCTATTTACAAACTGGCGAATGGTCGCCCAATGATACCGTGGCAACAATTTCTAATGCCATGGATGTTAGCAACCCCAATAACTGGCCACGGGTTGAGCATATGTTAAAAACCGGCATAGTTGAGCCGGATTGTGTTAGTTCAATATCGATAGATGAAGAGCAAACCCAAATGACCATGATTCATCTCGCCAAGCTTGGTTATATTAGTGAGCCGCATGCCGCTGTGGCTTACCGAGCTTTGCAGTATAATGCCCTTGATAATGAATTTGGTGTATTTTTGGGGACTGCGCATCCGGCGAAATTTAAAGAAGTGGTTGAAAGCACCTTAGGGCAACCGATAGGTTTACCGAAAGAGCTTGCCGATTGTGCCAGTGAAACTATTCTCTCGACCACAGCGTCAACAGAGTTCGCTGAGCTAAGAGCTTATTTATTAGCTAAAAAATAAGCGATAAGGGATGAGCTATCAGTAATAAGCTTTCAGTAAAAACAGACCTCAGCTGCGAGTTGGCTGGCAGTACTGATGGCTGATAGCTATAAACTGAAACCTATAACTAAATAGCTTCCAATAAAACAAAGATATAGCAAGAGTCGACCTATGAACAACTTAAAACCCCATTGGCAAAGCGTGATCGCCAATGAGCAACAACAAGCGTATTTCCAACACTTATCAGCAGAAATCGCCCAACAAAGAGCCGATGGTGAAGTGATTTTTCCTGTCGACAACGATGTATTTAGCGCATTTTCGACGTTAGATCTAACCGAGATCAAAGTGGTAATTCTTGGTCAAGACCCGTATCACGGCGTTGGCGCTAGTGGCGAATCACAAGCCCATGGTTTAGCGTTTTCGGTGCGTAAAGGCATTAAAGTGCCACCTTCGTTGGTGAATATTTATAAAGAGCTAAATCAAGATATTGCAAACTTTACCACACCAAGTCACGGCAACTTAATGACATGGGCAGAGCAAGGGGTGTTATTACTCAATACGGTACTCACGGTAAAACAAGGGCAAGCGCATTCGCACGCTAAACTGGGCTGGGAAACTTTTACCGATAACATTATTAGTGACATAAATCAGCACAATAGTGGCTGTGTTTTTATGCTCTGGGGCAGTCATGCGCAAAAGAAAGGTAAAAATATCAATCTGCAAAAGCATCTAGTATTAAATGGGCCGCACCCATCGCCACTGTCGGCCTATCGAGGTTTTTTTGGTTGCCAACATTTCTCTAAAGCTAATCATTGGTTGAGTGAGCAAAACCAAACTGAGATTGATTGGCGAATTAGTGACTAAGGTGTTAAAGCCTGTGCTGAAAATTGCTTGCGCCGGAATATTATTTCGCTATTAGCAATTTCAGCAAATCAATTTTCGTTTTAACCTTGAAAATAGCGCCATGTTAAGTGTTTATTTCTTTAATGTCGTTATTTTAGGTGTATTTTTGCGTATTTAGCTGCTTTGGTGGTTTTATATTGCTGAAAAATTCGCGACTGCTAGTATGTTTTTATTGTAAGCATCAAGAGCATAGTCAATATGTCGTTGGAAAATTACTTTTTACCGTTTCGCCGCCATATTATTGGTGACAAATTACAACATAAGATTAATGGCCAAAGTCTAGATATTATTTATGCTGATTGGACCGCCAGTGGTCGATTATACCAACCGATTGAAGACTATCTCACCGATGAACTCGGCCCTTATGTGGCCAATACCCATACCGAAACTAACTTAACCGGTAGCGCGATGACCAACGCTTATCATGACGCGCAACATATTATTAAACGTCATGTAAACGCTTGTGAAAATGATGTGTTGATCACCGCAGGTGCCGGTATGACGGCTGTGGTTAATAAATTTCAACGCATTTTAGGTCTAAGGATTCCTGAGCGTATGCAAGCGCAGGTAAGCTTTGGTGAAAATGATCGACCTGTGGTGTTTATCACCCATATGGAACACCATTCGAATCAAACCTCTTGGTATGAATGTGATGTCACGCTAGAAATTGTTGAACCTGATAGTGAGGGCTTACCTTCGCTTGCCCATCTTGATAGTTTGTTAGCAAAGTACCAAGATAGAAAAGTGAAAATTGGCTCTTTTTCAGCCTGCTCTAATGTTACCGGTATTAAAACCCCTTATTATCAATTAGCGGAAATTATGCACCAACATGGCGGTTTATGTTTTGTTGATTTTGCCGCTTCAGCGCCGTATGTTGATATTGATATG
Source organism: Cognaticolwellia sp. (assembly GCA_049614565.1). Lineage (GTDB taxonomy): Bacteria > Pseudomonadota > Gammaproteobacteria > Enterobacterales > Alteromonadaceae > Cognaticolwellia. The sequence goes on along the minus strand of JBMZDW010000006.1, from coordinate 62,766 downwards.
CACCCGAGTAATCCTAAGCAAGCCTTAGACGCGATTTTCTTTTCGCCGCATAAATTTTTAGGTGGCCCCGGTAGCTCAGGGGTGTTGGTGTTTAACAAAGCCTTGTATAAAAATAAAGTGCCAGATCATCCCGGCGGCGGTACGGTAACTTGGACCAACCCGTGGGGTGAACATAGCTTTTTTAATAATATTGAACTGCGTGAAGATGGCGGCACACCGGGATTTTTACAATGTATTAAAACCGCGTTGGCGATAAAACTTAAAGAAGCCATGGGGGTTGATAATATTCAACAACGTGAAGCAGAGATCACTCATTATGTCATGGACACCTTAGCGCAAAATGACAAAGTGGTGATGCTTGAGCCCAATATACGTGAGCGTTTAGCGATAGTGTCGTTTTATGTGCCGGGGGCGCACCATAATTTAATTGTTCGCCTGCTCAATGATAAATTTGGCGTGCAAACGCGTGGCGGCTGCTCTTGTGCGGGGACTTATGGTCATATCTTATTAAAGGTTGATCAAGACACCTCATCAAAAATTACCGAGCAGATAGACTCAGGTGATTTTGCCGAAAAACCCGGCTGGATCCGCGCCTCATTTCACCCGACCATGTCTGATAGCGAAATCAACGTTGTGGTCGATGCCATTAATCAAGTCACAGAAAATTTAGCGTTATGGCGTAAGGAGTATCGTTTTAATCCCGCCTTAGGGGATTATGAACATTGCCAGCTTGAGCTTGAACTGCCGAGTTTAGCGGCTTTTCAAGCTTTACCTGAAACTTCACCCTTAACTGCAGAACAGGCAAAAAGTGCAGAAAAAGCACAAGAGTCACCATCAATATTACGAAAGTTGTTTAGCTAGACGGGAATACTCGATTATCGAAATGGTCAATGTTAGTAACGAAGAGGCAACAACCATCTCGCACTCGTGGTTTAATCAAACACCACCATCATTTCTGCCGCTTCACAGTGACAGTCTGTGTGGCAAATTGGGCACTCGTAACCGGCTAAACTCTGCTCACGCCAGCGGTCAGGATGGTCTTTAATGAGTATACCGCCACATTTGGTAAAGTATTTTACTGCGCTATTGCCCGGGCTTTGCTTCCATAAATGACTTACGCCGGCGCGGGCGCCTTGTAGTTTCGCCGCGTTAATCGAACGTTTTAATAACTCACCGCCTACGCCGTGGCCGCGATAATTCTCATCAACGGTATTACATTTGAAATAACACACTTCTTCTGCCGTTATTGGCCACAACTCGGGCGAACACCACTGATCTATTTGCCACTGTTGCAGTGCATAGGTAATGCGAAAGCCAACTAAATGATCATTGTGATAAACGACAAAACCGGCGTTTATGCCATTTTTCAGCCCTTTGTTATACCAAGCTTGCATGCTGGTTTGATCAAGATAGCCTTCACCGTGCACCGCGGTGGCTAATGCAATTACCGCGTTAAAATCAGTCGGCGTCAATGCTTGGTAGTTCAGGGTTATGGTCATAAAATTATTTTCCGTAGGCTATTGCAGTATTGTACTGTTTTTTTTGACATACTTTAAGCAGGCGGTAATGCCAATTGGTATTAGTAAAAAATAATCCTTGGAAGTGAAAATGTACGATCCTTTACATGATGTATCCCCTGGTTGTAATCAAGCTTATCCTGAAAGTTATTGGGCCGATGTATCTGGCACGGCGCCAAAGCATGATGGCGCAATAGCACAAGATCTCGATGTTGATGTCGCTATTATTGGCGCAGGCTATACCGGTTTATCTTGTGCGCTACATTTAGCGCGAGAACATGGCATTAAAGCGCATGTTTTAGAAGCGAACCAAACCGCGTGGGGCTGTAGTGGCCGTAATGCCGGCTTTATTTTAAAATCATCCGGTCGCAAGTCCTATGGTCAAATGGCCAAACAATGGGGCGAAGAGGTCATGCGCGGCATTTATCAAGAAATGGCCGCCGGTGTTGAAACCGTTAACGGCTTGATTAATGAAGGGATTGACTGTGACCAACAAAACGCGGGTTATATTAAAGTAGCGCATAAAGCCAGTAAGCTAAAAGAGTTGGTTGAATTAGCGAAACTGCAACAAAAAATGTTTGGTTATGAAGTTGAAATTCTTTCCCAAAGCCAAGTGCGTCAACACTATATGGATGACCGTAATGCCTATGGCGCTATTCGTTATCAAGATGGTTTTGGCTTAAACCCGCTTAAACTGGCTTGGGGTTATCAAAAGCTTGCGCGTGAGGCGGGGGCGAAAGTGCACTGCGGCTCACCGGTTAGCCAATGGCAATCGCAAGATAATAAGCAAATATTGCACACCCCAAATGGTGTGGTAAGCGCACAAAAAGTAGTGATTGCCACTAACGGTTATACGCCAAAAGGTTTTCACGGTTTAACCACCGACCGCACCTTGCCAGTATTGTCACAAATTATTGTTACTGAGCCACTAAGCCATGAGCAAATTGCTGCCTGTAACTTTTTAACTTCGAATGTGGTGATGGATACCAGGGCGCTAAAATATTATTACCGCAAGTTGCCTGATAATCGGATTTTATTTGGTGGTCGCGGCGCCATCACAGGTAAAAGCGCCGACGATCCTTATTATGCTCAACGCTTACTGGCGGTGCTAAAAACAAGTTTCCCCGCGTTGGCTAAGATCAACTATCGCTACGCGTGGTCAGGTTGGATTTGTATGGCGCTAGATGATATGCCGCATATTTATCAAAATGATCAGCAATCGGTATTTTATAGTATGGGCTATTGTGGCAGTGGCGTGTCGTTTTCTATGCAAGCTGGCAAACGCTTAGCGGAAAAAGTGGCTGAAAAACAAGTACCTAATTTGCCCTTGTACAATAAGCCGCTACCTAAGTTTCCGTTTGCGCCGTTGCGACGCGTTGGCCAATGGGGTTATTTTCACTATGGAAAAATTAAAGATCAGTGGTTTTAGCTCTTAATAGCGATGCTTTTCGACATAAAAACGCCGTAGTGAAACTATCATTAGGAGAGTGTCACTAAGGCGTTGCTGTATTATCAGTAAGATATTAAACGTCTAGCCGGGGCGACCATCTATTCGGGCTTTTAATAGCATAGGACCATACAAAACGACAAATAGACCAAACGCTAGCAGCCATAAACCACCACTGATATCGATAAACAGCAGCGTTTTTTCAGGCAAGCCCCACGGGCCAAAACTGCGGACAACACTGGCTAATATCATCGCCACAAAAGCTAATGACATCAATTTAGGGGCTTGCAAGCTGCGACCGGTATGACCTAAAGATACCCGCGAAATCATCGCGAGAATAACGCCGCCAATGCCACCTACGGTAAGTAAATGCCAAATATGATTGCTTGGCACTTCGGCAATAAAGTAACTTAAACCAAGTAAAATCAAACCAAAGGCTAAGGCTTTTATGGCTAGATGTAATGACCACAATAACGGAACGGCTAAGGTGATCCACGGACGCCATCTCAACCAACGTATGGCTTGAAAAACACCGGCAATAATCAAAATACTGCCGATATAAAAATTATTGATGCCAATCACTGGATGTAATAATAACAATATGGTGAGTAGGGCGAGTGAGCCGTTTGCCAACTTATCGAGCCAAGGCTGTGGGGTTGCTTTTGGCGTTTGTGTACCATTAGCGGTGAACATGGGCGTTACGCGCCCCGCCATAACTGAAATGAGTAAGGTGATCAGCATAACCCCTGCATAGCCGGCATATTGGCTTGAAATACTCTCGGGATAATAAATACTGGCGTGCATTAATGCATTTGCGAATGTAAAAACAGTGAGCAGGGGCACAAAAAATAAATTGCGATATTGCTTAATGGCTAAAATAGGTTTCGCCAATATAATGGCAACACAAGGTAAGAAGGCTAAGTCGAGTACTGTGGTGAATGTGGCGCCGAGAATGTTAGGAAACAACAAGCTAATGCGGCCAAGTAACCACAATAAAAATAAACCGGCTAATACCTTGCCTTGTACGCCGCGTTGCCCGGTCCAGTTTTGTACAGCGGTGAGCAAAAAGCCGGCAATAATAGCGCAAGCAAAGCCAAAGGTCATTTCATGAATATGCCACCAATAGCCGCCACCTAAGGGTTGAAGATCTAACTTACCTCGATATAGCATTAACCATAGCGTGATAGCGATAACGCTAAATAAGGCACCGGCAAGGAAGAATGGTCGAAAGCCCAGTCGCAATAGCGGCAGTATTTGTTGTTCTTGGTTTAAATCGGTAATTTGCATCATAACGACAACGTTGTTTTTTTATAAAGTGGCAATGATAACGCAATAAAAACATTTTACTTTGGTGTATATCAAGTAATGGTGTAGATATTGAAGAAAATGTTGCTTATTAGGCAACCGGTAATTCTAATTCAACAATTTGCTCAGAAATTAATTCAATTTTTTCTGACATTAATCTTTGTGCGTCGTACAAACCACGATTGTAATAAACCGCGCCTAGCTCTTTGGTAAAAAAGTCCAAGAGAAAGTCAGCGTCAAACTGTGCTAAGTCTTGATCTAATTCTTTTAAAAAGTAGCGCTGTAGTTTGTCAATTAATAATGATTTTTCTGCCTGAGTAAAGGTTATTGGCGACATAGAAAGCTTTCCGTTAATGTAATCTGATCGGTATTATACCCGCTTTACGTCCAAATACTGAAACTACATCTTGAAGTGGAACGGGTATATACTCTTGCTATGACGTTTATTTTAAGTACTAAATTGTGAACAAATTTTCATTTAAGCAGTGGTGGCATACCGACTGCCAGTTTTGCCGAAAATCTAGAATGATTATTTTATGGTTGGCGTTAATGCTAATTGCCGACGGCTTGTGGTTTGGCTTAATTATTCACTGATGATCAGCACATTCTCATAAATGTACCCTAACAAAAGTAAGAGGAAAGCCCATGAGTTACCGTTGGACAGATTCACTTGATATCGCACTGGACTTAATAGAAGCACATCCGGATGTTGATCCGCTGCAATTACATTTTCCACAGTTAATGCAATGGGTATTAGCGTTAGAAAATTTTGATGATGATCCCGCACATTGCGGTGAACGCGTACTTGAAGCCATTCAATTAGCCTGGATTTCAGAAGCGGATTAATTCCAATCTCACTAATTAGCTGCTCATTTTTAATGGCTAAAATGAAAAACTACGGCGTTATAATATTTTTAAGTAGAATAACTATTTATAAAATATGATGCCTTGTATTTATCCCTTTTTTCTCATGAAAAAGTAGATCACTTAATTAATGAAACTGGTATAGTCATCTGGTTCACCAGAATAGCTTGTCATGACAAATTTTTATCATTTAAGTCATACAATCGCGCTATTTCACTGTTCAAAAGCCAATATTTGATTATAATGTCAGCAGAATTATTCTTGTGATGAATTTTCACTATTCACTTAAAATATAAAGAACTAAGCTCAGCTATGACATCTGAAAAAAATCAACGTCCACTCTATATCCCATACGCGGGTCCAAGTTTACTCGAAACTCCTTTACTCAATAAAGGTAGCGCCTTTAGCGCAGAAGAGCGCTCACACTTTAACTTAGCTGGACTATTACCGCCGCGTTTTGAAACTATTGATGAGCAAGTTGAACGTGCTTATATGCAATACCGTAGTTTTGAAAATAACTTAAATAAGCATATTTACTTACGCGCCATTCATGACAACAACGAAACCTTATTCTTTAAGTTAGTACAAGCACATTTGGCTGAGATGATGCCGATTATTTACACGCCGACCGTGGGCGATGCTTGTGAGCAATTTTCAGATATTTACCGCAGTTCACGTGGGCTATTTGTTTCCTATGATCAACGTCATCAGCTTGATGATATTTTGCGTAATGCCACCAAAAACAAAGTTAAAGTTATTGTGGTTACTGACGGCGAACGTATTTTAGGTTTAGGCGATCAAGGCATTGGCGGCATGGGTATTCCTATTGGTAAATTGTCGCTTTACACCGCCTGTGGTGGCATTAGCCCCGCTTATACCTTACCTGTGATGCTTGATGTTGGTACCAACAATGAAAAATTGTTGAATGACCCTATGTATATGGGCTGGCGTCACCCGCGTATTGAGCAAGATAAATATGACGAATTTCTTGAGATGTTTATTAGCGCCGTTAAGCGCCGTTGGCCGCATGTGCTATTACAATTTGAAGATTTTGCTCAACCCAATGCTACGCCTTTGTTAAAACGTTATCGTGATGAAATTTGTTGTTTTAATGATGATATTCAAGGCACAGCCTCGGTTACGGTTGGCACATTACTCGCTGCCTGTCGCACTAAAAATGAGCCTTTATCATCGCAACGCGTCGCTTTTGTTGGCGCAGGCTCAGCCGGTTGTGGTATTGCTGAGCAAATTATTTCGCAAATGGTCAGTGAAGGAATTTCTGAGCAACAAGCCCGTAGCCAAGTATTTATGGTGGACCGCTTTGGTTTGTTAACTGAAGGTATGTCGGATTTACGGGACTTTCAAGCAAAGCTTACACAAGCTAAATCAACGTTAACGCAATGGCAGGTTGAAGGTGACTATGCCTCATTACTTGAAGTTATGCACAAGGCTAAACCCACTATTTTAATTGGTGTTTCTGGCGTAGCGGGTTTATTCTCTGAAGCGGTAATTAAAGCGATGAAAGCGCATTGTGCTTTGCCGATAATATTCCCATTAAGTAACCCAATTCGACAAGTGGAAGCGACGCCTGAACAGGTGATTAACTGGACTGATGGCGAGGTGATTATTGCCACCGGTAGTCCGTTTGCCCCGGTTGAATATCAAGGCAAAGTTTTTCCAATTGCCCAATGTAATAATAGTTATGTATTTCCCGGCATTGGCTTAGGGGTTATTGCTGCCAATATTAACCGTATTACTGACGAAATGTTAATGGCGGCCAGCGATATGTTAGCGCAAGCGTCACCCTTAGCGAATACCGGCACCGGTGAGTTGCTACCGCCATTAACTGAAATCGCCGATTTAAGTAAAAAAATTGCTTTTGCGGTCGCGAAAGTCGCTTACCAGCAAGAGCTAGCCTTGCCATTGTCAGATGAACTGTTGATGGCAAAAATAGAGCGTAACTTCTGGACCCCGCAATATCGCCAATATCGTCGAGTGAGTGTTTAACGGTTTTACAAAATTTTGTTAATAACGATTGGCCCATAGTTTTGACGCCATTGAAAAACGCTTACTTCGGTAGGCGTTTTTGTTTTCAGCGCATTGTATTATCAGAGCATTTTATTTTCATAACATTTTATTTTCAGAAATTTTGTCATTGAACTTAGCGCACTAGTCTAGGTATTAATTTCGACTCGCTTGCTATCTGGCAGTCATGGACAAAATTGATAAATAACCTGAATGTGATAACCCTAGGCATTTGGTTTTATTTCGTCTATAATCGCGCCAAAATTTATACCGTATTTTAATTAATCTATTATTGAGAGGGCTATCATGGCTATCGAACGTACTTTTTCTATCGTAAAACCTGATGCAGTTGCTAAAAACTTTATCGGTCAAATCTACAACCGTTTTGAAACTGCTGGTTTAAAAATTGTTGCTTCTAAAATGATCCACTTATCACAAGAAAAAGCTGAAGGTTTTTACGCTGAGCACAGCGAACGTCCTTTCTTTGGTGCTTTAGTTGAATTTATGACTTCTGGCCCAGTAATGGTTCAAGTTTTAGAAGGCGAAAACGCTGTTCTTAAAAACCGTGAAATCATGGGTGCTACTAACCCTGCTGAAGCACTTGCTGGTACTATCCGTGCTGATCTTGCTGATAGCATCGACGAAAATGCTGCTCACGGCTCTGATGCTTTAGAATCTGCTGCACGTGAAATAGCTTACTTCTTCGCTGACGAAGAAATTTGCCCACGTACTCGTTAATTTTAAAACTAACATAAAAAGTAACTTAACTTTAACGTTACTTAAATGTTGTTAAAATTAATGTGAAGGATTTTACCGTTTGATCGGTAAAATCCTTTTGTCGATTTTACGGCGCTATAAAATTGAGTGTTTTTACCAGCAATCATGCTATTGAGAACATTGACTTTTATTGAATGTAGAATCACTAAATTGTCTGTTTTGCACAAAAAGCGTACAATTTAGCCTGTAATTATTGTTGTGTTGAGAAATTTTTTATCATGAGTGATGTAACCGAAGTAGTAACCCCAATGAAGAGTAAAATTAATTTGCTAAACCTTGACCATCAAGGCATGCGCGAGTATTTTGCTTCAATCGGCGAAAAGCCATTTCGTGCTGATCAAATTATGAAGTGGATTTACCACTTTGGTTATGATGATTTTGAGTTGATGACCAACTTAAATAAAAAATTACGCGAAAAACTGCAACGTAATACCGAAATTAAGGCACCTGAAATTTCGGAAAAACAGGTGTCAAACGACGGTACCATCAAATACGCCTTGCGTCTTGAAGGTGGTCAAGAAGTTGAAACGGTTTGGATCCCTGAAAATGGCCGTGCTACCTTGTGTGTATCGTCACAAGTGGGTTGTGCATTAGAATGTACTTTTTGTTCAACCGCGCAGCAAGGCTTTAACCGTAATCTTTCTATGAGCGAGATTATTGGCCAAGTATGGCGCGTTGCTAATGATATTGGCGCTACCCGTATCGCTGGCACTCGTCCCATCACTAACATTGTGATGATGGGCATGGGTGAGCCCTTGTTGAATATGAAAAACCTTATTCCAGCGCTTGATACCATGCTTAATGATTTAGGCTACGGGCTATCAAAACGTCGGGTAACTGTTAGTACTTCAGGTGTCGTGCCGGCGCTTGATATGCTAAAAGAAAAAATTGATTGTGCTTTAGCCATTTCAATTCATGCGCCAAATAATATGCTGCGTGATGAGTTAGTGCCGATTAATAAAAAATATCCGTTAGAAGAGTTTTTGGCGGCGGCGGGTCGTTATGTTGAAGGCTCAAAAGCGAATAAACAGGCCACCATTGAATATGTCATGCTTGATCATGTTAATGACAGCACGGAACAAGCGCATGAGTTAGCGCATGCATTAAAAGACCTACCGAGTAAAATTAATCTTATTCCATTTAATCCTTACCCGGGGTCGCCATACAAGCGCTCGAGTAATTCTCGTATCGATCGTTTCGATAAAGTGCTGCAAAGCTATGGCTTAACTGTGATCACGCGTCGAACGCGCGGCGATGATATTGACGCCGCATGTGGCCAATTAGCGGGTGAGGTTTTAGATCGAACTAAGCGCACCGGAAAAAAAGAGGTGAAAGCTGAGTCAATTTCAGTGAAAATGGTTTAATACTGATATTTAAACGTTTTCTAACTCAATGGCTGCATTTATTATGACAAGATTATCACCGTTTTTTATCGCGTTGCTAACAGCAAGTACGCTCAGTGGCTGTGTAACACAACATTATGGCAATGATAAAGACACACCGTTAATTGAAAATGAAGCAAGCAACAACGAAATAGCCATGACACGGATTTCCCTCGGGTTAGGCTATTTAAAAATGGGTAATACTCAACAAGCTAAGCTTAATTTGGAAAAAGCGAAACGCTTTGCGCCAAATTTAACCCAAGTCCATAGTGCATTTGCTCATTATTATGACACTGTGTATGAGCCTGCGTTAGCGATAAAATCGTATGAAAAGGCCTTAAGTCTCGACGGTCAAAACGCTGACACCCTCAATAATTATGGTGTGTTTTTGTGTCGTCAAAAACAATATACCGCCGCTGAACAACAAATGTTGAAGGCAATTGCTGTTCCTAGTTATATCTTAGTCGCACAAAGTTACGAAAACTTAGCCCTATGTCAGCTGCAAGCGCGACAATTTGACAAAGCACAAATATACCTAGAAAAAGCGATAGACCACAGTCCAAATCGCGCCAGCTCATTATTACAGATGATGCGTTTGCAATATGCAAAAAGTGACTATAAGTTAGCGCAAACTTACCTGGGCCGCTATGAAAAATCGACACGCCGTTTTAGCGCTAATGCCTTAGCTTTGGCATTTAAAGTTTATGCTAAGCAAGGGGAGCAGCGTATTGCGAAAAATTACGGCAATATGTTAGTGAAAATGTTCCCAAATTCTTTTGAAGCAAAGCAATATATTTTAAATGAACTTTATCAAATCGATGCCGATAAATTAGCCGAAGACTATCGCGCTTCGCTGTATGGTATTACTCATACAAAACCCAAAAAGCGCGTGGTGGTATTGTCGCCTAAGTCAACAACAGTAGAAACCACGCCCAGCTTAAGTCAGCATGGTTTACAACCCATTATGACCAACTCTGTTATGCCTACAGCGCAAGAAAAAGCGCAGTTAAAGGTAGAGGAGCCTAAATTAGCAGCGCAAAATAATGCGTCTGAAAAGCCGAAGGTATTAATCGAAACTATTGACGATACTGGAGCATTAGCCGCCCCAATTTCACATGACTTAGCGTTGGATGTTGTAGCTAACGAACCAGAGCAAGTGTTAGTGAATGATGGTGAAACTGAGGCTGCAGATGCGATTACTGAAACGGAAGTTTCTGAGCGGTTAAATACCCCTACTGAAGATTTAACCGAGGCGTTTGTTGATGAAATGCCTGAGCGCTCACCAGTAGAAAATGAAACGTCTACAGATGATTTTAATACCACGACCGTTCCAATGCATACCGTTGTACGCGGCGATAATTTATTTTCGATTTCAAAACAATATAATATATTTTTGAAAAGCTTAGCGCGTTGGAATGATTTACCACCACCATATGTATTAAAAGTGGGCGATGTTCTGTATCTTGCCGATCCTAAATCAGCTGAGTTTGAGCCTGAGTAACCTTAATGACGCAAGAGAATACGCTATTGAATAATGACGATTTAGAGTTGACTGAAATCTCTGATGATATTGAGGTGGTAGGGCCTGGTCGCATGCTTAAAGATGCCCGTGAGTTGTTAGGCTTAACGCAACGTCAAGTGGCAGATAAATTAAACTTTAAATCCACTTTGGTGGCAGAAATTGAAGCCGAGCAGTTTGATGACAATGTGCCAACGGCATTTAACCGTGGCTACCTTAAGAACTACGCTAAGCTAGTAAATATTTCCCAAGAAGATGTGCTTAACAGTTATGAACAACTAGGGGTAGCGCAGCGTCAAGGCGCCGAAATGCAAAGTTTTTCTAAAGGCACAGAAAAACAAGCTGAACATAAAATGGTGATGTGGATCACTTATCTTATTTTAGCAATATTAATTACCGCAACTGTGGTGTGGTGGTGGCAAACCCCGCCAGTGCAACCTGAACCAATTGAAGTAAAAACCACAGACACGTACAGTACAAACACTCAGCAAGAAACGGTTTTAACGACAAACTTGGCCAATAGTGATATTGCCGATACGCGTAACGTTAATGATGCTGCGGTGACTAAGGTCAACCAAATTGACAATATTCAGCCTAATGTCGATGATAATGACGTTAATACCGTTAAGGTTGAGCAAGTGGCAGAAAATGCAGTAGAAAGTGCAGCGTTAAATGCTCGTGTCACGGGCGAAAGCCTGGATGCGCCTGTGTCGCTTAGCCCGGCAATAGTCAATATGGTCTTTACTTTTTCGGGCGACTGTTGGGTGAATATCTCGGATGCCACCGGTGAGAGAATCGCGTGGGGCGTGAAAAAGTCTGGCTATATTATGCGTATTGCGGGTCAAGCGCCTTTTTCTGTTACGCTAGGGCGTCCCGAGCTAGTTAACATTGATTACAATGACCGTGCGGTTGATATGAGTACGTTTAAAGCCGGAAATATCGCCAAGTTTTCATTACCACTTACGCCTTAATAAGGTAAAGTTTCGCTAATTACTCAAGCAATATTGAAGTTTTATTATGTTTAAAGAATCTCCTATTATTCGTCGAAAATCTCGCCAAATCATGGTGGGCAATGTTGCTGTTGGCGGCGATGCGCCGATCACAGTGCAGTCAATGACCAACACCCTAACCACAGATGTTGCCGCCACCGTTGCACAAATTAAAGGCCTTGAGGCTGTAGGGGCTGATATTGTTCGCGTGAGCGTACCCACTATGGACGCAGCAGAAGCTTTTCGCGAAATAAAATTGCAAACCAGTGTGCCGTTAGTGGCGGATATTCATTTTGACTATCGCATTGCCTTAAAAGTTGCTGAATATGGCGTTGATTGTTTACGTATTAATCCTGGTAATATTGGCCGAGAAGACCGTGTGCGCTCTGTGGTTGAGTGCGCGCGCGATAACAATATTCCTATTCGCATCGGGGTTAATGGCGGTTCGCTAGAAAAAGATATTCAGGAAAAATATACAGAGCCAACACCAGAAGCCTTGTTAGAGTCGGCGATGCGCCATGTTGATATTCTTGACAGATTAAACTTCCATGAATTTAAAGTGAGCGTGAAAGCCTCCGATGTTTTCCTTGCTGTTGGCGCCTATCGCTTATTAGCGAAACAAATTGATAATCCACTGCATTTAGGGATTACCGAAGCGGGGGGCTTGCGCTCTGGCTCGGTAAAATCGTCCGTTGGTTTAGGTATGCTGCTATCGGAGGGTATTGGTGATACTTTGCGAGTTTCACTTGCCGCTGATCCGATTGAAGAAATTAAAGTCGGTTATGATATTTTAAAATCATTAAAACTGCGCAGCCGTGGTATTAACTTTATTGCCTGCCCAAGTTGTTCTCGCCAAGAATTTGATGTTATTTCAACGGTTAATGCTTTAGAGCAACGTGTTGAAGATATAATGACGCCAATGGATGTCTCGATTATTGGTTGTATTGTCAACGGGCCCGGTGAAGCGACTGTTTCTGATTTAGGCTTAACCGGCAGCAGCAAAAAAAGTGGTTACTACCTTGATGGTATTCGTCAAAAAGAGCGTTTTGATAACAACAACTTGGTTGATCAACTCGAGCAGCGCATTCGTGCAAAAGCTAAATTACTTGATGCCAATAATAAAATAGCGATACAAGAAATCGACTAAATATCTTAGCTTTTAGGCATGGTGATGTTATTTACGTTTCCCCGCAAACTGCCTATAATGCTCGCGGAATAAAATGCATACGATAGAGAGTAAGTCTGTCGATAGTGAATAAATAAACGACATAATACGAGTGAGAAATTAATACGTGAGCAAAGCAATTCAAGCAATTAGAGGTATGAACGACTGTTTACCTTCTGAGACAGGTATTTGGCAAATGGTAGAAGCGGTTTTACGCCGCGTTGCCAGTAACTATGGTTTTGCAGAAATACGTATGCCGATTGTCGAGTCTACGGCGCTTTTTAAACGCTCTATTGGTGAAGTCACCGATATTGTTGAAAAAGAAATGTACACCTTTGATGATCGCAACGGTGACAGCTTAACATTACGCCCCGAGGGCACAGCAAGCTGTGTTCGTGCCGGTAACCAACATGGTTTACTGTATAACCAAGAGCAGCGCTTGTGGTATATGGGACCGATGTTTCGTCATGAACGTCCACAAAAAGGGCGTTATCGTCAGTTTCATCAATTTGGCTTAGAAGCCTTTGGCATTGCAACGCCGGATATTGATGCCGAAATTATTATGTTAACTTCTCGACTTTGGCGGGAACTTGGCATCAATGAATTTGTCACACTAGAGCTAAACTCACTCGGTTCAAATGAAGAACGTAGTCAGTACCGTGATGCCTTGGTGAAATTTTTAACAGAAAAAGAACAGTTTTTAGACGAAGACAGTAAGCGTCGTATGCATACCAATCCGTTGCGGGTACTTGACAGTAAAAACCCAGATGTACAAGCTGCATTAGTAGGGGCGCCAAAATTGGCCGACTACTTCGGTGAAGAATCCAGTGCGCACTTTGCTTCGGTATGTCAGCGTTTAGATGCTGCCGGTATTAACTATGTGGTTAATGATCGTTTAGTGCGTGGTTTAGATTATTACAATCGCACCGTTTTTGAATGGGTTACTTCAAGCTTAGGTGCGCAAGGCACTATTTGCGCTGGTGGCCGTTATGATGGCTTAGTAGAGCAATTGGGTGGTAAATCAACCCCAGGTTTTGGTTTTGCCTTAGGCATTGAACGGTTAGTGCTAATGCTCACCAGTTTAGAAAAAGCGAATAATATTAGAGCGCAAGTTGATGCCTACGTGATTATGCTGGGTAGCGATGTTGAAATAACCGCCAGTGGCTTAGCCGAGCAATGGCGAGATCAAGTACCTGATATTCGTATACAAAGTCACTGTGGTGGTGGCAATATGAAAAAACAAATGAAGCGTGCAGATAAGTCTGGAGCCCAAATAGCTTTGATTCTTGGTGAAGATGAAATAGCTCAACAAACGGTAACAGTAAAATATTTGCGCGGACAACAAGAACAACAAAGTTTGCCACTTGCACAAGTGCCAAGCCTATTAACAAATTTACTTTAAGGGTTAGTTTTGGATATACATCAAACAGAAGAACAACAAGTTGAAGCAATCAAAGGTTTTTGGCGTGACAATGGCAATGCGATTATTGCCGGTTTAGCTATTGGCTTTGCGGGTTTTATTGGTCTTAATTATTATCAAGATCATAAACTGCAACAAGAGTTAAATACCTCTGAAGCGTATCAAAACATGATGGAAGCGGCAGATCTTGATAACACAACGTTTGAAAGTGCTGGTAAAGCCTTTATTGCTGAAAATGAATCATCAAGTTACAGCATGCTAACCGCAATGGCTTTAGCCAAAGAAGCGGCGGAAAAACAAGACTGGTCGCTAGCTGAAAGCTACTTAACCGGTGCCATTGAAAAATCAGTGGATGACGGCATTAAAGCTATCGCGACCGTACGTTTAGCACGGGTACAATTGCAATTAGAGCAATATGAGCAAGCATTAGCGACGCTCACGCCAAAGCTGGCTGATTCATTTGACGCTAGTGTTGAAGAAATTAAAGGCGACATTTACTTTAAACAAGGTAAAACAGAATTAGCCCGTAGTGCTTATCAAGCAGCAATTGATGCGGCAACTGACGGTGCTAACCCTGCGCTGCAAATGAAGCTAGATGATTTAGCGCAAGCAATTAACCTAAGTAAATAAAGAGTGGTATAAGCATGTTTGTCAGTAAACGCTTTAACAAAAAACTGCTCGCTTTTTGTCTGCTAGCAATGGGAATTTCTGCCTGTTCTTCTACCGAAGATAACGAAGACCTTAGGGTTGCAGAACTAGGTGAAATTACACCATTATTTCAACCTGTGGTGAAATGGCATACGAATGTTGGTGACGGCGTTGGTGACTATTTTTCGCGTATTAAACCTGCTGTTGCTTACGGAAAAGTATTCAGCTCGAGTCGTGACGGTGACGCCTACGCATTTGATGAAAATACCGGCGAACAAGTTTGGCATGTTGATTTAAGCGACCTCGACAATGAAGCCGGATTTTTTGATAGCAAAGAACCTGCATTAATTAGCGGTGGTGCAGTTGCCGGTATCAATAAAGTATTTTTTGGTAGCGAAAACGGTGCTGTTATTGCTCTTGATGCCCAAACCGGTGATTTGTCATGGCAAGGTAAAGTCAAAGGTGAAGTAATTGCCACACCAGCACTCGATTCTGGTAAATTAGTGGTTAATACTTCGTCGGGCATTTTAAAAGCCTTTAATGCCTCAAATGGTCAAGAAGACTGGAAAGTAGAGCAAGACGTTCCAGCGTTGACGCTGCGTGGTATTAGTGCGCCAGTGATGGGCGGTGGTGGCGTTATTATTGGCGCGGCCGATGGTACGTTATCGGTTTATCTGCTTGAGCAAGGGCGTCAAGGTTGGACAGTTGATATTGGTGAAGCGACAGGCTCTACCGAGCTAGATCGGGTAATAGATGTTGATTCATCGCCATTAATCTACGGTGAGAATATTTACACGGTTTCATCACGTGGCAACTTAAGTGCGGTTGAACTACGCTCTGGCCGCGTATTATGGCAGCGTCAATACTCATCATTTCGCCAACTTACCGTTAGCGGTAATAGCTTATTTTTAACCGATGTTAAAGGGCATGTCTACGCTATCGATCGTAATAATGGTTTAGAATTATGGAGCCAATTGTCATTTAGTAATCGTGGTGTAACGGGCCCAGCCCCCATTGGTGATTATGTAGTTGTCGGTGATTTTGAAGGTTATCTGCATTGGCTAGATCAAGAAACCGGTGAAATTGTTGCCCGTCATCAAGTTGACAGCAGTGGTATTCATGCAACGCCAACCGTTGCTAATGGCGTACTATATAGTCAATCGCGTGATGGTGACTTAGAAGCGATTACTATTCCAGAATAAGTATTTTACTGAGCTAATAAAAGTGATTAGCTGATTAAATATTTAGCGTAAAATTATAAACGGCTCCAGTGTAAAACGCACTGGAGCCGTTGTTTATTAATAAAACTGATATAATGATCTAGTTATATTAAGTTGAAAGATAAAGTTGAAAGAGAAATTTGAGATGAAGATGCTTCCTGTAGTAGCGCTTGTTGGCCGACCTAATGTCGGTAAGTCAACATTATTTAATCGACTCACTCGTAGTCGAGACGCATTAGTTGCCGACTATCCGGGCTTAACGCGTGATCGCCAATACGGAAAAGCGGAAGTTGAAGAGCACCCTTTTATTGTTATTGATACCGGCGGTATTGAAGGCGATGAAAAGGGTATTGATGCGCTAATGGCGGAGCAATCGCTGATTGCCATCGATGAGGCTGATGCCGTGCTCTTTATGGTTGATGCTAGAGCGGGTTTGACCGCTGCCGATCAAGGTATTGCCACACATCTACGTAAGCAAGATAAAAAAGTGTTCTTAGTGGCGAACAAGGTTGATGGTATTGACGCAGATTCTGCTGTGGCTGACTTTTATTCACTCGGTTTGGGTGATGCTGTGCATCAAATTGCTGCCGCCCATGGCCGTGGTGTTACTCAATTATTAACGTTAGCGTTAACACCTCATATTGAAGCGCTTGGTCAACCGAAACCAGAAGAAAATGACGAGTTTGACGGTGACTATGATGACACTATTGATAGTGAAGCCTTAGATCAAAAAAACATTGAACAAGCGCCCGAAGAAACTGACACCATTAAATTGGCAATAATAGGTAAGCCCAATGTTGGTAAATCGACCTTAACCAATCGCATTTTGGGTGAGGATCGCGTGGTTGTATACGATATGCCTGGTACGACCCGTGACAGTGTTTATATTCCGATGGAGCATAATGGTCGCCCATATACCTTAATTGATACTGCCGGTATTCGACGCCGTAAAAATGTTACCGATATTGTCGAAAAGTTTTCAGTGATTAAAACCTTACGGGCGATAGAAGATGCCAATGTTTGCTTATTGGTTATTGATGCACAAGAAGGTATTAGCGATCAAGACTTAAGCTTGTTAGGTTTTATTTTAGAAGCCGGTCGTTCACTGGTATTAGCCGTAAATAAGTGGGATGGTTTGGATGATCATGTTAAAGATCGCATTAAGTCAGAGCTAGACCGACGTTTAGGATTTATTGATTTTGCGCGTATCCACTTTATATCTGCCTTGCATGGCACTGGCGTTGGGCATTTATACGAGTCGGTGGAAGAAGCATTTGTTTCAGCCACTAAACGTATTTCTACCTCTATGGTCACTAAAATATTGGATATGGCGGTGTTTGATCATCAGCCACCGATGCACCAAGGCCGCCGTATTAAATTAAAATATGCTCATGCTGGCGGTTATAACCCACCGATCATAGTTATTCACGGCAATTTAGCGAAAAACTTACCGCTTTCTTATAAGCGTTATTTAATGAACTATTACCGTAAGTCATTAAAAATAATGGGTACGCCAATTCGTATTGAGTTTAGAGAAACTTCTAACCCGTTTGCCGGTAAGAAAAAGCTCAACTATACCGAACAAAAGAAACTGGCTCGTGCCACTCAAGGCTATAAAAAAGATTAACTACGAAGGCTAATAATTTGAAAAGGCTGATGAAAACATCAGCCTTTTTTGATCAAAAATTATAGTGTATCGCTGAATATTATTGCTTTAGGGGGTATATTTAGCTACTGTAAAATACTTATACCGTTAGTAATATTCTGCTCTTAACACATTGGACGTTTATGTCAGATAACGCAATAAAAATGGAAACCGCTGGGCGCTTAAATCGCAATTTAGCGTTGTTAAACCCCGGGGCTGTGGTCACGCTAGATATGTCGACACCCGCTGGAATTCGCGCTAAATTTCGCTCAAGCTTTATTGGTTACTTGCCGAAAAAATACGTCTTAGTGCAATCTCCTGATAGTTCAAAACTGGGTGATTTTTCAAAATATATCGCCCATGGCATGGGGGTTACCGTGCGCGGCCTTATTGAAGGCCACGAAGGCGCAGTAGTTGCATTTGTTACCAATGTTAGACAAACCATTCAAATCCCATCACGTATTATCGTGTTAGAGTTCCCGCGTGAAGTGAGCTTACAAAATTTGCGCACCGCGATGCGAATTGACACTCATATCAAAGCAAAAATTAACATTGAAGACGAATATTGGAATTCAGTTATTGCTAATATCTCAGTGACTGGCTGCCAGTTAATCGTCAATAATGGTGAGACTTTGGCGCTAACGACTGATAAACCCGTGGAAATTATTATTGAAGACTTTCAAGGCTTAAAAAACCTGAAACTCGACGCTGAAATTTGTAACAGCAAAGTGCAAGCGGGTGGCATGTTGCTTGGCGTTAAATTTAGCGACGCTAATGCCGACGACGTGACTAAATTGCTACAACAAGCGGTTATTTCGCCAAGCTAGTTTGCTTGTGTTTCAGTAACCTCAGCGCTGATCACCCCATCTAAAACCTCGATAGTGATGCTGTCAGCGGGTTTTATTCCTTTAATACTTTTGACAACATTGTGCTTGTTATCACGCGTGATACTGTAACCGCGCGCTATGGTTGCCAGTGGGCTAACGATATGCAGCTGCTCACATTGATGACTAAAACTTTCTCGTTTATTAACTAACAAACGCTGCTGGGCGTCAATAAGCTTTGCCTCAAGTTGATTAACCTGCTGTAAACTTTGCTTTATTTGGCTTGTAGGCGCAGCTGTTAATAATCTTTGCGCAAGATATTTAGGTTTGTGTTGGAGTTGAATAAACTCGCGACTAATAAGGCTCTGCAAGCGCATGGTCAGCTCGTCTGACTTTTGCTGTTTATTTTGTAACTGCTGCTCAGGGTGAACTTGGCTTAGTCTGTGGGTCAAACTGGTGTGCAAATGTTTTGCGCGGTTAAGGTGTTGTTTAAGGGCTAAGTGTGCGCGAGTGACTAATTCACTTGCGCTATTAATACGCTCATCAATATCAGCGGAAACAATTTCTGCAGCGGCAGACGGTGTTGGCGCTCTTAAGTCGGCAACATAGTCTGATAATGCCGTGTCTATCTCATGACCTACAGCACTGATGGTGGGTATAGTCGATTGATAAATAGCGCGAGCCACTATTTCTTCATTAAAGGCCCATAAATCTTCCAACGAACCGCCACCGCGGCCGATCAAAAGCACATCAACTTCCCTGCGCTGATTAGCGATAGTGATCGCTTGAGCAATATCAAATTTTGCGTGTTCACCTTGTACTAAAGCGGGGTAGATAATCACTTTTAACAATGGGTTTCTGCGTTTTAATACCGTGAGAATATCTTTGACCGCAGCGCCGGTCGGTGAGGTGACAATACCCACGGTTTCAATGGCTTTAGGAATGGCTTTTTTGTGATGAAGTTCAAATAAGCCTTCACCATGCAGTTTATCTTTTAGTTGTTGATATTGTTGGCGCAATAGCCCTTCGCCGGCAGACTCCATTTGCTCGATAATTAGCTGAAAATCACCTCTGGGCTCATATAGTGAAACCTTAGCCCGCACCAGTACTTGTTGACCATTTTGTGGTTGTATTCTCACCCGACGATTATTGCCTTTAAACATGGCACAGCGTACTTGTGATTTTTGATCTTTTAACGACAAATACCAATGCCCTGAGCTAGCGGCAATAAAATTCGATATTTCACCACATAACCAAACGGTATTTAACTCACTTTCTAAGATAAAACGTACTTTTTTGGTTAGTTCACTAACTTGTAGAATATGCTGTTGAGCCATAAATGTTTTACTTTTTCTTGTGTTAAGGTGAAATAATGAGGTAATTAGCCGCTATTATATATTTGTTTAAGTAATCATCGACAGTTTATTTTCGTTTAATTGCAACTTTAAGTTTACCTTAGCGTTGAAAACGGTTAAAATTCTGCCGCAATATTTCCTCCCTAACCACTCACTTTAGAGAGATGTTGCGATGCTAAGAATTGCTCAAGAAGCGTTAACCTTTGACGATGTTTTACTGG
This sequence comes from Cognaticolwellia sp., assembly GCA_049614565.1. Lineage (GTDB taxonomy): Bacteria > Pseudomonadota > Gammaproteobacteria > Enterobacterales > Alteromonadaceae > Cognaticolwellia. Next base: position 42,443 of record JBMZDW010000006.1, on the reverse strand, counting down.
TACCAGCCCATTCTACGGTACTGCCTCATACTGCCGATTTAAAAACCAAATTAACTCGAAAGATCAGTTTAAACGTACCTATGATCTCTGCGTCGATGGACACAGTGACCGAAGCGCGCTTAGCAATCACCTTAGCGCAAGAGGGTGGTGTTGGTTTTATTCATAAAAATATGACCATAGCCGAACAAGCGAAAAATGTCTCGAAAGTTAAAAAATATGAAAGCGGTATTGTTTCAGACCCGGTAACCGTCAGCCCTAGTGCGAGTATACTAGATACCATGCGCTTAGCGGATGATCTAGGTTTCTCTGGCTTTCCTGTGGTTGATGAAGGTAATAAACTCGTCGGTATCATTACCGGGCGTGACTTACGCTTTGAAACAGACTTAACTAAGCCGGTTTCGGCCTTAATGACAGCAAAAGACAAGCTAGTTACCGTTAAAGAAGGTGCATCTCGCGAAGAAATTTTAGGCTTAATGCATGAACATCGCATTGAAAAAATTCTTATGGTTGACGATGCCTTTACACTGAAAGGTTTGATCACGGTTAAAGATTACCAAAAAGCAGAGAGCAAACCAAATGCTTGTAAAGACGAGTTAGGTCGCTTACGCGTTGGTGCTGCGGTTGGTGTTGGTGCTGGCACAGATGAGCGTATTGATGCTTTAGTTGCCGCCGGTGTTGATGTGTTATTGATTGATACCTCTCATGGCCATTCGCAGGGGGTTATTGACCGCGTTGCGGAAACTCGCAATAAATACCCTGATTTACAAATTATTGCCGGTAACGTTGCCACGGGTGCAGGGGCTAAAGCATTAGCTGATGTTGGTGTTGATGCTGTAAAAGTGGGTATTGGTCCAGGCTCAATTTGTACTACGCGCATCGTAACAGGCGTAGGCGTACCACAATTAACCGCAATTTCTAACGCCGTAGAAGCCTTAAAAGGCACAGGCATTCCGGTGATTGCTGATGGCGGTATTCGTTTTTCGGGTGATATTGCTAAGGCATTAGTTGCTGGCGCACATTGCGTTATGGTGGGCAGCATGTTCGCCGGTACCGAAGAAGCGCCCGGTGAAGTTGAGCTTTACCAAGGCCGTTACTACAAGTCTTATCGTGGCATGGGCTCTTTAGGTGCTATGGACCAAAAAGAAGGTTCAAGTGATCGCTACTTCCAAAAATCAGACGGTGAAGCCGACAAGTTAGTACCAGAAGGTATTGAAGGTCGTGTTGCTTATAAAGGCCCTGTTGCCGCAATTATTCATCAACAAATGGGTGGTTTGCGTTCATCAATGGGCTTAACCGGCTCAGGCACCATTGAAATCATGCGTACTAAGCCAGAATTTATGAAGATCACCTCAGCCGGTATGGGTGAGTCGCATGTGCATGATGTAACCATCACCAAAGAAGCCCCAAATTATCGTATGGGGTAATAAGCTTGGTTGAGTTATTTAAGCTCAACTTCGGCGTTGCAAGTGCTCACCTAGTAAACTAGGCTCCGCGCTAGCGCCTTGAATTTGAAATTAAATACTCTCAACGTAATGCTGATAGAAAAAATAATAATTGATGATGAATAAGTCATTGTCTAACAAAATTCAAATAGGCTGAGCGGCATCTCATTTAGAGAAAGCTCAGCCTGTTCATTTTATATATTGATAAATAAAAGTAGGAAAACAACATGAGTAAAGACATTCATGATCACCGCATACTGATATTAGATTTTGGTTCACAATACACCCAACTTATCGCCCGTCGTGTGCGAGAAATTGGCGTTTACTGTGAACTTTGGGCTTGGGATGTAACCGAAGCGCAAATTAAAGCCTTTAACCCAACCGGTATTATGTTAGCTGGTGGACCGGAGTCGGTGACTGAGCACAACTCTCCACGTGCGCCTGAATATGTCTTTAATGCGAATGTGCCGGTATTGGGTATTTGTTACGGCATGCAAACCATGGCCGAGCAGTTAGGCGGCGGCGTTGAAAGCTCTGAGCATAAAGAGTTTGGTTACGCAGCGGTTGAAATTGTCGCTAAGTCTGCATTGTTTAATGCCATTGAAGATAGCGTAAGTGAAAACGGCAATGCCTTGCTAGATGTCTGGATGAGCCACGGCGATAAAGTGTCGGCTATCCCTGAAGGCTTTACGACAGTTGCACAAACGCCTAGCTGTAAATATGCCGCCATGGCTAATGAAGATAAACAGTTCTACGGCGTGCAATTTCACCCAGAAGTAACTCATACCAAACAAGGCTTACGTATTCTTGAGCATTTTGTCGTTGATATTTGTCAATGTGAAAAATTATGGACATCAGCGTCAATTATTGAAGATGCGATAGCTAAAATGAAAGCACAAGTTGGCGACGATGAAGTGGTACTTGGCTTATCAGGTGGTGTTGACTCGTCAGTTGTGGCTATGCTTTTACATCGCGCGATTGGCGATAAATTAACCTGTGTATTCGTTGATAATGGCTTGTTACGTTTAAATGAAGGCCAGCAAGTAATGGATATGTTTGGCGACCATTTTGGTTTGAACATTATTCATGTTAATGCTGAAAATCGTTTCTTAGACCGTTTAGCTAATGAAAATGATCCTGAGAAAAAACGTAAAATTATTGGCAATGTTTTTGTTGAAATATTCGACGAAGAGGCCGGTAAACTCACTAATGCAAAATGGTTGGCACAAGGCACTATTTACCCTGATGTTATCGAATCTGCCGCCTCTGCTACCGGTAAAGCCCATGTGATTAAATCGCATCATAATGTTGGTGGCTTACCTGAAGATATGGAACTGGGCTTAGTTGAGCCGTTACGTGAATTATTCAAAGATGAAGTGCGTAAAATCGGCTTAGAGCTAGGTTTACCATACGATATGCTTTATCGTCATCCATTCCCTGGACCGGGTTTAGGGGTGCGAATTTTAGGTGAAGTGAAAAAAGAATATGCTGACTTATTACGTCGTGCCGATCATATTTTCATTGAAGAATTACACAAACATGACTTATATAAAAAAGTCAGCCAAGCCTTTACGGTATTTTTACCAGTACGTTCGGTTGGTGTGATGGGCGATGCACGTAAATACGACTGGGTAGTCAGCTTACGTTGTGTTGAAACCATCGACTTTATGACCGCACGTTGGTCGCATTTACCATACGATTTCTTAGGTTTAGTGTCGAACCGTATTATCAACGAAATTGATGGTATTTCACGCGTGGTTTACGATATTTCAGGTAAACCACCTGCCACTATCGAATGGGAATAACCCATTGTCAGTAGGTTATAATATTTAACTTGTTGCGATAAACTCTGTTACTGAACAGCTATATGATAAAACCCTAAGATAGTAATCTTAGGGTTTTTTATTGGGTGCTTTTTACCCTGTTAGCCTTTATTGAGTTAATACCAGTTTCACTAATTAAGTGATCTACTTTTTCATGAGAAAAAAGGGATAAATACAAGGCATCATATTTTATAAATAGTTATTCTACTTAAAAATATTATAACGCCGTAGTTTTTCATTTTAGCCATTAAAAATGAGCAGCTAATTAGTGAGATTGGTATAAGTATTCATTGAGTTAGGCGTGATAAACGTTATCAGCTTAAAATGAATATGGTGATTGTCATTAATACAGTAAACTACTACCCACTTAAGGTATTGATTAAAATAGGCCAACCATGTCAAATATGTCGACCTTACAGCACTCACTAAAAACACGCTTTGGCTTTGATACCTTTCGAGCAGGGCAAGAGCAAACCATCAGCCAGTTACTCAATGGTGACTCATCATTAGCTGTTTTCCCCACCGGTGCCGGCAAGTCACTGTGTTATCAACTAGCAGCCATTAATTTACCGCATTTAACCTTATTGGTGTCGCCACTACTGGCGTTAATGAAAGATCAACTGGCATTTCTACGCGCAAATGGTATTGCGGCGGCGAGTATTGATTCGACCTTATCATTTGAAGAAAGTCAGCAAATTATCCGCGACGTGCGCGCCGGTAACATTAAAATATTAATGGTCTCGGTTGAACGTTTTAAAAATGAGCGCTTTCGACAATTTATAGAATCTGTTGCTATCTCAATGTTGGTGGTAGATGAAGCCCATTGTATTTCAGAATGGGGGCACAACTTTCGCCCTGATTATTTAAAACTGCCCCGTTATCGTCAAGAGCTCAATATTCCCTTAGTGTTGTTACTCACCGCGACTGCCACCAAACAAGTGAAGCAAGATATGGCCAATAAATTTGCCATATCGCCAGCGCATATTGTCCAAACCGGCTTTTATCGCGACAATTTAGACTTATCAGTTTTACCGGTGCCAGAAGTAGAGAAAAATCGAGCCTTAGTGCAGTTAATTCGCCAGCATCAAGGCAGCGGTATTATTTATGTTACCTTGCAACACAGCGCTGAAAAAGTGGCTGATTATCTGCAGCAACAAGGCATAGCTGCCAAGGCTTACCATGCCGGTTTTAAAGATGATGAGCGCAAACACATTCAGCAAGAGTTTATGGCCGGTCAAACGCCGATTATCGTCGCGACGATCGCCTTTGGTATGGGCATAGATAAATCAGACATTCGTTTTGTTATTCATTACGACTTACCAAAATCCATTGAAAACTACAGTCAAGAAATTGGTCGTGCCGGCCGAGACAAAGCCAATGCCAGTTGTTTTACGCTTGCCAACCTTGATGGACTTCACACGGTAGAAAATTTTGTATATGCCGATACGCCAGAACGCAGCAGTATTGAATACCTGTTGCAAAATATTCGCAGCGAAATGCAAAATGGTCAATGGGAGTTACAATTACTGAGCCTGTCAAATGCCAGTAATATTAAGCAGCTACCGTTAAAAACCTTATTGGTACAATTAGAGTTACTTGGCGTTATTGAGGCAAAGTTTAGTTATTTTGCTGATTTTAAATTTAAGTTTGTTACGCCCAAAGAACAAATTATTAATGCTTTTAATGCCGAACGCAGCGAGTTTTTAGCGCAGGTGTTTAGTTGTGCGAAAATGAAAAAAATATGGGGCGAGCCTGACTTTGATGTGATGTTTTCCCGTCATCAAGCGCCACGAAAGCGCATTGTTGCGGCACTGGAGTATTTAGCCGATCAGCAGCATATTATCTTGGAAACCAAAAAGGCCACAGAAGTGTTTAGCGTTAACGTGACAGCGTTAGAAGATAGTGCATTAGCCGATAAACTTTTTGATTATTTTAGCGAAAAAGAGCAGGCAGAACTACAACGTATCGCTAAGCTAGTGCAGTTTTTTCAAAGTGATGTTTGTTTAACGCAGCAACTAAGTCAGTATTTTGATGATCAATGGGCACCGCAGCATTGTGGTCATTGCTCTGTCTGTCGCGGGCAGGTCGCGAACTTACGTTATTCAGCTCATCAAACAGTAAGCGCTGAAACTATTGCCCTCGCTATTAAGCAACTACAACAACATTTTTCCGGGTTAAGTTCTGCTTTAACACCCGCGAATTCACTGTCTGTTGACACCATTTGTCGATTTTTATCCGGCATGAGTGTGCCACTATTTACCCGCGCTAAAGTGCGAAAATTAACTTACTTTGGTGTCTGTCAAACCATGCGTTACGGTGAGATCAAAGCACAAGTCATCTCAATACTTTAACTTGGCAGATCAAAAAAGGCACGTTAACCGTGCCTTTATTTTGTTTGGTTTAAGTGAGGAAACTAGTGGCTGTGACCACAACCACCTTCGCCATGTACATGACCATGCTCAAGTTCTTCTTCGGTAGCATCACGTACTTCTAAAATTTCTACATCAAACTTTAGATCGATACCTGCCAATGGGTGGTTGCCGTCAACAGTAATTTCATCTTCTTGTACGTCAATAACGATAACGGTTTGCTCGCCTTCATCTGTGGTAGCACGTAACTGACTGCCAACATCTAAGTCTTCAATGCCGGCGAACATTTCTTTTGGTACCGTTTGCACAAAGCCGTCTTCACGTGGGCCGTAAGCATTGTCAGCACTCACTTCAACTTCAAATTTATCACCTGCTCCATGCCCAACTAATGCTTCTTCCAAGCCAGGAATAAGGTAATGAGAGCCTTGAATTACCGCTAAAGGTTGGTGATCATAAGAGCTATCAATTAGGGTATCTTCGCTGTCAGATACCGCGTAATGCAATACCACAACTTTATTGTCGGTAATTTTCATATTATGTCCTATTCAGTGTCTGTAGGTAATTTGTAAGGTAAAGGTAGTAAGGTTAATGTTAAATCTTGTGCTTTAATTCTTAGCTCGGTGCTGTTATCGGTATCGCTCGCTAACACAGCTTGCAGGTAACTCTGGTTATTACTTGCTTGATAAACCGCCAATACATCACCGGCTTTACGCCAGTTTTCGCCGAGTTTTTTCTCGATAATATCGCCGACATTTGCTGCAAGGTTATCACCCGTAAGCGCAAAGAGTGCACGTTTGTTCTTGCCTAAATATTGCATGCGAGCCACGGTTTCTTGGCCCAAATAACAACCTTTAGTAAAGCTAATACCATTAATGGCCTGCAGGTTGAGCATTTGCGGTACGTATTCAGCAATATATTGCTCAGAGAGCAAAGGAAAACCGTCAGTAATTTCCAATAACGACCAAAGCGCATCCGGATAGCTTGGACAATCAAGCTTTGTTGATATTTCAGCTAAGCGCTCGGCGCTGTCAATTATAAGGTAGCGCTCAACGTTTCCGGCTACATAAATCAAGGTGGTATTATTGTGCTGCACTACGGGCGTATCGGCGTTAGGGACTTGTTGAAATAAGCTGGCCATTTTTGCGGTTGCTTGGTGCCCAGCTACTGCTAAGTAAGCGTTTTCTGTGTCTTGTGCTATTTCAACTTTGGCAAATACGCCGAATTTTTTTAACTCTGCCAACGATTGTTCAATCGAGCTTTTCGCTTGTAGCAGCAAGTACTTGCCTTGACGTTCAAGTAAGCGAAATACCGAAAAAACTTTGCCTTTAGCGTTACAGTGCGCGCCGTTGAGCAGTTTTTCTTGCGCTAAGTTGTCGACATCACAGGTCACTTGACCTTGCAGATACTTTGCTTGGTCTTCACCCACTAGCGTGATGGCGCCAACGCTGTCGAGGTTAATGGCAAATAACTCAGGTAATTCGTTAAAACTGGGTAGCTTAATATTCATATTGTGCATCGTCCGGCGCTAAAGCTGAAAAAGACTATTAACACCATAAATGAGGACATTTATCTGAATTACAAGCCAGTACGCTAATTTTTCTGCTAGTTTTATTGATAGAGAACACCCGAACTTAGTGATCAATTCGTGGCTATTTAAAGGATGATTTTGTTAGAATAGCACCAGAATTTACTAATGTAGGGTGATGTATGTCATTAACGGATAATAAACCTCGACTTCGTTGGGCTTGTCGACGCGGAATGCTTGAATTAGATGTGCTTTTTATGCCATTTGTTGAACAGGCATACGACAATTTATCGGTAGCAGATAAAGCTGTTTTTGAGCGTTTGTTGGCCTGCCAAGACCCAGAATTGTTTGCCTGGTTTATGGGGCATGAAACCTGTGAAGACCCAGAGCTTAACGCCATGGTGCAGTTTATATTACAGCGCGTTAAAGTATAATATTTCCGTATCGCCTTCTCAGCATAAGGCGATATTTACTTGGTTGTTTTATCTCAGCTTTATTTATGTTTTTTTAGCGATATTCATCGGATTCACACTGTGGCTTAGCGTTTGTTTTGTTGTTATTTCTTGTCTAGTGATTTTTATTTTTAAACAACCTTTGCCATTTCAAGAGCATTTATTTTCGCGCTTTAACTTAATTGACAATAACCTCAGCGAGAGTTTTGTGTTATCGGCGTCCGGTGAATGTCAATTTCCCGAGCGGCCGATATTGCAATTATCCGCACATTCACAGATTAATTTGTGGGGCTATTGGTTGGTTTTTTCTGACAATGATAGCGGCGTTGAAAAACGCTTTATTTTTAAAGATAGCTTATGCGTAGAAGATCAAGCGCGTGTAGCTCGCACCATTTTACGAGTGAGAAACTCACAAAGCTAAGGTTTATGCTATTGGCGTAAGCACAGTAATTTTTGCATCAGTTAAGGTGGCAGGAAAGTCCAAGGTATAATGTAAACCGCGGCTTTCTTTACGATCGAGTGCTGAGCGAATGATCAACTCCGCCACTTGCACTAAATTACGTAATTCCAATAAATTATTACTGACTCTAAAGTGTCGGTAATATTCTTCGATTTCACTTTGCAACAGCTCGACCCGATGCAAAGCGCGCTCTAAACGTTTAGTGGTGCGCACAATGCCAACATAGTCCCACATAAACAATCGCAGTTCATGCCAATTATGCTGAATAACCACTTCTTCGTCCGAGTCAGTAACGCGGCTTTCATCCCAAGGCGGTAGTGGAATGATCGGTTGTTGATGATCTAGGTGCTTTTCAATATCAAGTGCCGCGGCTCGCGCGTACACTAGGCATTCGAGTAATGAGTTACTTGCCATACGATTAGCACCATGGAGCCCTGTATAGGCAACCTCGCCAATGGCATATAAGTTGTCAACGTCGGTTTTACCTTGTTGATTAATCATCACGCCGCCACAGGTATAGTGCGCCGCAGGCACCACCGGCATCGGCTGTTTTGTCATATCAATGCCTAAGGCGAGAGTGCGCTCGTAAATCGTTGGGAAATGTTGCTTGATAAAGTCACTCGACTTATGGCTAATGTCTAAATACATGCAATCAGCGCCTAAGCGTTTCATTTCAAAATCAATGGCGCGGGCAACAATATCACGAGGCGCTAACTCAGCGCGTTCATCAAAGCTTGGCATAAAACGGCTGCCATCAGGGCGACGTAATATCGCCCCTTCACCTCGAAGCGCTTCGGTTAATAAAAATGTCCCTGCTTCAGGATGAAATAAACAAGTAGGGTGAAATTGATTAAACTCCATATTTGCCACCCGACAACCAGCACGCCATGCCATAGCAATGCCGTCACCGCTAGCAACATCAGGGTTTGAAGTGTACTGATAAACTTTACTGGCACCGCCGGTAGCCAAAATAGTTTTTTTCGCGAAAATACGTTCAACATGCTCGTCGTTACGATTCCAGACATATGCGCCAATACAAGTACGTTCAGCACTGTTGTCTTGTTCTTGGTTAACTAAGTCAATAGCGTTATAACGCTCAAAAATGCGAATACGGCTATGGCTTTTGACTTGTGAAACTAGCGTGGTTTGAATAGCTTGGCCAGTGGCATCAGCGGCGTGCAAAATTCTGCGGTGACTATGGCCGCCTTCTCGGGTTAAATGATAACGAATATCACCATTTTCGGCTGGCTTTTCTTGATCAAAATTAACGCCTTTATCGATCAACCACTCTAAGCAGTTTTTGGCATTTTCAGCGGTGTACTGTACTGCTGTTTCATCGCACAATCCGGCACCAGCAATTAAAGTATCAGCAACATGGGAGGCAACACTGTCATTTTCATCAAATACGGCTGCAATGCCCCCTTGGGCATAAAATGTTGAACCATCATTGATCTCGCCTTTGCTAAGGATAATCACCTCGGCATTTTGCGCTAAGTGCAGGGCAAGTGATAATCCGGCAGCGCCGCTACCAATAATTAAAACGTCGCAATTGTGCTGTTGATTCATATATGCTTGGAATTGAGGTACAATGGTTGAAAAACTAATGTTAACTTTTATTGCCGTTGCAGAACAGCATAAAACTATTTTTATAAATAAAATTTAAATTTTTTCAATATTTATCGAACTTTTTAGTGCAAGGCTAGTCCTACTTGTTGCGTTTGCCATGAGCCAGATGCAAACCTGATGTAGATAAGTTGAATAAAGGTGAGTAGGAGAAACGGCTCAAATGAGCGAACAGAACGTTGACCAAAAGTTGGTTGAGCGGGTACAACGTGGTGATAAAAACGCATTCAACCTGCTGGTAACAAAATACCAACATAAAGTAGCAAATTTGGTTTCACGCTATGTTAAAAATCATAGTGATGTGCCTGATATAGTACAGGAAGCATTTATTAAAGCGTACCGCGCTTTACCGAATTTTCGCGGCGATAGTGCGTTTTATACTTGGTTATACCGTATCGCGGTTAACTGTGCGAAAAACCATTTAGTGGCGGGAGGTCGTAAACCACCTGGCTCAGATATTGAAGTAGAAGACGCTGAAATGTACGACTCTGGTGAGGCGCTTAGAGAAAATGCCTCACCCGAAAAATTATTGCTGACCAATGAAATTAAAGCGGCGGTTTTTAAGACCATAGAGCAATTACCGGAAGATTTACGTACCGCCATTAATCTTCGAGAGTTAGAAGGCTTAAGTTACGAAGAAATTGCCACGGTAATGGATTGCCCCGTTGGTACCGTGCGCTCAAGAATATTTCGGGCGCGCGATGCGGTTGATAAAAAGATCAGACCGCTTTTGCAACAATAGTACAGCAGTAGAAAATGCAATAATAGCGTGTATGGTGCTAGTCAGCACAGTAAGAATTGGCAGAGCATTGCCCAACAGAGGTTAGTTTCTGTAGAGTAATGTCATTAATGAAGAGTTTGTTTTTAAGGTATCATTATGAGTGAAAATAAGTTTGAGACAGTGTCATCGGTTGTTGATAATTATCAGCAAAATGACGATTTATTTGAGGAATTACTCAATGATTCTCACTTGTCATCGACGTGGCAACGTTACCATTTAATGGGTGATGTGATGCGCGGTGAAACTTCAGACGTCATTGATTTTGAACTATCATCTCAAATCGCTTCCGCTATTGCTGATGAGCCAACGATTCTAGCGCCTCAAACAAGCAATAATGTTGTTGCTAAAGTTAAAGCGAAAGTTGTGCAGTTAGCTAAGCCCTTTGGCCAAATGGCGATTGCGGCCTCGGCTGCGGGTTTGATGGTGATGGGCGTGCAACAAAACACGGCCGATAATGAAGCGCTGTTACCAGCGAGCCAAGTGGTTAAAACCGTGCCTTTTGCTGGTGGTATTGCTGAGCCAGTAAGTTTAAATTTTCAACAAAACAGTCGTAGTGCGGAAAAGCAAGCATTTGTTGAACAACAACGTCGTTTTCAAGCGCTGTTGTCTGATCATCAACAGCAAATTAAATTAACCTCAGTGGCTGTAAATAAAGCACCCCAAGCAAGTAAGGCTGAAGAACCGGCTAAATGAAATTAATATCAAGTCTGCTGCTATTGGTTACCATTTGCACATCAGTAGCAGCCAACGAAAATGAACAAGCTGAACCTTGGCTTGAACGCCTCGCAAAATCCTTAAAAACACTGAATTTTAGTACCTCTTTTGTGGTTGTTAAAAACAATCAGGCTGAGCCTTACCACTGGTTTCACGGTGTTGATGACAGCGGTGATGAGTTAGAAATTCTGTCATTGCTCAACGGCCCGCGCCGAGATGTATTACGCAAGCAAAGCATTGTTAGTTATATCGAACCTGAACTCCCCCCCTATTCAGTTGCCTCACAACAAATTGCTGGGCCTATTCCTGCAGTACTACGCGGTGATGTCACTGAGCTTGCGCAAACCTATGATTTTATTTCTGTTGGTCGCAGTCGGGTGTTGGGCCGTCCTGCGCAATTAATTCGTATTGTCGCCAAAGACCCATTTCGGTACGGACATTGGCTATGGTTAGATCAAAAAACCGGTATGTTACTGAAACTGGCATTAGTAACCCGCACGGGAAAATTACTCGAGCAAATACAATTTACCCATTTAGATATTACCGCTGATTTAGCGGAGGGATTACAGCAATTGCAAGCTGCCGTTTTACCGAAAGTTATTGAAATTCCAGACGGCTATCAAGAGCAAAGCTTGCAATGGCAAGTGAAATGGTTACCCGAAGGTTTCGAACGTCGCAATGCTAATCGTCATCGTATTTCAGCGACAAAAAAACCGGTTGAGTTTATGCTGTTTAATGATGGCTTAGTCGATGTTTCAGTTTATGTTAATCCCAGTGATGAACGCCAACGGGCAACCGACTACGTGATGGATGGCGCAACTGTGGTGCTAAATCAAGTGGTCAATGGTTTTGAAGTCAGTGTTGTTGGGAAAATTCCGGCCAAAACCGCGAAAGCCATTGCAGATTCAGTGACATTAACGCCTAAAGCCGCGCCGTGATAGAAGAAAAAGCGCGCGTTGTCGCTATTGATAACGACGATATCACAGTTGTCAGTAACATTAAGTCTGCCTGCAGCGGTTGTCAGCAAGTGGATAACTGCGGCAGTGGCCAAGTGGCCAAAGCGTTTCCTCAGAAAAAATTGTCCTTAACGCTAAAATCATCCTTACCGTTAGCACTCGGTGATGACGTGGTTTTAGGATTGAATGAAAGCGCGCTGTTGCAATCGGCGTGGCAAGTTTATTTATGGCCGTTATTAGGTTTGTTACTCGCATCATGGCTTGGGCAATGGCTCGTTAATAATGAAATTTTTGTCCATGAATTGCTAGCGATTGCTTTAGGCATAGCCGGGGGATTCTGCGGTTTTATATTAGCGAAAAGGCAACAAGTTAACAGCGCCACCTGCGCGAAACTCGCGCCGAAAATACTGCGGCGAGAAAATCAAAATATTGCAATCACAGAAATCAGTGACTGAATCGCAACAAAAGATAGCCCCAGCGCGCTAAATTAGCTAAAATCTCGCCATTATTGAATTAACTTTAAACTTATTTGACTTCCCATTTATGAAACATATTCGAAATTTTTCTATTATCGCCCATATTGATCACGGCAAATCAACGTTATCAGATCGCCTAATACAACATTGTGGCGGTCTACAAGAACGTGAAATGGAAGCCCAAGTACTTGATTCAATGGATATTGAGCGCGAACGTGGTATTACCATTAAAGCGCAAAGTGTGACTTTAGATTATAAAGCGAAAGACGGTGAAATCTACCAGCTTAACTTTATCGACACCCCTGGCCATGTTGATTTTTCTTATGAAGTATCACGCTCGCTTGCCTCTTGTGAAGGTGCCTTGTTGGTTGTTGATGCCGGTCAAGGTGTGGAAGCACAGACTGTTGCCAATTGTTATACCGCCATTGAAATGGACTTAGAAGTTTTACCGATTTTAAACAAAATTGATTTACCACAAGCCGATCCAGATCGTGTTAGTGAAGAAATTGAAGATATTATCGGGATTGATGCCACTGGCGCCGTTACCTGCTCAGCCAAAACGGGTCTGGGTATAGAAGATGTTTTAGAAACGATTGTCGAAAATGTGCCAGCGCCTGAAGGTGATCCTGAGGCGCCATTACAAGCGCTGATTATTGATTCTTGGTTCGATAATTATCAAGGTGTTGTATCACTCGTTCGTATTATGAATGGTGAAGTGAAAAAGGGCGATAAAATGGTGGTTATGTCGACAGGGCAAAGTCATATTATCGACAAAGTGGGTATTTTTACTCCGAAACAAACCGATACGGGTGTTTTAAAAACCGGTGAGGTTGGTTTTATAATTGCAGGTATTAAAGAGATTCACGGTGCACCAGTGGGCGATACCATTACCATTTTGAAAAAAGAGGCAGAAGCAGCGTTGCCCGGCTTTAAAACCGTGCAACCACAAGTGTATGCCGGTATTTTCCCGATCAGCTCGGACGACTATGAAAACTTTCGTGATGCGCTAAATAAACTGAGTTTGAATGATGCCTCTTTGTTTTTTGAACCAGAAAACTCTTCAGCATTGGGCTTTGGTTTTCGTATCGGTTTCTTAGGTATGCTGCATATGGAGATTATTCAAGAGCGTTTAGCGCGTGAATACGACCTTGATTTGATCACCACAGCGCCAACGGTAAATTATGAAATTGCCTGCACTAATGGTGATGTGTTATCGATTGACAACCCGAGTGATATGCCTGCCACGAATAACATTGAAGAAATTCGTGAGCCAATAGTGCAAGCGAATATTCTGGTACCGCAAGAGCATTTAGGTAATGTTATTACCTTGTGTATTGAAAAACGTGGTGTGCAAAAAGATATTATTTATCATGGTAACCAAGTCGCCGTTACTTATGAATTACCTATGGCTGAAGTGGTGATGGACTTTTTTGATAAATTAAAATCAACCAGTCGAGGTTATGCCTCATTGGATTATCATTTTGTTCGTTTTGAAGCGGCTGATATGGTACGCGCAGACGTGATGATCAATGGTGATCGTGTTGATGCCTTAGCCATGATCACCCACCGTAGCAACTCGGTTGCCCGTGGCCGTATGTTAGTTGAAAAGTTAAAAGAGTTGATCCATCGACAAATGTTCGATATCGCGATTCAAGCCGCTATTGGTAATAACGTTATTGCCCGTACCACGGTTAAACAACTGCGTAAAAACGTAACCGCCAAATGTTACGGTGGTGATATTTCTCGTAAGAAAAAATTATTACAAAAGCAAAAAGATGGTAAAAAACGTATGAAGCAAGTCGGTAATGTTGAAGTGCCGCAAGAAGCGTTTTTAGCTGTGCTTAAATTAGATAAATAGTAAAACACTGAGTAGATAATAGGGATAATATGGCAGTTTACTTTTCAATATTTTTAGTTATCGTCACCATAGTGACCGGCATTGTGTGGTTGGCCGATAAGTTTTATTTAGCGCCACAACGCCAACTTAAATTAGTGGACGCGCAAGCACAATGTGACACACCGTTAAGCGATGACGTAACCGCGAAACTCACTGAACCTTCAGCATTAGTTGATACCTCAGTGCAAATTTTTCCGGTTATTGCCTTTGTTTTGATTTTACGTTCGTTTATCTATGAGCCGTTTCAAATACCGTCGGGCTCAATGATGCCAACGTTATTAGACGGCGACTTTATCTTAGTTAACAAATTTAACTATGGTTTACGCGATCCTGTTGCCCGTCATAAATTTGTTGAAATGGGTTTACCTGATCGTGGCGACGTGGTGGTGTTTAAATATCCTCGTGAGCCGAAAATTGATTATATTAAACGCGTGGTGGGTTTACCGGGCGATACGGTACTGTATAAAAACAAAATTTTATATATTAAGCCGGCTTGTCAAGAGTCTGATGCCAAGTGCCCAGAGTTTGAACAAATAGCGCAGAGCTTTCAAAACAAAACCGATTACAGTGATAACGGTATGCCGATGACGCGATATACCTCAACCATGGGCGATACCACTCATGATTTATTGGTTAATGAACGTATTTTACCGCGCACCCAACATTATTTTAAGCAAGGCGGCACTCAAGCCAATGAATTTATTGTGCCTAAAGGTCAGTACTTTGTCATGGGTGATAATCGCGATAATAGCTTAGATGGTCGTTTTTGGGGCTTTGTACCAGAAGAAAACTTGGTTGGTGAAGCTGTGGCAATATGGATGAGTTTTGATTTTGAACGCACTGCTGATAGCATGTTACCGCGTTGGGTGCCAACAGGTGTACGCTTTTCTCGTATTGGTGGAATTGAGTAACCGTGTTACATACTTCGACCGATATTGCGCGCTTATCGAAAAAAATTGGCTACCGTTTTAAAGAGCCTAATTTATTGTTACAAGCGCTAACGCACCGAAGCGCAAAAGGCGCGCATAATGAACGCTTAGAGTTTTTAGGCGACTCGATTTTAGGCTTTGTTATTGCTGAGTCTTTATATCAAAAGTTTCCAAAACAGGCTGAAGGCGACTTAACCCGCATGCGCTCAAGTCTTGTTAAAGGCGTAACCTTAGCAGAGGTTGGCCGTGGTTTTGACTTAGGCCAGTATCTGATTTTAGGCCCTGGCGAATTAAAAAGCGGCGGTCATCGCCGAGATTCAATTCTTGAAGATGCCATTGAAGCGATTATTGGCGCGGTGTATTTAGATTCAGATCTGCCAACATGTCAGGCCTTGATACTTAGCTGGTTTGCACAACGCTTAGCGGATATCAAGCCCGGCAACGAGCAAAAAGATCCGAAAACACGCTTGCAAGAGTATTTACAAGGGCGAAAAATTCCTTTGCCACAATATGAAGTCATTAATACCACAGGGCAATCACATAACCAGCAATTTACTGTGCGTTGCACCACCAGTGTACTTGAGCAGGACGTGATCACTAAAGGCACAAGTCGGCGCAAAGCTGAGCAAGCAGCCGCTTTGCAGGTTTTAGCATTAATCGAACAAGCTAAATAGCGTGTTTGACACTTAAGTTGATAACAAAATCATGACAACAGAACAAAACCATTGCGGTCTTATTGCCATTGTTGGCCGTCCAAATGTTGGTAAATCAACATTATTAAACACCTTGCTTGGCCAAAAGGTCAGTATTACCTCGCGTAAACCGCAAACGACCCGTCATCGCATCTTAGGCATTTTAACGGAAGGGCATCATCAAGCAGTGCTAGTGGATACGCCGGGGCTGCATTCGGAAGAAAAGCGTGCCATTAACCGTTTGATGAACCGTGCAGCCAGTAGTACCTTGGCAGAAGTGGAAACTATTGTCTTTTTAGTTGAGGGTACCCATTGGACAACTGACGATGAAATGGTGCTGAGCAAAATTAAAAGCAGCGGTGCCCCTTGTGTACTAGTGGTCAATAAAATTGACAATATACAAGATAGAGACAGCTTGTTACCGCATTTACAAACGTTAGGTGCTATGCATAACTTTGCCGATATTGTGCCGATTTCTGCCAGTAAAGGTGACAATGTTGATACCATCAAAAATATTTGCCTTGACGCTTTACCGGAAGGCGATTTTTGGTTTCCAGATGATTATATTACTGACCGCTCAAGCCGTTTTATGGCCTCTGAAATTGTCCGTGAAAAGCTGATCCGCTTTACCGGTGATGAATTGCCTTATTCAACTACGGTTGAAATAGAGCAATTTAAGATTGACGACAAAGGTGTCTTGCATATTAACGCGCTAGTGCTTGTTGAGCGTAATACCCAAAAACGCATGGTTATTGGCAATAAAGGTGAAAAACTTAAAGTTATTGGCCAAGAAGCGCGACGTGATATGGAAAATTTATTTGAGCGTAAAGTCTTTTTAGAAACTTGGGTGAAAGTTAAATCAGGTTGGGCTGACGATGAACGCGCATTAAGAAGCTTAGGCTATGGCGATGATTATTCGGGATAATGCTCGACTGGTAGCTCTACAAAGTAGTTCGACATAGTAGCTCGACATAGCACCTCGCTATCATTGGGGATTTAGATGCAAGACAATACGCAGTCAGCTTTTGTTCTCCATAGTCGACCGTATCGGGAGAACCAAGTTCTCGTTGATTTATTCACCGAACACCATGGCAAACTAGCAGCGCTGAGTTATGTTGGTCACTCAACAAAATCGAGCCGTAAGGCGCTGTTACAGCCTTTTTTACCCATTAAAGTGACGCTAAAGGGGCAACATAGCCTAAAAAATTTAGCGCGGGTTGAGCCGGTGGGGAAATCTTTTCTGCTCAAACAAAATGCCCTGTTTAGTGCTTTTTATATCAACGAATTACTAGTGAAATTGCTGGGCGAAAACATTGCCTGTAGTGAGCTTTTTCAGCAATATCAACTAAGTTTGCAGACCTTAGCAGCGGCGAGCAATATTGAAGTTTGCCTGCGTAGGTTTGAATTAATGTTGTTGGACGAGCTAGGCGTTGCTTTTGATTTTTCCTTGGTATTTGAGCATAGCGCCGAAGGCTTTTACTACGTTCCCGATGAAGGCTTTATTCCCGCGTATACAAAATTAAAGCAACCTTGTTATCGTCGTCTTCATTTACAAGCGATTGCACAAAACGATTTATCAGCACCTGACGTGTTAATGACTTTTAAAGGTTTAATGCGGCAAGTTATTAACCATTTATTGGCGGGTGTGCCGTTAAATAGTCGAAAGCTATTTAGTAAAAAGTCATAACGAAACTTAAAATTTAACGTAATAAACTTACGAGTTAAGACAAGAGATTAACTATGAAAGATATTTTATTAGGCGTAAACGTCGACCATATTGCCACCTTGCGACAAGCGCGTGGCACTAACTATCCTGATCCGGTTTATGCGGCGTCAGTTGCAGAACATGCCGGCGCTGATGGTATTACCGTACATTTACGTGAAGACCGTCGTCATATCCAAGACCGAGATATTCATGTGCTAAAGCAAACGCTACACACGCGAATGAATTTGGAAATGGCCGTAACCGGTGAAATGCTTGACATTGCCTGTGAAGTAAAGCCGGTGTTTTGTTGTTTGGTGCCGGAAAAACGCGCAGAGCTCACCACAGAAGGGGGTTTAGATGTGGCAGGTCAGCAAGATAAAATTAATGCAGCGGTTGCGCGCTTAGCTGAGGCAGGTATCGAAACCAGTTTATTTATTGATGCTGACAAAGCACAAATTGATGCTGCGCTGCTCAGTAAAGCGAGTTATATCGAAATTCATACCGGTCAATATGCCGACGCGACAACAGAGCAAGAGCAGCAAGCTGAGCTTGAACGCTTAACCCGTGGTATTAAGTATGCCCACGGTTTAGGACTAAAAGTTAATGCCGGACATGGCCTGAATTACTTTAATGTTAAACCTATCGCTGCGATACCTGAAATTATTGAACTGAATATTGGCCATGCCATTATTGCGCGTGCGGTAATTGACGGTTTAGATAAAGCGATTCGTGATATGAAACGTTTAATGATTGAAGCACGTACGTTATCTTAATGCCTTTTTTTAAAGGTTAAGAATTAAGAATTAAGCGTTAAGGACTAGGGTTAAGGAGTAAGTTTTGTCAGTTGTCGGTATTGGGACAGATATTGTGGATATTCGGCGCATTGCAAAAATGTCTGCTAATGCTCAGCAGCGCTTGGCAAAGCGGATATTAACAGTGAGCGAATATCAACACTATCTTAGCTTAAAACAGCCAGAACCCTATATTGCGAAACGTTGGGCCGGTAAAGAGGCGGCGGCAAAGGCGCTGGGTACTGGCATTGCCGCTGGCGTGTCGTTTCAACACTTTGATATTATTTCATTGCCGTCAGGGCAACCAACACTTGAGTTAAGCGAACAGGCGTTAACTTTGGCGCAAGCATTAGGTGCCAATAGTTGGCATATATCGCTGTCTGATGAAGCGAATTACGCTACTGCCTTTGTTGTGTTATCCACCTAAGCCAATGCGCTCATATCAAGGCTCGCCGTATGATTCGGCGATGTTACGTCAGATGCTAAGAGCCTAGATTTATATTTATTGATAAAACTGACTACTAGCAAAAATATATGATCTATACTTAGGCTACCCTAGGTGAAAATATGCGTCAGTAGGTTTAGGAGTAGTTATGGCATCACAAAAACAACCTATTGTAGATAGGCGCCAAGAGCCCCCCGAGCAATCAGTTTGGTGGTCTAAATTGTCGCTGGCACAAAAGTTTTCTGCCAGTAGCTTAGGAAAGTTTGGTTATGAGCTTGCTTTTATCCGCAGTGAGCATGGGCAAAACTTAGCCGTCTTAGTCTGTAACTCAGGTATTGCGGTGATCACCGAAGACGGAGATATTAATACTTCGCCCAATATCAAAGTGCGTTAACAGCATGATAAAACGTACTTATTCGCAGTAAATATCTTATAAACTATTCTACGTCGATCGTTTTGATAAATGACTCAGCTTCAACTTGCACTAAATCCATTTGCTCAAAAAACTCAAAAAATTCCGGCTCTAAGTCTTCAATGGCTATGTCACGTTTTAGCTCTGTTTCAAGTTCGTGAGTTATTTTACCTAAACGCGGTACCCCTGAATAACAACAAGCACCATTGAGTTTATGAATAAGCATTTTTAGTTGCTCAATATCTTGCGAAATGCGTGCTTGTGAAATCGCTATTTTACTTTCCGGTAAGCTATTAACTAAACCAATAAGCATATCTTTGGCTAGCGCATGCTTTTGCCCAGCACGTTGCAATGCTAAAGGCCAGTCAATAACCAATGTTGTTAAACTAGCGGAATTCTCTATAGGCGAAGTAGCTGGTGCTGAAGTATCGGCCAGTAATGTAGGATCACAATATTCATAAATGCAGTGATGAAGCATGGCCTCATCAATGGGTTTGGTCATAAATGAATTGAAGCCTTGTTCAAGCAGTTTATCTTTTTCTTCTCCAAACACATGCGCCGTCACGGCAATTATCGGGGTGAACTCATTCAACGGGTGCTGACGAATAATCGACAAAGCAGAAATACCGTCAAGAACCGGCATTTGTATATCCATAAATATTAAAGCAAATTTTTCATGTCGGCAGAGTTCAACGGCTTGAGCGCCGTCGCTAGCGGTAGTAACCTCGTGTACTTGCTCAAGCAGCAATTCATTAATCAGTTTTAAATTAGCGTCATTATCATCAACCGCTAATACTTTAATCGGTACCTTGTTCTCGGACAGGTTAATTACATTACTATGCTCCGGAGTTTTGCTCGGCGCCAGGGCTTTGCATAAACCTTGTGTTGTGATGGGCTTACTTATACAACTTGTTGCGCCACTGGATATTAAGGCTTCAAGTAAACTGGGGGAATGGCTATTAATGGTTAAATGTATTGAGGGTATAACATTTTTAAGTGTAAATATGAGTTTTTTCACCTCATTCAGTGCAGATGGCGTAACTTTATGGCCAATTAAGGCAAAGTCGTAACAAGACAGCGCTTCTCGGTCTAATAGCAATTCGTCAATTTCACTACGCTGGCTGATACAGGTAATTTTCATCTGCCAATTTGCGAGTATTTCCGCAGTGGCTAATTGGCTTGGCTCATGCGATTCATAATAAAGTATTGACTTGCCATTAAGGCTTTCAGGTATAGGCAGTTGTGCTGTGGGTATTGGGTTAACCTCACACTGGAACGTAAACCAAAACGTAGAACCTTGTTGCTCAACACTATCAAAACCAATACCACCGTGCATTTCCACGACTAACCTTTGTGAAATCACTAAGCCTAAACCGGTGCCACCGTAAATGCGGGTGACACTTTTGTCCCCTTGATCGAAGGCTTCAAATATTGAATTTTTTTGCTCGCTCGAGATACCAACGCCAGTATCTTGCACTCTTACTTTGATTTTGTAGCGATTTTCGCCAATAGCGTCACCTTCAATATTAATATCTACCGAGCCTTTTTCGGTAAACTTAATCGCATTGCTGGTTAAGTTCAGCAGTACTTGTTTTATCCTCATGGCATCGCCAATAAGGGCGTCTGGTAATTGCGGGCTAACACGTAGTGATAGTTCGATATTTTTACTGTGGGCACTGGCGGCTAGTAAGGTCAAAGTCTCTTCCACCGATTCACGAATGGAAAATGGAATGTTTTCAATGACCATTTTACCGGCATCAAGTTTTGAAAAGTCTAAAATATCATTAATAATAGCCAGTAAGTTGCCTGCTGAGCGTTCGATGGTGTGTAAATGATCGCGTTGGGTACTGCTTAACGGGGTTTTTAGCACTTGTCGAGTAAAGCCGATAACACCGTTCAGTGGTGTGCGCAGTTCATGGCTCATATTCGCTAAAAACTCTGATTTTACTTTGTTAGCATCTTGAGCTTTACGTTTAGCTATATCCAATTCAACGTTTTGAATTTCAAATTGCTCTAAGCTTTCACGTAAGTCTATAGTTGCCTGATCGATACTGCGTTGCATTTCATCGTGATAATCGCCTAACGATTGTGCCATGGCATTAACACCATTTTTTAAAAAGTTGAGTTCACCGATAAGTTGACCGCTAACACGGCTGTCAGTTTTCCCTTCTCTTAAGCGGTCTATTGCCAATACCATTGACGATATTGGCCGGGTGACGCTATTAATTAGTTTATAGGCCAAGAGCATGTTGATAATAATAGCCACTAATATAATGAAAAATGTCGAGAACAACAGTTGCTGCTGGGCATAGCTAATGGAGCTTTTATCGATTTGAATAGCGATAAAACCGATAACATCATGCTGAATATTTGTATGGGTTTTATCACTTTGTGGCGTATATTCATCAATAATGGGGGCGTGATAAATAAGCTCGTCGCCAGTGTCAGTAAACTGGGGGTGAGTGGGTAAGCTTTGCCCCGTTTGGAGTCTCATTTTCTCAGCGTTGTCGTGATAGGCACTAGTAACAAAAATTTGGTTGTCTTTTGTAAAAATGGCAATGTTCTTGATAATATCCGATTGGCTACGATGGCTAAAGCCGATCAATGTTCGTAGTTTGTCTCTTTTCCTTTCTAATAATGGTTCGGCGCTACTAATGGCAAGCGGTGCAATAATACTGCTAACGCGCTGTTCAAGAAATTGATCAAGCTCAATGTAGCGATTATAAGACAGGTAACCCGCAACCAGTAGGCAGATGATAGTTGTTGGCACGATTGTTAGTAAAATTACCCAATTTTTCAGGCTTATTTTATGCATTTTTAGCTAAACTTTAGTGTGAAATTAGCGAGTTAATAACGCTATAATGGCACAGTTCAGACCAATACCAAACCGATAATCGTTCACTATTGCGGCAAAAATAAAATTTATGCCGCGCTTTGATGACAAACTAAGATAGCTATGGCAAATTTTTTTAAAGCAAGCCCGAAAAAAACAAAAACTCAACAACAGTTAACTGTCACGATTAACCGTCTTGATCAGCAAGGCTGCGGTGTTGCGCTACACGGCAAAAAACCGATTTTTGTTGAAGGCGCACTGCCCAAAGAAACGGTTGAGGTGCAAGTCGTCGAGCAAAAGAATAAATATTCCAAAGCCAAATTGTTAAACGTTTTAACGCCAAGCTCAACGAGGCAAGACGTTAAGTGCCGACATTATTTTCAGTGCGGTGGTTGTAACTTACAACATCTGCAATACCCTGCTCAGTTAGCGTATAAGCAAGAAAAAGTCAGCGAACTATTCGCTCGCCAAACGTTGACCGAGACTTTACCTTGGCAGAGCAACATTGTGAGCAGTGAATGGCATTATCGCCGCAAAGCAAGAATTGGTGTGCAATATAACAAGCGTGGCGAGCCTATTATTGGTTTTCGACAACGTGAGAGCAAGCATTTAACTGAGATTAAAGCTTGCCCTGTACTTGTTGAAGCATTTGCAGATATCTTTACTGAGTTAAAAACGCTATTGCCGAATTTATCGGGTAAAAATGCTGTTGGTCATATTGAAGTTATTGCTGCTAATGAAAATGTTGTGGTGGTACGTCAGTTGGTCAATCTAACCACGCAAGATAAACAGCTATGGCAAGACTTTGCCAACAAAAACCAGTGGCAAGTGTATTTTGATGATGGCGAAAAAGTTACCCCGTTAGCGGAAGATAACGTGTTGTTTTATCCGCTAACTGAGACAATAAATATTGACTTTAGCGTTAGCGACTTTATTCAAGTCAACCAACAGGTTAACAAGCAAATGGTTGCGCAAGCCCTAGATTGGCTAGCATTAAATGAGCAGGATATAGTCTTAGATTTATTTTGTGGCTTAGGCAATTTTAGTTTACCCATTGCGCAGCAAGTTAATGCCGTTGTTGGTATTGAGGGTATTGCCTCTATGGTTGAAAAAGCCCAAGAAAACGCCGAGAAAAATGAAATAAATAACTGTCAATTTTATCAAGCGGATTTAAACAACGATTGGCAAAACCAAGTTTGGGCGCAAAAAAAGTACACTAAGGTGTTACTTGACCCTGCTAGAGCAGGCGCATACCAAGCGTTAACGCAATTAGTGAAATTTAACATTGCCACACTGCTTTATGTCAGTTGCGATCCCGCATCGCTAGCACGTGATACTAAGCTGCTTATTGAGCACGGCTACAAAATTGAAAAAATAGCCTTAATGGACATGTTTTCTCAAACAAAGCATGTAGAAACTATGGTACTGTTTAGCCAATAAGTTAGTTTTTTTACGGTTGAGTTGAAGGTAGGGAATTCCATGGTTTCTGTGCGTAAGTCGCATCAAATGTCGGCAGCAAATTTTGAGCAATGGTTAGGTTCGCTTGAATTAGGCGCAGAGAAAAAATCTGCGCTAGAGGCGCTATATAAAAAGGTCGGCGACTTGTTCGATGACGCCACACCTTGCCAAAATAAATCTCTAGAAATGGTAGAAATACTCTCAGGCTTAAATCTTGATAGTGACTCACTCTGCGCTGCCTTTATTTGCCCTTTATACGAATATGACTGCATTAGTTTGGAGTATATTGCCGAGCATTTTTCCCAACAAATCTACTTGCTCTGTAAAGGCGTAAGCCAAATGGAAGCGATTAAGGCTTTGCAATCGCAGTCAAGCCAAGTTAGCGCTAATCAAATCGATAATATTCGCCGCATGTTATTAACCATGGTAGAAGACGTGCGCGCTGTGGTGATCAAATTAGCAGAGCGTTTATGTCATTTACGCCTCGTCAAAAATAGTGACGAAGAAACCCGTGTTTTGGCGGCAAAAGAAACCAAAAATATCTACGCGCCCTTAGCAAACCGTTTAGGGATCGGGCAGTTGAAATGGGAGTTAGAAGATCTTGCTTTTCGCTATTTACACCCCGACGTTTATAAAAGTATTGCCAAGCAATTAGATGAAAAACGCCTAGTGCGCGAACGTTATATGAGCGACTTTGTTGATAATACCGCGCAGCAATTAGCCTCATCTGGCATTAAAGGTATTGTCTACGGACGTCCTAAGCATATTTATAGCATTTGGAAAAAAATGCAGCAAAAGTCGTTAGACTTTGAGCAACTATTTGATGTGCGCGCGGTGCGTATAATTGTCGATGAATTACAAGGTTGTTATGGTGCACTCGGCTTAGTACACACCAGCTGGAAGCATTTGCCGAAAGAGTTTGACGACTATGTTGCGACGCCAAAAGCCAATGGCTATCAATCCATTCATACCGTGGTAATCGGCCCTGAAGGTAAAGCCATAGAAGTGCAAATTAGAACGCAACAAATGCATGATGACGCCGAGTTAGGTGTTGCTGCGCATTGGCGCTATAAAGAAGGCAGTGCCAGCGGCAAAACCTCAGGCTTTGACGAAAAAGTGAGCTGGTTAAGAAAAATTTTACAGTGGCAAGATGATGTTTCAGAAAGCGGACAATTGGTTGATGAACTGCGCAGCCAAGTATTTGAAGACCGTATTTATGTGTTTACCCCCAGTGGTGATGTTGTTGATTTACCCGCGGGCGCGACACCGCTAGATTTTGCCTATTATATTCATTCCAATGTTGGTCATAGCTGTATTGGCGCGAAGGTATTCGGTCGCATTGTACCGTTTACCCATATATTGCACACCGGTGATCAAGTAGAAGTGCTGCGTAGCAAAAAACCTAATCCGAGCCGAGATTGGTTAAATCCAAGTTTAAATTACCTACATACGCCTCGCGCGCGCGCGAAAGTGCAACACTTTTTTAGATTACTCGACCGCGATAAAAACCTTGTGGCGGGCAAAGAGCTACTAGAAACAGCGTTAACAAAACTGCAATTATCGTTAGCTAAAGTTGAACTGAACCCAGCAGTCGAACGCTTTAATTTAACCACCCATGATGACTTGTTTGCGGCCATAGGCTCAGGGCATGTGCGTTTATTACAAGTGGTTAATTTTTTACATCAGCAAGATGAAAAACTAAAACCGGCAACAGAAATTGACCCGCAAAGCTTAATTAAGCAACCGCAACAAACGGGTAAACAAGCCAGTGATAATAATGGCATTACTGTCTCTGGTGTTGGCAATTTGCTCACTCATATGGCGAAGTGTTGTCACCCAGTGCCGGGCGATGAAATTTCCGGTTTTATCACTCAAGGGCGCGGCATTTCAGTGCATCGCGTTGATTGCGAGCAACTGGCCAGTGCATTAAATTTGCAACCAGAGCGTGAAGTTGAGGTGCAGTGGGGCATAGCGAATAAGAGTAGCTATCAAGTAAGTGTTAATATTATTGGTAGTGATCGCCAAGGATTACTGCGAGATATATCAACCATTATCACCAATGAACGCGTTAGTATTATTGGTATTGAAAGTCATGCCGATCATAGTAAACAAAGTATGAGCATGACGATAAAAATCGAAATAACCAATAACCAAGCATTAACGCGGCTGATGACAAAATTAAAACAATTAGATGATGTTATTGATGTTAAAAGGTTATAGGCAGGGTATTTGATCATGTTGAACATTAATGTAAAAAGTGACGCCTCAATGGCAAAACTGCGTTGGATCATGTCTGAGCTGCGCGATCCAAAAACCGGTTGCCCGTGGGACTTAAAGCAAACCTTTACCTCGATTATTCCCCATACCCTTGAAGAGGCGTATGAAGTTGCTGACGCGATTGAACAGCAAGACTTTACTGAGTTAGAAAAAGAGCTTGGTGATTTACTGTTTCAAGTGGTGTTTTATAGCCAACTCGGTGCGGAAGAAAAACGCTTTGATTTTGACAGCGTGGTGAGCGCTATTTGTGAAAAGTTGATCCGTCGTCATCCTCATGTGTTTGCCAACAGCGATTTTCAATCGGATACCGAAATCAAAGCCAATTGGGAAAATGAAAAAGCGCTAGAGCGTCAGCATAAAAATAATAATAAAAACCTCAGTATCTTAGCGGATATTCCGCGAAATTTACCGGCCTTGGCACAAGCGGCAAAAATTCAAAAGCGCTGTGCTCATGTTGGTTTTGATTGGCATAATATTGATGACGTTTTTGCGAAAGTCGAAGAAGAAGTTTCGGAAGTAAAAGCAGAATTACATCGTGATGATACGGCGTTAGCACAAGAGTTAGGTGATTTAATGTTTGCGGTAGTAAACTTATGCCGGCATGCCAAGCAAGATCCTGAAAGCTTGTTACGACAGGCAAATACTAAGTTTACCCAGCGCTTTTATGGTGTTGAAGCACAAGTGAATAAAACCGACAAAAGCTTTAACGACCATTCGTTAGACGAGCTTGAAGCGTTTTGGCAACAAGTCAAGATTTCAGAAAAATCGTAACTAACCTCTGCTGAGGTTTAGCAATTAATTTGAGGTAAAAATGAGCTCACTACCAACACTAGTCGACAGTGAAATTGTACTGCAAAATAATATCGTCACCTTGACCTTTAATCGCCACGATGTCAGAAATGCCTTAACAGGCACTGCTATTGCCGATGATATTGTTAATACTGTTGATTGGATCAATCAAACACCTGAAATAGCGGTATTGATTATTACCGGCGCAGGATCGGCCTTTTCATCTGGCGGCAATATTAAAGATATGGCCGAACGCTCAGGTGACTTTGCTGGCGATGTGCAAACATTAGAAAGGCGATACCGCGAGGGCATTCAACGTATCCCGCTAGCCTTACATAAATTAGAAGTACCGGTTATCGCCGCGGTTAATGGCCCGGCGATTGGTGCGGGTTTTGATATCGCCAATATGTGCGATATCAGAATTGCCTCGAGCAAAGCCAAGTTTGGTGAAACCTTTGTTAACTTAGGGATTATTCCTGGCGATGGCGGTGCATGGTTTATGCAACGTTTAATTGGTTATCAAAAAGCGGCCGAGTTAACCTTTACCGGTCGGGTTATTGATGCCGTAGAAGCCAAAGAAATTGGCGTGGTATTAGAGGTGGTTGAGCCAGAAAACTTAAGCGTAAAAGTACAAGCGCTAGCCAATGAAATAGCCGCTAAACCAGTGGCGTCGTTGCGCTTAACAAAACGTTTAATGAAATTAGCACAGCGTACGGAACTACCCGACTTTCTGGATATGTGCGCAGTATTTCAGGGCATGTGTCATAACAACCCTGAACACTTGAGCGCGGTGAATACTATGATCGAAAAGCTGGCGAAATAATTACCCTTATCGCTCCCTATGCTCAGTGCAGAACCCGCAATTTGGTTAGCTTTTCGGCGTTAGCACATGGCTTAAATGCAGAACAAAATCATCGATATCTGCCTTATTAATATCGAGATGAGTTACTAGGCGCATCGGGTTACCTGCGCTTAGCAATATATTTTTCGCTTTAAGTTGTGCGACTAAGTTGTTGATATCAAGATGATCAGCAAATGTTGCAAAGACCATATTAGTTTCAACATGGTTGAGATTAACGCTAATATCAGCAAACTGGTTTAAGGCGGTGGCCAAGTATTTTGCATTATCATGATCTTGCGCCAATTTTACTGGGTTTTCAGCAATCGCAATCTTAGCAGCTGCGGCAATAACACCGGCTTGGCGCATGCCGCCGCCGACCATTTTTCGCCAACGTTTAGCACTTTTTATTAAGGCGTCTGAGCCCAGTAATAATGACCCTATGGGCGCGCCAAGACCTTTTGATAAGCAAATAGACATTGAATCAACATGTTGACAAATTTCAGTAATATCAACATTGAGCGCTGTAGCGGCATTGTAAACGCGGGCACCGTCTAAATGTAACGCTAAGCTGTGTTGCTGGGTAAACTCACGGGCTTTTGCCATATAAGTTAACGGCAGTACTTTACCATTAATGGTGTTTTCAATACTGAGTAAGGTGGTACGGGCAAAATGTGAGTCATCGGGCTTAATTGCCGAACTGAGTTTTTCAAAACATAAACTGCCATCAGGCTCGTTGGCAATAGGCTGCGGTTGAATAGAGCCTAAAACTGCCGCGCCACCGCCTTCAAATTTATAATTATGCGCTTGTTGACCACAAAGGTATTCATCGCCGCGCTGACAATGTGCCATAAGCGCCAATAAGTTTGCTTGTGTACCAGAGCTACAAAACAGGGCGCTGGCAAAACCGTGGCGTTGTGCCGCCCATGCTTCTAGCTCGTTTACGGTCGGGTCGTCGCCATAAACGTCATCACCGACCTCGGCATTAGCCATCGCATCGCGCATTGCTTGGCTTGGGCGGGTTACGGTATCAGAGCGAAAATCTATCATGGTTGGCCTTTTCAGTAGTGCAAATTATGGAGTTGAGGTATACACGCTCCTGTGCATTCCTGCACCCGCGACAAACCGTTCATCCTGAACATAAAAAGGCATCATAATTGATGCCTTAATGCTAAGTGGTATTTTGTTTGGTTATGCTGAAATATCAGCATTATGATAAACGTTTTGTACGTCATCACAATCTTCGAGCATATTGATGAATTTTTCAAAATTCGCCAGATCATCTTCGCCGCTAATTTCGGTATAGGTTTGTGGTACCCAAGTAATTTCTTCAACCTCTAAGTTATATTCAGGCATTGAGTTGGCAAATTCTGTTTTGATCTTAAAAAACTCGGTATGCGGAGCATAAACGGTAATAATATCGCCTTCACGCTCAACATCGGTAACATCAATATCGGCCATCATTAATGTTTCTAGCACCGCATCTTCGTCGTCGCCTTTAAAGGCAAATACCGCTTGATGATCAAACATATGTGACACTGTGCCTGACGAGCCAATTTTTGAATGCGTTTTCGTAAAACACTGGCGTACATCTTTAATGGTGCGGTTACCGTTGTCGGTTAAACAATCAATAATCACCATACAGTTACCTGGGCCAAAGCCTTCATAACGGGCTTCTACGTAATCTTCACCACCTGTGCCTTTGGCTTTTTCAATGGCTTTTTCGATAACGTGCGTTGGTACTTGGTCTTTTTTCGCTTTTTCAATTAAGCGGCGTAATGATAAGTTGGTGTCAGGATCTGGACTACCATTTTTAGCAACAACGTAAATCTCTTTACCGTATTTTGAATATACTTTAGTTTTTTGGCCCGCTGTTTTCGCCATAGATAATTTGCGGTTTTGATATGCTCTGCCCATCGGAATACGTCTCTTGCTGATAAATAAAATGTCTATGCGCTAGATTCTAACGGGTAGCGTCAGCTATTTCTAGTGTTGAGCTACTATCAAGTTTTAAATTTTAACCAAGCATGTCAAACTTGGCGCCAGAGCCGATAACGTGAAGACCGCTTGTGTGGTTAAAGGTCAATAATGAATATTATTTTTGTTGCCGATATTTTTGGCATAACACCCGAGTTTAAGCAGTTGTGTCAACAAGTTATGCATGAACTTGCCGATATTGGCAGTCTTGAAAGTCACCTTATCGGTCCGTATCAAAACCAAGCGAAGCAGTTCAACTGTGAAGGTGATGCTTATCAATATTTTATGAAAAATATTACCTTAGCTGGTTATGCTAAAACGTTAACGCAAAGCTTATCGCAAATCACCGGCGATAAACTACTGGTTGGCTTTAGTGTTGGCGGTAGCGCTATTTGGCAATTAGCTGCTAGTGGTGCCTGCAAATCATACCTTGGCGCTATTTGTTTCTATAGCAGTCAAATTCGGTATATGCATGAGCTAACGCCGCGAATTCCAACGCGAGTAATTTTACCCGCCGCAGAGCAATATTTTTCAGTCGTTGAGCTTGGCAAGGTGTTGCAAGAAAAACCGACCGTAATTGTTGAGCAAAGTGAAGGTTTGCATGGTTTTATCAATCAGCGCTCAGCCCATTATCATCACGGTATATGTCAGTATTATATAAAACGGTTGGCTAGGTTATTGACTAATGCTATTCATTAACCCTCATTCAGATCGAGTAAGACGCTAAATCTATACGCCCTGATCTCACTCTGCCGTATCTTAACTTTTGATCCGCAAAGCCATAGCATAAAAATGCTGATAGTTATTTATCTATTTGAATAATATTTATTTGTTTGGTAGTTCGCTTTTTAACAAGATTGAATTAATTCGACTATACTAAAAAAAATTTGTGTCACTCGGGAAATATTGCTGTTAATTTTCAGCAATAAACATTGATTCTGCAATTATGTTTATCATATGGATATGTGATGAGTTTTAACTGCTCTTAGCGTAGAGGGTAATATGGCTGAAGTAAAGCAATCAAGTGTAGATTTGCAGGAACAAATTGCACGTTTGACCGCTGAATTAGCACAAGAAAAACAAAATAATCTTGAGCTTGAAGCTGCGATTAAATTGGAAAGAAATCGCACATTTTCGCTAGAAGAGGATATTGGCGGACGTTGGGATTGGCACTTAGATACTGATGAAGTGACTTATTCGTCAAGTTGGATGGAAATGTTGGGTTATGCCGAAGGTGAATTAGAAAGCCACTTAGATACCTGGAAAAAGTTAGTACACCCCGCCGATAAAGAGGAAGTACTAAATAAGGCGCAAAATTTTTTATTGGGAAAGTCTGATTTTTTTGACGCAGAAATGCGTATGCGCCATAAAAATAATAGCTATATTTTTGTTAGTTCTCGCGGTGTCTATATATCTGAGGGAAAAGAGGGGAAGGCGATACGATTAATTGGCACCCATGTTGATATTACCGAGCGAAAAAAAGCGGAATTGTTTGAACGAAGAAATACCAAAATATTAAAAATGATCGCTACCGGCCAAGCAGCGAGTAATATCTATGATGAGATAGCACTCATGTATGAAGAACGCCATCATGACGTGCGATGTTCATTACTAGAATTACACGGTAATGTTTTATTACACGGTGGCGCGCCCAGTTTACCCAAAGCGTATTGTGACGCCGTTAATGGTTTAAAAAATGGACCGAATGTTGGTTCGTGTGGCACCTCTACATATACGGGTAAACGGGTCATTGTGGAGGATATTGCCACAGACCCTAAATGGGAAAAAATAAAACACGTTGCCTTACCTCATGGTATGCGCTGTTGTTGGTCTGAGCCGATAAAAAATTCAGACGGTAAAGTGCTTGGCGCATTGGGTATGTATTGTGACTACCCGGCGCGCCCGAACGAACAACAATCACTTGATTTAACATCTGCTGCTCGCTTAGCGGGTATTATTATGGAACGTGAACATAACCAAAAGAAAATTTTGAATTTGGCCTATGTTGACGAACTAACCGGCTTATCAAGTCGTACCTACTTTTATATCAACTTAGAAGAACTAATCAGGGCGTCAAAAAGGTATAAACGCCGCTTTAGCGTGTTATACCTTGATTTGGATAATTTTAAGACCGTCAATGATTCTTGTGGTCATGACGCCGGAGACCTACTGCTGAAAGAAATTGCTACGCGCTTAAATCAAACCCGTAGAGATGTCGATTTTGTTGCCAGACTCAGCGGTGATGAATTTTGCATTGTGGTGAAAAATTTAGATGATGGATTTGATGGTACGAACGTTGCTAAACGTTGTTTAGACGCTATTGCGCAGCCATTTGATTTAGCTGGGCAAAAGTATACGCCGTCATGCAGTATTGGCATAGCTCACTACCCTGACAACGGTGAAAATACGCAAACGTTATTAAAAGCAGCAGATACCGCGCTCTATTCGGCTAAAAACTTGGGGAGAAATCGCTATGCTTTTTACAATAAATATTTGACAGAGCAAGCTGAATATCGCTTGCAAGTTGAGCAATCATTAAGAGATGCCATTAACAATAAGCAGCTGTCGTTAGTTTATCAGCCGAAAATTAACCTTAAAACGCATGAAATTGTTGGCGTTGAAGTGCTATGTCGATGGGAACATGCGGAGTTTGGCGACATTTCGCCCACCGAGTTTATTGCCACGGCTGAACGGATCAGCATGCTAAAACCCTTGACTAAATGGGTATTACAAGAGGCCAGCAAGCAAGCCGTAACATGGCTAAATAATGGCTTACCCGCCTTGCGTATCGCAATTAACATTTCACCGAGTCTGTTTCTTGATGATGAACTTGTGCCTATGGTCAAAGACGTTATTGCCAAAACTAATATATGTCCGACTGAATTAGAGTTGGAAGTCACAGAAAGCATAGTGCAAACCAATAATGAAAATTTATCTATTTTTAAGCGCTTAAACGACTTGGGGGTGATATTGGCCATTGATGATTTCGGTAAAGGCTACTCATCGTTTGCGTCGTTAAAGCATATTCATATCAATAGTTTAAAAATTGACAAATACTTCATTGATGATATTTCAATTGACGAGAAAAGTTTTTGTTTAGTGCGTTCTATGGTCGAAATGGGGCATGACTTGGGTTATGAAGTGGTTGCCGAAGGTATTGAAACACAAGAGCAACTCAATATTGTTAAAAAACTCGGTTGTGACACTGCGCAAGGCTTTTTATTTAGCCAACCGGTATCAGCGGATGCGATTGTTGAATTGTTCACGGCGAGTGTTTGTGAAAATTTTTAGTGCTGCAAGGCTTTTATTGATGCAATTTATGTAAGAAAGAAGCCACGGCTATGGCTTCAATAGCCATTATATATCAGCTTGAATAAGCAATAACTCTTTTTGGCGACCATTGAGGTACCATACGCCTGTTTCATCAAATATAGCGTCCTCTTCTAACATGATACGAATTTCTTTTTTCCAAGCCTCGATGTAAATAGCATTGTTTAATTCAATAGAATAGGCGGTATTTACATGTAGCGGATAATCGCCCGAGCCTACGACGCCATTTTGAGCATCCCACATACCGAGTGTTGTACCTGCAGCGTGGCCATGAAAGCCAAGCGGGTGAGTGTAAATGGTTGGCTTTAAGCCGTGCGAAATAGCGCTTTTTCGTGCACGTTTAAGTACCTGATTGCCGCTGAGACCAACCATAAATTGCTCGGTAAACAGATCTTGCAATTTGTTGCCTGAAGCAAGTGCTGCTTGGAGATATTTTGGCGCCATTATTTCGCCTGGCTTTAACACATAGGCATGTTGTTGGGTGTCAGTATTTAGGCGTAAATAACTAATACCAAAATCTACATGTAGCAAGTCACCCGGTAAAATTATTTTTGGATTATGGCCATTGGTAAAGCTATCTTCGTGATCAAAGAGTATATTATCGCTTCGCTGAATCGATACACTGGGATGAAACCATGTTTGAAGTTTTAGCTCTCTAACTCTTTCTCTGAGCCACCATGCTACATCATCGGTCGTGGTTTTATTCGGGGTGATAACTTCCTTAGAAAAAGCTTCGGCAATTATTTTATGTGCTATCTTGACTATGCTTCGGTAAACGTCAACCTCCTCAGTAATACGTTGTTCGAGCCATGCCACCGCTAAGGACTCAGCTGAAACGAGTTTTTCTTGGTGCTTGATAGGTAAATGTGTCAATAACTTTTCTTTATCGGTGGCCACTAATCCGTCAGCATGGCCCCAGTATTCGGATTGGTTGATAGCAATAGTTTTCGGGTTATGCAAGTTAATTAACTCGGCAAGTGCCAGCCATTGATTGGGTTGTTTTGATTTATCCCAAGCCTTTTCGAATATCTCTCCTACTTTATACGGTGCAATTGCGTATGCACCTACGCTAGCATCGTCTTTTCGTGCCAATACCAATATGGTTGTGCGGCGTGCCGACAGCCACGTAGCGGGTAATAGTGTTTTAATTACCGGGTCTTCATTGTACTCGCGGCTGATTATAAGCCACATGTCGATGTTGTGTTCTGTCATCAGCTTTGGGAGCAGCTGTTTAACGCGTTTAGCGGTTATTTGGTCAATAAACTCCGCTCGGTCGCGCATTGGCAGTATCGAGTTTGTTAGCTCAGCAGCGTTTGCTAAAAACGCGCCATGAATGGTGCTGATAAAGAACATAAAAATAAGATAGCGCAAAGGACACTCCCGTTTTTTCGTTACGTGTGTATCAAGTTGAAAATAATTTAATCTAATGTGCTATTCGTTACTAAGCAAGCTTTACTTTATGGTTATTATATACTTAGCTATTTAGAGCGCACTATATTGTGGGTGGTAAGTAGTTATGCAAATAAACAATATAGTTATTTATTGTATTTTCGTTACTAACTTAGCTTGAACAAGGTATAGTGACTGCTTATATCAGCGACTTTTTTATCGACCAATACATTAAAGTGAGTCAAAGTAGCTCTTAAGTTGTGATGCTAAGTTGTAGATATTTACTCAGATTGTAAAACGCGGAATAAAGGAACTGATCATGCGTAGCACTTGTGTAATTTTTGTTTTTTAAATTTTATTTGTTTTAAATCAAATGCTTACGCTCAGGAGGCTGAGCTTGCCGAGTTAAAGAGCCTAGTACTTAAACTTTCCAAGCAAGTTAGTGATTTAACCCAGCGTCTCAATGATATTGAGAAAAATTCAGAAATAGTAAACGCTTCCTCCAGCCCTATTGAATTAACCGATACAAAACGTAATGCCGCCGATAATGCGCTGGTAGTGCTAGTGCATGAAAACTCAATGCTCAGCAATAAAAATAGCCCTCAACATGTATTGTCAAACCCCTGGTGGAAAAACGTCGAGCTTTGGGGGTTTGGCGCAGTCGGTGCTTATCAAACCGGCAGCGACGGAAATCACCAGAATTTTGGCTTTGATATCAAAGAAGCGACCATTTTTATGGAAGCCAATGTTTGGCAAGATATTGACATGTTTGTTGAGCTGCAAACTAATCGTTTAGGCGATGACAGCTCTAAATATATTCGCACTGGAGAGGTGTATATGCATAGCAGAGATATCGCATTGGGTGAAGGCAATATCGGCATTAAATTAGGGCGAATTGATATTCCTTTTGGTGAAGAGTATCTATGGCAAGATGCGATTGATAACCCACTGATCACCAATTCGGCCTCTTATCCCTATGGTTGGGATGAAGGGCTGCTAGTTTATGGTGACAGTCGTGTTTTAGGTTATCAAAGCGGTGTAAATTGGATTTTCTCTGTTACCGACGGCACAGATAAACGCAG
Organism: Cognaticolwellia sp.; assembly: GCA_049614565.1. GTDB lineage: Bacteria > Pseudomonadota > Gammaproteobacteria > Enterobacterales > Alteromonadaceae > Cognaticolwellia. The sequence goes on along the minus strand of JBMZDW010000006.1, from coordinate 6,978 downwards.
TGATGAAGATCACGCTAACAAAGCCTTTAACGTAAAGTTTTATGGCGATATTAATGACAATAACTATTTGAGCTTGAGCTTAATGCGCAACGGTAAGGCTCAGAAAAGTGCCCTTGAATTTGGTGGTAGCCACTTCGAACCCATAGGAAAAGGTGATAGTAATGCCACAGCGTTGAGCAATTCCAAGTTCGTGAACGCCAGTTTGGCGGAAATAAATACTAAGCATCAATTCTATCTCGACGATTTCAGTGGATATCTAGCATTAACGTACGGGCGAGCAAAGCAAGAGGATGATATCAGTCAATATGATCGCAATATAGAATGGTTGACCATTGAACCTTATGTGCAGCTTAATGCTAATTGGTACAGTTTATTGCGTTATAGTGAAATTGGCACTTATGACAATAACCAAGGCTTCCATTTCGATGGTAAATACTTTGCCGGTGGCAATGGTGATTATGGCTATGATGTTAAGCGCTTTCAACGTTTAGGGGTGGGGTTAGGCTGGCAACCAAACCCCAGGGTCAGGGCTAAGTTTGAAATAGGCAAAGACTGGTTTGAACGTATTGAAAATAGCAATAAAGCTGCGCAAAATAGTCGCAACTTTGTTGGCGTAGAAGTCGCCGTGGGCTTTTAAGTGTTGACTAGGTTAAGCAAACATCAGAGAAAAATGACATGGCTTGTTAGTGGCATTTTATTTGTGATGTCATTTGTCGCTAAAGCCGATGCCTCTACAGTTAAGCTAGGTCATATTAGTGGGAAAATCGCACTAGAAAGTCATAAACATAATCTCAACGATGAACTTGAAAACATTGTTATCTTTATTGAAGGTGAAAATTTAAGCTCATCACATGTTAATCATCACGCAAATGAACACCAAATACCACAAGTAACCCATAAAGGACGGCAATTTGCACCACGGGTTTTACCGATAGTGCGTGGCGATAACGTTGATTTTTTTAACGACGACAGTATTTATCATAATGTTTTTTCATTATCGAAAGTACAACCTTTCGATTTAGGCATTTATCCGGAAAACACCTCGAAGTTAGTGCGTTTTGAAAAAACAGGCTTGGTAAAGCTTTATTGTAATATCCATCCACAAATGACCAGTAATATTTTGGTGCTAAATAATGATTATTATACGACGGCAAATAGTGATGGCAGTTTTAGCATCAAGAATATTCCCGTAGGGCGCTATGTGTTACGAGTTTGGCATGAGCTCGCTGAAGCTAAACAATACCCTATTGAGGTAAAAGCCGGTGAAAATGTGCTAGATAAGCTATTTTTAACACTGACTAAAAGATATATCCAACATAAAAATAAGTTTGGCAAGCATTATAAAAGTAAATATTAATGACCCGTATCTCGATTAAAAACAAAATTTGGTTTTCGTTACTTTTTATTATTTGTGTTTTTATTACCTTAATAAATACCATTATTGGTTTGCAAATACGGGGTATTAATACGCAAGAAATATTCAAAAGTATGACGGCCTCAGCGCTTGCTTATCAACGATATTCACAGCAGACCGAATCCTTTCTTTTGTTAAAAGCACAAGGGGTATCGCAAATACCTCACCTTAAAGCGACGCTTTCGATACCCGATCTCGATGCAGACACGCTAGCCTATACCATGTCAGATATTCATGTCTCCGCCGACATATCATTGCTATTGGTTTTAGATGAAAATGCGGTATTGAAATATGATAAGCACAGGCAAGGCTTTAGCAACGGCAATTTGCAAGCCATGCCGGGCATAGATAATGCTTTTCAGGGGCAAAGCTACTTTGGTTATTGGCAGTATCAAAATGAATATTACCAAGTGGCTATATCGCCGAGTACCTCACACAACCAGTTATTAGGCATTGTGATTTTAGGCAAAAAACTCACAGACCCCGTTCAACTTTCAATTATTGAGGATGTTAGTAGTGCACATGCATTAGTACGAACACAGGAACAATTTTTTAGCTTAAATAAGCTGCAAACGACCTTTAGCATCTCGCTACAGCAACAAGCTTACCCTGTGGACAACTTAACCTTTGAACAGCATGATAACGTGACCTCAGTACAGGTTATTTTACCGGAAATAAACACCGAACAAGGCACCTTTTATGCGATATCAGTGCCGCTTGCGGAGCACAATGCGGAACTGATTTTATATAAGGAACAAACATCGCTATTGTCTCGGCTCAATCTATTCCAGCGTATCATGCTAATGGTCAGTATATTTACACTTTTGCTGGGCATTTTTATTTCTTGGTTTATATCTTTTAAAATTACCCGGCCACTAAGCGAAATTATGGCGGTGGTTAAAAAATATGGTCATGGGGATTTTAGAGACAAAATCACGAAAATATCAAGCGATGAGCTAGGCGACTTATCGTTAGCTTTCAACCAAATGGGTGATGATATAGTCGAAAGCCGGAAAAACCTACTGGACCGAAAGGTTGCTGAAGATAATATGCGGAAACTCGCTTATGTTGATGAATTGACGAGGTTACCAAATCGCCGGTATTTTATGGAAAAACTAGAAAAGCTCATCACTAACGCCCAAACAGTGAAAACTAAATTTGCCGTTGTTTTTATCGATGTTGATAACTTTAAGCATATTAATGACTCGCTTGGGCATGACTTTGGTGATGAACTGCTGGTGCAATTTAGTCGGCGTTTAGAACGCTCTATACGAGGTAAGGATAGTGTTTCTTACGCTACAGAGGCATCTAAATCGTCAAATGTATATCGACTAGGGGGCGATGAGTTTACCATTTTATTAGCTGATGTTGAAAAAGAAGGCGATATCATTAAGATTGCGCAACGGATTATTGAGGCATTTATTGAGCCATTTTCACTTAATCAAAATGAAGTTTTTGTTACCGGAAGTCTAGGGATCTCGGTGTTCCCCGAACACGGTTCAAGCTGTACTACGTTGTTAAAGCATGCCGATATCGCCATGTATGCCGCTAAAAACAAGGGTAAAAATGCCTATATGATATATGCTCCCACGAATACTGGCGAGGTTAGACAAGGCTGACAGTCTTTTTTTGTCCCTGAAACTGTCTTAACAGCGCTGGCCTGTAAACTAATTATCATGATTTGTATCATTGCGCGGTTATTACCATATTCACTTTGCCTTAAAATATAAATAAGCCGTGTATTTTTATCACTCTTTATAAGTGTTTTTCCGGCAAACGATTAAGTTAGTAATAACCTTTAGGTATTTAATTATATTCTTATGGTTAAGCACGCTAAATCAATCGTTTTTCAATTATTATTTATAATTCAACTGGTTGATGAGAATGTTTTTGTGTCAGGTTTTTTAACACTTAAAATTTACCGATCTTATGTTTTTATATAAGCGATTGAATTGGTTGTATTAATTGGTGTTGGCCTACTTTTTGCTTTGTGTTGGGCATATTTAATTTTTGTATATCGCATTTAACTTTTAGTTTGAAGTGCTTAAAAGGAAATACATATGAAGTCTAAAATTATAAACACAGCCTTGCGCGGCTTACTATTGTCAGTGAGTTGTTTTATCGGCAGTGCCAATGCAACATTAATCTTTTCAGAAGACTTTACTGGCGGTGATGCGGCTTTGTTAAACTCACCCATTGTTACCTGGAGTGACTCTGACGGCGGTGGCTTTGAGGTATACAATACGGGCGGTGCTGGTGCGCGTGGTATGAGCGGTATGTTTGATCATGATAACGACCCAAGTACACCACAAATAGTGTTACCGGGCGCGTTGGAAGTTAATGATGACAGTGGTAATGTTTCTCTGACCGCAACCTTTAATTTAGATACCGCTATCAACGCCAATCAAATGGGCTTTTTATCATTTTTTGGTGGTGTCAGAGGTGGTAATGCTGTTGGTGCGAGTGTTGAAATTTTCAATTTAACACAAAATGCCTCAATATCTGGTCTATTAACGCCGACTTTAGGTGCATATGACTGGGCTTACAACGAGTTTAGCTTTGCATCGACGGCAGCCAACGTTGGCGACCAAATTCAATTTCGTTGGCAGGGTGGCGGTACTAACTCAGCTAACGGCCAAGAAGTAGCTTTAGTTTCATTTTCTATTGTTGACGGTGCCGCTGTTGTACCAGAGCCATCAACTATTGTTATTTTAGCGCTTGGTATTATCGGTTTAGCATCACGTCGCTTTAAGCAGCAATTTTAGTTAGTAACTAATCAATTGCGTTATAAAAACACCAATTGTGATGATTGGTGTTTTTTTCGTTTTGGCGTAGCAATTTCAATGATCAGTTTTATCGTCAACTTTCTTATGATTACTCTTAGTCTCGTTCGACTCTTGAACTATCTCAATATTTGAGATGATTAGTGTTGGCACAAGAGTTAACCTTGTGCGTAACCTGTTACTGGGCGAAGACCGCTGTTTTAGCTTGCTTACACCCTTTATTGTTGTGTTTTAATGCAATATTGAGTGTAATAACATCGCCTAGAGATGGATTTTTCATTAAAATTTTCAATTGTTAATATTATGTAATAAAAACAGCTGGTTGATGAGTTTTTGTTGTCAGATAATTTTGCAGTTTAATTTACTTTATGTTTGGGAATTTATTTAATTCTTTGAAAGTAAATGATTTTAATTTGTTGGTATGATTTTTGTATTTAAATTATTCAGACTGATAACTTATGTTTTTAACCGTTGCTTGCTAAAAAGCATTAAAAAGGAAGACAATGAATACTAATTTTTTAAAGATCATTTTAGCCAATTTCTTACTCGCTGTTACAAGTTTCGCTAACGCCGGGCTCATTACAGTAAATGACACCACAGAGGTAGGTGTGCTGACACTAGATGAAAGTTTTACATCGTTTTACGATTACAGAAATTCTTCAGCGCATACAGGTTATGAAAAAGAGGCGACCGCTGTAATGTTTTTAGCGGAGTCGCAAGGTGACTTAGCCTTGTTCACATTGCTTGATGCTGGGGGAACTAATCATACCAGACGTTCAGCAGAGCTTATCATTAGTGATTTTGATCTTAGTAACGTGTTGTTAGTTGATGAAGCAAGCGAAAGCACTAACATGGGTTTTAGTTGGAGTTGGGTGAAGTGTTGTACCGATGGTATGATCTATCAGATCATAGACAAAGATAATTTTGATATTGATTTTGAATTTAGCGAGGTAGTGGGGCTAGCCAATTTTGAGTTTTTATCATTTTCAAGCAATACTCAATTGCCTGATGTGATTTCAGTTTCAAATTCTTTTTCTATACAGTCCGGACAAAATTCATTGCAAATACAGTCAGTGCCAGAGCCATCAACACTTGCTATTTTAGCGCTTGGTATTATCGGTTTAGCATCACGTCGCTTTAAGAAGCAATTTTAGTTAGTAACTAATCTATCGCGCTATATAAAAAACACCAATTGTGATGATTGGTGTTTTTTTGTTTCTGGTAGTTATTAATTGGCGTACATTAATTACAAAAAGTCGTGGGTCGCTAAAATATCAGCCCGCGAACCTAGAACTATTCTATCTTAGTGAAAGTAATCGAGCAGTGTTATAGATGTCAAATCGCGTGTATCAGGTGTTAAACAGAAGAAGTGAGAACAAGGCACATTACAAGTGGGTTTTCACTGACAAAAGCGGTAATAACCCACGTAAGCATTCTACTATCGCTATTCGTCGAGCAATTGAAAATGCTGGTATTGAAGATTTTCGAGTGCATGATTTTCGTCATACGTGTGCTAGTAGATTAGTACACGTATGACGGTTCAGGAAACTGCACATATTTTAGGGCATTCAAATATCGCTACTACCATGCGCTATGCACATTTAGAAAAGAATCAGGTAGCTGAGAAAATGAAAGCCGTGATTGATCGGTTTAATGATTAACCCATATTTTATATTTGAGTGATTATCAGGTTTGTTGAACGACTATGCCTGATAGTCCTATTAGTTTCATAACTAAGTATGAGTATGTCTTTTTAAGCCTTCAAAATCAGTGGGGTAGGTGCTTTTATTGGTGCGAGTGAAATTTAGGAAGAAATTAACCGAGCGATAGATACAAAAAAGCCCTAACCGAAGTTAGGGCTTGAATGAATGGTGCCGACTGCCGGAGTCGAACTGGCGACCTACTGATTACAAGCTATCGGCTTGGTATAGGTGGAAACACTAACAATGCGGCTTAACTACATGAATAATATATTGAAATACAATAATAGCCCTATGATTTTTACGACAAAAATACTGTGATAAAAGTATTAAGCTCTTTTTTCGTTGTTGTTTCTCTTATCGATGCATTCTTTATATCTTAAAATAGAACTAGCAACATGTTCGGCCATTTTAACTGGAACAGCATTGCCAATTGCCAATTCCATTGCAGTCTTAGCACCATTGAATTTAAAGTTTTCAGGGAAGGTTTGAATGTAACTTCGTTCTTTTGTCGTAAGAGCTCTTACTGAAGATATATCTTTTGATTTATCGGCTGAATGAATTACATAATTTTGTGGGATTGGGCGATTAATCCCTCGTATGGTTGCACTTGGCTCATTAACTGAAAAAATAGCTCTCCTTTGATAGCTCCTAGGGTGCATATAATAAAATTCAGTATTTAATTTATTTCCAAAATAATCTTTAATTGTTAATGGTTTGTCTGAGTGATTACTTAATAATTCTTCTTTCAGGAAATCGTCTTCAGAGTGTAAATGGCCTACAAGAAAAAATCTCTTTCTTGCTTGTGGGACACCTAAGTAACTCGAGTCTAAAACTAACTGTGTAATACCATAACCTGAGCGTTTTAAAATATCTAAGGCTTCAGGTAATATCTTACTTCGAGTTATATTGTAAACATTTTCCATTACAACCCATTCGGGTTTTATTTTCTCAATTATTTCAGCATATCTACGAGTTAAATTAGCTCTCTGGCCATTTTCATTTCTTTTGCCTGCAATTGAAAAATCTTGGCATGGAGGACCACCTATTAATATGTAGTCCTGCCCATCTAAAGGCCCTA
>JBMZDW010000005.1:0-123397 GCA_049614565.1 Cognaticolwellia sp. | reverse complement strand
TTGTCTCAAACTAATTGTAACTGTCTCAATCTATGATCTCACGATACATCAAACTAAACCGCTTGCCCACATGCAACGCCGGAGCTCCACGCAAACTGAAAATTATAGCCCCCCAACCAACCGGTAACGTCGATGGCTTCACCAATAAAAAATAAGCCTTGTGCTTTTTTCGCTTCGAAAGTTTTTGAAGATAGTTCGTCGGTGTCTACGCCGCCAAGCGTAACTTCAGCGGTACGATAACCTTCAGTACCATTGGGTTTTATTTGCCATTGATGCAAGTATTGGTCTAGGTAGGTAATTTCGTCGTTACTGATTTGGTTAATAGCTTTATCGGAAATCGCTTTTTGTTTGACTAAGGCTTCAACAAAGCGTTTTGGTAACACGGTTGCTAGCATGTTTTTTAATGACTTTTGGCCACTGCTTTCACGCCATTCACTGATCAACTCATCAATAGGTGATTCTGGCAGTAAATTGATGGTGACTGCTTGCCCCGCACGCCAGAAAGATGAAATTTGTAATATCGCAGGGCCGGATAAACCTCGATGGGTGAATAAAATATTTTCTTTAAAGCTGGTGCCGTCTTCACTGCTCACTTCAGTCGCAATACTGATGCCCGATAAGCCATCAAATTTTTGTTTGTCGTGATCATGTAAGGTAAACGGTACTAAAGCTGCAGTGGTGGGTAATACTTTTAGGCCAAATTGTTCAGCAATTTGATAACCTATGGGGCTAGCGCCGAGTTTTGGCATAGTTAAGCCACCCGAGGCGACAACTAATGACTCACATTGGTAGCTTTCACCGGCGGTTTTTACTAGGTAGCCGGTGTCACTTTTTGCGACCGAGAGCACTTCACTGCGCAATGCAACATTAACGCCGGCCCATTCGCATTCGGTCATCAATATATCGACGATATCTTGGGCGCTGTTATCGCAAAATAGTTGCCCTAAGGTTTTGTGATGATAATTAAGGCCGTGGCGGTCAACCAATTCGATAAAGTCTTGCGCGCTATATCGGCTAAGTGCTGATTTTGTAAAATGAGGATTTTGGCATAGGTAGTTTTCTGAGTTGGCGTTTTCATTGGTGAAATTACAACGACCACCGCCCGAGATAAGTATTTTTCTGCCCGGCTTTTTGCCCATATCAACCACAGTAACACTGCGACCGCGATAGCCAGCTGTTGCCGCTGCCATTAAACCTGCTGCACCAGCACCTATAATTACTACATCAGAAAATATCACCAAACTAACCTAATTTATGCTTGAAAGGTCGGTATTATACGTGAGTTAGTATGGTAGGGCGATAAGAGAAAATGTTGCGGGCGACACTAAGCTAATAGATGAATAATTTGCACTAGGCTAAGGTTGATATCAGAGAAAATAAATAGGCTTACCCTAGGTAATGATAAGCCTTGTTAAGCGATGCTTTGCTGATGAATTTAGCGTGCTTAACCTGCATTGTCGGTCATAATGCTACCACCGCCAGTTTTTGCCATTTCGGCTAGATCTTTGTCCACAAAAAATAGCGCGTGACCATCGTGGCCCACCAAATTAATTTTATCCAATACACTTTTAAACAAAGTTTCTTCTTCGTGTTGCTCGGCAACATACCATTGTAGAAAGTTAAAGGTTGAATAGTCTTGGTTGGTAAATGCTTGGTGCGCTAAGGTATTAATGTGCTCAGTAATTTCACATTCGTGCTGATAAGTTTTTTCGAAAACATCGGCTAATGATTCAAACTCATGCGGCGGCGCATCAATACTACCTAAAATAGGTAAGGCACCGGTTTCGCTAACATAGGTGAATAAGCGTGTCATATGATCCATTTCTTCAGCGGCATGTTTACGCATAAATGCAGCAGCACCTTCAAAACCTTGTTCTTCGCACCAGGCACTCATTTGTAAGTACAAATTTGAAGAATAAAACTCTAAGTTGATTTGTTTATTTAACTGCTTAACCATTTCAGGTTTTAACATTGGGCTGCCTCGTTGTGCGTTTTGTCACATAAATAATGCTCAGCAGTGTGCGTTAATATCAATAATAATTCAAGCTTTATATACACAAAGCCCTTATAAAACAAGGGCTGTAAGCAAATGATAATGGTTTTTATTTATCTTGTGATAACGCTTTAGGATTTACAATTGATTTAAAATCGTGTCCGCATTACTGATTTCAAACTCTTTTGGTTTTTCAATGTTTAAGTGACTCACCACGCCATTGTTGATGATCATAGAGTAACGCTGCGAGCGTAAGCCGCCAAATGCCGCAGTGTCCATATCAAGACCCAGTGCTTTGGTATAGCTGCCATCGCCATCAGCAAGCATCATCAAGTTTTCAGCGTTTTGTGCTTGTCCCCACGCTGACATTACGAAAGCATCATTCACTGAGATACAAATAATGGCATCAATACCTTTTGCTTTTAGTTCATCAGCTGAAACCACGTAACCCGGTAAATGAGCAGCAGAGCAGGTTGGGGTAAACGCGCCCGGCACAGCAAACATCACCACTTTTTTGTTGGCAAAAAGTTCAGCGGTATTGTGGCTGATCATTTCACCGTCTTTTAATTCTTGCAGTTGCCCAACAGGCATATTGTCATTGGCTTGTATCATATTTTCCTCTTTAAATTTGGTTAGTTGCTTTTAGTTGCTTTTAGTTGCTTTTAGTTGCTTTTAGTTGCTTTTAGTTGCTTTTAGTTAGATAGCGGCAGCTTTATAGCTTTACACAGGTAATTTTTATCATGGGCAGCGCGGGCGCAGTCTTTACAAATATAGCGTGGTTTATCGACAAGATGCGCGAGCTCATGCAAAGATTTTTCAATGTCTTTTTTCTTCCACTTACAAAATGACTTTGCCATAAACCCGCCATACAAAAAAACTCTGTTATTAATTTTAGAGTAATGCAGAACAGTGCGCACGTTGTAAGAAAAATAATTATTTACTAACCGAGTTAGTTATTTTTCGGGATCGCTTGATTAACATAAACGTCGAAGCGATTTTTTTTCATTTTAATGCTGGTTGATGGTGTTTTACCGGCCAGCGGTGGTGCATAGCTTGGGCGTTTAACCACTACACGATATTTTGCTAATGCTAAAGCGGGTGCGAGTAAGTTGTCAGCATCCAAGTCTTCCCCTACTAATGATTGGAATACGCGCATTTCTTTTTTTACTGCGGCAGACTTTTCACGGTGCGGGTACATAGGATCAAGGTAAATAACATCAGGCGGCTCGGCTAAGGTGACATCTTCAATTAAAGACGAGCGAACTAAACTCATGCGATCGGTAATATCACTAATTTCAGTGCTTAACTTCGCGCGCTCTAAGCCGTCTTCAAGCATGGCGGCAACAATGGGCATGCGCTCCATCATGGTAACGTAACAACCTAAAGTGGCTAATACAAAGGCATCACGGCCTAAACCTGCGGTAGCATCAAGTACCTTGGGGGTAAAACCATGTTTTAAACCGACGGCTTTGGCGATGTCTTGGCCGCGGCCACCACCAAATTTTCGCCGATGTGCGGTAGCGCCATCAACAAAATCAACACAAATAGCACCGAGCTTTGGTTCATCAAGTTTGCTAAGTTCTAAGCGCTGCAAATTTACTTGTAAGGCAAACAGTAGCTTGGGGTGATTTTTTACTGCCGCAATATCGCCGATATAATCAAGTTGCCACTTTTTGGCAATTTTTTGCGCTTTTTCACTGTCGATAGCATCAACATAAGCCACGGCAATTTTTTCTTGAAAAATATTATTGTCCATCAGCTAGTTCTTCGAGATGAATATGGTTGTCGCCTGTGGCGTAGGCAATAAGTCGACTGAGTTGACTCAGTGATAAATCACATTGTTGTTGCCAGCAATTAAAGCTGTTTTGAATGGTTTGCAAGCTTGATTTAGTTTGCAGCCCGCCGGTAATTAACTCGTGTGAGCGAAAGTAGCCTTCAACATCGCGACTGAGTAAAAAGGTGTCTTTGCCAAGCGCGCGTAGGGCATAAGGGCCGGTATTACCACCAAGGCGTTGGCCGTGTTTTTTCAAATACGCCCATAAGCCGATAATATCGCTACTGGGCCATTGAGCAATAAATGCGGCAAAGCTGTGACCATTTTGTTGCTCAGCAAAAATCATTTCGGCGTTGGCTTTAATGGTTTTTACTTTATTAAAGTTGCGAATAATTTTTGGATCGCTGGCTTTTCGCTCCATCATTTCTTCTGGCATCATCAAGACTTTTTCAATATTGAAATTAAAAAAACTGTCTTCGAAATTCGGCCACTTGTTTTCAACTACACGCCAAACAAAGCCTGATTGAAACACTTTTTTACTGAACTCGGCAAGAAAGCGGTCATCAGGTACTTCGGCTAACTGCTGATCGCTCTGACCTGAACCCAGTAATATATTGAGTTTATCGACGCCGCCTTTGCGAGCAGCGGCGCGTTGATAAATATCGTCAACTTTTTCTAATGCCATGGCGACTAACCTGTAATGCCGCTGTGACGTAACAAGGCGTCTATTTGCGGCTCGCGACCACGGAAGGCTTTAAACAATTCACTTGGCTCTTTTGAGCCGCCCATTTCTAGTACGTTGGTTAAAAAGTCATGGCCAACGCTTGGGTTGAAAATACCTTCATCTTCAAAACGCGAAAAGGCGTCGCTTGATAACACTTCAGCCCATTTATAACTGTAATAACCTGCCGCGTAACCGCCACCAAAAATATGACCAAAACTGTGTTGAAAACGATTGAATTCTGGCGCTTTAATTACCGCGTAATCTTCGCGTACTTGGTTTAGTACTTGTTGAATTTCATCGCCTTTTTCCGGCGAATATTGCGCGTGCATCTTAAAATCAAACAAGCTGAATTCAAGTTGACGGATCATTTGCATGGCGGATTGAAAGTTTTTCGCCGCGAGCATTTTATCAAGCATATCTTGTGGTAAAGGCTCATCGGTTTGGTAGTGCCCTGAAATAAAGGCGAGAGCTTCTGGCTGCCAGCACCAGTTTTCTAAAAATTGGCTCGGTAGCTCAACCGCATCCCATGGCACACCGTCAATACCCGAGACACCAGCGGCATTAATTTGCGTTAGCATGTGATGAATGCCGTGGCCAAATTCGTGGAATAAGGTCACCACTTCGTCATGAGTAAATAACGCGGGTTTATCACCGACCGGGCCATTAAAATTACAGGTGAGGTAAGCTACGGGATATTGAATATCGCCATTGGCGAGTTCTCGACGACCAACACAGTCGTCCATCCAGGCGCCGCCACGTTTTTTCGCTCGCGCGTATAGGTCTAAATAAAAACTGCCTCTAAGTTGTTGTTGGCTGTCAAAAACATCAAAAAACTTGACGTCTTTATGCCAAGTATCAACATCAGTTTTTTCACTAATGGTTAAGCCGAACAAGCGATGTACCACTTCAAATAAGCCGGCAACCACTTTGTTTTCAGGAAAATAAGGACGTAATTCTTCGTCAGAAATGGCATAGCGCTGTTGTTTTAGCTTCTCACTGTAATAGGCTAAGTCCCATGCTTGTAAGTTAGTTTGCGCGAAGTTTTCTTGTGCAAAGGCGGTGACCTCGGCTAAATCTTGCTCGCCTTGAGTTTTTGATTTCACCGCTAAGTCTTCCAAAAAGCCGACAACTTCGCCGATGTTATTCGCCATTTTTGTTGCTAAAGATTTTTCTGCAAAGCTGTCAAAGCCTAATAAATTCGCGAGTTCATGACGTAACGCTAGTAACTCAGCCATGATAGGGCCGTTGTCATATTCGCCGCCGTTTGGCCCAATTTCTGAGGCGCGGGTCACATAGGCGCGATACATTTTTTCACGTAGCGTGGCGTTATCGCTGTAGGTCATTACCGGTAAGTAACTTGGAATATCTAAGGTAAATAACCAGCCGGATTTTTCTTGTGATTGCGCTAAGGCTTGTGCGGCTTCTTTGGCGCTGTCAGGTAAACCGGCCAGTTCAGTTTCGTCAGTAATATTGACGTTAAAGGCGTGGGTGGCGTCGAGAATATTATTGCCAAAGCTTGAACTGAGTTCAGATAAGCGGGTAACAATTTCGCCGTAACGTTTTTTGTCTTCTTCGTTCAGGGCAATACCTGAAAGTTTAAAATCTCTTAATGCGTTGGTGATCACTTTTTGTTGCGCTTGATTAAGCTCAATAAAGCCCGCGCTGTCTGCTAATTGTTGGTAAGCGGAAAATAAGCCGACATGTTGACCAACAAAAGTGCCGTATTCAGATAATAGCGGCAAGCATGACTCATAGGCATCGCGCAGTTCATCGCTATTAACCACTGAGTTCATATGCGATATCGGTGACCAAAGTTTACCTAAAATATCATCAACATCATCAATCGGTGCAACCAAATTATCCCAAGTAAACTCACTATTGTTTGCTAATACCTCGGCAATAACTTGCTTACAATCAGTAATCGCTTGCTCTACCGCAGGTTTAATATGCTCAGGCTTGATTTTGGAGAATTGCGGAAGTGAGGTGTTTTGTAATAAAGGATTAGTCATAAAAGTCGCATATTTGCTAGATGATGGTGTAGATGTAATGGCAAATCAGTCGATAATCAAGGGCTATGCCGACAGTTTTCAATATTTATCGGTAGTTATCGATATTTGAAATTTAATTGGCAAATACCATGTCATGTCTTGCTAGCCATCAGCCTTGTTGGCAACAGTGCTTGAATTTTACATTTTTCAGTCCAATATAATGGTTCTGAGCTCGGGTTAATAAAGATAATCACACAGGAATAATAATATGACACAGCATTTTGACTACATTTCAATTGGTGCCGGTAGTGGCGGTATTGCTTCAGCGAACCGCGCCGCGCGTTTAGGTAAAAAAGCGGCCGTAATTGAAGCTAAGCATATTGGTGGCACCTGTGTGAATGTTGGTTGTGTACCGAAAAAAGCCATGTGGTATGCCGGACAAATTGCCGATGCCCTACATTATGCTAATGACTACGGTTTTAAAGCGCCATTGCAAAGCTTTGACTGGTCAACATTAGTGAAAAATAGAGAAGCCTACATTGAACGTATTCATGCCGCTTATGCGCGTGGCTTTGCCAGTAACGACGTTACCGTGATCAAAGGCTTTGCCAAATTTGTTGATAAAAACACTTTAGACGTTGATGGCGTGTTATACACCGCTGACCATATTACCGTTGCTACCGGCGGACGCCCAAGCCGCCCTGATATTGAAGGTGCAGAGCATGGTATTGACTCTGATGGCTTTTTTGCCCTTACCGAGCAACCTAAAAAAGTAGCCGTGGTAGGCGCAGGCTATATCGCGGTTGAGCTTGCTGGTGTATTACACGCACTGGGCAGCGAGTCGCATTTATTGGTACGCAAAGAAAAACCTTTGCGTGGTTTTGACGATATGCTCAGCGATACGTTAGTCGAGCAAATGGCAAAACATGGCCCGACATTACATACCATGAGCGTACCAACACGTATTGAAAAACACGATAACGGCAAACTCACCGTACATTTAGATAACGGAAAAAGTGTTGGGCCGATTGATACCTTGATCTGGGCCATTGGTCGTGAACCTGCAACGGATAATATTAATATTGCCGCGGCGGGGGTTGAGGTTAATAACCGTGGCTTTATTGTTACCGACAAATATCAAAATACTAATGTTGAGGGCGTTTATGCCGTTGGCGATAATACCGGTAGAGCACAACTTACGCCGGTTGCCGTAGCGGCGGGGCGTCGCTTATGTGAGCGTTTATTTAACAATAAGCCGAATGAGCACTTAGATTACTCCAACATAGCGACCGTGGTGTTTAGCCATCCGGTAATTGGCACTGTCGGTTTATCTGAACAAGAAGCGATTGCTGAATATGGCGCCGAGCAAGTAAAAGTGTATAACTCGCAATTTACTGCGTTATATCAAGCGATCACTGAAGATTATCGCGACCCAACTCGCATGAAGCTAGTGTGTGTTGGCGAGGAAGAAAAAATTGTCGGTATTCATAGCATAGGTTTTGGCAGTGATGAGTTATTACAAGGCTTTGCCGTGGCGATGAAAATGGGCGCCACCAAAGCTGACTTTGACAATACTGTGGCGATTCATCCAACCTCGGCGGAAGAGTTTGTTACTATGTAACCTGATGGCGCGGATATTCAGTTCAGTTAATGACTGTACTAACCACTCATAACGAAAGATAACTTTTATGAAACATGCTTTTGGTCATTGGTGGTTAGCTATCCGCCCAAAAACATTGCTGGCTTCTATTGGGCCAATATTATTAGGCACAGGATTAGCCAGTAGTGAAACCTCGCTGCACTTAGGACTATTTTGCACGACATTGGCGTGTGCCGTGTTGCTGCAAATTTCTGTTAACCTCGCCAATGACCTTTTTGATAGCTTATCTGGTGTAGATACACCACAAAGACTCGGTCCGGTGAGGGCGGTGCAATCAGGGTTGATATCAATTTCAGCGATAAAAGTGACGCTGAGCCTGGCTTGCAGCGCCGCGATTGCCTGTGGGCTGTATCTTATTGTTGTTGGTGGCTGGCCGATAGTATTACTGGGTTTATTATCTCTCGTCGGTGTTTTTGCCTATAGCGCTGGTCCTTGGCCGTTAGCGTCAAACGCTTTGGGTGAAGTTACCGTTTTGATTTTTTTTGGTTGGGTGGCGGTACTGGGCAGCTTCTATCTGCAAACCGGTTTTATTACTCCGGAGGCGTTTGCTTTTGCCACCTGTGCCGGTTTGTATAGCAGCGCGATTATGTTGGTCAATAACATTCGAGATATCAGCACCGATCAGCAGGCGGGTAAAGTGACCTTAGCTGTGGTATTAGGCGACCAAAACGCTCGATATGCACTGGCGTTAGTTATTAGCACCGCGCTCATTATTCACCTTATCTTGGCCTTGACTGTTTTGCCTTTGTTATGGCTGAGTTTTGTATTATTACTGTTACCGAGTGGCATCTTGATTAGAAAGGGCTTTACCCAGCACGGACAAGCATTAAACCAATTGTTAGCACAAGTTGCGCAGCTAGGTTTTCTCTATTGTTTAAGCGTTGGTTTGCTCTGGTTTATTGTGTACTAATGTACAAATCAACAGTTCAGCTCAGTCTTGATATTAGTGTATCGTTTTTTGTACGATTATTGCTCAGCAAAAACCGCTAAAATTAATTTTTTATGAAAAATAATTTCATACAATCCGGCTAGCCCTTGCTAAATCTCGCTTATGTTTTTTTGTTATTTCGAGCTGTCATCAAACAGTAAAAATAGTTTAACAATTGTCTGGTAAAGCAGCTATATTCTGTTAATCTCTTAGCTCGTTTATGTTGATTGTTTGTTAATTAGACAGCGACCTTTGAACGAGTAGATTTATTTATCCACACAATAAAATAATAATAATAAATATGTGAAAAAGGATCTTCGTCTTACCTTTTTATAACAATTACAAGTAGTTAATCGTGGGCTACCGTAAATTTCAAGTGAATTTTATGGCGGTTTACTGTGCTTTTCAACAAACTTATCCACAGTTGTAGCAATTTGATGTCATGAAGTGCTAGAGAGAATTTGTCGATTGTGGCATGCTTAGCGAATCTTTTCTCCAGTCAAAATATTATCATGCCAACTTCTGACCAATCACCGCTTATTTTAGTCGATGGTTCATCTTATTTATTCCGCGCCTATCACGTTCCATACTTACAAGCTTTGTCGACAGCCGACGGCCAACCTACGGGGGCAATCACCGGCGTATTAAATATGTTGAAGAGTCTGAAAAAAGACTATCCTAATGGCAATATTGTCGTGATATTTGACGCGAAAGGAAAAACTTTCCGCAACGATATGTACCCTGAATATAAGGCCAATCGTCCGCCCATGCCGGATGATTTACGCACGCAAATTGCGCCTTTGCATAACATTATTGCCGCCATGGGCTTACCTTTATTAGTGATACCTGGCGTTGAGGCCGATGACGTTATTGGTACTTTATCGCATCAAGCGACCGCTTTGGGCATGGAAACGGTGATCTCGACCGGCGATAAAGATATGGCGCAGTTGGTAAACCCGCATGTGCGTTTAATTAATACCATGACTAATGTTGAAATGGATGAAGCTGGCGTTATCGAAAAGTTTGGCGTGCGCCCTGATCAAATTATCGACTATTTGGCTTTGATGGGCGATAAAGTTGATAATATTCCGGGCGTTGAAAAATGTGGCCCTAAAACGGCGGTTAAATGGTTAACCGCACACCCAAGCTTACAAGACGTAATGGCCAATGCCGATGCAGTAAAAGGAAAAATTGGTGAAAATTTACGGGCGGCGCTGCCACAATTGCCGCTGTCGTATGAACTTGCCACCATAAAACTTGATGTTGAACTTGAGCAAACCGTTGCGCAGTTACAACCGAGTTCGCCTGATATTGAAACCTTAACAGCGCTGTATCAAAAATTTGAACTACGACGTTTATTAGCAGATTTACAGGCCGGTGATGCTAAGGTAGAAAGCGCTGCAAGCTCAAGTGCTGATGACACAGTAGATGAAAAGCTAGCGGACGATATTGACGCCGAATATGACATAGTACTCGATAAAGCGAGTTTCCAAGCTTGGTTAGAAAAGTTAAAAAGTGCAGAGGTGTTTGCCTTTGATACCGAAACCACCAGCGTCGATTATATGAAAGCCGAATTAGTGGGGCTCTCGTTCGCGGTGGAGGTGGGTAAAGCCGCCTATGTGCCTGTTGCACATGATTATGTTGGCGCGCCGGAACAACTCGACCGAGATTGGGTGCTTGAACAACTGAAACCGTTATTGGAAAGTGAAAGCCAAGCCAAAGTAGGGCAAAATTTAAAATACGACGCTAATGTACTGTCTCATTATGATATTGCTATGCAAGGTATTACCTTTGATACCATGATCGAGTCGTACTGCTTTAACAGTGTTGCTACGCGCCATAATATGGATGCCTTAGCAGAAAAGTATTTAGGCTATAAAACCGTACATTTTGAAGATATTGCCGGTAAAGGCGCTAAACAACTGACCTTCAATCAAATTGAACTTGAAAAAGCCGGTCATTACGCCGCTGAAGATGCCGACATTACCTTGCGCTTGCATCAAGCCATTTACCCCAAGTTAGCCAAAGTAACCACGCAGCTCTCGGTATTTAATGACATTGAAATGCCATTATTACCTGTGCTGGCGCGTATGGAACAACATGGCGTATTGATTGATTGCGATATGTTAGATCAACAAAGTCAGTCAATGGGCGCACGCTTGTCTGAATTGGAAATTGAAGCACATAATATTGCGGGTAAAAGTTTTAACTTAAGTTCACCTAAGCAGCTACAAGTTATTTTGTTTGAAGAGTTAAAAATACCGGTTATTAAGAAAACCCCGAAGGGTGCGCCGTCAACCGCTGAAGAAGTATTGCAAGAACTCGCGCTCGATTATCCGCTACCGAAAGTGATTTTAGAAAATCGCGGTTTAAGTAAACTTAAGTCGACTTATACCGATAAGCTGCCGCTGTTGGTTGACCCAAAAACTAACCGTGTGCATACCTCATATCATCAAGCGGTTACCGCGACCGGTCGCTTATCGTCAACCGATCCAAACCTACAAAATATTCCTATTCGCAGCGAAGAAGGGCGCAAAATTCGTCACGCCTTTATCGCACCACAAGATCATAAAATTGTCGCGATAGATTATTCTCAAATTGAATTGCGTATTATGGCGCATTTATCCGATGATCCGGGTTTAGTCAAAGCGTTTTCTGAAGGTAAAGATGTCCATAAAGCGACAGCGGCAGAAATATTCGCTGTGCCGCTAGATGAGGTAACAACCGATCAGCGTCGCAGTGCTAAAGCGGTAAACTTTGGCCTTATTTATGGCATGTCGGCTTTTGGCTTAGCGAAACAATTAAATGTGCCGCGCCATACGGCACAAGCGTATATGGATAAATACTTTGAGCGCTACCCTAATGTGTCGAAATATATGGAAGACACGCGCCAGCAAGCGAGCGAAAATGGTTATGTTGAAACCTTATTTGGCCGTCGACTCTATTTGCCGGATATTAATGCAAAAAATGGCATGCGTAAAAAGGCGGCTGAACGTGCTGCTATTAATGCGCCAATGCAAGGTACAGCTGCCGATATTATTAAAAAAGCGATGTTGACAGTGGATGCTTGGATACAGCAAGAAAATGATCCGAGAATAAAAATGACTATGCAAGTGCACGATGAATTAATTTTTGAAATTCATCAAGATATTGTCGAAGAAACCACGGCGACACTGGTAAAAATAATGAATGAAGCGGTTGAGTTGTCGGTGCCGTTAATTGCTGAGGCCGGTATCGGCGATAATTGGGAGCAAGCGCACTAACGTTTGCACCGCGTTAAATCATGATGAGATGAAATTTATCGCTTCGGATAAGGTTCTTATTAATAGCACCTAATGATCCCTTCTTTATGGTGTGTTCCTTTTTAGGCCTCCCTCGGAGGCCTTTTTTTATTCGCTAAAGAAAATTGCTATTCGGGCTTATCTAAGGGGTCGGTAATAGCTGTAATTTTCGGCGGTTTGCTGCGACCCGCTTTGCGCAAAGCATCACGCAGTACATATTCAATTTGGGCATTTAAACTGCGTAGTTCATCATCAGACCAGCGTTGCATAGCGGTCAAAATTTCTTCATTAATACGCAGTGGGTAAGCTTTTTTTGCCACAATCGACCTCTAATTTTATCTCTAAGGCTCAATAAATGTCAGCCTGATAACAATCGGATAATAAATCGTGCCGATTGCTATCGCTATTTTAATACTATCTAAGCCGCTCGTACAGGTTGCTGTGTTAGCCTGCAAGTGACGTCAGCAATGAAGCTAGCGTCACCATTTAATATAAACTGCCGGCGTTGACGACAGGTTGTGCTGCTTCGTCAGAACAAAGTACCACTAATAAGTTACTGACCATGGCGGCTTTTCTTTCAGCGTCTAATTTAACAATATCGCGCTCAGCTAAGCTTTGTAGCGCCATTTCAACCATACCGACAGCGCCTTCAACAACTTTTTTACGTGCGGCGATAATCGCCATCGCTTGTTGGCGACGTAGCATAGCGTTGGCAATTTCTGGCGCATAAGCTAAATGGCTGATGCGTGCTTCAACAACCTTAACCCCTGCTTTACCTAACCGATCTTGCACTTCGCCTTTTAATGCTTCTGATATTTCTATTGGGTTACTGCGTAATGAAATACCTTGTTCTTCGTGATGATCATAGGCGTAACTTGTCGCTAAATTACGCAATGCAGACTCGCTTTGTATGGAAACATAGTCTTCGTAATCGTCGACTTGGAAAACTGCCTCAGCAGTATCGACCACTTCCCAAACGATCACGGCAGCAATTTCAATGGGATTACCGTTTTTATCGTTTACTTTTAGTTTACCACTTTCAAAGTTTCTTACCCGTAGCGATACCCGCATTTTGGTATAAAATGGGTTTGCCCAACGTAAGCCAGGTAAATGTACTGTGCCCGCATACTTACCAAATAACTGTAAAACACGACCTTCTTTTGGATTGACCATAAAAAAACCAAACCAACCAATAAAAATAACGATATTTATAATCAAGCCCATGATGGTTAGCGCTGGGTTATTGGGAAGTGAGTAAACGGTTAGGCCTAATGCCGTGAGTTGCACTATGAGTAGAACCACAATAAAGCCAATACCATTGGGTGCTTTTATTTCTTTTTCTGTAAACATAGTATTTTCCATAAATTAATTAGTAGTGATATCATTCTGATATCACTTTTGGTTTTTTGCAAGTTAATTGGCAAAAATTTTAGTGATATTTTTAACGCTAGGAATTAAAAGATTTGTTTTTCAATACGATATAAATTTATTGTTGGTTAGCTGATTTCGATCAATAAGCTGAATTTTTATACTGATATTATGCCCAAACACTTAATTACCGGAGAATAATGATGGGATGTTGTGGACAATGTGGTGGCGAAAATCATCAGCCAGAAGCAGAAAAAGAACAGGAAAAACAGTCGACTGAAACAACAGAAGAAGCTTAGTCAATACCGCTAGTACGATAGTAAATAAGTGCCTGTGAGTCGGTGACTCAACGGCACTTTTATCTATTAAATTGCTCTGATGATGTATGAATAGCCAAGCCATTTTTCCAGCGTAAACAACCTACCAACACCGACAACTTCTGTTTTGTGAAATAGCAATCAAAAGATACGCAGTTACTTATTTTTATGCGAAAGCATCGTCAAACAAAGGTTTAAGTGCTCAATCAATGCCGCACAGTGCTCAAAATCGCTGACCGAAATTTCTTTATCAGCGATAAAAACCTGTGCAGTAACAACGCCAATCGCTGTATTGCCTACTTTTATTGGACAAATTATCACCGCACCTTCAGCAATAAACTCGGCAATTTCACCGGTAATGTATTGGTACCAGTTTTTATCACTACGATCATTAATCCGTATTGCTTGGTCGTTATTCATGGCGTAACTAAAAATGTTATTACCGGTAGAAAGACTAAATTTATATTTGTTATCAATAAGCTGGTTAGTTATGTCATAACTGAAACGGGATTTTATCGCGCTTTTATCGTCAATCATTAAATAAAAACTGCATTGCTCAAAGGCGAATGTTTTTACCAGTGCGCTCAAGGTCATTTTTATAAAGTCGGTAAAGTCAGTAGAAGATTTTAACAAGGCATTCAATTGCATATAGGTATTTAGCACGTCACTGTCTTTATGTGGATTTACTTTCAATACTTGGTATTTATGGTTGTCAAAATCACTGACCTTAGGCAAAGGTTTAATGTGCTTAATTAAAGGAGAAGCACCATAAGAGGCCAATAATTTGGTGGCACTTTTGCGTAAATGTTCGATTTTAATCGCTAATTGCCGCTCGTTAATACCGATCACTTTTGCAATGTCTGATAGCAGTTGTTGAAACTCGGCTGCGCTGCCGGTTGGATTGGCGATACAATTGCTTAGCTTATCGGCAAAGTAAATAATTTTTATTTCAATGGTGCGGCTTTCGGGCTGATCAAAAGCCTTGACGAGCAAGTCGCTTAAATTCCATGTTTTGGCCAGCTCAGTGCTAAGCTGTGCAAAGTCACCGCCGATTTCTGCAACGCATTTTTTCCGAAAGCTGTCGCTTGTGATATCGCCATGAGAAATTAAGCGCTGGGCAGACTCCCCACCGACACTCCAAAACGCGGTTTCGCCAATGCGATACAACATAGCCGCCAGATAAAGCTCTTCTTGGGTATCTTCCGCATATAACGGCGCCATCATTTTCGCCAATAAGCCAGCATAAAACGAAGTCGCCATGGATTGGGTTAGTTGGTGATAAACTTCTACATCAAGGTCTTTATTGGCTAATAATCCGTCAACCAATCTCGAGGTAAGACAAATGTTTTTCACGGTTTGAATACCTAATACCACCGACGCGCGAGATACCGTGCTGACCTTATTAACACTTAAATATTGCACGCTATTAGCGACTTTGAGTAAGCATGACGCTAATGCCTGATCGTGCAAAATAGCCTGACTTAATTTCGGTAGCGATGATTTATCATCATTACTAAAGGCGTCTAACATTTTCGCGGTTGAGGTAATAGCAGGCAGTTCACTTTTCGCAATTAAATCAACCCACTGCTGAATTGATACTGACGATGAACCTTTCATCTTTTTTGCTCCAAGCAAACGCATGTTGCTAATTTTTAGGTAATTTTACCAAGCGTAACATATATTTCTGCAAAATCCTCATGTACAAGCTGGGGTTTTCGGGTGATTCACGGTATCTTTGTATACGTGACCACATGGGCGTTTAACCGCGAACGCTCAATAGACCCAATCCTTGAGGAAATAATTTTGCAAAAATGGCTGCTTCCGGTATTACTAACTTGTTTAGCAGGTTGTGAAAATACCACGACACCCCAGAATAACATGACACCGATAATCTCAGGCGTGACATTTGTTGAGCGTATTGACGCTAAAGCCGGTGAAACTGTTATACCCTATCAAAAGTATGTGCTAGACAACGGCTTAACCTTGATACTGCACCAAGATAAATCTGATCCGCTTGTGCATGTTGATATGACCTACCATGTGGGCTCAGGGCGTGAAGAAGTTGGCAAGTCAGGGTTTGCCCATTTTTTTGAACATATGATGTTTCAAGGCTCAGAGCATGTTGCTGACGATGAACATTTTAAAATTGTTACGGAATCGGGCGGTACCATGAACGGCACCACCAATAGTGATCGCACTAATTATTTTCAAACTGTACCCGCCAGTCAGTTGGAAAAAATGTTGTGGCTTGAAGCAGATCGCATGGGCTTTTTAGTTGACGCTGTTACACAAGAGAAGTTTGAAGTACAGCGTGAAACCGTGAAAAATGAGCGTGGCCAAAGTTACGAAAATCGTCCATATGGCTTGTTACGAGAGCGTGTCGCCGAGGCAATGTACCCGGTAGGGCATCCCTATTCATGGCAAACCATTGGTTATATTGACGATTTAAACCGTGTCAATGTTAATGATTTAAAAGCGTTTTTCTTACGTTGGTACGGTCCTAACAATGCGACATTAACCATAGGTGGCGATATTAATGTTGAAAAAACCTTAGCCATGGTAAACAAGTACTTTGCCAGTATTCCCCGCGGCCCAGAAGTTAACATGCCAGAAAAGCCGCAATTTACCATCGCAAGTGACCGTTATATTTCGATGGAGGATAATGTCCATTTACCTTTAGTGTATATGTCGTATCCCACCGTCAATATTCGGCATGAAGATGAAGCACCATTAGACTTGCTTGCTAGTATTTTAGGTGGGGGTAAAACCTCATTGTTGTATAAAAATTTAGTTAAAAATCAGTTAGCGGTGCAAGCGTCGGTCAGTCATCCGTGTGCAGAACTGGCATGTACTTTTAATATGCTAGCGCTGCCACATCCAGCTTCAGGTAAAACGCTCGCCGATATGGAAAAAGTGATCCGTGACAGCTTAATTGAGTTTGAAGCCCGCGGCGTTGAAGATGACGATTTAATCAAAGCGAAAGCGGCAATGGAGTCAGGCTTTATTTTTGGTTTGCAAAGCGTTGCCGGCAAAGTTAGTCAATTAGCGGCTAATGAAACCTTTAAAGGTGATCCAAACTATATTGCCCAAGATATTGCCCGTTATGCCAATGTTAGCAAAGCCGATGTAATGCGAGTTTATCAACAATATATTAAAGATAAACATGGCGTTATCATGAGTATAGTGCCGAAAGGGCAACCTCAGCTTGTTGCCGCTGCAGACAATTTTACGCCACCGCCACGTGTTATTTCTGAACACGCGACAACCTTAGACCACGAGTTAGAGATCCGAAAAGCGGTAGATAACTTTGACCGCAGTATTCAACCCAAAGCGGGTATTAATAAAGCGGTTGCAGTGCCCCAAATGTGGCAAGAAACTTTTGCCAATGGTATTAAGATACTGGCTACACAAAGTAGCGAAACGCCGACCACATCCATGCTGATTAAAATTCCTGCCGGTCACTACTATGAAAGTAAAGACAAAGCGGGTACCGCGATGCTGTTGGCGGCAATGTTGAATGAGTCAACTACTAAGCGTAGCGCGGAAGACATGAGCAAGGCATTACAAAAGCTGGGCGCGTCAGTGGGTATTTCTGCCGGTAACAGCTATTTAGCGGTGAACGTAAACACCTTAACTAAGCATTTAGACGCCACACTTGCGCTAGTGTATGAAAAATTAACCGCGCCTGCATTTCTACCGAATGAATTTGCCCGCAATAAAAACAATGCCATTCAAGGGGCAATTAACGGTAAGAAAGATGCCGGCTATTTAGCGTCGAATGCTTATCGTCAACTCTTGCATGCTGACAATATTGCCGCTACCGCCAGCTCTGGCTCAGAAGCATCATTAGCTAATATTGAATTGGCCGATATTCAAGCCATGTTTGAGCAGCAAGTGAAGCCAAAAGACAGCGAAATTATTGTTGTGTCAAACCTGAACAAGCCTGAGGTTTTAACGGCGTTAAGTGTTTTTAAAGCTTTAACCGGTGCCGGAGAAAAGCTAACACTGAACTTAGCCGATTCAAACGCAAAAATGGGTGTTATTTACTTAGTCAATAAAGACCAAGCGGCGCAGTCTGCCATTCGTATTGGTAAACGCTCACTAACACAAGATATTACCGGTGAATATTATCGAGCTTATTTGATGAACTTTACCTTAGGCGGCGCGTTCAATAGCCGCATTAATTTGAATTTACGCGAAGACAAAGGCTACACCTATGGCGCGCGTTCTAATTTCTATGGTGATAAATTCTCGGGTACTTATACTGCCAGTGCTGAAGTGCGTGCCGATGTTACCGACAAGTCAATTGTTGAGTTTATAAAGGAAATTAAACATTTCGCCGAGCAAGGTATTACGGATGAAGAATTGGCTTTTATGCGCAATGCCATCAATCAAAAAGACGCCTTAAAATATGAAACGCCAGGCCGTAAACTCGGCTTTTTGGCGCAAATTTTAGAGCATGATCTAAGCGCGGATTTTGTTAAAGAGCGCAATGCCATAGTGGCGAATATTAGCAAAGCAGAAATTAATGCCTTAGCGAAGAAGCATTTAAAATTAAGTGAAATGCTAATGGTGGTGGTAGGTGATGCTAAAACCTTAAAGCCGCAACTAGAAGCATTAGGTTATGAAGTGATTAATTACGAAATTTAACCCAGCGTGAATAATAGTAAGGCTGCCCAATGGCAGCCTTTTTTATTGGTGTACTGTAGGTCGGACTTTATGCCGACATTGCTATTCGCTTATTGCTTACTTGGGTATTTCGCTGGTGTGGTTTTGCTTGGCAAGGTAGCTTTTATAAATTGGCGAATATCTTGGTTTGCCGTCTCTAAATCTTGATAGCGCAAATACATCATATGTCCACTCTCATAGCCTTTAAACGACAATCTATCTTGCATTTTGCCGCTAGGGTCGAGTTGCCATAAGGTATATTTGGCATCAAAGTAATTGGTGGCGCCATCATAATAACCCGATTGGATCATAACGTTTAAGTAAGGGTTTTGCGCCATGGCTAAACGTAAGTTTTCACCGGTTTTATTATTGCTTCGATCCCAAGGATGGACATTGCCGAACATATTATATTTTATGTCAGTTTTATAGTTTAACTCTTCACGTAAATAATAGTTAATGGCTGGTGTAAAGCTGTGTAACCATGAAGTTAATTCTGCGTTGTAGTCGGGGCGACTGCCAGTAACTTTTTCGTCTATGCCTAAATAACGTGAATCTAAACGGCCGACGGTTTGTTCACGATTGCGTAATATTTCTTTCCAAAAATACGAAGCTTCAATATCTAAATTATTGCGCAATACTTCTTGCACCGACAAGCCGGAATAACGCGCTACTTGCGTTGCAATAGCTTGTTTTTCAGTAGGTGAAATAAAGCCACCTTTAGCGAGCGCGGGTAAGTATTGTTCGATAGTGAATTTTTCAATTTCAGGTAAAATGTCGAGTAATTCTTGGCTTTGTAGATCACTAGACAGTGCTTTGTGATACCAAGCGGTTGCGGCAAAATAAGGTAAACGATTGGCCGCTTTTACCGGCCCATCACGTTTTATGCCGATATCGGTTGGCGATACTAATATCACGCCATTAAGATACATCCACTGACGTGATTGTAGCTCTAACGCTAAGCCAGATACGCGGGTAGTGCCGTAGCTTTCACCAATCAAATACTTAGGTGATTGCCAACGGTTATTGCGGGTTACAAAGGTGTTAACCCAATCGGCTAAGTATTTAACGTCGGCATTAACGCCAAAAAACATTTTCTTTTGTTCGGCTTTGGTCGGCATTTTACCGTCTTTATTTGGTAAAACCCGCGAGTAGCCGGTATTAACCGGATTAACAAAAACAATATCAGCGCTGTCTAAAATTGAGAACTCATTGGCTTTTACGCCATACGGTTGCAGCGGAAATCCTTCACTGTCAACATTCAGTACTTTTGGGCCAGTGTAAGCAACATGCATCCACACCGATGCCGAACCAGGGCCACCGTTGAATGAGATCAGTAACGGGCGAGCAGCCTTGTTTTTCACTTTCGAACGTTGGTAATAAGTGTAGAAAAGCGTGGCGGTAGGGTTACCTTCTTCATCCCAAACCGGTTGCGTGCCAGTGGTGGCGGTGTAGTCAAACTTTTTGCCGTTCACTCTGGCGCTATGGCTACTGGTGCTGCTGTCATCGATGGCAATTTTGCGTTCGAATTCAGCATTTGCCATAGGTGATAAAAAGATTAACAGACTAAGTAAGGGGATTAAATGCCTAATGTTCATAACAATGTCCTCGGTGTTAAGGCGTACTTTTAATTATATCTATTTGAGCCTACGCCAGCGTGACGAAAAAGTCATAATTAAAAGTTAGACAGAGGTTTTCTAGCGATTAATAACAATAGACTTATTTATGTGTTACTCGAGAGCGGTGAGATAAACCACAATAAGATGATCACCGGTTAGCGTGGCATCGTTTGATGCTAAGTTGCTTATCTTCATTAAGTGTTGGGCGGGTAAGCTGATAACTTCTTCGCTGTTGTTTAACGTTAATGTCGCGTTGTTGAACAAGCTAAACACAAAGCATAAGTCACATTTTTTAAGCGCATAATTTTTTGCTTTTTGATGACAGCTAACTTGGCTGTTATAGCGTGACGTGCGGGTAATAACGTTAAAATCTGTTATCTCACCACTAGGTAAATTACCGACGGTTTTATTGCCGCCGTCAAAGGTCGCATAATCGAGCAACTGGCTGAGTCGATCAATTTTATTATCGTTGTGTTGTAAGTTGATACCCTCGCCGTCAATTAAAATTAGGTTGCGGGTATAGCCAGTAAAATTAGAAAAAACACCATCTTCAACCACGCTTGCCATACTGAGTCGCCAGTCAAAGTTGTCCATGGTGCCAGCAGAATTGATCGCCATTTCAACGGTTTCGCCTTTACCGTTTTTCCAAGGTACGGTATTAAATTGCTGTGGTGGAATAATTTCTATCATGTTTTATACCGTAAGGTGTGGGGAGTAGGATTGTTTACAACGGCGTGACATTTAGCTTTGCCTGAACATCGTCACTCCATTACATCGACCTACATGGACGTACTAATGCCGTGGAGCCATGGAAGGCTATGAACGGCCATGTAATCGTGACATTGCTTACATGGATGTAGGTACTTAGTTTTTGTCTGGAACTAAAAAACTGACCGTTCGTCGACGTACACGGATGTACTAATGCCTCGAAAGGCAGGATGTCTGTGAGAGGCCTGAACATAAAAGCAGCGATTAACGCTGCTTTTTAAAGGCTGTAATAGGCTTACTAAAGAGCTATTATTTTAACGACGACATATATTGCGAGAGTGCAGCAATTTCTTCATCAGTTAAATTAGCAGCCACCCCTTGCATCATGCTGTTAAGGTCATTATTACGAGCGCCGCTGCGAAACTTTTCTAATTGGCTTTTTAAGTACTCAGCGTTTTGGCTAGCAAGAGCCGGAAAACCAGCACTTGGCATGCCTTTACCGTTAATACCATGACAAGCAACACAAGCGGTAACTTCCATTTCAGTGTTACCACCTAAGTAAAGTTTTTTACCTGCTGCATTATCGCTGCCATTCCCTGCAGTAGCTTGTTGGCTGGCGTAAAATGCCGCTAAGTCGGCGATATCTTGCTCGTTAAGCGCCATAGTCATGCCACCCATTACAGGGTCAACACGACCTGATTTACCGCCTGATGTCATACCTAATTTAAAATCAGCAAGCTGCTTTGTTAGGTAACTAGCACTTTGGCCAGCTAACTTAGGGTACATAGTGACTAGGCTATTGCCGTCAACGCCATGACAAGCAGCACACATAGCTGATTTGCCTTTACCTGCTTCGGCATCACCTTGAGCGGCATTGGCAGTTGCTACGGCACTTAATCCTAATAAAACAGTCATGATAAATTTTTTCATTCGCTTAGTCTCTGCTAGTCGTTAATACGATAAATTATTGTGTATCTTTATTGCTTTGGCATTCTACACGAATTTAATCAGAGTGAAATAATGTCGGTAAAAAAATCGATGAGATAGCAAGTAAATGGATCACATCCAAATATAAATTTGGCAATAAAAAAGCAGCGTTAAACGCTGCTTATGTTCAGGATGAACGGTATGTCACGATTACATGGATGTAATAGAGTGACGATGTTCAGGCCTCTCACAGACATCCTGCTTGTCGAGGTACTAGCTATTTCATTGATGCCATATATTTTGCTAACTCATCAATATCGCTAACTGATAGCTTAGAGGCAACACTTTGCATCATGGTGTTGTAATCGTTATTACGGTCACCTTTTTTAAACTTCATTAATTGCGCTTTTAAGTAAGTTTCGTTTTGGCCGGCAATAGTAGGGAAGCCGGCTTTGTTCATGCCTTTACCGTTAGCGCCATGACAAGCAACACAAGCGGTAATTTTACGTTTAACGTTACCGCCAAAGTAAAGCTTTTGGCCAACCTCAGAACCGGCTAAATCAGCAACTGCAACTTTTTGAGCAGCAAAGTAACTAGCAACTTCTAACATGTCTTGTTCGCTTAATGCCGCGGCCATAGGTGCCATGACAGGATCTTTACGAGTACCGTTTTTAAATTCTTGCAACTGCTTAACTAAGTAACCAACACTTTGGCCAGCAAGTTTAGGGTACATAGCAACGGGGCTGTTACCGTCGGCGCCGTGACACGCAGCACAAGCCGCAGCTTTAGCTTTACCGGCAATAACTTCTGCGGTAATTGCTGCTACAGGCATTACTTTGCGTGAAACTACATTAGCCACTGCTGCAGGGTCAGCAAAATAAGCCGCCATATCAGCAATATCATCTTCCGTCATGCTGCTGGCAAACTGGTTCATGGCGTAGTTAGTACGGCTTTTATTTTTAAAGTTCATTAACTGCTTAGCAATGTACTCAGGGTGTTGGTTAGCTAAGTTAGGGTAAATTAATACCTCACTGTTACCTTCGCTACCATGACAACCAATACATGCGCCAATGCTGCGAGAAGCATCGCCTAATTCATATAAGCTTTTACCCGCTGCTGGATTAGGTTCGTAGGCAACAACCGCCGCTGTTGCAGTTGCGCCTGCATTTGCGGCACCTGCATCTTGACTTGCGCCATCACGTGGTAGGGCTGAAAAGTATGCGGCAACGTCAGCCATATCTTGCTCTGATAATGGAGCTGCCATTGGGCCCATCAGTGGGTCTTTACGATCGCCAGCTTTGAATGCTTGCAACTGCTTAACAATATAGTCAGCGTGTTGACCGGCTAAATTTGGGTAGGTGTCAGTTGCGCCAATACCGTTGGCACCATGACACGCAGCACAAGTAGCTGCCTTAGCTTTACCTGCGTCCGCATCGCCAGATGCAGCCACCGCAATGTTAATGCTTAATAGCGTTAAAATTAATGAAGTAAAAATCTGTTTCATAACAAAACTCTCAACATGCTTTTGTGAATTATATTGAACGCATTCAATAAGTCGAAAAAATTGCCGACATGATACACCATTAAAGCGCTTTAGCGGCAGGTTTAGCGAAAAAATTTGCCTAAATTTTAATACAATTGCATCTTTAACAAGAAAAAGCGATATAATACGGTTTTTATTACTATTGTTGGATCTAAACCTTGTCTTCTACAGCCATTCATCTGAGCAAAGCGACTTTTACCATTAGCGCACCCGATATCCGTCGTTTACCAGCAGATAGCGGTATTGAAGTGGCATTTGCTGGTCGTTCAAACGCTGGCAAGTCGAGTGCGTTAAACACCTTAACGAATCAACGAGGTCTTGCCCGTACCAGTAAAACCCCCGGTCGTACGCAGCTTATTAATATTTTTGAAATCGCCGAAAACAAACGTTTGGTGGATTTGCCCGGTTATGGTTTTGCCAAAGTACCGATGGAAATGAAGAAAAAATGGCAAAAGGCGCTCGGTGAATATCTAGAAAAACGCGAATGCTTAAAAGGCTTAGTGGTATTAATGGATATTAGACATCCGTTAAAAGATCTTGATATGGACCTGATCCAATGGGCCGCTGAAGGTGATTTACCGGTGTTAGCCTTACTCACAAAAAGCGATAAACTCTCGCAAGGTAAAATCAGTGCGCAAGTTTTAGCGGTTAAAAAGCAGTTAGCCCAATTGAATGCCGATATTAAAGTGCAGGCATTTTCGTCATTAAAACGTACCGGTTCCGAGCAAGCGAATAATGTAATATGTGACTGGTTTCACGATGAAAACATAGCGCCATTAGTTGACGAGTAACGATTAGTCGATGAGTAGCTATTTCAGCTACTCGGGTAGCACCCAATCAGCCCTAGGAAAATGACAAGTATAGCCGTAGGGCACTTGTTGTAGATAATCTTGATGCTCTGGCTCTGCTTGCCAAAACTTTCCTGCTGGCGACAACTCGGTTACCACTAAATTTGGCCATAAACCCGACGCGTTAACATCGGCGATGGTTTTTACCGCCATCGCTTTTTGCTCGGCACTGGTATAATAAACGGCCGAACGGTATTTACTGCCGTGATCATTACCTTGTTGGTTTAGCGTTGTTGGATCATGTACTTGAAAAAAGAACTCTAAAATTTTTCGATAAGTGATCACAGTATCTTCAAAGTAAATTTCAATTGCCTCAGCATGATCACCATGATTTTGACTGCTAGCATTTTCAACATTGCCACCGCTATAACCAACAAAGGTTTGGGTAACACCGGGTAATTGGCGAATTAAATCTTGCAAACCCCAGAAGCATCCACCCGCGAGTATGGCTCTTTCAATGCTCATAATTAATCCCTCCAGTTGTGCTAAAGCAATTTAATTAATTTGTGATAAATACACTTCGTAACCTTGTGCGATCATATCGTCACGATGAATAAATTTTAGTGAAGCAGAGTTAATGCAATAGCGCAAGCCACCTTGAGTAACTGGGCCATCAGTAAAAACATGCCCTAAATGACTATCACCGTGAGCCGAGCGAACTTCAGTGCGCACCATGCCATAACTCTGGTCCTTTATTTCATTAATATTCGTGTTTTCAATCGGTTTACTAAAGCTCGGCCAACCGCAACCAGCGTCAAACTTATCAGTAGAAGCAAATAACGGTTCACCTGAAACCACATCGACATAAATACCCGGCGCGGTGTTATCTAATAGCTCTCCGGTCCAAGGGCGCTCGGTGCCACTTTCTTGTGTGACCCGATATTGCTCAGCGTTTAAGGCCGCAATGGCATCGCTCGATTTTGTGTATTGGGACATAAATTCTCCTTAATAGGCTGATAATAATTTAGTGCTATTTGCTGAATAAAATAATAGACCGGCAAGTTAATTATTAGTTCGCGTATTTAGCCAAGTTAAATAAATTTTAGCAAAATAATCACCCAGCAAAACCAATTCGGACGCTTCGGCTAATTAGTGCAAACCTGCTATATTTAATGAGCGATAATCGCAAGCTCGAGTTTACTTAGACGTGCGCAGTTTCGTAGACCTTGTTGAAACACATACAAGGAACACAAAATGAACGTTAAATTGATAATGGCACTAATCGTTTCTATTACCGCTTTTAGTGGCTACGCAAAAAGTTGGGATAACCAGCAAACCCAAGTATGGAACGTAATTCTCGCATCATATGAAGACATTGATAAGCGAGATAATAACTGGACAGATAAATGGGTTACCAAAGACGCTATGGTTTGGGGCAACAGTACACCAATGCCTCGTAGCCGCAGTTCAGTCAAGCGTTGGGAAAAGTTTCGTTTTGAAGACGGCTCAGTGAGTAATGTGTCAGAATACAGCCCTGCTGCTATTGTTGTTCATGGCGATACGGCCGTAGCTCACTATTATTATTCTAATGGTACAACCTCAAAAAAAGGCAAGCAAGCCGTAACCCATGGTCGATGTAGCGATGTTTTAGTCAAAGACAAAAAATCATGGAAATTTGTCGCTTGGCATTGCGCCGACGAAGCGAAAAAACATTAATCGCAAAACCTAATCACCTAGCAACGACAGTATCATCGTAACTCGGCTTATCTATTTAGTGATTAGATAAGTCGTATTACTTATTTGCTGAGAATACAGAGTTTTAGGCATAAAAAAACCGATGGCTAAAGGGGCCATCGGTATAGTTAGCTTGGGGAAGCTAGAAAAAAATTAATACAACAGGTGTTCTCAAGAGAACAAGGTAAGTATAGAGCAACTGCTCTACAAAAGTAAAGCCTTTACTCTAAATTAATTTTTTTGAACAACGAGAAATTTAAAATGGGCAACATAAGGTAAAAGCATAAGGAAAAATTGCCATGCATAATATCGACGCTGATGAGATCACTCAATACGAATTGGATACGTGGGGACGTTGCGCAAACACCTATATTGATACGTTCGTGAGCTTAACGTCACAAGCGATACCCTATTTGCTTGATGCAATGGGCAACTGCCAAGGAAAACAGGTACTTGACCTTGGTTCTGGGCCAGGAAATGTAGCTCAACTTTTTGCTGATAGTGGCGCAGAGGTTACGGGTGTAGATTTTTCTCCGTTAATGGTTAAGGTTGCAGAAAGTCGTTATCCCAATATTACATTTCTTGAGGCTAATGGTGAGCGACTCCCCTTTGATGATGAAACATTTGATACGGTAGCTTGTAATTATGTCGTACACCATTTTGCTCGGCCAGAGGTTGTTTTTAGTGAAATAAATCGAGTGCTTAAGCCGAATGGTCGGTTGGTGTTTTCCGTTTGGGGAGAGCCAGAAAAACAAAGTAGTGTTGGTGCTTTCTTCGCAGCGGTCATGATGCATCATGATTTGGCCGAATTACCACATGGACCACTATTTGGTGTAACTGAAAAAAGCGTTTATGAGCCACTGCTTACAAAAGCAGGGCTAATAAAATGTCAGCTAACTATGCATGATGTGGTGTGGGAAATGGACTCCCTTGAACCGCTACTCAATGGTTTCTGGGACTGGGGTAATATGTCGGCATTGCCAATGAAAACTCAGGCAAAGATTAAAAATACAACGCAAGTAAATGCTCAGGCATTTTACAAAAATAACAGGTTTTCATTCCCGCATACTGTATTGCTTGGGGTTGCTATTAAGAAGTGACGTTTTCGCGTTATTTATGAGCCAACCAGACTTCCCAGTGCGCGCAAGACAGTTTTAAATTATTGCTCGATATTGTAATAAACTAAGGTAAATCACATTTTTGCAAATGTTTAGGGTAAATTTTTTACTAGCCATTATGATCTTAATGTTAACGTCACCAACACAATACCATGGTCGGTACTTTCACCATCGCGTTCAAATATCGGATTGATTAGGTGTCGGTCGTAGGTATGATAGGCGCTCACTTGATAAAGACTGTCGTGATAACTGGCATCAAATTCACAAGATAATAAAATGTAATCCAGCACCGAACTACCGGTGCCAAAGTAATGGGTTGGCGTGCGTACTAGAGTTTTCTCCTGCTTATTTTCTTCGTCAGTATTGATATTGGTTCGATCAGTGGCGGCGTTATCTGCCTCATTAGCTAGCGCCTGTTGGTATAAATCCCACGCGTCTTGTAAACAATATTTCGCCAAGTAGGCATTTCGATCAATTACTGAGACAAAACGTAAGGTGTTAGTCAGTAAATGGCTCAGCACGCCATCGGATAAGGTATTGTTAAAGTCGCCCATTAATACCATAGGCAGACCAGTAGCTTCACGGCGCTCTATCATCTCAATCATTAATAATGTCGCTTCACTACCGCGTTGTATGGTGGAGCCCCAACCACCGGCCACTTGCGCTTTTAGGTTTTCAATAATGGATTTTTCCGGCGAGTAATTTTTATCGCGCTCGTCAAATTCAAGCATTGAGCGTTTTGATTTAAAGTGCACCACATAACAGTCACAATGGCCTATATGCGGTACGTCAACCGTGGCTCTGAGCACTTTTCGGCTAAACGCAAAGTTACTGGCTAAACCTAATGTTTCCGCCAAAACGGTATTTGGTGGTACTGCGGCAACGTCAACAATCGGGTAACGGGAGGCAATGGCAACCACTGGGCGCTGATAAATAAAGTCATCAATTACTTGCGGTTGATCAACCACGGCAAAATACTTATAACCTTGCGTGAGCACTAATGATTTTAATGATTCAGTGCTAAATACTTCTTGAAAACCAATAATATCAGGCTGATATTCACGTAAGTATTCGCTGATCCAGCGCTGCTTTTTTTGCCATTGTACGGCGCTATAAATTCGCTCAAATTCATAAAAAGCATTCGGCGGCTCAAGGTAATTAAATAAATTAAAGCTGGCGATTTTAAGTTCTAGGTTTGCTAGGGCAACTGCTGGTATAGATTCATTCATATCTGGTTAAGACAAGGTAAATTCATCAGCATCTAAAAATGCCGGAAAGCTTTGCTTGAATTTAGCCAGTTTGGCAAAGTCGAGTTGCGTGGTAATAATCGCTTGCTGGTTATCCTCGGCAGAAATCATGTTTTCGCCGTTAAAGTCGATGATGGTTGTGCCACCAGAATGTGGCGTATTGTTACCGTCGTCGCCAATACGATTTACCCCCACGACTAAGCATTGGTTTTCCATGGCTCGTGCTTTTAATAAGGTATCCCAAATATGACGTCGCGCTGCAGGCCAATTAGCCACATTGACCATTAAATCATAGTCTTGGCGGTTTCTCGACCAGACAGGAAAACGTAAGTCATAGCAAACCAACGGCAGTATTTTTATGCCGTTAATGGTGATTACTTTTCTGTTTTGGCCTGCTTCTACATGATTTTGCTCGTTACCGAGGCGAAATAAATGGCGTTTATCGTAATATTCAACTGTGCCATCGGCAAACACCCAATAAAAACGATTCACTTTTTTATCGTTATTGCTCACTAAAACGCTACCGGCGACCACGCATTGATATTGTTGCGCCATTTTTTTTAGCCAGACTAAGGCCTTACCGCCATCTTCGGGTTCTTGTACATCATTGTTATTGATACAAAAGCCGGTGGAAAAGGTTTCGGGCAGTAGTAATAAGTCGACAGCGGCATTGCTATTAAAATGATCTTCGAAGACTTGCTCTAAATGATTAAAGTTGGCTTGTTGATCTAACCAGGCAATATCGTATTGCACTGCTGCTATGGTTAAAGTCGACATAATATTTCCGCCGCTTTTTCTAAGGTGTCATCATTTTTGGCAAAACACAGGCGAATAATTTTATTATTTTCATGATAAACCGTGGCCTGTTCAGCGGGATAAAACGGGCTGAGCGGAATGGCGGCGACGCCAATTTCTTTGGTTAGCCAATGACAAAACTCGGTATCGGTGAGCTGAGATATCGCCGAATAATCTAACAATAAAAAGTAGGTGCCTTTTGACGGCAATACCGTAAAGCGAGAACCTTGTAGCGCATTAGTGAGTACATCTCTTTTTTGCTGATAAAAACTCGCTAATTCTGTGATATGTGCAGGCTGCTGTTTTAGCATTTGCGCAATGGCAACTTGTGCGGGCGTAAAAGAGCTAAAGGTAACGTATTGGTGAATTTTTCTAAATTCTACCGTGAGCTCCTTTGGCGCGGCGCAATAACCCATTTTCCACCCGGTACAATGAAAGGTTTTACCAAAACTTGAGACCACAAAAGCGCGTTTAAATAATTCGGGATAACGTAAAACACTCTCATGGCGTAAGCCGTCAAAGGTCATATGTTCGTAAACTTCGTCACTAATAACATATAAATTATATTGCTCAACTAAACCTTGCAGCGTGGCAAGATCTGAGGCACTAAGTACAGCACCAGTGGGGTTATGCGGACTATTAATAATAATGGCACGGGTGTTGGCATTGATGGTTTGTTCAACCTGCGCCCAATCTATAGCATAACTTGGCGCATTAAGCGCGATATGGCGACATATACCGCCGGCCAGTTCAATAGCAGGTTCATAAGAGTCGTAGGCGGGATCAAAAATAATCACTTCATCATTGGGTCGCACTAAGGTTTGTATGGCAACCCATAGTGCTTCTGTCGCGCCAGAGGTAATAGTGACGTTATTTAGGCCATCAAGTTGCTGATCAACCACTAACTCTGTTTGATAGTGCCTGTGCACCATATTAGCAATTTCAGTTAATAGCTCGGGTAAACCGTTAGACGGACAATATTGATTTTTGCCGTCACTAATGGCTTGGTTAATTTTAGCTTTTAAAAAATCGGGAGTATCAAATTCCGGAAAGCCTTGGGATAAATTAATCGCCTGATATTGGTTCGCCATGGTCGACATTTCAGTGAAAATACTGGTGGCGAGGTTCGGCAGTTTACTGATAAAAGCAGATGACACAAAAGGCTCCCTGATGTTGTAAATTGGTGTTGTTCTTAAATAATGTTATTTAGTAAATTTGTTTACCTAAATAGCGCTTGTTGCTGCACAAATGAACGCTGTGTTTATGCGGTACCAATCACCGTAATTGCTTTTAATGCTTGAGCATTTTGAACAGCCAAACTTGAAGGTTTGATAATACACCCCTTGCTTCTTTAACTGCAACCGCTGCAGATAAAAGTAAAAAATAATTAGCCTGTTAGGGGGATAGTGCATATAAGAGCTAAGCACGTTACGCTGGGGGTATCCTATGTTGAACGCAAGTGAATTCGTCGGATTTGGCGTGATATCAATATTGATAAACAGGTCGATTGAGCGTTAGCTAGGGTCTGTTGAATATAGGCAGTAGCGCCGTGACCAATCAATATGCAGATGAGTGGCACGGCGTTAAGGTATTAATTTTATTAGCCTAATGCGCGTATTTCTGCCAAGGCATGTTCGATTTCTTGCTCATTGTTTACCAGAGACGGGGCAAACCGCGCGTAACTCGCTTTATACGGTGTGCTACTCATAATAATGCCTTTGCTGTGTAGCTTTTTCACTACCTCATCCGCACTCATACCGGCAACGTCAAAACAAACTAATCCTGACGAAAGTTCCGTTGCATGAGGGGTATACAAGGTGACATGGGGCATTTTTGCCAAGCCCTGTTTTGTTTGCGTATTCAATTGATGAATGCGTTTTTGCACATTTGCTTTGCCTAATTGCATATGGAGCTTAAAGGCCTCGGGTAGCGCCCAGCGATGTTCAAAAGCGTGAAATCCGCCTGGTGACATATGTTCGCCCATCGGCACTTGCTCTTGAGTAACCATGCCTAACCAAACAGCATATGAAGCACTAAAGCTAGGAATAACCACTTCAGTGTTTGCCCAAGCGCGGTCGTTGCCCCAAATAACCCCTGTGCCTCGCGGACCAAAAAGCCATTTGTGCGTGCCAGCAACAAAAAAGTCGCATCCTAAGGTCGTAATATCGACATCTTCAATGCCAAAACCGTGTACGCCATCAACGCAAAGCAGTATCTGTTGCTCTGGGTTGCGCGTTTGGTTAATAACCTTAATGGTGTCGGCCATTGCTCTGATCGGCAGTTTTACACCAGTTGATGAATGCACCCAAGTGGTTGCGACTACACGGGTTTTACTGTTAATTCCTGCTTTTAAGCGTTGGAGTATTCCGGCTACGCTAACGTTTGCCGGATTGTCGTAAAATGCGATGCGCCGAACTTTTGCCCCAGTACGCTTTGCGCGATGGGCTAACGACATATCAGTTGAGTAGTGATCATGGACGGTTTGTAGAATTTCATCACCGGGGGCGAGTTTTAAGCCGCTGTAAATCATGGCTAAGCCCATAGTAGTACTGTCGGTTAGCGCAATATTCTCAGCTTTGCCGCCCATATATTGTGCCGCGACGGTGGCGATGTCATGTTCAATGGTTTCAAACCTATCGTGCCAATAATCAGACGGATTTTCATCTAAGCCATGTCGATGCATTTCAATTGCATCGGCAACAGGCTTGGGGTGAGACGCTAATAAGAACGTCGATAACTGAATATACTTTTTGGTCAGCGGAAATAGCTCACGTAATGCTGTCCAATCAGCTGGCGCGATCGTGGATATTTTATTGGTGACTGTTTTTGGGCTGGCTATATTTGGGGCTGCTAATAGGTTTTTTGACGCCAGTAAACTTGCACCAACACCGACGCCTAAACTACTCAAAAATTTTCGTCTTAGCATGTCATTCTCCTGTTGCCAGCAATACCAACTAATGTTGTTAAGTACTGCAGGCCAATAGTCAAAGTAGATAGAATTAGCCAATTTAAAGGTGAGTTTACAACAGTGGTCAAGTCAAACGGGCTGTTTGAAATCTAGTGTATAAAGTGAAAAATTTCCAGTTTGTGAGACAGAAGTGTTTCGCTAAAATTATTAAATAATGACGCCTACTTTTTTAAGTAAGCGTCTTATTTTAAAGTGATTTTACATGCAGAGGAGTGGACTGTTTTATCGGGTTTATTACTATAAGAGTTATGATGATTTTTTATCCGCCCTTACCGGGTGAACGACTGCTTTGGTGATTTT
Organism: Cognaticolwellia sp.; assembly: GCA_049614565.1. Classification (GTDB taxonomy): domain Bacteria; phylum Pseudomonadota; class Gammaproteobacteria; order Enterobacterales; family Alteromonadaceae; genus Cognaticolwellia. The sequence goes on along the minus strand of JBMZDW010000005.1, from coordinate 90,952 downwards.
TCCGTGTTGGGGTTTAAGCAAAGGCGGGTTAGTGGCGTTGACATTAGCACTAACGTTGATAATAAAGCCTGTCGACTTTTGGCTTTTGGTTTTCGCTTGATTGGCCTTGTGGTTATTCGCGCTATCCGTAGGTAAATCTTTGGCAGCAAAACTCTTTTCGCGCGTGGCGGCAACAACGCAAATACTATGCTTAACGGTAGCGGCTAATAAACCGTGCTCAACCTCGTTTGGTGCTTGAATGTCAAAAGGTACTAAAAGCAAGTGAATGTTATTTAATGCGGCAAGGTCGACAAGATCGGCAATATGATTGTCATCAGCGGTGAGCATTGCCACCTTGATATTGCCTTGCTCTAAGGGCAGTTCAATAATCTGACATTCATTACCTAGTGTAGTCCACTGATAGCGCTGACAAAAGTGTAATTGCGGCTGACGGGCAAATATTCCCTGTGCGCTGATAATCACCGCCTGATGCACACCATCAAGAATCAAACTTGTGCACAGGTATTGATAAGGTCGCAGCTCGGCACTGACTTGCTCAATAAGCTGGGTGCTTAAACGTGCTATTTCAGCTCGTTGCTCAGCATTATTGGTGATGGTTTTATCGGCAAGAAAAAATAATTCTGGCAATTGAATAATATCGCTGAGATTGTTTTCGATATAGTGACAAACATCTTCAATGGCCTGCTGGTTTGTTTTATATGTGGCAAAAATGGCGACGTTAGCGGTTTGGGGTATATTTTCACCCAGCTCATGGGCAGGCGCCTGCTGCACCGGCAATACTGTGCCCTGATAAAGCTCAGGGCGTCGTTGGTTAACTATGTTGGTACCGTCACGGCGACATGGCTTATCGTGAGAATCTAAAACGGTGGTGATCTGAGTATCGGCTTCGCGCATGACTTATTCCAATTAATGAGAATACAAAGGACTATTGAGTAGCGTTAGGCATTATGCGAAAACGTGGTGGCTATACCAATAATGACGCTATGAGTATTGTACCGTTTGGCGTCATTATTTTAAACTGCATTAAAAATCACGTTCAAAACTCTAAAAATGACGCTATTTTTGTTAGAATAGCCAAGCTTCGCGGCAGTTTTTTGTAAATAAGCCAATTAGGCTATCGATTCATCCATAAAACGGAACAGGCAATATCATGAATAAAACATCAAACATAACCCAATTAAGTCGTACTGCTGCGATATTAAGTTTGTTTGCTTCGGGCGCTTTTGCTGACACCGCGAATGAGTCATTAGATGATTGTTTACTTTCAACATTAAAGTCTGCGGGAAAAACCATCACCGCAGAGCAAATTCGTAAACGTTGCCAAGACGCTAGAGTGCCTGACGAAGTAACCACGGGCATGATCTCTAAACGAATTATTGCAGAGCAGAAAACCGCCTTTGACCCTTATGTGATCACGCCCCATAAAATGAACTATATTTTGCCGATTAGTTTTACCGATAACATTAATCGAGAAGCGTATTTGCCCTTCGAAGGTTGGTCAGAAAACTTAGCCAGCAGCGAGTCAAAGTTTCAATTAAGCATTAAAGTGCCGCTTAATTACAACAGCATGTTTATTGATGGTGATGAGTTTTATTTTGGCTTTACCCTGCAATCTTGGTGGCAAATATATTCAGAAAACATCTCAAAACCGTTTAGAGAAACCAATTATCAACCAGAGTTTTTCTATTTAGCGCCGCTAGAGTGGCACCCTGCAGGCGGCAATACCGGTTTTATGCTTGGCATTGAGCATCAATCGAACGGAAGAGGGCAATTATTGTCTCGTAGTTGGAACCGCGTGTATTTTGATTTTCTGTTTGAAAAAGGCAACTTTGCTTTGTCGCTACGTCCATGGTGGCGCTTGCCAGAAGACGAAAAAGAATTTATTCGCGCGGCAGATGGTGATGATAACCCAGATATCGGCGACTTTATGGGACACTTTGAGCTTGGAATGGTTTATAAATGGGATGATTATGAGTTCACCTTTAAAGGACGAGAAAACTTTACTAAGCACCACGGCGGTTTGGAATTAGGCATGACGTTTCCGTTGTGGGGTAAGCTGCGTGGCTTTTTGCAATACACCGCCGGCTATGGTGAAAGCTTAATTGATTATAATCACTCACAGCAACGTATCGGTATTGGTATTGCACTAACCGACGTGTTGTAGTGCATAGCGGTTAACTGCATAGCGTTAGGCAATAAAATTTTATTGCCTTAACATCTCACCAAGTCGCCAAGTCAATACTAAGTAAATAGCTTGAAAAGTAGCGCTGAATTTGTCGAAACAAGCCAAGTTAACGCCGCGCAATTTATCATTACCGTCAGCCAAAATACCATTCTAAACTCGCGCTTTTTTGACTTATGTCGTAGTGTTTGTTGGGCAATTGCGGCGCCTGGCCAGCCACCCATTAGCGCGAAAAAGTGCAAGGTGCTCTCAGGTGTTCGCCATGAGCCTCGTTGGGCTTTCGCTTTATCCAATCCATAAGCCACGTAAGTAATCGTACTGAAAGCTAGGTACGCTAACAGCAAGTTGAGTGGAAGGTCGCGGATAACAAAGCCAACGAGCAAAATAGCGAAAAAGCCTAGCGATAAATAAAGCGAAAATTGGCCAATATTTTGGGCTGGTTTTTTAATGCGCTTTTCACCTGAAAAAGTTGCGTCATCAGCGCAAAATCGACCTTGGTTGTCTTTAGTGATCGAAAAGGTAATCACATCATTAACTTTCGGTATGCGTTGACGGTTTGCCAGCGCGGTTTTATGGATAAAAACAGGATTGCCGCCGCTGCTAGGTGCAATAAAACCAAAGGCTTTGTCATCGTGCCATTTTATTATCTTGCCTTTTAAGCGCATTTACCTATTCCTTTAGTTGACTGATATAAATCAGCTAATGCTATTCATTTTTATCTTTGGGTAGATACTTGTAACCATTAACCATAGCGGAAATAATAGCACTTTTTTCTCGCCTTTCCGCAATAATTACTCCAAGAATATGTAACGGAATAAGACAAATTAAGCTATAAAATGCATACACATGCGCAGTAATAAAGGGTTTTCGTACTGCTCTCATTGCTTTATAAGCTTGGGCGTCAACATTCTCTTTCGAATATGGCTGTATTGCGGCTAAATTGTTTTTATCAACGGCAATACTTTCAGCAAAATATTGGCCCAGCGGTGGATAGTAAATGTCGGTGCCGGCAATAACGAGTCCCGAAATCATTTGCACTGTCATCAAAAAGAGCAAAGCCAATACCATTAACTTTCCTGCAGGATTATGGCCTTTATAGGCATGATTTTTACCTTGCGCAAAGGCAACGAAATCGGCTTTGAAGCCTTTACTAAAGGGCAGGGTTTTGTTCCAACGCTCGTAAGCTTTACCGATAAACCCTAATATTAACCGAAAAATTAAGTTGGCGGCAAAAACATAACCAACAAGCACGTGCAGGGTTTTCAACAATATTTTACCGTCAGTACTTACACCAAACATTTTGGCATTGAGGATAACCGTGCCTATGATGATAAGTAACGAGATGGCAATAACATTGAGCCAATGAAAGAGCCTGATTTTTGCGCTCCAAACGAAAACTTGTTCTCTAGAAATAGTCATAGCAACCTCTCTTCATTGTCTGTAGGAACTGTCAGTAGGTATAGTCATGTGGTTTAAATTTCGCATTGTATGCCGTTATAAGCCTGCACTTTGATTTATGAAAAATCGCTTTGAAATCAAAGAACAAAAACTAAATGTTGCCATTTAATTATTGCAGCTATAGCGTCAAAGATCATTGACTATACGACGAAAGCCTAAAAAATTACGCTGATTGTCGTTTATCTTACTTTGCTTAGTTATCGCTTTTATTGATATAGGTAAGCTTTACGTTCAATTGCTTGGTGTGGAAAACCGCATATTCACATTCCCATAGTCAGTGAATTACCTTACACTTTAGTGACTGTATTTTACTGAAGCTAGCGTTATGGCTGTTGACCGATTCATTCCCTATAGAAAACAAGATATTATCGAAATGTGCGTACAAGAGCTAAACCTCGGTGATGAGACGTTATCGTTTCGACAATTTTGTCATATACTCTCGCACTCATTGCACGTTGAATATCATCAAACCCTTGAGTCACTTAAAAATGATTACGCGCCGTTTGATCCCAATGCCGATACTAAGCCGCTAGCACCATTTTCAGCCGAGCAAAAAGCGCAGTGTCAGGCCCGTTTTGCTGAGAACTTTGCTGGCGTACTTAATGCCGCCAATTATGAAAAAATTACCGAGCAAGACTTACAAGAAGCATTAACTGAAGAGTCGTTATTTAAAGTGCGACTTGAAGTGGAATTTGATGATTTTGAGCAAGTGGTGTTTTATCGTCGTGGCGAGTCGCAGTTAACCGAAACCATTACTTCGCTATTGGGTCTGCGCAAGCAAACACTCAATTTTACGAATTATGATCGGGTGGCGGTGTATATTACCTTTAAAGATAAAGCGCACTTTGATGGTAAAAACAAAACACTACTCGGCTTTGAGCCGGGCTCAACCATAGTGAAACTTTTTCAAAATGTGCCGAAAGCGGATCTTGAAATGCTATTTCCCAATAGCGAAGTGCGTATGCGACCGATAGATAAAGCCTTTATTGGCGCTTCTGCTGTGGTTGGCGGCGCTGTGGTGCTGGTGACTAAGCTTGGTGCATCCTTAGTGCTACTGGCGGGTTTGTTAGCATTTTGGTTTGGCTGGCGTGCAGAATCAGTGGAGATGACCCAACAACACTTTTTATCTTTTGCTATTGGCTTAGGGGTATTTGGTGGTTTTGTTTTTAAAGAATGGAGTAAATTTAAAAATAGAAAAATTAAGTTTATGAAAGCCTTATCAGACAACCTATATTTCAAAAATCTTGATAATAATGCCGGTGTTTTTCATACGCTAATTGATGCAGCAGAAGAAGAAGACTTTAAAGAAGTGGTATTGGCCTATAGCTTTTTATTAAATAGCGAAGCGGGATTGAGCGCAAAAGTGCTAGATGAAACTATTGAACATTGGTTTCAAGAAAAATATCACAGTGCCTTAGATTTTGAAATTTCAGATGCCTTAGAAAAACTTGAGCGGATGAAATTGGTTGAGCTTAAAGCAGATATTTATCATGCAGTGCCTTTGCCACGCGCTAAACAAATATTAGACAGCCATTGGGATAACATATTTAATTACGCCTAATGTATGGCATCGGCAATGTATTGTAATTATCTGTCAGAATTTGATAGGTAATTTCGCGTGTGCGATTTCAGGCACTCACTCGAACTTAACTTACATTAACTCCCACACTTCCCAGCTTTCAAATTGATATTGTTTGGCTAATTTTAACGCCATTACTTGATGCTGTTCAGCTAATTTAGGCTGTTCGACACTGGCATAATAGACGCTCATTTGTTTGTGCCATGTCGGTAATTTTTCCCCGTCGGCTTTAACACGATTAAGCAATTGTAGTGCTTTTTCGGGCTGTTGTTTTTTATTAAAACCGTGAGCTAATTGTGTGCTGATCAGGGTTAATGACTCTGGAAAATCTTTCGCGATTGCCGCTAATACTTGCTCAACTTCTGCTATTTGTTTTGACCAAAAAATATATTTGGCAAACTGATAACTTTGCAACCAGCTAAATTGAAAGCCAGCCCACGTTTGTTGTTGTTTTTGTAGATGTGCTAATACGGCTTTGTAATCACCTATTGCCAGCATATCGCTACCGTCGACGGCATAATTAGGCGCTAAAAATTGTAAACCGTCGTACAGTGCCGGCAGTGCGGTGGTGTAGTGGTTTTCATCTGGGTAATGTTTAAATTGCCACGGCAATGATTTAATCACAGCACTCTCAAACACTTTTACGACTTCCTTTACACCCATACCTTCTTCATTCGCTACCGAGATAAAAAGTGGCGCGCTGAGTTTATTATTTTGCAATAACGGCTGAAGTTTTTTCGGTAAACTGTAGTCATCAAACCAAGCACTTGGGCTCATGGCGAGAAAGGCATTAAACGGTGTATCTTTTTGCATCATGCTATACAGGGTAAATAAGCCGCCCATCGAATAGCCCGATAAAGCTTTTTTACTGTTAGTACGGTAGTTTTTATCAATTAATGGCAGCAGCTCTTGGCTTAAATAGTCTTGTAGTTTGTTGGCATCGCCAAAGCTGTCGTCTTTGCCATCTGACCATGTGGTGGTTTTTAAGTAATCATCGCCGCCTTGGTTGGCCACGCCGACAACGATCATCGGCGGAATTTTGCCCATACGTGCGAGGTTTTTTACCAACGCGGCCACATGCTGAAATTGAAAGTCGGCATCAATCACAAATAGGCTTGGATAGTGGTGATTATTCATTTTGTAACGCTCAGGGAGCGAAATCATATAGCGTCTGTTTCCAGCAAATATTGTTGAGGAGTGCTGAAACTCGTGGCCACTGACTATGGCAGTGCCATTACCGGGCACCTCTGTTGCATAACTTGTCTGGCTATAGGCCGCTAGAGCGGTCAGTAAAAGTAGTATTTTTTTCATAATAACAAGTCACTAGTCGATGAGTGAATAAAATATATTTGTCGTCAACCATATCAGAATCAGCTGCTTAAGAGGGAGGGCTTTACAAAAAAAAGTTGCCAACCTTGCGGTGTATCAAAGCAAAACGTCGCTATTAGCGTAAAATGCGCTGATGATCACCTGGCGATTTGCCAAGCGCTTAACAGGATAAAAAATGACTCAATACTTTGCGATAATACTGATGTTACTATTGACCCTCACTGGTTGTAGCAAAACCGTTGAGGTCGCACTCGACCCTGAAGTTAACGTGTTTATCAGCGCGAGCAGCAAAGATCATATCATTTTGACGGCAAAGAATGCTGAATATGTTATCTTGAACAACTGGTTAGCGCAGCAGCAAGCAAATTGGTTACCAACGTCAGGGCGTTACGCTGGCGGGGTCTATTTAACCTCGGGTAATTACGGCATTCAAATCACTGACAGTAAAGTGGTGCTGTATGCAAATATTACTGATAAGCCAACGGCTATTTACGCCCAAGAAATCGAGCGCAGTGAGCTTAAAATGTTAAAGAATTTAGCAAAAAATTAGATCAACATCATTAATTATCAACAAGCATGCTGAAAACAATACTACTGACCTTATTAGCGCTTATCGCATTCGCTGGCAACTCTGTGCTATGCCGCTTAGCACTTGCTGATGAGGTGATTGATGCGGCAAGCTTCTCTGCCATTAGGTTACTGTCAGGTGCTACTTTTTTGTTGCTACTGGTTTTGACTCGCCATAAAGCAGCAGTTGGGTTCACCGCAGGCCGTTGGTCTTCAGCCGGGTTATTATTTTTATATGCCGTGACGTTTTCATACGCCTATATTTCGCTTGATACCGGCACGGGTGCATTGATTTTATTTGGCTCAGTGCAATTGACCATGGTTTTAGTGGCACTGTTTACCGGCAATAAGTTGTTAGCTGTCGAGTGGCTTGGTTTATTCGTTGCGCTTGCAGGCCTTATGGTACTACTGCTCCCTGGCGCAACATCGCCGTCATTGACGTCATTTATACTGATGGCGGCATCAGGCGTTGCATGGGCATTTTATACCTTAGCCGGTCAAGCCTCGAAAACCCCTTTGCTTGACACCGCCGGCAATTTTATAAAAGCACTGCCGTTACTGATGTTACTGACATTTTTTACCTTTGATGGCGCGATCATATCGAATACAGGCATAGCCTTGGCTATCGCCTCTGGCGCCATCACCTCTGGTTTGGGTTATGCTATTTGGTACAGCGTATTAACTCAGCTTTCGATAACGCAGGCCGCCATTATTCAACTTACTGTACCTATTATTGCGGCGTTTGGTGGTGTAATTTTTGCCCAAGAACTGATCAGTCGTCAATTGATGATAGCCTCATTATTGGTGCTAGGCGGAATTTTTATGGTGATTGTGGCTAAGCATTATGCAAGGGGCAATCGTTAGCTGTCGTGTTGTGTTATGCTGTTCTACATAGTGAAATATTTTGGAAAGATTAATACGTGACCTTGCTTTTGATTTACCTTGGTATTGCCATTGGCGTATCATTTTTATGTTCGGTGCTAGAAGCCGTTTTACTGTCAGTAACCCCGAGTTTTGTGGAGCAAACTCAAAACGAAAAGCCGGTTTCAGGTGCGGTATTAGCCGATACTAAAACCCGTTTAGATGAATCGCTTTCCAGTATTTTAATATTAAATACCTTTGCCCATACCATGGGCGCTGCTGGCGTTGGCGCGCAGGCTATTCACGTATTTGGCGAACGCTGGGAAACCTTAATTGCGGTTTTGCTCACCTTAGCGATTTTATACTTATCAGAAATTATTCCTAAAACCTTAGGGGCGACATTTTGGCGCGGGCTCGCCATTCCATGTGCGTATGCTATTGCGTGGCTAACAAAACTGGTTTATCCGTTGGTGTGGATTTCAACGCGCATCACGCGGTTATTTAAGCAAGGTAAAGAAAATGAAATTACCCGTGAAGAAATTATTGCGCTGGCATCATTAGGCCATAAAGATGGCAGCTTGTTTTCACAAGAAAATGAATATTTATCAAATATTCTCAGATTACGCGAATTGCGTACTGGCTCGGTCTTTACGCCGCGCACCGTTGTACATATGTTGCACCAAGACGTGACGGTAACGGAAGCGTTAAATCATGAGCAAACCAGCCAGTTCACTCGTATACCCGTTTATGGCAAAACCGTTGATGATATTAAAGGCAAAGTGATCAAAGGTGATTTGTATGAAGCCGAGCGTAATGGCCGCGGTGATGAGCCGATTGTAAACTTTATTATTCCGCTAATTTCCGTGTCGGAAAAGTTACCGGTGCAACAGTTATTAGATATGTTTATTAAAAACCATATGCACTTGTATTTGGTGGAAGACGAATATGGCCAAACCTCAGGTGTGGTGACCTTAGAAGATGCCATTGAAACCTTACTGGGTCGTGAAATTGTTGATGAAAGTGATGCAGTAACCGATATGCAAGCGCTAGCACGCGACAAGTATCGCGAGCGCTTACGAGAAATTAAACAGCAAAATAATGATGACTAAGTTCAGAGTAAGGTCATCATTGCGCTTGCCGTGACACACCAAAGTACTAACCACAATGGTGATAATCGCCATACGGTTAGCATGGCGAGCGCTATCAGCGCGATAACAATATCGATTAATGAACTAATGCTTGAGCTAAGTATGGGATCAACAAGTGCCGCGGCTAAAATTCCGACTACCGTGGCATTAATACCGGCAATCGCCTGGGCCATTTTCGGTTTTTGGGCCATGCTTTGCCAAACGGGCAGCGCGGCAGCAAGTAAAAGAAAGCCCGGTAGAAACATAAACAAAAGTGCCACTATGGCGCCAAGCCACGGGCTAAAACCTGTGGGGATGATGACACCTAAATAGGCCGCAAAGGTAAACATCGGCCCAGGGATCGCTTGCGACGCGCCATATCCGGCTAAAAAGTGTGCCTCAGACACCAAGCCGTTTGCCACTATCGACTGTTCAAGTAACGGCAATACCACATGGCCACCACCAAAGACTAAAGCGCCAGCACGATAAAAAATCTCTGCCACTTGCCATAAACCTGATTGTATTGGTGCAAAAACTAGTACCAGTAATAATGCTGTAAATACCAACAATAAAATAAGACTCGTGCCTTTGCCGTAGTTTATTTTTATTGTGTTCGCACCTTGATTTACTGCACTTTTGCATAAGACCATACCTGCGAAAGCACCAAAAACAATGAGCGCTATTTGTAACCACGAGATATCAAATATTAATAGTGCAGACATAGCCGCTAGTGCAATGCCGCGACGTTGAATATCGGTGCATAAATTCTTCGACATACCCCATACCGCGTCGGCAACGACCGCACAAGCCACAAGTTTTAAGCCATGAATGCTAGCGTTAAACAAGTCTCCAGATAAAAACGGTAATGCCGAGCCAAAAGCGATCAAAATTATTGCTGAAGGTAAGGTAAACGCGGTAAATGCGGCTATTGCACCTAGCCACCCCGCGCGCATCAAGCCAATGGCAAAGCCTAGTTGGCTGCTGGCGGGGCCAGGAATAAATTGGCAAATCGCTAACAGTTGGCTAAATGCTGTTTCATCCAACCAAGATTTACGCTCAACAAATTCTTGGCGAAAATAACCAATATGGGCAATGGGGCCGCCAAACGCGGTTAGCCCAAGTTTCAGAAAGGTAAAAAATATCGTCCAGAAACCGTCTTTATGTGTTGCGATAGGGGCTTGATTGCCTTGAAGCATAATCGTGACTGCAAAATTAAAACACTATAGTTCGATAATATTACCAAAATATGATGGCTATGCTATTGCTCAGGCTAATTTTTTAGCAAGATTGACGCATTTATTTACATTTAACAATTGGTTGATATTTGCGCTTGGTGTGTTGGTGATGTATAACACTAAATAAGCGATATGTAACCAAGGAAAAGAACAATGCCAAAGCAATGGGATCCCGATACACCGATCTACATTCAGCTGTATCAACAAGTGGTCACGCGAATTTTAGACGGTTATATCATTGAGGGCGAAGCGTTGCCTTCGGTGAGAAAGGTTGCCGCACAATACCAATTAAACCCAATAACGATTTCTAAAGCCTATCAAATGCTTCAGGATGAAAATATTGTAGAAAAACAGCGAGGTAAAGGTTTGTTTGTAAAAAATGGTGTGCAAGAGCTGATTTTAGGGCGCGAGCGGGAAAATTTTTTAAACGCACAATGGCCGAAAATTCTCGAACAAATTAATCGTTTGAAGCTTTCAACAGAAGATTTGTTAGCGCCGATATCGGAGACTAAATAATGACAACATTAATCTCGATAAATGGTTTGAATAAAAACTATGGCAGCAAAAAAGTGCTGTCAGATGTCAAGCTCACCGTGAAAGCAGGACAAATATTAGGCTTAGTTGGGCCAAACGGCGCGGGTAAAACCACCTGTTTGCAGGCTATGCTGGGTTTGTCAAACTTTGATGGCGATATTGATATTTTAGGGTATAACCCGCGTACTCAGCGTGCGGCTATGTTAAAAGATGTTGCCTATATTTCTGATGTCGCGGTACTGCCCAAATGGTTAAAAGTATCGCAAGCCTTAAGTTATATGGCGAACATACATGAAAACTTTAACCGTGAACAAGCCGAACATTTTTTAGCGAAAACCAATATTGACCATGGTGCCAAAGTTAAGTCGTTGTCAAAAGGTATGGTGACGCAACTGCATTTGGCGCTTATTTTAGCCATTGATGCCAAAGTGCTGATTTTAGATGAGCCGACTTTAGGCTTAGATATGCTAACGCGTCATCAGTTTTATAATCACTTGTTAGAAGACTTTTATACATCAGAAAAGTGCATTGTTATTACTACGCACCAAATTGAAGAAATAGAGCATATTTTAACGGATGTTGCCTTTATTCAACATGGTCAGTTGGTGCTTAATGAAAGTGTTGAATCTGTACGTGAGCGCTTTAAAGTCGTTGGCGTAACCGGTGAACATCTGCAGCAAGCCAAAGCATTAAAACCGATACATAGCAATAGTTTAATGGGTTTAACTACCATGCTTTTTGACCAAGTGAGCACTGAACAATTACAGCCTTTGGGCAAGGTTAGTGCACCGACTTTAGCTGATATATTTATTGGCGTGATGACTAAGGAGGCCGTGTCATGAATATCTCGCTATTGACCATGAATATTAAAAAAGAACTGTGGGAATTTAATAAGCTATTATTTTGGGTGCCTATCATTATTCTTACTATGATGGTGGTTGCGCCGCTATTACAATTAATGCTGATTGAAGATTATCAGTGGAACGGCATTATCAATCAATTAAGCCATGTCCAACATCAACCGATTACTGGTGATTTAAGCCACGTGGCGTTTGCTGCAATTTCTGCGCTATTTTTACCTTTTATGATGGTCGCGTTACTGGTGCAACTTTATTATTTTCTGACCTGTTTGTTTGACGAAAGAAGAGATTTGTCGGTGTATTTTTGGCGTTCAATGCCAGTGTCAGATGCCACCACCATTGCGGTAAAGTTATTCACAGGGGCGCTAATTATTCCGGCGATATTTATGCTAGCAGCAACGGCGGCGATGCTTATGGCAGGATTACTCGGTTTTATCGGCTGTATTGTACTGTCGGTAAGTTACGAACTGTCATTTTGGCATGTCTGGGGTACTTTAGATATTTTTAGCAATATTGCGCTGATTTGGTTGAGCCTGATTCCTTTTGTTTTATGGCTTTTTCCGCTTTATGCCTGGTTAATGTTGATGTCGATGTTTGCCAATAAAGCGCCATTTTTATGGGCAATTTTACCGATAATTACCCTCATTTTAGTGGAAGCCTTTTTAGTGAATTACTTTAATTTATCGTCGTCATTTTTTGCGAGCACGCTCAGTGATTATTTTGTTATTCATGTTGATCATGTCGACGGGCACGTTAAGGAAAACATTAATAACTTACTGCCAATTAAGCTATTGATGTCAAAAGTGAATATTGTCGCTATCGCACTGGGTGTAGGGCTAATGTACGTAACGTACTGGTTGCGAGTAAATAGAAACGAGGCTTAGCAATTTAGCGCTAAAATATAGCCAAGCGAGTAGCAATATTCGATACGCGCTTGGCTAATTCACTAAAAAAAGACTATTTAACGGCTAGTTCTAAAATTTCACGACTTTGTGTCAAAGTAATGGCTTGGTTTTCGCCGAGTTTAACCATGTTGTGAGCCGTTAACTGGGCGATAATTTTATCAATGGCAGCCGCTTTATCTTCACCGTGTTCAGTTAACTGTGTGGCAACATTGAGGCTATGATAAAACGCTTCAATCGCGGCAATAGTGCGCTCTGCTAAATCTTCACCAGCAGTTAAGGCAAATACATTTTTACCCATTTGCTCAAGTTTCGCTTTTTTCACGGTAAATTGATTACGCATTAATGACGGTTGCACAATCGCCAGTGACCGTGCGTGATCAACACCATAAAGCGCGGTGAGTTCATGCCCAATCATATGGGTTGCCCAATCTTGCGGTACGCCAGCACCAATCAAACCATTAAGCGCTTGGTTGGCAGTCCACATCAGGTTTTCACGCCATTGTAAGGTTTCGCGTTGGTCGTATTGTTCCGCTAAGGTGAGTAAATTTTTCAGTAAGGCTTCTGCGTAGCCATCTTGTACCATAGCGCCAGTTGGCATGGTTAAGTATTGCTCACAAATATGTACCCAAGCGTCAACCAAGCCATTAATTAACTGACGTTCAGGTAAGGTTTTCATCGCGTCAGCATCAAGCACGGCAAATTTGGGTTGTACGGCTGGCGCGAAAAACGGCAGTTTATCTTGCGTTGCTGCACGGGTGATCACCGATGCGGCATTAGACTCTGACCCCGTTGCCGGTAAGGTGAGTATTGCGCCAATCGCTATCGCTTCTGTGACGGTATGTTTCCCTAAAAGAATGTCCCAGCCCGCGCCATCGTAGCAGGCCGCAGCGGCAACATACTTGGCGCCGTCGATCACGGAACCACCACCAACAGCCAGGATATAATCGACGTTTTCAGCTTTAACTAGCGCAACCGCTTTATCTAAGGTTTCCATGGTTGGGTTGGGCTCAACACCTGAAAACTCTAACCAAGTATGCTCGCTTAAGGCACTTTGTACTTGCTGATAAACGCCGTTTTTCTTTATTGAGCCGCCGCCGTAGATCACTAATACTTTGCAACTTTGAGGAATAGCGTCACTAACGCTAGCAATTTTACCTTGACCGAAATGAATATGGGTTGGATTAACGTATGAAAATTCCATGAAATACCTATGTTATGTTTTTACGAATGAAAAATTATGACCACTGAAAAAGTACGAGCATTTTACGTTACGCGCGGACACGATAATAGCGATACCTGTTAATAATGATGATAGTGCCTGAAATATCAAGGCAGTGTGAATTTTAGCCTAAGGAACATCACCAATATTGAGCTAGGTCATATTTTATGGCGAAACATTAGGCTTAGTGCTTTATCTGCTTGCTCGGCACAACATTGCGGTGATACAACATGGTTTATTGACAACTAAGCTGTGATTTTCAAGGTTGAAAAGATGAAAAAATTATCGCTATTCGCCAGTGTTATATTATTAACATTTTGGCTTTCGCCGATAGCACAAGCACAAGAGCAAGTGGCAGAAAAAGCCAATAGAATAATTACCGTGCAGGTCAATATTAAGCCAGAGCTAATGCCTAATGATGCCCAAGAATGGGTGCTGTATGTTTATGCGGCTAAACCGGGCGAGCGTTTACCTTTGGCGAATTTTAAAGGCAAGTTATCGCAATTACCTAGTGAAATAGTGTTACATCAAAGCATGTACTTATTGCCGAACCTGACGCTGCAACAAGCGCAGAATGTGGTAATTGTTGCTAAAGCCACTAAAAGTAAAAATCCGCATAAAAAAAGTGCTGACGATATTATCGGCTATTCAACACAAGTGAACTTCGACAACGGCGCCCATCAAAGTGTAAGCATGATCATAGATCAGCATGATAAAAGCCAGCCAACAAAATAATGCCGGTTATCAAGATTATTTATAGGTAAAGGTAACGCGATCCATTTTCGCTACTATGCCTTGCTGTGAAGGAATAAAAGTAACTCTATCTGCTTTGGCAACGGCGTTAGTGAGAATAATTTCGACATCGCCTTCCATGATGGTTTTACCTTTTTGAAAAGAAGCATGGCTAGATTTCGTCGATAAGCTAGCATTAGCAAAGGCGATTCTGACATTACCGCTGTAGGTATGGAGTTTACTGTCTTTTGATATCACTTGAGACTTGGCAGTGATTTCCATGTCGTTTGCTGATGCAAAGCTTGCAAAAGCACTGAAGAATACCAAGCTCGATAGCGAAAATTGCTTAAATAATTTCATCTCGATTCCTTATCTAGATATATTAAAGCCTCTTAACACCATACTAAATTTTTACCGATTTGGCATAGCGAATATTGAAATAATCATAATAATGTCACATTGGTACTTTCGGTGGCATTGCTGATATATCACCGAAATTACAGCAAGCGATTGATGCCATTAACTATTTTTGTCAGCTGAATGTTATGACGCGTTAATGCTCAAATTTACCTTGTTGAAGATAACGAATAACTTGCGCAATAACTGCTTCGTTACGCATCATAAAAACATGGGTGGTTGGCATTTCGATGTGATCATTCATGCCGTCGACCTTGGTACTTTCAACCGACACTTTACCGTCATCGGTGCTCGGAATAAGCGTTGATAACAGTAGGTTGATGCTTTGGGTGCCGGCAATAATACCAACGTCAAAATTCGCCTTGCCTAATTTATTCGGCACACTTAGCGCGCCTGTACCTAATTGCATGCCGGCATCGCCATTAACAAAATAAAAACCGGGTAAATGACTCAGCTTATCAACCACTTCTGAGCCTTTATTTGGGGGGCCAAGCATCACGACTTTATTAAGATTTTTGATCTGATGATTGCTGAGAAACTGCCGCACTAAAATGCCGCCCATTGAGTGGGTGACAAAGTTTACGGGTAAGTCAGTACATTGCGCTAACGCATCTGAAATGGTTTGCTCCGCCAATTGCTCAATCGGATAGGAGCGCGAAGGGTAATTAATGTTTAATACCTGATAGCCTTGCTCGCTTAAGCGTTGCGCCATTTTATCCATTGAATGTGCTGAACGCGCTAAGCCATGCAATAAAATAACATATTCGTTTTTGGCGTTAGTGTCCGTCATCGCTAATTCCTTTTTTTGCCGACTAGAGTATGCTTTTTGGCACAATACGACGTAATTTTATCTTCAGCCGTTTCATCAATTTTTCCTCACCATCAGGATTCCAGTCTAAGCTAATGGCCCAAGCATTTTCGGGCAGCATTTCTTCTACCATACCTTGTTTGATTTCGCGGGCAATTTTCTTCGAGGGAATAATAACAAAATTTTCGGTATTAAGATTAGCGCTGCGCGGATCAACATTATAAGTACCGACAACCGCGGTATGGTCATCTATGATCATAGATTTTGCATGTAAGCCAAAAATCGGCGCTTTAGTGAGCTGCTTTTGCATCACTTCCGACATTATTTTTTGGCGAATTTTTGCGTCCGGTCTAAATTCAAAAATTTTTACGCCGGTTTTTAGTAGGGCTTTACGATCACGTTGATAGCCACTAAAGGCTTCTAAATTATCATTTGACGCCATGCTATTGGTGAGAATTTTTATCTCAACGCCCTTGTCGACTAACGCTTTCAGAATTTTTCGTGTCGCTTTTGTGGTAATTAAATAAGGGGTTTGGATCACCACCGACTTGTTGGCACTTTGTAATAAGCTGACCAATTTTTCAGTGGCTAAACCGCCACCACCGAGAAATTTATTAGCGTTGTTTTTGCCTGGTATATCCGAAACATACTCAACATTGTCTAACCATTGTAATTGCTGTTGTTGTTGAATTTCGGTAATTGCCTTAGGTATATCCCGAATTTTATCGCGCACCGAGGCAACAAAATTTTCCGGGTTACAGGCATATTGATGTAATGGCTGATAGTTAGGAATATAGCCTTTTGGCTTTTTTTCTTTGATTAAATCGTTAACGTCAACACTGAGCGGGCTTTGCCAAAACTGGTTAAATGAGGCTTGTACTTTTTCTGTAATACCACCAATTAACAGTACATCGCGGTCGCGAAAGTTAAATTGATGATCGTAACCATAATATTCATCGGCAACGTTACGGCCGCCGGTGATGGAGACTTTGCCGTCAATGGTAAAGGTTTTGTTGTGCATACGCTGGTTTAGCTGATGAAAATTGGTGGTTAAAGTCAGCATTTTATCAAACAGGTTTTTACCTATATTGGCCACTGGATTGTAAATTTTTATCGAGATATTTTTATGCGCTGCCAAAGTTTGTAGCTCACTACCACTGGCTTCGATCATGATATCGTCAACTAAAATGCGTACCTTTACGCCACGCTCTGCCGCTTTAACTAAATAATCGATGGCGATTAAGCCAATATTATCGGTAGAGAAAATAAAATACTGCACATCAATAGTGTGCTCAGCATGCTCGGTTAACCACGCCCGCGATAACATGGCTTCAATGCCTTGCTCTAGAATATAAACACCAGTATTTTCGCGCATTTTATGCGCAACCGGCGCGAGATATTCCGACAATAGTTTGTTATTGCTGGCCGGAATAGCAGCGCAATAATCGACTGTTGACGCGGTCAGTCGTTCGCCTTGTGCACTGCAAGAAAAAAGCCCTAAACTCAGCGTTAAAGTCAGCATAGCTTGAGCGATAACGGCTTGATTCTTTTTAAGAAGATGTAAAAACGGCAATGATAAATTCCTTATAAAACATTTGGTGGCTCTAATTTCTGCGCAGCTTTTGAAAGTGCGGTAATTCCCAAGGCCGCATCGCCAATAGTAACCCAATATGTTGACGATTTTCTAACGGTAATACCGCATCTTCTTGATTTAATTGTGCCACTTCTCTTGTAATCGAACTATGCTTGAATAGTATGAAGTTCTACCATGCAGAACAAACGAGAGGGGTGAATCATGTCAGAGCAATGGTTAACGAGCCTAATCACTGAAACGCCGCAAGCGGGCTACGAGTTAGCAATAAAACTATCTAGAATGGGCGTGAAATATACTCAACCGTCCGACGCCATTAGAAGTAAGTTACGCCACGTTTATGGTGAAGATGCCGATAGTTTAATTGCTTCTTCGCAAGTGATTGCCACGAACTTTCAAACAGTATCAGCTGCCAATAATTATTGGCGAGATTAGTGATAGATAAATAACAGAAGCCGCAGCCCAGTAGTTAAAGGGTAACTTTGGGCTGACTATATTAATCTACACCCTAGCTTACAAAGTTAACTCTACTGAAATAGGGCAGTGATCACTTAGCGTTTGGCTGAGTTCTTTAGTGTATTTAGCGTCAAATACCAGTTGCTCAAATGAGTTCTCAACATAAAGCGCTTTGGCTCTTGGGTCAAAAACGATATGGTCGATGTAATCTTTGTAGTAGCCGCCCCAACATTTTGACTCAGCGTTAATGGTAGGCGCCCAAAGTGCTTCTGCACCTTCATCATCAATCGACTGCCACAAACCTTGAATTTCACTGTGATTTAATGAAATGTCTCTGACAAATCTACGGTTAAAGTCACCTAATAAAATAAACGGCACATCTTCTTTAGCGCGGGCATCGACCCATGCTTCCAACGGCTTTGCTTGTTTCGCTAGCTCTGCACAGGCAATTTTTGCGTATTGTTCTTTTTTATTAGAATTTGGCATTTTAGCAATGCTGACTTGATCAAGCGCTTTATCAAAACAGCCTGATTTCATATGTACCGCCAATAAGCGTACGCTGTTACCATTTTTTGTTAGGGTAACGTCCATGCCTCGTCGCGCTAAGCCTTGATCAAGTTCAACATATTCAACAGCGTTAGCTTTATATCCACTACTCTTTCTTACCGCTACGCCGACACGTTGAACCCAGTCTTTGGTGGTGAAGTAGTAATCATAGTCAGCCCCGAAAACTTTCTTCGCCCATTTTTCACTTTCAACTTCTTGCAAGGCAATAACATCGGCATCAAGTGCTTGAGCGTAGTGAGCTAGCTTTTGGTAATCAGCATCGTTGCGCTGGTTATATTCATGAGAGCCCAACCAAGCGATATTCCAAGAAGCAACTTTTAAGCTTTCTGCAAAGGTCGCCGAGCTTAAAAATGTTAGTGCGATAGTGACAAGAGTAAGTAATTTTTTCATCAGATTATTCTAGATTATACATTGGGCAGCTATAGTAACCGTTGGCTTGGTAAATTCAAGTAAAGTGTGCGTTATGAATGGCTAATTTAGTGTGTCGTCGCTACTTTATTTTTTGTCGTCAAAGACTGTGCTTATGTTAACTTGTTGAACAATTTATAACACATCGTTTTAAAAGGTAAATAAATGTTAGGCGTAGGTATATTGTCGGATATTAAGTTTTCTTATCTGTCAGCATTTTTAGGTTGCTTGCTCGGCCTTACTGTTTTTGCTTATAACTACACTTTTATCACGTGTTCTGTTCCGGGTTATGAAGTGTTAACTGCCCCAGCAAGACTTGCGCTAAGTTTTTTTAGTGAAGAAACCGCATTTTGGCCGAAAATGCTGATATTTATGCTCGGTCAATATCTCGGCTACTTTTTAGTTATTTTTTTCGTCAAACGGTTAATTGCCTTTTTTAAGCGCTAGTGACTCGTTTTGTTGCTCAGGTATTACCCTTTCAACTCTCTTCAGATTAATTTTATTTAATTTAACCCCATTTGTTGTTTCGCATCGTTTTATTAATAAGTCAGGAACTGGCCACTGACGGAATGTGTGATCACCGTTCATTTATTTAGCAACATTTTAGTAAATACTGAACATTGAGGAACGACTATGAAAAAGATAATAACGATAACAGCTCTTGCCAGTGCAACCACATTTGGTTTATTTGCCTTTATGGCTTACTTGGTTAATAACGAGCAAGTGTTACCACCTAAAGCCTTGCCTGATGTAATTGTTGAGGTGGCACAATTGCCGGAAGAGCGTCCGGCACAAGTGAAGCCGCCCTTTAAAAATGAGCCGCCGCCTGCCCCTAAACCTATGCCGAGAACTTTTGAAACGGCGGTAGCAACCAATGTTGAAGGTGGTTATCATTACGATAGTCCAGACATTAAAATTGCCACTGGCGGACCTAGTTTAACTATGGGTAACAACACTCGCGATAATGATGCTCGTCCGGTTGTACGTATTAACCCTAAATACCCGATTGTTGCAGCGCGCGATGGCATTGAAGGTTGGGTGAAATTGCGCTTTGATATTAACGCCTTAGGCGGCGTTACTAATATTGAGGTTATCGACGCAGAGCCTAAGCGGGTATTTAATAAAGCGGCAAAACAAGCGTTAAGAAAATGGAAATACCGGGCAAAATCAGCAGCGGGCAATACAGTGACGCAACAAGGCCTAACCGTACAGTTAGACTTTAATATTGATCAACAAAGCTAGGACAAAAATTTGCAGTTACCCTCAATGATTAAAGGTTGGTATAACCCAAAAACTAGCCCTGAACGGTTACTGGAAAGTTTTTTGACAACCGGCAAAAACAAGTATTTGTCTTTGTTGGTTGCGCAATTTAATTTGCCGCTATATCACTATTTATTGAGTCAATCGAACAAAGAGATGGCAGAAGATATAGTACAAACTACTTGGTTAAAAGTCATGAAAACTCAGCAGCATAGCCAAGGCCATAAACAGCAAACCAATGTTAAAACTTGGTTGTTTACTATTGCGCGCAACACCTTGATTGATGAATTTCGTCACCAACAAAAATGGCAAAGCCAGCTGTTAGATGAAAATAAAATGCTAACGGTAAATCTCGAGCAAGCAATACAAGCATCAGACAGATTAAGCCAGTTTAATGCCGCCCTTGAGCAATTACCCTTCTTACAAAGAGAAGCGTTTATTTTTCAACAGGAAGGTTTTTCAGTGCTAGAAATCGCCACCTTAACCAACGACAGTTTTGAAACTATTAAAAGTCGTTTACGTTATGCTCGCAATAATTTAAGCTATTTGTTAGGAACTTCGTCATGAGCGTAGATAAATTTGATCAAGAACTTTCAGCGCTTTATCAACAAAGAAAACAGCAAACTCAGGTGCCTGAGATTGAGCTAGAAAATACAACACCAGCGATAAAATCGACGCGTTCACCTTGGCAAATGTTGGCTTTATTGCTCACCGGCGGTGTCACTTCGTTTGGTATCATGGCGCTAATTAGCCATTACGTCAAACCGCCAGTGCAGGGGGCAATCGAACAATATCAACAGCATTCAGTTCGTGTGGTGGAAATTACTGAAAGCAAGCTTGAAAAAACGCTTTTACCTGCCGCTAAGCCACCGTTACCGCCTAAACCAGAAAGTGCAATTCCTCAAAAAAGTGACACTAGTCGTGTCAGCCCAGAACAACTTGACTTCACGCAACCTGAATTATCAGTGAATGCAGCGTTAAATCATAGCGTTAATGTTCCAACCCTAGCTCAACCGTCAATAGATATAGTACCGACTTATCGTGTTATGCCAAAATACCCTAAGTCAGCACTTTATGCGCGTAAATCAGGAACGATAAAACTGCAATACCGCATTTCAGACGCTGGTAAAGTTATTGATATTAGCGGATTGAATAAGCACGGGGATAGATTACTAGAGCGCTCGGCAAAACAAGCCTTAACGCAATGGCGTTATCCTGCACAAAGCGGCAGTGATAAATTGTTAGAAATTGAATTTGAATTTAATTTGCAGCAGTAACCGGTATTTTTATCAACAACTTTGTACAACTATTTTCACAATATCATGCGATCTGGCGCAATTGAGCTAATTTTAATCTAATTTTAACGGTATCAATGACTCTGCCCCATTGATTTAAGAAAAATTCAACGTAGAATGCGAATATATTATTAATTTTTTTGTAAGGTAAGTTATGAAAACAAGGTTTGTACAATTAAGATCAAGTTTTATGTTATTACTTGTTAGCATAGGTCTTGTTGTAGGAGGTCAAACTTGGGCACAAACAGCATCGCTTGATTATGAAAAAGCTATGTTATTGGGCAAGTTTGCTAAATATGTTAGTTGGCCTGCGGAAGCTAGACAACGAAAGTTTGTTATTGGTGTTTATGACGATAGCGAAAAATTTGAATATTTAAGTAGTTTTTTCGCAAATAAAGGTGTTAAAGGCAAAGACATAGAAGTACGCGCCATCAACACAATTAACGACGCTAAAAATGTTAATATTTTATATATTGCATCAGAGTATCCAACAACCTTGCGAGCAGCTGCCACTAGAATTATTACCGGTTCGCATGTGTTAATTATGACCGAGAATAGCAAGTACCTTGCTAAAACTACGGTTGATATTTCATTTGACGAGCAAGGGTCCAACATTAGTTTTAAAGTGATTGAGCCTAATCTTGTTGATGGTAAATTAACCATGCCTGAGTTGTCTTACTTTTTAGACGATGAAAAAAATGGTGAAGTACTAACGGTAAGCCCTAGTTTTGCACAAAAAAATCAGCATTCAACACAGTTGTTAGCACTGCAAAAGCAAGTGGCGCAACAAGAAGCTGAAATGAACCAACTAAATAAAACTTTAAGCGTTACTAAAGCAAATTTGGCGAAGTCTAGTTCAGCGTCACAGCAACAATCAGAGCGCTTAGAAGCTGCGCAGCAACAAAGCGCCAAGCAGAGTCAAGATTTAAAAGCCAAAGATAGCCAATTACAACGTTTACAAAAGCAAGTGCAAACTCAAGAAAAACAGTTAAAAATGAGTAAGCAAGATTGGCAAATTGCTGATGAGGCTAAAATTAAAGAACAAGAACAAGCAATCACTGATCTAAATGATGAGCTTGAAAAGCAAAAGAAAATCACCAATAACGCAACAACTAAAATATCTAAAATGGCTAAAGACAATAAGAGTCTTTCAAGTTTCCAAATGTTATTTTATGTTTTTGTTGTTATCGCCATCATCGCATTACTTATCGCATTAATGATGTGGAAAAAAGCGAAGAATGCTGAGTCCCAATCAACACCAGCTTCAGACAGCGAAGGCGATGCCTTATTGCCAGTTAGAGAAGGACAATTGATTAAATCAGAAAACCTTGCAGCCTTAGGCTATATGGCGACTGATATTACCTATGCTGCGGGTGTATCTTTAGAGGACTTACAGGCTCAGCTTGAGTCTGCAGGTGATACTAAAAATGCCGCAACACTTAAGCCAGTAGTGACTTTATTAGAGAACTTCAACCTAATCGCGGCCGATCAAGATGATACCGACGTGCAGAGTTTTGATGTTATCGCTTACATGCAAAAAATGATGATGCTTTATGATTTTGAATTTAATCAAAGCGACATCACTTATAGCTATTCTGGTGAAAAAGAGTTGGCGATTAAATCAGTACCAAGCTATATCGCGCTAGTGTTATTAAACATTGTCAATAACTCGCTTAAACACGGTTTTGATAATGACGGTAATGGTAAAGTGGCGTTAAAAGTTGAAAAGGGTGCGAAAGGCGGTGCTACAATTACTTATTCTGATGACGGTAAAGGCATGAGCAAAGATGTGTTATCGCAAGTGTTTACACCGTTCTTCACTACACGTAGCGAACGCGGCTATGTTGGTGTAGGTATGAGTACTACGTATGATCTTGTTAAGAATAAATTATCTGGCGACATTAAAATTGATAGCCAAAAAGGTAAAGGCACTACGGTAACTATTACCTTACCTTAAGTTTATTCTGACTAAATTCGTCTACTGAATTTAGTGCATTAAAATCGAGTGATTCGCTGTTTTAACAGTTGAAGCACTCGATTTTTTTATGCCGGTAATATGAGTAGTTGGACTAAAGCATTCATTCATTTGTATAGCGCATAGCGGAGTTAAGTAACCTGAACGACTGCATAAGTAGCGCTGGTTAATCAGAGCCCTTAGGATAAGTGCTAAATGATTGAGGTAAAGCCTAAGCCTAAGCCTAGGGAATTGTACTAGCGCCTTAAACGATACCGACCTTCCTTGAGCCTATGTATGGTCCATAGTAAGCCCGACAGTGTTAGCCACAAAGTAACAAAAGCAAATAATATAATGGCAATATTATTGAAGCTGCCACTGCTGCCATAGTCCATAAAGTGCAGCATAAAGAAAAAATCTGCAAAGCGTTTATCGCTATTACTATGACCTAGCAAACGCCCTGAGCCTTGTTCAACGTAAGCGCTAGTTGCTAATTCATCATTAAAATTTATTTGCCAACTGGGATTTTTTTGCTTGGGAAAGTCTGCCATTGGCGGCGTTAATAACACCGCAGATAAAACCTCGCCGTCGCCGCTATAACTCGCGTTAGCAATTGAGGTTGCGAGCGGTTTATCAATTAAGGTTAATTCACCCGTTGTGGCATTAACTAGATGATAACTGTTGGGAAAATGACGATACAAGGCTTGTTTTTGCGTTAGTAAATAATAGCGCTGCGAGAGGATATTCACTTGCTTTAGTTCAAGCGTATCTGGATATGACGCTAGTATGCTTTCAACCGGCAGCAGTTCCTTTTCTTCGATGATTACTGATACGGGCGCTTGGCGATAGGCATTACCACGGGCTTTTTTATGATCTATTACGTTAAACACCAAACCGCTAAATACCCAAATCAAAACCTGCAAGCCGATAAGCAATGAGGCCCATTGGTGAATTTTTTTGATCCAAACCATCATAATGAACTCCCAGCAGATAACTTACTGTCTCGATAGTTTCGTTTATCAATGAATGGTTTTATCACTTTAAAGTAGGTTAGCACTAAGCCACTGCAGGTAGCGAAAACCGCCAATAAAGCAAAAACAAATAGCAGCCAGTTACTGACATTTTCACCGTCGTCATAATCCATCACATGAAAGTGAAACATCCAATCAAACAAGCGCCAAAAGTCGTGACGCTTAGTAACCACTTTGCCGCTATCGGCAGAAATATACAAAGTAGGGGCGGAAAAATTGTCAAAATTTACCCGCCAAACCGGTAAGTGTCGTGCGCTTAATTCAAACGGCGGGTTAGCGCTAATTAATTCAGCATTAATCACTGTGCCGTCATCGGAATAAAAGTGTTTTGCTAGCGCTAAAGCTTGGTTTTTAGCTAACGGCGATAATAAAGCCCCAGTACTGGCATCGAGCATAATTGCCTGTTTATCGACATTAAAGCGATACACTGCTCGGTTAAGCAACACGCCAACACTTAAGTTTTTCGCACTGGGGTATTGCTGATACAGTGCTTGCGACGAGAAAGTTAAATGCTCTGGGTTGATTTTAGTTTGATGATTAACCATTAGGCTATCGCCATGAATATAGTCAATATCAAAAAACACCATATAGGCACCAGTAACCGACCAAATAACAAATTGCGCACCAATAAATAACATCAGCCATTGGTGAATTTTATGGCTGATGTTAAACAGTTTTAGTGGTCTTTTTTTTATTTTTCTAGTGTTTGTCGTGTTAATTGCGCCGATCTCCACAATAAATATACTGCTGGCAATACCAGTAATGTCAGTACGATGGCACTGACCATGCCACCCACCATAGGGGCGGCAATTCTGCTCATAATTTCTGAGCCGGTACCATCACCATATAATATCGGCAACAGCCCGATAATAACAGTCGCTACCGTCATCACCACCGGACGTACGCGCATGCCCGCACCTTGTAAAATAGCGTCAATTAAAGCCGCTAGCGTAAAAGGTTTATTATCATGTTTGTGTTGTTCAACAGCCTGATTAAATGCTTGATTTAAATACACTAACATAATAACGCCAATTTCTACCGCAACCCCTGCTAAGGCGATAAAGCCAACGCCCACCGCGACCGAAAAGTTAAAGCCTTCAAGATACATTAAGCAAATTCCGCCAATCATGGCTAGTGGTAAGGTGGCGATAATAATGGCCACTTCAGCGATATTGCGAAAGTTAAGGTACAGCAAAATAACAATAATGGCGAAGGTGAGTGGCAATACATAAGCTAGTTTGGCCTTTGCCCGTGCCATATATTCAAATTGACCCGCCCAAGTAATGGAATAACCCGCAGGTAGTTCCAACTCTTGCGCTAAACGCGCTTTGGCTTTTTCAACGTAGCTGCCAACATCAATATTCTCAATATCTATCAAGCTCCAGCCATTAATACGAGCATTTTCACTTTTAATACTTGGCGCGCCATCTTCAATATAAATATCGGCTACGTCAGCTAATGCAATGCGTTGGCCTGCCGGGGTAACTACGGGCAATAATTTTAGTTGCTCGGGTGAATCACGATAGTCTTGCGGGTAACGTAAATTAACCGGATAACGCTCTAAACCTTCAACGGTTTGCGTGACATTAATGCCGCCAATCGCGGTGGCAACCACTTGCTGGACATCAGCAATGTTTAAGCCATAGCGAGCGGCTTTATTACGGTTAATATCAACCTTGATATAGCGACCACCGGCTACGCGTTCAGAATATACCGATGCCGTGCCTTCGAGGTTTTTCAATATTTTTTCAATGTTTAAGCCAATGCTTTGAATAACTTTTAGGTCGCTGCCGGCGATTTTAATGCCAACTGGGGTTTTAATACCGGTTGCTAACATATCAATACGGGTTTTAATGGGCATCACCCAAGCATTGGTTAAACCCGGAAAACGCACGGCGGCGTCAAGTTCGTTACGTAAACTCTCTTTTGTTACACCGGCTCGCCATTGTGCTTGCGGCTTAAATTGAATAAAGGTTTCGATCATGGTTAAGGGCGCGGGATCGGTGGCCGTTTCTGCACGGCCAACTTTACCAAATACGGTTTTTACTTCTGGAATGGTGCGAATTAACTTATCGGTTTGCTGCAGTATTTCGCGCGCTTTACCAATGGATATGCCGGGATACGTGCTGGGCATATACATTAAATCGCCTTCATCCAGTGGCGGAATAAACTCGCTGCCAATTTTATCTAATGGTGAAAATCCCAAACAGGCGATGACAAATGCTAGCACTAAGGTGGTTTTAGGAAAACGCAGCACGGTTTTTAATAGCGGCATATAACCAGCAATTAATGCGCGATTTAGTGGGTTTTTTCGCTCTGAAATAACTTTGCCGCGAATAAAGTAGCCCATCAATACCGGTACTAAGGTGATGGCTAAACCGGCTGATGCTGCCATGGCATAGGTTTTTGTGTAGGCAAGCGGGCTAAACATTCTGCCTTCTTGCGCTTCTAAAATAAATACCGGCATAAAGCTTACCGTGATAATTAACAAGCTAAAAAATAACGCCGGCCCCACTTCTGCCGCAGATTTAGCCACTATTTGCCAACGGTTTTCATTAGTTAACGGTGTTTTTTCCATATGTTTATGCATATTTTCTATCATCACTATGGCGCCGTCGGTCATGGCGCCAATGGCGATGGCAATACCACCGAGTGACATAATGTTGGCGTTAATACCTTGAAAATACATAATGATAAAAGAAACTAAAATACCGATAGGCAAGCTAATAACCGCGACGATAGAGGAGCGGACATGGAATAAAAACACCACGCAAACAAGTGCAACTACGGCTAATTCTTCGATAAGTTTTGACCACAAGTTATCAACGGCGCGCTCAATTAAGTTGGAACGGTCGTAAACCGTCACCACTTCAACCCCGGCAGGTAAGCCTTGCTGCAAGCTTTTTAGTTTCGCTTTTACCCCGGCAATGGTTTGTTGGGCATTGGCACCAAAACGCATTACCACCACGCCGCCAACGGTTTCACCTTCGCCATTAAGCTCGGCTATGCCGCGGCGCATTTGTGGCCCTAAATTAATATCGGCAACATCTTTGAGCTGCAATGGCACGCCTTTAACATTCATGCCAAGCGGGATCGCCGCTAGGTCGTCAATACTCTTAATATAACCCGAAGCGGTCACCATATATTCTGCTTCGGCCATTTCAACAACTGAGGCGCCGACCTCTTGATTACCTTGCTTTATCGCGGTTTGAATTAAGCTTAATGGTATACCGTAAGCTCTTAATTTATCGGGATTAACGGAGATTTGATATTGTTTTACCATACCGCCAATGGCAGCAACTTCTGAAACACCCGCCACGGTTTGTAATTCAAACTTTAAAAACCAATCTTGAATTGAACGTAGTTGGCTAATGTCATGTTGGCCGGTTTTATCAACCAAAGCATAAAGGTAAACCCAACCGACACCGGTGGCGTCTGGCCCGAGTTGCGACTTGGCATTACTGGGTAGATTGGGAGCAACTTGTGATAAATATTCCAACACGCGGCTACGCGCCCAATATAAATCGGTATTGTCATCAAAAATCACATATACATAAGAGTCGCCAAAAAATGAATAGCCTCTAACGGTACGTGCGCCTGGCACAGATAACATGGCGGTAGTTAATGGATAAGTGACTTGGTCTTCCACCACTTGCGGCGCTTGCCCCGGATAGCTAGTTTTAATGATCACTTGCACGTCAGACAAATCGGGTATGGCATCTATCGGGGTATTTTTAAAAGCAAAAATACCCATACCCACGATGATTAATGTCACCAACAAAACAAAAAATCGATTAAATACCGACCAATGAATAATACGTTCTATCATGATAAATTCCTTGGCGAGGTATTAATGCCTGTTGTCGGCATTAGGGTGAACGGCAATGATGGTGAAAACACCGTTAGCCACGGAAAAGGTGAAGTTGATCTCGGTATTTATATGAAACTGGGCAAGGTCAATATCCGGTGCTAGGCTAAAATCTACTGTTGCGGCTTCGCGCTGCCACTTTTCAATGGCGCTACGGCTAATATTCAGCAGCTTATTTTCGCTATCAATAGTGTTAATCAGGCCGGTGACTTGTGCGGTAGCGGCATCGGGTTCATCGTGCTCCATATCCATATCCATATCCATATCCATATCCATATCCATATCCATATCCATATCTATATCCATATCCATATCAGTCATGGCTGACATACGTTTGAAATCAGAGCTTTTACTGGATTCAGAATCCAACAAAAACTGCGCCGACGTCACTATGGTGTCGTGTTCAGATAAGCCAGATAAAATTTCAATATGCTGCCCGTCACTACGGCCAACCTCAACAGCAATTGACTTAAATTGGCCTGCGCCTAAGGCGAGTACTACACGGTCTTGGCTACCGGTTCTGATCAAGGCTTCTTTGGCGATAATAATGGTTTTAGCGCTCGGTTTACCATGAATAATCACTTGCGCGAACATATTCGGCTTGAGGGCGAAATTTTTATTGTCAAAGCGCAAACGCACTTTCATAGTTCGGGTTTTGTTGTCCAGTGTCGGATAAATATAATCAACCTGTCCTTGCCAAGTTTTTCCCGGGACAAAGTCCAAGGTCATTGACACTTTGTCACCGACAAAAATAAAACCGGCTTGGCGCTCTAACACTTCTGCCTCTACCCAAACTTCGGTTAAATCGCCGATAGAAAACAAGGTTGTGCCGGGCTGAACATAAAAGCCTTCACGGATCGCTAAGTTTTCAACCACACCTGACTGAGGCGCGTAAAAGCTGACTTGTTGCTGAACTTTCTGGCTGCGCTGTAATTCGTCGATGGCACTATCGGGAATGTTTAACGCCAATAAGCGGTTTTTTGCCGCCTTGATCAAACGGTTATTTTTACGGCTTAGCGCTAAAATAAATTCTTCTTGCGCGTTCACTAACTCTGGTGAATAAATCGAATATATCGCTTGGCCTTTTTCTACCGTATCGCCAACGGAATTAATATTCAGTTTTTCAACCCAGCCTTTTACCCGCGGGTGGATATGCACGAGTTTGTCTTGGTTGTAGTTTACGTAACCGACGGTTTTTACTTGCGTTTGCAAATGCGAACCTTGCACTTTTTCAGTGCGCACGCCGATGTTGTTGATCACACTTGGGTTAATACTAACGGTACCGGGACTTTCATCGGCAGTGCCTTGGTTTTCGTATACCGGCACTAGCTCCATGCCCATAGGTGATAGTCCGGGTTTATCGCGGCGAAAATTGGCGTCCATCGGCGCAACCCAATACAAAGGCTTTGCCGCTTCGCTTTTTGCGGACATTGTGTTTGATTCGCTGCTAACAAAGAAATTTAATGCCAACCAAGCACCAATCAATAAACTTACCACGGCGATAGCTATACCTTTGATAACCATACCTTTGATACCAGTGCCTTTTAAAACCATGTCTTTGCTAACTGTACCTTTATTCAACGCGTTTTTATTGTTCATGGGTTATTCCTGTATTGGCTTTGCTAAAGACATAATTGAGTTCGAGATGTAATTTTTGTTGTGCCACCACAATGCCTAGATGGTCAATGGCGGCATTGAGCTCATCAATACGCGCACGGACGATATCGCCAAAATCGCCGGTGTCGTTGGTGTAAGCATTTAACGCGATTTCCGCTTGTTGATGAAACTGCGGCAGTAACTTTTCTTGATACAAAGTTTTACGTTTAATGAGCTGTAATAAACGACCTTTGCTGGCTGAAAATGCCCCGAGTAGTTGTCGTATTCGTAGTTGTTTTTCGGTTTTCACTGCCGCAGTTTTAGATATGGCGGCCTTGAGTTGTTGGTCTTGTTTATTTTCAGTAAATAGCGGCACATCAAAGGTGACAGCGACGGAAAATAAATCTGCACGACTGTTATTGAATGCATCGTCGCCGCGATAACCGTAACTGGCATTTACGCCCCATTGCGGTTGATATTTTTGTTTTGCCAAGGTTTTTTCCAGCGCAACAGCCGCTATTTTATTGTCCAACGCTACCACTGAGGGATGCTGTGAAAAATTTTGGGCTAACGCCGTATTTGCATGACGATTTGGCGCCATGACTAAGCTTTTTTGTTGTAAGTTTATGTCAGGAAGTTGCGGTGATAAGGTTAAATTAGCGCGGGAAAATTCAACCGCTGCTGTCACAGCAAGCCACTGCTCTAATTGCCCAATATAAGCGTTTTTTTGCTGACTAAATTGTACTAGCTTGTCATCAATTCTACTTAATTCTAATTCGGCGCGGATAATATCTTGCTGTTGTGCTTGGCCAAGACTCGATGCATAACGCGCTTCAGCGACGGCAATTAATTGGCTGAATAAACTCTTATTTTCTTCGATTAAGGCAATGCTTTGTTGCATTTGGTAGGCGTTGAGCCAAAGTGTGCCCACGGTTACCGCCACTTGTGCTTTTCGATCTTGGCGTAAATAGGGGTACTGTTTACTTTCGCTTGCTAGCTGTTGCTGCATTAATGCCAATGTATCTCCACGTGGGAATAGCTGGCTAACCCCTATTTTAAATTGCGTCATCGGCTCTTGAGCAAAGCTTAAGCTGTCGGCTGCAATATTAGCGACACCGATAGACACTTGAGGGTCGGCGAGCGTATTGGCGGCAATGCTTAATGCTTCAAGCGCTTGTTGCTGGTGCTTATTGCCGCTTAACCAAGGGTCAAGGGTTTGTGCTTGTGTTATTGCTTGCTGAAAACTTAAAGGTTTACGCTCAGTTGTTTGTTTATCGGCATGGGCATAGCGGCTAAAAGCCAGCAATGCCAGCAGCAATAACGCTGTGGTGAACGTCGAAAAATGGTGGTGAAAATGCTTGGCCACGTTGTTTAAGTTATATGTTGACATATCTAAGAGTCTTTCTAATATCGCATAGCGCGAATGGCATATTTAAACAGTAATATCAGCAATTTAATGCGGTATTTGTTTACTGCTAGATTAGTGAAGTCGGAAGTTTGCCAAAACGTAGGCGCACTGATCCTAGGAGATTACAAAATGGGAGGTTTGAATAAGTAGTTAAGAAATTGCTCTTGCGGTAAAGCGACAGCGAGATGCTGGCTTTCTGCATTAGCTGTTATGGCATTTAGTGGAGTAAAGCTATTGGTGAACGCGTTCGGGTTGCAGGTGGTTGTGGCGCAGTCGCATTGCTCTTGGCAACAATCTGCGGTCATATTGGTTGCTGAGTCATTGGCCATCATCGACATATTATGATCGGCTGCACTCATGTCATGTGACATCTGCATGTCGGGCATTGCCATATCAGCCATGTTCATCATATCGCAAGACATCATCATGCTGGCAGATGATTGGCCAAGCAGGCTAAACATTACCATGATGATTAACATAAACTGTTTGCTGAACAATGATTTCACAATAACCTTAAAACACTCAAAAAATTTAATTGCATGTAATTGCATTGATATAAGACACCAATAATTGTCTGCTAGCCTAGCGCAAAATGCAAGTGCTAGGCATTGTCGACCCTGATTGCACTATTATACTAATCAGTTAATATTCACTAGCATAAAAGCTATGCGTTGCAACCTGCGGCAAAAATAATCTAGTAAACTCAATAGCGCCAATTTAATAAGGCACCTCAATAAGGCATCAGTACCTATGGACATTATGACCGAACAACTGCCAATTTCTATTCGCGTGAGCGATGATTTACTCGCCAAAATCAGCACTATTGCCGCGGTGAGCAATAAACTTGAAGCGCAGTTAAATTTTCATACCATGACGGCTAATTGGTATGAAGACGAAGAGAGTATTCTCTGGATTAACTTCCAGTTACTTGATGCGGCTGAATTTAACACCTGCAGTGAAAACCAAGCTAGCACGAGCAAGCAAGAATTGTTGGCCGATGATGTACAGCTGTTTTCCTTAGACAGTCAACATTGTGAGTGCCATGTTGCCATTACGGCGTCGGAGCTGCAGTTGTTGCAAACAGCCCCTAAATTACTATCAGGTTATTTGGCGAAAAAATTAACCAAAGTGCTGAATATGATTGCGCAACGACAAGGCTTTGAAAAAATTTAACTAGATAAAGCGATCTGCCAATGTGGGTGAATGCAACAGGCAGCTTCAAGGTTTAATGTCGTTGTAGGCCAGCATTTATGCCGTCAATTTGACGGGCTAAAGCCCGAGCTACAGGAAAAACTGTGTGAACTGCATAATGTTCAACATTAACTCATGGTTAGCTTTTGTGTACTTATTGCCATTAACGTTAAATAAAAATTGAACTAAGTTGAGTCAAGGCACTCTCACTAAGCAAGAGATTCTCCCTCTCGGTGTTGTTTTATTTTTTATTAGATTTTTTGATATGGTAGTTATGTTTTGTTATACGCTCCTCATTGAGGGGCGTTTTTTTTTGCTTGCTGAACAGCTGAGGCAGTTATTTTTATCTCATATCCTAAAGTTATAGCCCTCAACTGTTTCGGAATGAAATTCAGCTAAATAAAACGATATACTGAGGCAAATAACTTAGCTTTGGGCTCCTTATGTCTCGTATCGTTTACGCTGTGCTAATAATGGCTACTTTGAATGTCAGCATCAATGCCTTTGCAGCAACGCCTTTTTCATTTAACGGCAGGATAATTGATGAAGATAATAAAGCGCTTAAAGGGGTTGTTGTCGCAGTAAATGGTGCAAAATTTTCCAGTAATGAAAACGGTGAGTTTAGTATTAATATCTCGGCTAACGATGTCTATCAATTAAGCTTTAGTAAGAAAAACTACTTTTCTAGTATTCAAACCTTTAGTCATGTTGAACTACAACAGCAGTCAGCAAAAATCGCCGATATCACCTTAGTTAAAAAGGCGCCGAAGCGGGTAATGTTAGCCTTTGGTGGTGACGTTATGATGGGGCGTCGATTTTATCAGCCGTATTTTGGTGATCAGGTGCTTATTCATCCCGACAATAAACTCGCTGATAGCAAAGCGATAGTGCAACACATTAAACCCTATATGAGCTTAGCGGATCACGCATCGGTAAATTTAGAAACGCAAATTGCTGACCAAGCACCGACAGAACGTGCGCCTAAATCGGTGACCTTTTATTCTAAGCCGGAAATATTAGCCGCGCTGAGCTGGGCGGGCATCGATTATGTTTCGTTAGGCAATAATCATACTTATGATTATATGGACTCAGGTTTACAATCAACGTTAGCGTTTCTGGCTAACAGTAAACTGGCGTATTCTGGCGCCGGTATCGATGAAACCTCGGCCTTGCAAGCACATCATCAAACCATTAAAAATACACCATTTTCCATGTTAGGTTATGTCGGTTGGGAAGGTAGCGCTAAACCAACGCAAACCGCCAATCAACAACATGGTGGCGCCGCTTATGGCTCCATGGCGAATATGCTGCAATCGGTGACTAAACAAGTGGCTGAAAACAAAGTTACTATTGTGCAATATCATGGTAGTCAAGAATACGCTAATCAACCAACGGGGGTGACCGAGCAAAGATTAAAGTCGTCGTTAGATGCCGGTGCTGCTTTGGCGATTGCTCATCATCCACATGTTACTCAGGGCATAGAGTTATATAACAACAAACTTATCGCGTACTCTATGGGTAACTTTATTTTCGATCAAAATTTTAGCGCAACCCAGCATAGCTTTATATTGTATGTTTGGCTTGATGAAGGGAAGTTTCATCGCGCTGAAATTGTGCCGATATATGTTAAAGGCTATAAACCGACACCGGCAACGGGTATGCATCGTTATACCGTGATGAAGCGCTTAACTGAGCTGTCAAAACAACGCAACACCCTGATAACGCCATCGGGTGGTCATGGTGTTATTCGAGCGAACAATCAAGCGTTAACGCAGCGCGAAAATGGTGTGCGTGATCAGTCGTTAGTCGTGACGATGGCAGATGATGAAAAAACCATTGCGTTGTATCAATTACCTTGGCACAAGCGGATCAGTGAAATTCAACTGCCTAATGCTGAGCTTGCTTACCGTTTAGGTACTAATTTGATCAATGGTAGTGACTTTGAAAGTTTTGCCAGCTTTGATAGTCCTGAGCGTGGTTGGATATTTGCTCGCAACGCCACAACAGTGAATAACTTTGGTGCTAGTGGTCAGCATAGTTTGCAAGTGAATTTGGTTGCTGACACGGCCAGTGTTTTAGGTATGCAAAGTTTTAGGCGCGTTTACAAAGCGAGTAGCGCCATGACAATTAAAGCCAAGTTTAAGGTGCAAGCACAGGTAAAAATCAATTTTTATTGGCAAGGGCGTAAAACTCGTCAAAAGCTATTTGATGCCTTTGACAACAGCCCTAAGCATTTAATTGCCAGCACTGAGCTTGCGGCAAGTAACGATTGGCAAAATGTTGAAGTGGATTTTAATTCGCCGCGCATCGGCTATAAAAGTTATCGCGTGTTGGCTGAAATAACGCTAAAAAGTGGCGAAAAATCGTCAATTGATATTGATGACTTTGCTCTGATTGAATGG
This sequence comes from Cognaticolwellia sp., assembly GCA_049614565.1. GTDB lineage: Bacteria > Pseudomonadota > Gammaproteobacteria > Enterobacterales > Alteromonadaceae > Cognaticolwellia. The sequence continues at coordinate 56,112 of JBMZDW010000005.1, read as the reverse complement.
CAAACCGCCTACAGTAAAAAGCCGCAACCGAACTTTTACAATACCTTAAGTTATCAAGCGTCTTATCTCGGTATTGATAAAACCGTATCAGCGCCAATTGTCATTAAGTTACCAGCGGAAGGTGAATAAGTCTTTGCATGGTGCCGTGCTAAAAAGCGTTAAAGGGCATGGCTTATGTGCATGGTTTATATGCATGGTCGATAGATGAGTGTTTCATTTTCAACTAATATAATTATCTGCGCCACCCCAAAGCTTAGCGGAAAGCGGCATCATCACGCCTTGCTGAAACTCAAAACCATTGTTACGGTCTTCACTGATCAATAATGGCCCGTCTAAGTCGACAAATTTTGCTTCATTGACCAGTAATGCCAGCGGTGCCATCGCCAATGAACTTGCCACCATACAACCTAGCATCAGTTCAAAGCCTTGCGCTTTTGCGGCTTGAGTTAATAGTACGGCTTCGGTTAAGCCGCCAGTTTTATCGAGTTTAATGTTTACCACCTGATAACGGCCTTTGAGATAGGCTAATTCGGCGCGGGTATGGCATGACTCATCAGCGCATAGCGGGATTGGTGAAGTAAAATCGATTAATGCGTGATCTTGCCCCGCGGGTAAAGGTTGTTCAATTAACACTACATTCAGTGCTTTTAATTGCGGGCAACAAAGAGTTAAATCTTCAATTGTCCAACCTTCATTGGCATCAACAATAAATTCACTGTTGGGGGCTGCTTGCGCAATCGCGGTCATTTTTACCACTATGTCTTGATTATCTAGCTTCACTTTGACCAGTGGCGGGTTATTCAGTTTGGCAACGGCTTTTGCCATAGCCTCTGGGGTATCAATACTTAAAGTTTGTGCGGTAATACAAGGCAATGCCGGCGTAAGTTTGAGTAATTCAGCGACCGAGCAATTTTCTTGCTTTGCGCGTAAATCCCACCATGCACAATCTAGGGCGTTACGCGCAGCGCCTGCGGGGAGTGTTGATATAGCTTCGCTGATATTTTCTGTGCTTAGTGATGGCGTTGACAGCGTATTAACTTGCCTCATTACTTGCTCGATAGACTCTTGGTAACGGGCGTAAGGTACAGCCTCAGCCCAACCGGTATTTTTGCCGTCGCAAATGCTGACCATAATAACATCAGCCTGTGTTTTTGCGCCACGGGCTATGCGAAATACCTGCTTTAAGGGCAATTGTTGATGGCTGACAGTAACAGTAAGTTTATTCATATTCTTAATATCTTTTATGCCAAGGTTTTTATGATGCTGTCGGTACCATCGCGCAAGGGATCAACACAAGGTAATGAAAATTGTGTGCTTAATTTCGCGCAAATTTCTTGGCCTTCATTCGCACTAACACTAGAGGTGTTCACGGCTATGCCGACCACTTTAGCGTTCGGGTTGGTTAGTTGTGCCGCTTGTACGTTTAAGGCGATAGTATTTTCAATGCTGGGGAATTGGCTAGCGGGTAAACCGCGCATATGGCTGCGATTTAAATCATGACAAATCACCAGTGCGTCAGGTTGTGAGCCATGCAGTAAACCTAAACTTACTCCAGCAAAGGCTGGGTGCGATAAAGAACCTTGGCCTTCAATAATATCCCAATGCTCAGGGTGATTGTTCGGTGATAGTGATTCGACGGCGCCGGATAGAAAGTCTGAGATCACACAATCAATGGCAACACCTTGACCTGCGATTAAAATGCCACATTGGCCAGTGGCACGAAAATCAACATCGAAATGTCGTTTTTTCATCGATTTTTCAAGACTTAACGAAGTATACATCTTGCCAACAGAGCAATCGGTACCCACGGTAAGTAAGCGTTTACCTGAACGCTTCAGCCCCGTGCCAGTGACAAACTCCGCTTTCGGGTGGCGAATATCGAGTAATTGCTGTTGTGTTTGTTGTGATTTTTCAACTAGCTCGGGAAAATCGTTAAGTTTATCGTGTAATCCAGACACTATATCCATGCCATGGTCCATCGCCGATAGCATATAGGGCAACCACTTTTTATCTAACACACCACCACTGTTGGCAAAACCAAGGACGAATGATTTGGCGCCTTTTTTTGCCGCCTGAGCAATATCCATTTGTTCAATACCTGTGGTGACACTGCAGCCACTAACGCGATATTCGCCCACACAAAGCTCTGGACGCCAGTCAGCCGCACCACGGGCCATTTTTATCGCCAGTTGATCGGTGGCATCCCCAATAAACAACAGATACGGCGCGGCGATTTGCATAATGATGTCCCTAAACTTAACAGCTGAGATAAAAAAGTTCTGATCTCGAGCTTAACTTAGTGACACTGCTTTGAAAGTGAGAAGGCTTTTACCGATCATAACCTTGGGTTATATAGCCGCGCTGCTCCTTGCTTGGCGTGGAAGCTGCATCTTGACGTCGAGCGGGTAAATTGGCCGTTAACTTTTTGAAATGCCTTGCGTTAAATAAGGAATAAACTCATCTATTACTTTAGAATTTGTTCTATTGTCGAGATGGACGGCGCTGATGTTAAAGGTTAGTGCCGGCTCAAATGACGCGATAGCAACATTATCAGATACATTGCCTTCGGCGGTATAGCGATCCACCACGCAAACCCCTAAACCGCTGGCCACTAATCGAGCGGCAATAAAGTAGGTTTGCACTTTAATGGCGGATTGAAATGCGACATTTTCTTTCATCATGCGGGTTAATAACATATCGGCTAATGGCCCGCTGTCGCTGATATCAATAAATTCAGCATCACTTACTTGCGCTAAGGTCAGTTGATCAGGGCAATGGGGAAATTTTTCTTTCGGGTATACCATGACTAATTCTGACTCGGCTAAGGGTATTGCGGTGACTCCGGGCATACTTTGCGGTGAAAATAAAATCGCTAAATCACATCTATGCTCCAATAAAGACTGCATAACCGCATCGTTGTGAATGGTTTTAATATCGAAGGTCACATGTGGGTAGTCTTGATGATAATTGGCGATAACATTCGGAATCGCATTAAAGCCTAGCGCGGGTGTTACCCCTAAACTAATGCTGCCAAATTCGGACTTTTTAATGTTTTGCGCAGTATTTTTTATCGAACGCATTTGTTGATAAATTTTGTCGACTTCATCAAAGAGCATTTCCGCTTCGTCAGTAGGAATTAAGCGACCTTTTACTCGTTCAAATAAATTAAAGCCAAGCTGTAACTCGGCATGCGACAACACTTTACTAACGGAGGGTTGCGACACGTGTAGGATTTTTGCCGCATTGGTGATTGAGCCAGTGGTATAAATGGCGTGAAAAATCTCTATATGTCGTAAACGCATTTAACGTCCTCGATAAAGCTCTTAAAAAAAGGGTTAACCCGTGACAAATGGCAGAGTTAAATATAACTGTATAATCAAAGCATTGGTAATATCAATGAAAAAATCCGCCACCAAAGAAGTATGAGGTGTAGGCAGTGCACCAAGCACTTTTTCGGCTGCCAATGCACAGCTATTATTGACAGCAATTTTCACAATCTAGCCATTAAGTCTCTAATGATCATAGAGTTAAATAAATTGGCGGAAATCGTAACTTTGTTATAACTTTGCTATAGCTTTAGGTTATAGGGTGTACACGAAGAGTGATTAGTATTGCGCTTATAATTTCGGCATGGTGAAACTAATAATAAAGATCGGTAAATATATATCCGGCAAATAACAACAAATAACAAGATAATAAATGCAACTTATGATGGTGAGAATGATGAAACAACAACTGATGTTTAAGCATAAGTTAACGCGGGTTAGTCTTTGTGTACTAGCCGCCTTAACAGCCCAAAGTACCTTTATTCAACAAGTCCATGCTGAAGAAGCAACAACCACAGTGCAAGAAATTGAGCGTATTAGCATTATTGGCTCAAATATTAAACGTGCTTCCGACATTGGTGCGTTACCTGTTACGGCGTTAACCGAAAAAGACATTGAAAATACCGCCGCTATGTCAGGTGATGAATTGTTACGTTCAATTCCACAAATTGGTGCCGTTAATTTTGGCGCAGCAACCGGTAATGGCGGTGTTAATGATGCCCGTGGTGATGTTGCATCAATTAACCTACGTGGGGTTGGCTCAGGTAACACCTTAACCTTGCTAAATGGTCGCCGGCTGGTTACCCATCCGGGTACACAATCTGAAAATTTTGTTCCGGTGACGACATCCAATTCAAATACTTTACCTATTTCAGGCTTGCGTTCATTACAAGTTTTACGTGATGGTGCTGCCGCTATTTATGGCTCTGATGCGGTTGCTGGCGTAGTCAATTATCAACTAAAAGATGATTATGAAGGCAGTCAGGTTAAATTATCTTATGGGGGCTCTGAAGGCACATCGCTTGATGAAACCACATTTAGCTATTTAACCGGTTTTGATTTAAATGAAGGTCGCTCCCATCTTACGGCATCTTTTAGTTACTATGATCGTAGCGGCATGATGGCGAGTGAGCGTCCGTATTCTGCGAGTCATGATTTACGGGAGTATCCCGGTTTACCAGAAGAATTTATTGGCGATACGCAATTAGATAATCGCTCAACCGCTACACCATGGGGTGACTTTCAATCGGATACTTTAGGTCGGTTTCATATTCAACCGGACACTAGCTCAGGTTGTGTGGTTAACCTAGCGGGTGGCGTATGTGCCGACAGTGGCAGTTTTCCCAGAGATCAGCGCTTTGATCGCGGCACAACAAGGTCATTGGTATCAGATGTTAATCGGTTGAATTTTTATAGCTATTTTACCCACGAAATTAATAACGATTTAAATTTCTTTTCAGAAGTCACTTATTACAAAGCCAAAGCAGAGCGAACGCGTGAACAAACCCACAATTTAACCGCGCAGCGCTTTCGGGTTGCAGCCAATGCTGCGTATAACCCGTTTGGTGAAGAAGTATTGTTGCGTAGTTATCGCGCCATTGATACTGGCCCAAGAAATGTTGAAGTGGATGACCTTAGCTATCGCGTTTTGGGCGGTTTAAAAGGTTCGTTTGGTGACTGGGATTGGGAAAGCGCGGCATTTTATACCGCGGCTGAGACTAATGATTCAGCGAATCGTATTCAAGCCAGTAACTTTCAAGTGGCCATCAATAGTACCGATCCGGCAAGAGCTTATAACCTATTCACTGGCGGTGACATAAACAACCCTAATAGTGGTGACTCAACGCTTAATCCACAACATGTAATTGACCAATTTATGGTTAATGTTAATCGTGATGCCAAAACCAGTTTGGCGTCAATAGATTTTAAGATCAGTAATGGTGCGCTGTGGAGTTTACCTGCTGGTGATGTTGGTATCGCGATGGGGGTAGAGTTTCGACGAGAAACCTTCGAAGACGATCGTGATCCATTGCTTGATGGCACTATTTCTTTTACCGACCAAATTACCGGTGTCGAGTTATCTGGCAGTGATGTATTAGGTAGCAGCCCAACACCTGATTCAAAAGCCTCTCGTAATGTCGCGTCAGCTTATGCCGAATTTTTAGTGCCTTTAATTGACTCAGATTCACATTATGTGGAGTTACAAGTTGCCGGCCGATATGAAAATTTCTCTGATGTTGGTAGCGCCCTTAAACCGAAAGTCGCCTTGTATTGGGAACCCGCCGATTGGATCAGCTTTCGAGCATCATATGCTGGAGGATTTCGTGCACCGGGCTTACCACAAGTGTCCGCCGAAGGTGTGCCACGTTCAAACAGCTTGTACGACCCTATTCTCGATAGCTCGTACGGCATCGTGGATATCCGCAGTGGTACAACGGATTTAGAGCCAGAAGATGACGAAAACACCTCGTTTGGTTTAATCCTTGAACCCCTTGAAAATTTAACCTTTACCTTAGATACATGGAAAATTAAACAGAAAGACTTAGTCAGTATTTTACCCGGCGCATCGCACTTACTTTATGACTCACTATTACGCAGCCAAGGATCGAGTAATAGCGCAGTAATTCGCGATGCCAACACCAATGAAGTGATACAAATTAATAACGACTATCTCAATTTAGACGTTAGAAATATTGCTGGTATTGATTTCAGCTTGATTTACGATTTTGAAACCAGTTTTGGTGACTGGGAGTTTACCGCTAACGCGGCTAAATTAACTAAGTTTGACCAAGAAGCCGATGCCATTTCAGCACAGCTTATTGCTGCACAAGCAGCTAATAACCCTGCTGTGCCAGCAGATAGAACGGTGGCGGGTGCTGGTGACTTGATCAAACAAAATGGCCGTCCAGAATGGCGAGCAAGAGTGTCATTAGATTGGGATTACAATCAATGGGGCGCGGGTATTAACGCCAACTATGTCAGTGATATTGTTGACACAAGTACCACGGCAACCGTTAATGATGAAGTCGTGATGTTACCCATAGATAGTTTCACGCGGGTAAATGTCTACGCAGATTATCGTTTTGCCGATGATGGCATTTTAGACGGAACAAAAGTTCGCTTTGGCATCCGAAATATTGGTGACAAAGAGCCTCCGGTGGCCGATGAATTAGCCCATGGTTATTTTGGCGCTTTACACTCTAATCGTGGTCGCTACTTCTATATGAATTTACGTAAAAACTTTTAGTCTATCGTAAAGTTCTATAAAACTTTATGGCTCGATACGTGATAAGCGGTCGAGCCATATTTTTTCTCATTCACGGAATTTGGTAAAAATTTACTATGAAAAAACTACGACCTATTTGCGCATGGTTATTTCCCCTGCTGTTATTGGCGTCGTGCGCCGAAACTACATCAGTCAACGAAAGTAATAATACGCAAACATGTAATGCGGGCGGGGTGAGAATAACCGCAGATTTTGAAGCCAGTCGTATGGATGATTGTCAGGTCTTAGACGAAAATAACTACCTGATCACCATTAAACCAGAAAACACACCGATTAATCCTAGCCCTTGGTATGCCTTTAAGGTTGAGGCCGACCAAGCAACTGATATCACTATATCGATAAAAATCAGTGGCGGGAGAAAAAATCGTTATGCCCCGAAAGCAAGTTTCGATCTTAAAACTTGGCATTTGCAGCCGCACAAGTATCGCGGCAAAAAACTCACTATTAAGCTCAATGCGTCCACGCAGCCGCTGTACATTGCCGGCCAAGAAGTGATTAATAATCAATACTATGTTGATTGGGCGAAAAAGTTGCAGCAGCATAATGATGTTGAACACAGTGTCCTCGGGCAGTCATTACAAAATCGACCGATTTATAAAATTGAAAGTCGTGGCAACAGCAATGAATGGTTGGTGATCTTAGGGCGTTTGCATCCGCCCGAAGTGACAGGGGCTTTAGCGCTATTTCCTTTTGTCGAAACACTATTAGGCCACAATGAGTTAGCGAGTCGTTTTCGAAAAAAATACAATATTTTGGTTATCCCTAACTTAAATCCTGACGGTGTGGCACTGGGCAATTGGCGTCACAATGCCAATGGCGTAGATTTAAATCGCGACTGGATCACCTTTAAACAGCCAGAAACGCAACAAGTACATCAGTATTTGCAACAGCTTGTTGCTTCGGGAGAAAAAATAAAATTCGCCGTCGATTTTCATTCAACCCAACATGATGTTTTTTATACTATGCCGATTGATTACGGCGTTGAAAATCGTTACTTTGTTCAGCACTGGCTGGGCACTCTAGATAAATTAATGCCAAGTTTTGATGTCGTGCAAAAGCCGGGAAATAAACCGAATAATGGCGTGTCTAAACAATATTTTGCTGATAATTATCAAGTGCATGCCATCACTTATGAAATGGGTGATGAAACCAATCGCGATAATATTAAAATTATTGCCGACAATGCGTCAAGGGTATTAATGAGCACTATGCTATCTGACGTTGACCATAATAAAGAGTAGTGATTGGATGATAAATAACAGCAAAGCGTCAATTATTTTTTTACTGACAAGCAGTGTAGTGCTTCTCAGTGGTTGTGGGGGAGAAGCAGCCCCGCAAGTGGATACTTTAATCACCAATGGCACAGTGTATACCGGAGTTAGCAACCAAGGGCAGGCACTCGATGTTGCCATTTGTGCTAGCGAAATTTGTGGTTTATACCCAACCGGAAAGCATCAAGTTAGTGCGAAAAATACCATTGATGTTGAAGGTAAAATCGTTAGCCCAGGGTTTATCGACCCCCATACGCATACCTTAGCTGAGCTGTACAGCAAAGATAAAAACCATAACCTAAATTATCTTACCCAAGGGGTGACGACGGTTGTTAACGGCAATGATGGTGAAGGCCCAGTCGATATCGCAAAAGCGGCCGCTGAACTGCAAGCTAATGGTATCGGGACTAATGTGGCGTTGTTAGTAGGCCATGGCAGTGTACGAGAACAGGTGATGGGACGAGCACAACGTTTTGCCAGTGCTGACGAATTAGCGCAAATGTCGCAACTATTGACTACCGCCATGGAAGATGGTGCGCTGGGTTTATCGACCGGTTTATACTACGTGCCCAGCAGTTTTGCCAACACCGAAGAAGTGGTCACGCTGGCGAAAATTGCCAGTAAATATAACGGCATTTACGATACCCATTTACGGGATGAAAGTACTTTTAATATTGGCTTTCTTGCCGCGCTAGATGAGGCAATAAATATTGCCGACCAAGCGAATATTCACTTGCACCTTGCGCATCTTAAAGCGCTTGGTGTTGATGTTTGGGGCCAGAGCAAATCGGCAATTAACGCCATTGAAAAAGCACAAGCAAGCGGCATTAGTATTTCAGCCGATCAGTATCCGTGGCTCGCCTCTGGCACCAAACTGCACAGCGCTGTGATGCCGAAGTGGCTGATGGCAGATTCAAAGCAAGCGTTTCATCAACGCTTAAATGACCCCACCTTAGCGGAAAAAATCAGTGCTGAAATTAAAGAAAATATTCGTCGTCGTGGTGGGCCTAGCTCATTGCTGATCACCGCCTTTAAAGAGACTGAACTGGTGGGGTTGAACTTAGCACAAGTGGCAGAAAAAAGAGCGTTAACGCCAGTACAAACAGCGATACAGTTAGTGCAAGAAGGTGAGGTTAGAGTGGCATCATTTAATATGTCAGACGATGATGTTGAAGCCTTTATGGTACAACCTTGGGTAGTTACGTCGTCCGATGGTACCGACGGTCATCCGCGTAAATACGCCAGTTTTCCTCAAAAATATCAACAGTATGTCCAGAAAAAGCAACTACTAACATTGGCAGAATTTATTCACCAAAGCGCTAGTAAAACTGCAGAAATATTAGGGTTAAACAATCGAGGCCAACTCACCCAAGGTTTCCAAGCAGATATTATTGTTTTTGACGCGACTGAGTTCTCCGCCAATGCTGATTTTTCTACTTGGAATAAATATTCCTCTGGCGTAGAGCAGGTTTGGCTAAATGGACAACAGGTGATTAAAGACCGTCAATTCCAGAACAAACTAGCCGGTAAATTCGTACGTTGATTTATTGCTAAGTATCATTCTATACAAACAACATAGTCGGCGGTATATGCTGTGCCGACTATGCTAGCGCGAGTCATATCAGAGAATAAAATTGAGGCTATGATAAACGAGCTATTTCCTGAGATGTCATGATAATATCAAATGGCTTCTGGCAATTTTAGCTTTAATTAGACGCCGTTTCTTCATACTATGAACAATTATTTTTAGCGTTTTATTCAGCGCTATATACAAAAGGATTTATATCAATGAGTATTAATGCAACATTCTTTGGCGAGATAATTTTATTTTCTATGCTTATCGTTGGCGCCTTAAGTTATTACTTAGGCAAACGTAAAACTACAACACCTAAAATAGCGACATTACTCGGCGTGATATTATGTATTGCACCACCCCTTAACATAGTGTATCTAATTGTTTTAATGCTAAAAAAAGATGTTGTGTCTAATCCCACCCCAGACGCATCGGTGTAACGTGCTTTTGTAGTGGTGTGATATGTAAAGCTATGCGTCGAGACACTTTATCACTCCCTGTCGTCATGATGTCGTAACGGCTCAGAGTAAACTTTCAGTATAATCGTGTTGTTATAGTTTATGGATATTCACAATGTATATAAAAAAACTGAGAGAAGAGCAAAAATGGTCGCAAGATCAGCTTGCGAGTATGACAGGGTTGAATATTCGTACCATTCAACGCATTGAAAATGGTAAACGTGCCAGTATCGACTCAATAAAAGCCCTGGCCGCTGTTTTTGATGTTTCTGCCTCAACAATAATGCAAGAGGTAGTTACCATTGATAAATCATCTAAAAAGTGGCAACAACTGCCATTGATTTTTAGGTTAAACTTTGTCGGCTCTGAAATAGGCTGGCTAGGTTTGTCGCAGCGTAAAGATTGGCTTAGAGGGGAGGAGCAAGTGGCTGTTTTTGGCATTGTACTCTGTCTTTTAGGCTTTTTTGATAACGCTTTTTTTATCAGTGGTCTACTAATGTTGCTGATTGCTTACCTATTGTCTTTTGTGCTTAGAGCAGGCGATAGGTATTCTATTTGGTAATGACTTTGTTACACAAACCTAGCGCTTAACTTGTTGGATTATCGTCGGGTAGTTCAAAGTTTCTTCCCAATTTATGTGAGTAATAATGAAAAGTACGTTAAAAGATTTATCTGAGATTGTCGCACAGGCGAATGATCTGTTTTATAGCAAGTTCGAAAATGTTGATACCTTAATGGGTATTATGGATAAAACCTTGCGCAAGCAAGGGATGAACGCCGATGCGATCACTATTGACTGTGTCACGCAGAATAAAAAAATTGTTTTCGTTATCTACGATAATAAACCTAATATGGTCGAGATAGCGTTAGGCAATAAAGCAGGAGATATTTTTTCTTCGTCAAAATATGCACTGGATGAGCTATCCGTTAGTCGTATCGTTGGTATTATGGAGATGAACTTTTGTGCTGAGAGTGTCAGCTGATCTCTTTGATGTTATCGCTTAGCTAATCTTTACTTGCGTTTCGCTAAAGCCTGTATACAATAACAGTGATACTGTGTAAAAATACAGGCTGCTTATTAATAGCTTAAGGAAACTCGATGCGCCCATTAACCCCACGACAACAGCAAATTTTTGATCTGATCAGAGAGAAAATTTCCGATACCGGTATGCCGCCAACGCGCGCCGAAATAGCGGATTTTTTTGGCTTTAAGTCAGCCAATGCCGCCGAAGAGCATCTAAAGGCACTAGCGAAAAAAGGCTATATTGAAATGCTGCCCGGTACATCACGGGGTATTCGTCTTGCGGAAGAATTTATTGAAGAAGAGGGCTTACCCTTAGTCGGTCGCGTTGCTGCTGGCGAGCCGATTTTAGCGCAAGAGCATGTTGAACAGCATTATAAAATTGATGGCAGCTTGTTCCATCCGGCGGCGGATTATTTACTGCGCGTTAATGGCGAAAGCATGAAAGATATCGGCATTTTAGATGGTGATTTGTTAGCGGTTCATCAAACCACTGATGTGCAAAACGGCCAAGTTATTGTCGCTCGTGTTGAAGAAGATGTCACCGTTAAGCGTTTTAAACGTGAAGGCAATATCGTGTACTTACACGCTGAAAACCAAGACTTTTTACCAATCAAGGTGGATTTAAGCGCTCAGCAATTTCACATTGAGGGCATCGCGGTTGGGGTTATTCGCGCCGCGGATTGGATGTAATTACCTTTTACGGGTAAATTTTTTTTGATTTTTATGGTGTAGATTTACTCTAAATCTACACGCTTCTTATTGCTCATCTCCTGCAATTTTTCTCGTGCTATTTTACCCTCCTTAGCATAATTATTTGTTGTATATTCTGGCAATTCCTAAATATTCCAACCTAGCTGTTTGTCTGTTTTTTATACGGAGATTTTCAGGGTTGATTGTTTATTAATCAGCTTGGAGGCGATGAGGTGAACAAAAAACAAACGTTTAGCTATCCTTTTAAAAATGGCACTCTCACTGCTATTAGTGTATTTACTCCATTGTATTTATTGGCTTTTTTTTGCATGCTTTTAAATTTTTGAATTGACCCTGATCAAGTTTTAAGTAATTCTAGTCTAGAAAGTGTACAAAGATGACAATAGGGCGCAATTACAAGGTGTATAAAAATGCGTCACTGTAATAATAATAAATGTATGCGCGAAATAACCAATGTCTCATCATCTTGTGGTGGATAAATTGTGTTGTTTTGCCTTTAAAGGGTGAGGAGATGTCGAGTGAAAAGACGTAACCTAGGTGTGCTAATGCTAGGGGGCTTGTTGTCTAGTTCAGTGTCGGCAGAAATGTCGCTGAACTTAACCAAAGGTGTGACGGAGGTCAGTAGAGAGGTATATGATTTACATATGCTGGTGCTCTACATCTGTACTGCTATTGGTGTTGTCGTATTTGGCGCTATGTTTTGGTCTATGGTGTTTCACCGTAAATCAAAAGGCGTTAAACCAGCCACCTTTCATGAAAGCACAAAAGTTGAAATTCTATGGACGGCAATTCCTGTCGTTATTCTCATCGCTATGGCGGTTCCCGCTACTTATACGCTCATTGATATGGAAAATAACGATGATGCGGATTTAACAGTGCAAGTTACTGGTTCGCAGTGGAAGTGGCATTATAAGTACTTCGATCAAGACCTTGAGTTCTACTCAGTACTGTCTACCCCACGCGAACAATATGAAAACCAAGATGGCACATCGGCAGAAAAAGGTGAAAACTACCTGCTAGAAGTTGATCGTCCTTTGGTTATTCCAACCAATAAAAAAGTACGTTTTGTTATTACCTCGGATGATGTTATTCACGCTTGGTGGGTACCAGCATTTGCGGTAAAACAAGATGCTAACCCGGGCTTTATCAATGAGGCTTGGACCAAGGTAGATAAACCCGGTATTTATCGCGGCCAATGTGCTGAATTATGTGGCAAAGACCATGGCTTTATGCCGATCGTGGTGGAAGTTAAATCGGAAGCAGATTACGCCATTTGGCTTGATGAGCAAAAACAAATGAAAGCTAACGCAGCAGCAGCTGAAGCGGCATCATTAAATGCATCGGTTTCAATGGACGAGTTAATGCAACTGGGTGAAACCACCTACACAGCATATTGTGCCGCTTGTCATCAGGTCAGTGGCCAAGGTTTACCTCCAGCATTTCCAGCCCTTAAAGGCAGTGCAATTGCGACTACAGGGCCGGCAAGTGAACATATTAGTATTGTTTATAACGGTAAAGCAGGCACTGGCATGCAAGGCTATGGTAAGCAGTTAAGCTTAAAAGAAATTGCCGCCGTGGTAACTTACGAGCGTAATGCTTGGGGCAACAACACGGGCGAAGCTATTCAAGCAGCTGATGTTAAGGCGGCAACTGGCGGCGCAGCGACAAGTATCACTAATACTGTAGAAAAAGCCGTAACCGAGGTTAAAGAAAAAGTTGCCGTAGAAGTGGCTAAAGTTGTGCCCGTTGAAGATCTTGCCAAGCTTTATAGCAAAGATGAATTAATGACCATGGGTGAAGAAGTCTACATCACCGCTTGTGCTGCTTGTCATCAAGCCAGTGGTGAAGGTATGGCACCAGTATTTCCTGGCCTTAAAGGCAGTGCTATCGTGACCGGAGATGTTGACGTGCATATCGACATGGTGCTTAACGGCAGTAAGAAAAATCCAGCCATGGCGGCCTTTGCTGGCCAATTAACAAAAACGCAAATTGCTGCGGTTGTTACATACGAGCGAAATGCTTGGGGTAACAATACCGGTGATTTAGTCCAACCAGCAGATGTTGCTGCTAGCGCGAAGTAGGGAGGCGTTATAATGACTACAGATGTAATCAATGATCAATCCGAGCATGATTCACATGACGGTGAGCATCATGATCATAAAATGACCGGCCTTAAGCGCTGGTTATATACCACCAACCACAAAGATATCGGTTCGATGTACTTATGGTTCTCATTTATCATGTTTTTAACTGGCGGCGTTATGGCGTTGGTGATCCGTGCTGAATTATTTCAGCCGGGATTGCAGATAATTGAACCTGACTTTTTTAACCAAATGACCACAGTACACGGTCTTATTATGGTGTTTGGCGCCATCATGCCAGCATTTACTGGCCTCGCCAACTGGATGTTACCTATGATGGTGGGCGCGCCAGATATGGCACTGCCGAGATTGAATAACTGGAGCTTTTGGATATTACCTTTTGCTTTTGCTATTTTGCTGTCGTCGTTCTTTATGGAAAGTGGCGCACCAAATTTTGGTTGGACCTTCTACGCACCATTATCAACCACCTACAGTAATGGCAGCACGGCATTCTTTGTTTTTGCCGTACATATTATGGGGATTTCTTCCATTATGGGCGCTATCAACATTGTGGTTACCATCATGAATATGCGCGCTCCGGGTATGACCTACATGAAAATGCCATTATTTGTTTGGACATTCTTTATTACTGCCTACCTGTTGATAGCGGTTATGCCGGTACTCGCCGGCACCGTAACTATGGTATTAACCGATACCTACTTTGGCACGAGTTTCTTTGATGCCGCCGGTGGTGGTGACCCTGTAATGTTCCAGCATATTTTCTGGTTCTTTGGTCATCCTGAAGTGTATATTATGATCTTGCCAGCCTTTGGTATTGTTTCTACTACTATTCCAACCTTCTCACGCAAGCCGCTATTTGGTTATAGTTCAATGGTTTACGCAACTGCTTCGATTGCATTCTTGTCGTTTATCGTTTGGGCTCACCATATGTTTACAACCGGTATGCCGTTATTTGGTGAACTGTTCTTTATGTATTGCACCATGTTAATTGCGGTGCCGACTGGCGTAAAAGTCTTTAACTGGGCGGCTACTATGTGGCGCGGCGCAATCAGTTTTGAAACCCCAATGTTGTTTTCAATTGCCTTCGTGATTTTGTTCACTATTGGTGGCTTTTCTGGCTTGATGCTAGCGATGACACCGGTTGATTTTCAATATCATGATACTTACTTTGTTGTTGCTCATTTCCACTACGTATTGGTTACTGGCGCGCTATTTTCTATTTTTGCTGGCGCCTACTATTGGTTACCAAAATGGACCGGTTACATGTACAACGATACGTTAAGTAAGTGGCATTTTTGGTGTTCACTGGTTTCGGTAAACTTATTGTTCTTCCCAATGCACTTTTTAGGTTTGGCGGGTATGCCTCGTCGTATTCCTGATTATGCTTTGCAATTTGCTGACTTTAACAAGTGGGTCAGTATTGGTGGCTTTGCCTTTGGTCTTTCGCAATTAATCTTCTTGGTATTAGTGATCAAGTGTATTAAAGGCGGTGAAAAAGCACCGGCGAAACCATGGGATGGCGCCGAAGGATTAGAATGGACAGTGCCTAGCCCTGCGCCATACCACACCTTTGAAACTCCACCGAAAATTGATTAATTGGAACTAAAATGAGCAACGGCGAATCGCAAAATAACCAGTCAGTACAAGCGCAATCGAATGCTACTGATGCATCAGTTAAGAAAACGGTAAAAAAACTGATGTTGATAGTATTTGGTATGTTTGGCTTTGGTTTTGCGATGGTGCCGTTATATGACGTGTTTTGTGATATCACCGGATTAAACGGTAAAACCTCTAATGTTGCAGCCAGTTATAACGTGGCGAGCATCAATACCGAGCGTACCGTTACCGTACAATTTTTGACTCGAACCGCCAAAGGTATTCCATGGCAGTTTGAACCCATGATTAATGAAGTAAAAGTACATCCAGGTGAGCGCAAAACCGTTAAATTTTACGCCAAAAATGAGTCTGTAAACGCTATTGTCGGCCAAGCTGTGCCGTCAGTATCGCCAGGGCGAGCGGCGGTTTATTTTCAAAAGATAGAATGCTTTTGTTTTAATAATCAACCGCTACAAGCCAGTGAAGATGTCGAAATGGGATTACAATTTTACGTTGATTTAGACATTCCCGACGATGTTTCCACTATTACCCTGTCTTACACTTTGTATGATATTACAAGCTCAGTTGATTCTTAAGTGCTTGGCACTTAAAAAAGGGGAACAACAATGACAACAAAAGAATACGAAAGTTATTATGTACCAGCGCAAAGTAAGTGGCCGATAATTGGTGCTATTGCGTTGTTTTTAATTGCCGTAGGTGCCGGCAATTATGTGTCAAATTTAAATAACCCAGAAAGCACGAGCGGTGGTTGGATTTTAATCGCCGGTATTGCGCTGATTATTTATATGATGTTTGGTTGGTTTAACAATGTGATTACCGAATCAATGTCAGGACAATATAGCCATCAAATGGACAATTCATTCCGCCAAGGCATGAGTTGGTTTATTTTTTCAGAAGTGATGTTTTTCGCCGCGTTCTTCGGCGCTTTACTGTACGCCCGTACGTTTTCAGTGCCATGGCTTGACGGTGCCGGTAACAATGCCGCAACCGCTGCCATTTTATGGCCCGAATTTACCGCAACTTGGCCATTAATAAAAACCCCTGACGGCACTGAAACTACCGCCATGGGCTGGTATGGTTTACCACTCATTAATACTATTTTACTACTTACTTCATCAGTTACCGCGCATTTTGCGCATGTTGCATTAGAGCAAGAAAAACGTGGCTTACTGAAGTTTTGGCTAGGACTAACAGTATTATTAGGTTGTGTATTTTTGTATTGCCAAGGCTTAGAGTATGCCCACGGTTATGCTGATGAAATGAAGCTGTACTTAGACAGTGGCATTTACGGTAATACCTTTTATATGCTGACCGGTTTTCACGGTATGCATGTAACTTTAGGTACCGTTATGTTGTTGGTGATGTTAATTCGGGTATTTAAAGGGCACTTTACCCCGAAAAATCATTTTGCTTTTCAAGCGGCAAGTTGGTATTGGCATTTCGTAGATGTAGTGTGGGTATTTCTGTTTGTCTTTGTTTATATTATCTAATATTTAGATAGTCATAAATTGCTGAAATAAGGTAGGTATTTATCTTGATAAGTACCTACCTTATTTACTTTAGCGTGAGCTAGATCAGAAAGGACGCGGATTAGGTGTGATCACGCCAGTGAGAATACCTAACAATAGCAGCAAGACTAACACCACTGACGTTATGACGCGTCGACCAATAAATTTAGACATAGGTGGCTTGTTCGGATCATTTTTATTCATAATAAACAACGCCCGAAACAGGTTATAAATCATAAAGGCTAACAAGCCGACAACAATAATTTTAATTAACACAGCATTCTCTCTTTTATAGTTTGTTTTTAGTTAGTGAACATGCGGTAGTCTATGAATTCGGTATCACTTCAACACAAGGTTAAACAAGTAAATTGGCCTATGGTGGTCTTTACCTTGCTCGTATTTTCGTTATTAATCAAGCTTGGATTTTGGCAAAACGCCAGAGCGCTAGAAAAAGAACAACGCCAACAGCGCATCAGTGAATTAAGTCAGCGCCAAGCACTTTCTTTAACGCAAGTATTAGCACTTTCTGGCTTACCAGACGGCATTAATGATTTACCCATACAGCTTACGGGTGAGTTTGTTAGCGATAAGGTGTTTTTGCTTGATAACCAACCCGACAGAGGGCGCTTGGGTTATCGGGTGTATCAAATAATGACCCGTGGCGAAAACGCGGTGCTTATAAATTTGGGTTGGGTACAAGGTTCCATCGATCGCAATATTCTGCCTGAAATTACCGCTATCGCCGGACAACATAGCATCACAGGTCATGTCCGTGAAGTGGAAGTGGGTATTCAATTACAAGCACAAAATTTAACCAATCCATCATGGCCATTGCGAGTACAACAAATTGAGTTAGACAAATTTTCACAATTAATTGGCAAGAAACTGTTGCCCTTTGTGGTTTACTTAGATAAAAAAGAGAGTCTTGGTTACAAAAAAAATTGGCAGCCCATTGTTATGCCACCAGAAAAACATCGGGCATACGCGTTTCAATGGTTTAGTCTGGCGTTAGCCTGGCTTAGCTTAATGATTTGGGCGGCAATAAAAATGCGTAAAAAGTCATAGCGAGTCATGGTTAGAAATAGTGAAAACGATACATAGAAATAAGAAAAATACCGAAATCGAATAATAAGAATAAAAGGTAAACTTGTATGAGTTCTTCAGAGTTAAAAAAATCGCGCCGCAGTATGCTAATTCTCTTAGCGGTGTTTATCATTCCTGTTGTGCTAGCTAAGTTGGCGTTAAATCAACAGTGGTTCAATTATGGCGTCACCAACCAAGGGCAGCTGATCGACAACGAGTTAACCTTAGCCAAATTAGGTCTAAATGTTGATGATTTTGACCACCAATGGCTATTGCTATACACCTTGCCATCTGCGTGCGACAAGGCATGTGAAAAAGTTTTAGTTAGCGTTAACAATACTTATATCGCCTTAGGGAAAGAGATGCCGCGTGTGAAGCCAGTAGCATTAACACAACAGGCATTAAGCGCTGAGCAAACTGACAAAATTCAGCTTGAAAAGTGGCATATTCAAGCGATGCCAGCATTAGCTAAAGCGACTATCTCGCAATCACAAGTGTTGATTGTTGACCCGCTAGGTAATGTGATTTTGAGCCATATGCCGCCAGCCAATGCTGAGCAGTTACCGGCATTTGGTAAAGCGATATTAGCTGACTTTAAGAAGCTACTTAAATATTCAAGGATTGGCTAAATGAGCACACACAACTATGCCGATATTCGAAAACTGGTTTTTGTTAGCATTTTATTAGCCATTTTAGTGGTGAGTTTAGGCGCTTATACCCGCTTAACGCATGCGGGTTTAGGGTGTCCAGATTGGCCGGGTTGTTACGGCTTACTTGATGTGCCAGAAACTAGCGAGCAAATTGCGCTGGCAGAACAAGCATTTCCGGAGCGTCCAGTTGAGCCAGAAAAAGCCTGGAACGAAATGATCCATCGCTATTTTGCCGGCACACTCGGGCTATTAATTTTAGTTATTGCGCTAATGTCGATAAAACGTCGGGCACAAGGTGGCCCAGTACGTTTACCGATATTGATCCTATTAGTGGTAATTTTTCAAGCGGCACTGGGCATGTGGACCGTCACCATGAAGTTGATGCCTGTGGTAGTTATGGGACATTTGCTGGGCGGTTTTACCACCTTGTGTTTATTGTATTTACTGCATTTACGCTTGAGAGACTTTCGCGTGCCGGGTGGTGATTTTGCTTTGAAAAAGTATGCAAAATTTGGTGTTATTGGCATTTTTATTCTTGCTGGACAAATTGCTTTAGGGGGCTGGACATCATCTAATTATGCCGCGCTTACCTGTACCGAATTACCTATTTGCCAAGCTGGTTGGCCGGAGCAGATTAACTTTGAACATGCCTTTGATTTGGTGCCACCAGAAAAAGACAGTTATGAATTTGGCCATCTTGACCATGCTTCGCGTGTCACCATTCACGTAATGCATCGCTTTGGCGCTATTGTGACCACCTTGTATCTATTTTGGTTTGTCTTGATGGTATATCGCAAAGCGCAGGCGGCGTTTTTTAAAAAAGCGTCGTTGAGTTTAGGCTTTATTCTTAGCATTCAAGTGAGTTTAGGTATTAGTAATGTTTGGTTTTCACTGCCGCTAGGAGTAGCGGTGAGCCACAATGTGGTGGCAGCTATGTTAATGATGTCGTTGATCACCATGACATACTGTTTAAAACGAAAAATTTAGGGGCATATTATGAGTCAAACGAAGACAGTCGCAGCGAATCATAGCGCACCTAGCACAGCTATTTGGCGTGATTATTATGAAATTACTAAGCCACGGGTGGTGGCATTATTGGTGCTTACCGCACTCGTAGGCATGTGTTTATCTGTGCCGGGGGTTATTCCTTGGCAAGTGTTAGTGCCGTCTATGCTAGGTATCGGCTTTTTATCATCAGCAGCCGCGGCGATTAACCATATTGTTGATGAGCGTATCGACAGTGAAATGGGCCGTACTCATAATCGCCCATTACCCAATGGCAGACTGACTGCGCGCAGTGCCTCGATATTTGCCATGACCTTAGCCGTCACCGGCTTTGCGGTACTTTATAGCTTGGTTAACCCATTAACTGCTTGGTTAACGTTTTCAGGCTTAGTAGGCTATAGCTTTGTTTATACTATGTATTTAAAGCGCGCCACGCCGCAAAATATCACCATCGGCGGCTTAGCCGGTGCTATCCCTCCTTTATTGGGCTGGACTGCAATGACCAATGAAATCCATCCAAATGCGTTATTGTTAGTGCTGTTAATTTTCACGTGGACGCCACCACACTTTTGGGCGTTAGCCATTCACCGTAAAGACGATTATGCGAAAGTGAATATTCCTATGCTGCCAGTTACCCACGGGGTTAATTTTACTAAAACACAAATATTGCTTTATACCGTATTGTTGTTTGTTGTTGGCTTGCTGCCATATTTAGTCGGCATGAGTAACTGGTTATATTTAATTGGTGCCGTAGTGCTCAATTTAGTGTTTTTTGCCTATGCGTGGAAATTAAAGTTCAATGCTGATGAGCAAACCGCGATGGACACCTTTAAGTTTTCTATCGTCCATTTAATGGCGTTATTTATTATTTTGTTACTCGATCATTACTTATTGCCGGTAGCAGGCCAATGAATAAAATTGTTAGCCTTATTGTCGCCTTGGGGGCGCTTGCTGCAGGTGTAATGTTATTTACTCAGCTAAATAGCAAAGCGCCAGCTGAATTTGCCTTACATTATCAGCAAGCAAGAGTGGTTAATGACTTTGCATTAACCGATCATCAAGGGGCAACATTTAACAATGCCTTACTTAAAGGTAAATGGAGTTGGCTGTTCTTTGGCTATACCTCGTGTCCTGATGTTTGCCCAACCACCTTGCAAGAAATGAACTTTATCTATGATGACTTACAAGCCATCACCGATAACAACCAAGTGTTGCTAGTTTCTGTTGATCCTCAGCGTGACACGCAAGAAAAGCTTGCTAGTTATATTGGTTATTTTAATGCCGAGTTTAAGGCCTTGTATGGCGATCATGGGGCGTTATTTCCTTTTGCCCGTAACTTGGGTTTGATGTACGCGATTACCGACCCCAATAGCGACGCTATTGAGAACCACGGCGCAACCGTCAGCAACTACCTTGTTGATCACAGCGCTTCAATGGTATTGATTAATCCAGCGGGCAAAATCGAAGCTATTTTCAAACCCAAGCAGGCACTGGGCGAAGTGCCGGTTATTGAAGGTGATAAGTTGATTAGCGACTTTGCAAAAATCGTCGCTTTGTATTGAGTTAACGCTAAGTGCTTTGAAAATGCAGAAATAATAAAGCCCAATGGTGAACTGCCATTGGGCTTTTTTATTGGTTAAGAAGACATCTTTTGTAGCTGGGGCTTTAGCCCATCGAGCTAAAACTTTCATATGAATCTGATAATATAAATGCCGACCTTTTTGTACAACCAGTATTAGTATTTTCAGGTTGTGCTTTTGGTTTCTTTTGCGTCGCGGTGGCGACAGCACCCAAAAGAATGCTGCCTCCGGCATCCCTCTGGACTCCCACGGAGCTGCTACTCAAGTGTAATCCTTCATTTCAGGTAATATCTTCGACCTAACAGTAATGAAAGCACATCGACGTGTACGGATGCACTAATGCCGTGAAGCCATGGAAGGCTAGGAACGGTCATGTGCAACATTACTTTTGCCATCATCCCTGATGACGATAGCTGATATTCCCTTTCATTACGGCACTTGAGTCAAGCAGACTTGGCGCTCATCATTAACGGTATATTTTTGCTTCTGACAGAGCCCAAGTGTCGGCATAAATACCGACCTACATATCCTCAGTTACAACGGATACCACTGGCGGTCTGCTTTTAAGATAAACCAAGGTTTTGAAAACCAGTAGTATCGCCCAGGCTCACTGAGACTTGGCGCGGTACAATTACAGCGTACACGTCCTGTTGGCAGTGGCGCGCTGTAGTCAATGCTAAACATTTCTTCACCTTGCCATTGCACTTTCTGCCGACCTAAGCCTGAAATATAACAATGTAATTGTATTGGGTTAAAGTCATCAACTTCAACATTAAAGCTGACTGAAGTTGACTCACCTTGCTGAAAAATCGTCGCTTGGTTTGCTGCGTCCATGCTGATATTAAACGGTAGAGAATTGAGTTTATCGCGCAAGCTCGACAGTTGATCATAAGGCTGCGATGCTGGAAAACGTGGAATGCTGGTGAGATCGGTCGCTAAGCCAACGGCGCCAGATTGTTGGCTGAAGGCAACAAAATTATTGCTTTCTACCCATTGCTGTATTGCCGGACTATATTCGCCATAAGGGTAGGCGAAATAGCGCCAACTTTGTCCGGTTTTATCTTTAATTAATTTTTCTGCCGCAAGTAAAGAAGCGCTGTTTTTTGCCAACCAAGCTTGTTCCGTCAACCCCTCAGGAATGCGCGTTAAAGAATCGTGGGTCATGCCGTGATTGGCAATGATCACGCCGTCGTCAGCCATAGCTTTAAGTTGCTGCCACGATAAGTAACTCGACGAGTTTCGCTCAATAATACTGGGATTAACAAATATGCTATAGGGAAAGTCGTGTTTATCAAGAACGGGTTTAGCTTGGGTTAAAATATCAATATAGGCATCGTCAAAAGTGATCACGACCGACTTATCGGGCAAGGCTTGTTGCTGTTTAATACTATCAATCAGGCTTGATAACGGGATAACCTTAAAATTGTGCTCTGCAAGGTACTGCATATGCTTGGAAAACTGCTCAGGTGAAATGCTAGTACTGGCCGGCGTAGCACTGCTAACATGATGATATTGGAGAATAACAGTGGCAAAACTGCTGAGGTGAATGCAATAGCACAGTGCTGCCAACAAGCGGTATTTCATGATAATCTTCCTAAGATAACTAAACGATTTAAACGCTTGCTTAAAGTAGCGTTTTTTCCACTATTTAAACAGTCCATTTGCCAACAAAGGTCGGCTTTTTTTGAAATTCAATGATATAGAACGTCATAAGCAGTTATTTATTCTCGCGTTGCCGATGATTTTGTCTAATATCACCGCGCCCTTACTCGGCTTAGTTGATACCGCGGTGATTGGCCATCTTGACTATGCCTATTATTTAGGTGGTAGCACGGTTGGCGCTATGGTTATTACTGCCATTACTTGGTTGTGTGGTTTTTTGCGTATGTCGACTACCGGCTTGTCCGCGCAAGCGTTCGGTCAAGGCAATGATCAACTCGGCTTATTGATACTGCTGCGTGGCATTGTTGTCGCTGGCGCCATAGGCTTATGCTTTATTTTATTGCAAAGCATCTATTTAGATCTGGCGCTGTCGTTAGCCGGTGGCTCAGCACAAGTACAATTTTATGCCCGCGAATATAGCGCGATTCGGGTTTGGGGTTTACCGGCGGCATTAGCCAATTTAGTGATTTTAGGTTGGCTGCTAGGCAATCATAAAGCGAAATTGGTGATGTGGTTAATTATCGCCACAAACTTGATTAATTTAGTCTTAGATTTAGTGTTTGTTATTGGCTTTGCCTGGCAAGTAAAAGGTGTCGCCATGGCAACCTTAATCGCCGAATACAGTGGCTTAGTTATTGGTTTAGCGGTTATTTACAAAAACTTTCAACAGCGATTTATTAAGGTCTTTTCAAGCGCACAACAATTGTTGGCGGCGGTACTTGCACGCGCGGCTTTACTCAGTTATTTCAAGCTTAATCGCGATATCTTAGTTCGCACCTTATGTTTAGAAATATGTTTTATTTTTATGACCTTTCAGGGCGCAAGATTAGGTGACGATGTGGTTGCCGCCAATGCCATTTTGATGAATTTTTTATTGCTTATCTCATTTGGACTCGACGGTATCGCCAATGCCACTGAGGTCATGGTCGGTAAAGCCAAAGGGCAAAACAATCAAAAAAGTTTGTTGCTCAATGTTAATATTGCCCTGCTGTGGACCGGCATTTTTGCGGTGTTTTACAGCTTAGTGTTTTATCTGGCCGGCGATGTTTTTATTCTGGCGATTACCAATATTCCGGCTGTGGTTGATTATGCCCAACAACATTTGTTTTGGCTCATCGCCTTACCGTTACTGGCCTGTTGGTGCTATTTATATGACGGAGTTTATGTTGGTTTAATGCAGGCCGATGTCATGAGAAACAGCATGTTACTAGCCACATTCGGCTGTTTTTTTCCCGCGTGGTGGTTATTAAGTGACTATGGTAATCATGGTTTGTGGGCGGCATTTTCTATTTTTATGCTCGCGCGTGGTGTCACTCTGGCTTGGCATTTTCAACGCCATAAAGACAGTTTGTAGCGTGTCTAGCTAGTGCAGAGTGTGCAGAGAGCGTTAACGCTTAGTGCGATTAAATATGTGATACAAACGGTTGGCGAATATCCCAATGTAGCCATAAGCGGCGAGCAAGCAGCCAAGCGCTAACATAACGATACCAATAATTTGCCAAATATGGCTGTGGTATAACCCTAAGAAAATAAAGCCAAGCCCGATAATAAAAAGGCCAAGTCCACGGAGAAAACGCTGCATACTGCGTTGTGGATTTTGGCCTAATGTTTCAAGCAAAGACATTATTATTGCCTAGTGAAATGTGCTGTTAGTAATATGAATGCTCGCCACGTTCGTGTTCGGTCATATCTTTAACGCCTTTAATTTCATCGCCCATGATGTCAATTAATTGCTTTTCAATGCCGTCTTTAACCGTTACATCAATTTGAGCACAACCGTTACAGCCGCCGCCAAATTGTAATACCGCGTAGCCATCGTCGGTAATTTCCATCAGCGTACATTCGCCGCCATGGCCGGCAAGTTGCGGGTTAACTTCCGCTTTTAAGAAGTAATCAACACGGTCAAATAATGGTGCGTCATCGCCGACTTTGCGTAGCTTAGCGTTTGGTGCTTTTAGGGTTAACTGTGAGCCCATTTGATCTGTGGTAAAGTCAATTTCTGCTTCTTCTAAAAATGATTTACTGTCGGCATCAATATAAGCTGAGAAATGCTCGTATTTTAATTCTACGTCATCAGCTTCTACTGCATCAGCAGGACAGTAAGATACGCCGCACTCTGCGCTGGCGGTGCCGGGGTTTACCACAAACACTCGGATACTGGTGCCTTCAGCTTGCCCAGCAAGTAATTTGACAAAATGCGCTTGTGCAGTTTCTGAAATGTTGATCATCATAGCTTTTTACTCTTCGATATTGGCATTGAATCTTCAATACCCGACTGATTTACTCAAGTATGGCCATTTTACTCTGCTCTGACAATTGGCGCTAGTCCTAGTTGGTATAAATTATATAGCGCTAATATAAAAGCAAAAATAATGGTGCCTATTGCTTATCTTAGTCGTTAATATCGTCAGATCGCTGGTTCCTAAGGCATTATTTTGTTATTTTATCGGCAATCGAATAAGGAAACCTTTTATGCTGTTATTCTCGCCTCGAAGCTTGGCATTATTATTAGTCGTTACATCATCTTGTCTAAGTTTTATGGTAAATGGCGCTAATGTCCGTACCTACTTACCTAGTGATGCCGTTTATAGTGAAAGTGTAGCAACGCCGGAGTCTTCTTTAGGCTTTGGTATTGGTGAACGCCATCCTCGTCACGACCAAGTATTACAGTATCTTCAACGCGTTGCGGCATCGTCATCGCGGGTAAAAATTACCGACATGGGTCGAACTGCGCAGTTTCGCTCGCAAGCGTTATTAACCATTTCTAGCCCGAAAAATTTAGCAAATCTTGAGCAAATTTTAGCGCGCCGCTCAAATATCGCCGCCTCAGAAAAAGACCCGATCGTGGTGTGGTTAGGTTACAGCGTGCATGGTGATGAAATTAGTGGTGCCAATGCCGCTATGGTGGTTGCGTATCATTTGGCCGCCTCGCAAGAGCAAGCGGTTGAAGCTATGCTTGATGACACCATTATCGTTATCGAACCTAGCATTAACCCTGATGGCATGGACCGATTTGTTAATTGGGTGACTACCCATAGTGGTAGCACGGAAAATCCAGATCCTAACCATATTGAACATCATCAAAACTGGCGCACCGGCCGTACCAATCATTTTGGTTTTGATTTAAATCGCGATTGGTTGCTGTTGTCACAAAAAGAAAGCCAAAATCGCTTGCCATATTTTCACCAATATCAACCGAATGTATTGGGTGATTTTCACGAAATGGGCGCCAATAGCAGTTACTTTTTTCAGCCCGGCATTCCGACCCGTACCCATCCGTTGACACCAGCGAAAAATACCGAATTAACTAAGTTACTTGCGACATATCACGCCAAGGCGCTCGATGCTAAAGATCGCTTGTACTACAGTGAAGAAAGCTTTGACGATTTTTATTATGGCAAAGGCTCAACCTATCCTGATATCAACGGCGGCATTGGCGTTTTGTTTGAACAAGCCACCAGTCGAGGCCTAATGCAAGACACAGTTAACGGCTTGTTGACCTTCGAATATGGCATACAAAACCATGTGCTAACCTCATTGTCGACCATTGAAGGGGCATGGAAGAATCAGGCAAAGTTTAAAGCCTACCGAACAGCGTTTTATAAACTGGCGCAACAGCAAGCCAGTGATGAAAATTTTAATGGTTATGTTTTTACCGAAGCCAGTGATAGTTACCGTTTAAACAGTTTTTTATCTAAGCTAAAGCAGCATCAAATTAAGGTGTACCCGTTAACGCAAGACTACAAAGTGCACGATCGTATTTATCCCGCCGAGCACAGCTATTATATTCCGTTAGCACAAGCGCAATACCGGGTGATCAAGGCGCTGTTTAGTCAACAAACTAACTTTCAAGACAACACTTTTTATGATGTATCAGGTTGGACATTACCGTTAGCCATGAACATTAATTTTGCCCAAGTGGGACAAACTTGGGGCTTGAAAACTCAGCAATCACCGTGGCAGCCAACAAGGGTAAAAATGCCTATCGCTAGCAGTTCAGCTTATGCCTATGCGTTTGAATGGCATGACTTTTTAGCGCCAAAATTATTAAATAAACTCAGCAAAGCCGGTATAAAAACTAAAGTAGCTACCAAGGCATTTTCGGCAACGGTTAATGGCGCAATGAAAGCGTTTGATAACGGCACTATTATTATTCCTGCCGGTACGCAAACGTTAGAAAACTGGCGCACGCTGTTGATTGATGCCGCATCGAAAAATCACATCACCTTGAACGCCTTAGATACTGGCTTAACCTCAAAAGGTATTGATATTGGCAGCAGCTCATTTCGCCCAGTGAGCACGCCGAAAGTGTTGCTGGTTGGCGGTAAAGGCGTATCGCAATATGAAGCAGGTGAAATGCTCTATTACCTTGATAATTTGTTAGAAATTCCGGTTACTGTGGTGGAAATGCCACGCTTAGCGGCGATTAACTTAGCAGATTATAGCCATATTATTATGGTGGATGGTAAGTATGCGCCGTTGCACGGCAAGGCATTAAGTAAAGTGAAATCATGGTTAAACAATGGCGGCGTATTATTTGGTCAAAAGCGTGCAGCACGCTGGATGTCAGATATTGAGCTGTTAAAAATGGACTTTGTCAGCAAAGATCATATCGACCAATTGTTTGATACCGAAAAACTCAGTTACGGCGATAAAGAGGCCTTAGCGGGTCGCAAACGTATTGCCGGCGCTATATTTCAAGCGAACTTAGATACTAGCCATCCGTTAGCTTACGGCTACCAAACCAGAGAATTGCCGGTATTTAGAAATAGCACAGTGATGATGGAGCAAACCACTAAGCCGTTTATTACCGTGGCAAAATATAGCAATGCGCCTTTACTGAGTGGTTATGCCGATCAAAATATGGTTAATCGTTTAGTCAATAATCCGACCTTGGTAGCGCATAATGTCGGTAAAGGCCGTGTTATTGCAAGCACTGACGATTTAGTGTTTCGCGGTTACTTTCTCGGCAGTATGAAAATTGTTGCCAACAGCCTGTTTTTCGCCAAAGCTTTTAGCGCCAATTTAGCTGAGTAAAATTGGCTCGTTAGTGCATTAGTTAGTGCATTAGTTAGTGCATTAGTTAGTGCATTAGCTAGGAAGTGCCAAACAAATACTGAGGAGGGTAATACCTTGCACTCCTCGTTTTTTTAGCAGCCGACAAATTTCATTGGCGGTGGTGCCTGTGGTGACCACATCGTCAATCAAAATAACATGCTCTGGTAGTTTACCCTCAACATCTGGATTAAATTCAAAAGCACTTTTTAAATTTTTTCGCCGTGCTACCCCAGACTTACCCACTTGATTTTCGGTAAACTTCTGTCGGATGATCAGATCGGTTTGATAATCATAATGAAAACTTTTCGCGAATTGTCGGGCAATCAAGTGCGCTTGATTAAAGCCGCGCGCTTGCCACTTTTTTATATGCAAAGGTACGGCTAAAATTAGCGTGTTATCAGGGATGATATTTGGCTGCTCAGCGCTAAGGTATTGTTGCCAAAGCTTAACCATTAAGTGTGCTAACAAAGCAGCGAGCTCTGTTTTATGCTGATATTTTAATTGGTTTATCCAAGTATCGAATGGCCAAACATAAGGAGCAATCGCCAATAAGTGATCAAAGTCTTTTTTGGGGATTATTTCTGCGATCGCCGGCCATAATAGCAAATCATAACCGACAGTATTTTTATCAAAATACGGCAAGTCAGCAAGACAATATTGGCACACTAAAGGATGTTGTTGGCAAGCATTGCCGCACAAAGTACAGCAGCTTAGCTGTAACTTTACTCGGTTAATATAGTGCTTAAAGCCATTGCCAAATTCCATTTTTAGCACCCTTTCGTTAAACTATGCGCTGAGCACACTTTACATGAGAAAAGCATGGCAGAAAGATTGAAAATTGCGAGCCAAGGGCAAGGCACCCCGTTAGTGTTTATTCATGGCTGGGGCCTAAATTCTGCGGTTTGGCAGCCTTGTCTTGCACAATTGCAAACCGACTTTGAAGTGATCACCCTTGACCTGCCGGGGTTTGCCCGTAATAACTCGTTTGAGCTTTCAGACTATAGCTTAGTTGCGTTAGCCGAACATATTCAACAAGCGGTAGCGAAACCGGCGGTTTATATTGGTTGGTCGTTAGGTGGCTTAGTCGCCAGTCAAATCAGCCTTAACTATCCAGAGCAGGTGCTAGGCTTAGTGACGGTGGCGAGTTCGCCACAATTTGTTGAACGCGCATATTGGCCGGGTATTAAAGCCAGTGTTTTAGCCTTGTTTCATCAGCAATTAAAGCAAGATACCAGCAAAACCATCAGCAATTTTTTGAAAATTCAAGCCATGGGCAGCCCACATATTCGCCAAGATGTGAAAAAAATGCGTGACTTAGTGATGCAGCATCCACAGCCGAGTCAACAAGTGCTAGATGACTCACTACAACTGTTAGAAACATCTGATTTATCTGCCCAGTTAACTGGTATTACACAACCGTTTTTAAGGCTTTACGGCAAACTTGATGGTTTAGTACCCAAGCAGGTTGTTCCGTTAATTGATAGGCTAGCGCCTAATAGTGACAGCTATGTGTTTGAGCAAGCTTCCCATGCGCCATTTATCTCACATCAGGCAGAATTTTTAGCGATATTAACCGCTTGGCTAACTAAGCAGGTTAACTGATTCTCAATGTTTACTTTTTGCGAGTTTTGATTAATAATTAGCCAGGTTGTTACAGGTAATATATTTGTTGTTTAGTAGCAAGGCTCGCAACTAATAAATGTATTTGGAGAAGTTATGGAAATTCAATCCGCTTTTAATGCAGGCGTACAAGGCTTTCAAAAAGCTAGCGAAGATGCCACTCAAGCTGCTGCTAACATAGCAGCCAATATGGTTACCACGCCAAACGATACTAACCTCGACCAAACCAATCTAGCTACTTTTACTGCCTCAACGGACGCTAACAGCGAAAGTTTAACGAAATCTGTTATCGATTTACGTGTCGCTGAATTTCAAGCCAAAGCCTCGGCTAATGTTGTGGAAGCGGCGGATGAAAACTTAGGCACCTTATTGGACGTTCGCGTTTAGCCCGCCATGAATATCACACCCCAAAGCTATAATCTGCCCATTCAAACTGCGGTAAATCCGCAAACTGATAGCTTGCGTCGTGATAATGTGCAAAGAGAAATTATTACTAAACCTGAAGCCTCTCATCACTCGGGCGCTGAAAAAGGCGTTGCCTCAGACAAAGAACGTGGCCGTAGTCCGGCACAAAATAATGAGCAAGTTGATTTTACCAGTTTGCGTAAACAAGCTGAGCAAGCAAGTGGCGTTATTGGTAACGGCGCTGGCGGCGATAACGACTCAGGGCACAGCGACCAACATGGCGCTTCGTCAGAAAACGGTGAACAGCGCAATGAACAAGATAATAACGGCACGTCTGATACTGCAGAGCATGATGAACAGTCAAAGGCAGAAGCGTTTGCCGAAAAACAAGTTATTCGCAATTTAGCCAGTCGCGATAAAGAAGTACGAACGCATGAAATGGCCCATGCTAGAGTGGGTGGCGCATATACCGGCTCGCCGTCATATACCTTTGAAATAGGCCCCGATGGTAAAAAATATGCCGTTGAAGGGGAAGTGTCTGCGGACTTAGCCCCAGTTGCTGGCGATCCAGCAGCAACCATTGCGAAAATGAAAGTGGTTCAAGCCGCTGCACTGGCACCTGCTAAGCCATCAGCACAAGATGTTCGCGTTGCGGCTTCTGCCGCCAGTATTATTTTGACCGCACAGGCTGAGTTAGTTGCCAATAATGCTGAAGCCGAAAAAAACAAAGTCAAGGTTGACGAGAGCAATAGTGACAAAGAGTCGTTATCTGGTGATGAAAAAAGCCTTGCAAGCAAAGATAACAGCACTGCTTTTGATCGCCATATCGAGCAAACGCTGGCTTCGCAAGAGCAAGCAGCCCCAAGTCGCTCACTCGATATAGACGCCAGAGCCGGTCGTATTGAACAGCATTATGCCAATATCAACCACGCCTATGAAAAATCGGCCAGTTACCAATTCGAATTAACCGCTTAGCTGAATTGATTAGCTAATTGAGCACCGAATCGAGCACAAAGTGTAATAACAAAAAAGCCTGCAATTTAGCAGGCTTTTCACGTTTTGATCAGCAGACTTAGTGTTTAAATACCGTAATCTGCACGATACTTTTTGATACTGGCCAAACTATCAGCCATATCCGGCTTTTCTGTTAAGTAGCTAATTAAGTCAGCTAAAGTGACAATAGAAATAACTTGAGTATTAAAATCGCGCTCTACTTCTTGGATTGCTGACAGTTCCGCACGGCCTTTTTCTTGACGGTCTAAGGCGATTAATACCCCAGAAAGTTCAGCGCCATGGGCTTGAATGATTTCCATCGACTCACGAATAGCGGTGCCGGCGGTGATCACGTCATCCACTAGCATTACCTTACCTTCAAGCGCAGAGCCTACTAAGCTGCCACCTTCGCCGTGAGTTTTAGCTTCTTTGCGGTTGAAGCAATATGGCATATCAATATTATAACTGTCAGCCAATGCCACTGCCGTAGTTGTGGCAATTGGAATACCTTTGTAGGCAGGGCCAAATAACAAGTCGTAATCGATTTTTGCATCTTGTAGTGCCGCGGCATAAAAGCGACCTAAACGGGCTAAGTCACCACCGGTATTAAATAAACCGGCATTGAAAAAGTAGGGGCTAGTGCGGCCTGACTTTAAGGTAAACTCGCCAAAACGTAACACTTGTTTAGCTAAGGCAAATTCAATAAATTCGCGTTGGTAATCTTTCATCATTCGCTCCTATTAATCGCTTAGTTCAACGCTGATTTTTGACTATCAAACAGCTCGTTGATACTGTTTTTCGCCAGCTCAAGCATTTGTTGCATTTCGTCGAAGCTAAACGGCTCTTCTTCTGCTGTGCCTTGTACTTCAATCAGCTTGCCGGTTTCGGTCATCACTACGTTCATATCGGTATCAGCCGCTGAATCTTCAAGATAATCTAAATCAGAAACTGCTTCACCTTGGTAGATACCAACAGAAACCGCGGCAATCATGTGCTTAAGTGGGTTGTTGTTGATAATGCCTTTAGCGCGCATATGGTTTAAGGCATCAACTAATGCCACACAAGCACCGGTAATTGACGCAGTACGCGTACCACCGTCAGCTTGAATCACGTCACAATCTACCGTGATGGTGTTTTCACCTAGTGCAACTAAGTCGACTGCCGCACGCAATGAACGGGCAATTAAACGAGAAATTTCTAATGTTCGGCCACTTTGTTTACCACTGGCGGCTTCACGACGCATACGGGTATGAGTCGAACGCGGTAACATGCCGTATTCAGCGGTGATCCAACCTTTGCCTTGGCCTTTAAGAAAGCGTGGCACACCCGTTTCAACCGTAGCAGTACAAATAACTTTGGTATCACCAAACTCGATAAGCACTGAGCCTTCTGCGTGAGCTGTAAATTGACGAGTAATGGTTACTGGGCGAATTTGCCCTAAAGTTCTGCCGCTTGGACGCATGTTGAAATTCCTGTGGTTGTATAATTGCTGCGCATTATAATCGTTCGCCTGACAATTTGACATAATGACCTGACAAGTTTTTTGAAATATAGTTAATTAATCTAAGGTCATTTAAAGCAGAGTTTATTGTTTGCTAATATGTGTTGCTTTCGAGGTAAAGAAAATTTATGAAATTTCAGTTATTTATGGTGCTACTTTTATCAAGTATCCGGTTTGCTAGCTCAGCCAATGCGCAAGCGTCAATACCTGAGTCAATGCCTAAGTCAGTGAGTGAGTCAGCGATTACCTTGCCGCTATACAGTAAAATTTATGACGAGAAACGTGACCCGTTTAAAGACGCCCAAGCGGCCATTGCCTTAGCACAAAAAACCAATCGCAATGTTTTAATTGAGATCGGCGGTAATTGGTGTACTTGGTGTCATAAAATGGATGCCTTTTTAGCGAAACACCCGAAAATTTATCAAACGCTACATAACAATTTTGTGCTGCTAAAAGTCAGCGTTAGTGACAGTAATGAAAATGAGGCTTTTATGCAGTCGCTACCCCCTGTGTTAGGTTATCCGCATATGTATGTTTCAACCAATAGCGGACAAATGCTATTGTCAAAAGACACCGCCGAATTATTGGATGATTTGCAGTATTCGCCAGAATATTGGTTAAGGTTTTTAAATAAATGGCAGGTAAAAAACAACAAGGAAAATAGCCATGGTGCCCGCGAAAATGGATAAACCGCTAACGAAAATCGCGTCATTTTTTGATGAAAACTTTCGCACGCCGCCATGGCTAGAAAAGAAAGTTTCACGCCGTAGCGCGTTAAAATCTGCGGCCGGCGCCTTGACAGTTGCCGCTATGCCGACCCGCAGTTGGTCAGCATCGCTCAGTGCTAAATTTAGCCATGCGCTGAAAACCGACCCTTGGTTAACCTTAGAGGCTGTACTTAACCATTTATTGCCACAGTCGCCAACCGGCCCCAGTGCAAAAGATATTCAAGCGACGCAGTATTTATATAATGTCGTATTTGAGCAACCAACAGATAACGACGAAATAGAGTTTATCTATAAAGGTGTCGGCTGGCTAAATGGCTTTAGTAACAGCCAATTACAGAAAAATTTTATTGCCTTAACGTTGCAAGAAAAAGAAACCATACTGCGCGCGATCAGCCAATCAACTGCCGGCGAAAACTGGCTCAGTAATTTAGTCAGTTATATTTTTGAAGCTATGCTGACGCCGCCCAGTTATGGCGGTAATCCTGATGGTATTGGTTGGCAATGGTTAGAGCATCAAGCCGGATTCCCGCTGCCACAAGCCGGGCAACGCTATTACGAATTACCCGGTAAACAGCCTATTGTGCTCAGCAATAAAGTCGCATCAACAAACGCCAGCAGCACACAAGTACTTAGCCATCAGCAATATATCCGCAAGCAAGTAGGAACTAAAAAAGCATGAAATATGATATTTGTATTGTCGGTAGTGGTGCTGGTGCATCTCCAGTGGCTTATACCTTGGCTAACGCAGGCGCGAAAGTTTTAGTGTTAGAAAAAGGCGCTTGGTTAACAGAAAAAGAATTTTATAAAGATGAATTGGCGATCAGTTTACGCGATGCCTACAACCCTAAGCTAGAAGACGAACAGCACGTTATCGAAGAAGAATACGAAACCGAAGACGGCGAGAGTTTTTGGCAAGGTCAGGCAACCAGTGAGTCGGGTTGGAGCTTTTGGAATGGTACAGTGGTTGGCGGCTCGTCCAACTTTATGAGTGGCTATTTTCATCGCTTAAAACCTATCGACTTTCGTTTAAAAACTGAATTTGGTGCGATAAAAGGCGCGAATGTTGAAGACTGGCCCATTAGTTACGATGAGCTTGAGCCTTATTACGCCTTAGTTGAAAAGGTGGTTGGGGTATCGGGTAGAACAACAACACACCCGCATCAAGAGCCAAGGTCAACCGACTTTCCTTATCCTCCAGTGGCTGAGCATGCTATTTCATCATGGATAGATGCCGGCGCAGAAAAAATTGGCTATCACGCCGTACCAGTACCGCGAGCAATATTATCTCAGCCCGCCATGGGCAGAAATAGCTGTGAATATTCAGGTTATTGCAGCAGTTATGGTTGTTCATCGGGCGCAAAAGGCAGTGGCCGAGCAGCGCTGTTGAACCACGCCGTAGCAACAGGCAATTGTACCATTACCCCACATGCAAAAGTGTATAACATTGCCACCGATAGCCAAGGTGAAATCTCAGGTGTGCATTATTATGACCAAGCAGGGCGCAAACAAATCGCGCAAGCACAATATTATGTCGTGGCGTGCCAAGCGGTTGAAACTTCACGCTTATTACTCGCATCAAAAGGCGAAAAGTTCCCAAATGGCTTAGCCAATAACTCAGGGCAAGTAGGTAAAAACTTACTGTTCAGTGGTGGCGGCACCGGCCGTGGTGATTTCTTCTATCAAGATTTAACCGCCGAAAAGCAGGCACAATTAAAACAAGTGGGGCCTTTTATTAACCGCGCGTTGCAAGACTGGTATCAAATTGATGATAACGGCTTCACTGGTGTTAATCGTAAGGGGAAAGCCAAAGGCGGCACCATCGACTTTTTGTTCTATCAAAACCCTGTTTCTCGCGCCCAAGGCACGCAATGGCAAGTTGATGAAAACCAAGACAGTGAAAAGCTTTTGTGGGGTGAAGAACTTAAGCAGAGCATGAAAACAGAATTCACTACCTATAAAACCCTACGCTTTGAAGTGTTTAATGACTGGTTACCGACAGACAATTGCTTTGTTGCTTTAGATGATGAAGTGACCGACAAATGGGGCGATGCGGTAGCAAAAGTGCGCATTGGTGCCCATAATCATGACCTCGACGTTGGCGAATACTTAGCGGAAAAAGCCGAGAAATTACTGCTCGCCATGGGCGCCAGTAATGTGTCATCTTCGGTGAGTAGTACACCAGCCAGTAACTTAATGGCCGGTGGTTGCCGTTTCGGAGATAACCCAAAAACCTCGGTGTTGAATAAAAATTGCCAAAGCCATGAAGTTGATAACCTCTTCGTAACAGACGCGTCATTTATGCCAACCGGCGGCAGTGTGCCTTATACCTTTACCATTTATGCCAACTCGTTTCGGGTTGCCGATCATATCAAGGCGCGTTGGCAGCAAAGTGCAGGTTAACGGTTGGTGGGGTGTTAAAAAGGGCAGGAAACTGGCTACCTGATCTCAGCTAGGGCATAATCTCTGCTATAGCAGAGTTTAAATATTTAGGAAATTCAATGATCCATAGTATGACAGCATTCGCGCGCCATGAAATTAAAGGCGACTGGGGCAATGCGGTATGGGAAATTCGCAGCGTAAATCAACGTTTCCTCGAAACCTATTTTCGTTTACCTGAGCAATTTAGAAGTATAGAGCCGGTATTACGAGAGCGATTTCGTAAACAACTAAACCGCGGCAAAGTAGAATGTAATTTGCGTTTTAACGCTAATCCGGCAGCAAAAAGTAAAATAACGCTCAATGCAGACTTAGCCGCAGAGTTAATGAAACATGCCAACACCATTGCCGGCTTTGCCGACAACGCCACGGTAAATCCCGCAGAAATCATGCGCTGGCCCGGTGTGATGGAAGCAGAAGAAGCTGACATGAACACCATTCAAGCGGAAATTTTATCTGGTTTTGACCAAGCACTAAAAGACTTTATAGTTGCCCGTACCGATGAAGGTGAAAATCTTAAAGCCCTTATCGAACAACGATTAGACGGCATTATTGCTCAAGCCGATTTAGTGAAAGGACATATGCCTGAAATAATTCAATGGCAACGTAAGCGCATTACCGACAAGTTTGCTGACGCTAACATTGAACTTGACTCATCACGTGTTGAACAAGAGCTGGTATTACTAGCGCAAAAAATGGATGTTGATGAAGAAATTGACCGCCTATTTAGCCACGTAAAAGAAACCCGCAGCATTTTGAAAAAAGGCGGCGCGCAAGGCCGCCGTTTAGACTTTATGATGCAAGAATTTAACCGTGAAGCTAATACTTTGGGTTCTAAATCTATCAACGCTGATATCACTAATTCAGCCGTTGAACTTAAAGTGTTAATTGAGCAAATGCGCGAGCAGATCCAGAATATTGAGTGATATTCGCAATCGTCCACAGTCGCCATTTAAACACTGATTTTAAAGAAATAAATTAAAAACTCTGTTCGTAGTCGTTCACAGTTACCCACCGAAATCCATACCTAAGTGGTGGGTTAATTGGTGGGTAGGTGGGTGTTTACAAAAGTGTTAGTGGTGGGTAAACTGAACCTCAAGAGACACTTCTTTATTACATTAAATCGTTAGTTGAATCCTACAAATATCTATATTCTTTTATGCTTAAGTTATTAGGTAGCGTAAAGGGTAAATTATTGACAATGCTCGTTTATGCCTTATATATATAAAATACAGCGAATAATTAATGTTACAGTTATCAAACTTTAATTGTTTTTAAACCATTATATTAACTATTTGGAGGTTAGAGCATTGCGAAAATTAAAAGTATTAGTTGCCGACGATAGTAAGTCAAGTAAGATGACAACAATGATTTTCCTAGAAAGCTTAGGTTGTATTGTAACTGGTGCAGATGATGGGCTCGAAGCATTACAGTTAAGTCAGAACGAAATATTTGATCTTATATTTTTAGATGAAAGAATGCCTGGCTTGTTAGGAAGTGACGTCGCAGCTGAGTTATGCCAAGAAAAAAAAACAAATCTACACACACCTAAAATATCACTTACTGGATTGACTGATAAAGGTGCAGTAGATGAGTTATATAGCAAAGGTATAACTCATCATATTGAAAAACCTATTACTAAATTGATATTAGAAAAATTTTTACAACAGTGGCGTAATAATTAAGTTTGTTTTTAATTATTGAATAAAGAAGAACATCTATAGTCTTAAGCGTTTCGTATAATCGATATTAATAATAACTAAATATATGCCGTATAGTTTAAATTGCTTTTCAAAAGCTGAGTAGTTGCAATTTGCAACTCAATATAAGAAATCTAATCCTCATTTTGCTATTTATTTAACCCTACTATTTTATTTTATCTCCTTTCACTACCTTTCCTTATTTAACCTGTTGTTTTATTGTGTTTTTTTTGTCATCATCTCTGAGATTTAAAACTGGTCTAGATGTTGCGATATAGGTATTAAATACCGTATTGAAGGGAGCATTATTATGTACCTGCTAACAAAGGCAATTTGGAGAGGGATATGAAAAAATTTAAATTTATTTATGTTTTTGGGTTATTAATTTTGTTATCAACAGAGTCGTTGGCTGATGGGCTTAGTTTCGTTGAGACAGCCGATAGTAAGAAATCTCAAAACACTAGAGAGCTTGTACAATGGACACATTCTAGATTAGTTTTTAATAAAGAACTTGAGCGTATTGCTGTTGGACAAGACGAAACGTTAACCGTCGATGTATTAAGTAAGAATGAAGCGTTAGCATTAGCAAAAAAAGTAGGCCGTACCAGTGTCATGGTTTGGTATACAGATAAAACATCAGAAACTTTTTTGTTTACAGTAACGTCAGATTTAAGTGTTCTACACCATGCTATTAAAGATATTCATCCTGATATCACATTAACGCTAGCGCCTGATAGAGAGGCTTTAGTTCTCCGTGGTCGAGTGCCAACAATTAAATATCGTATTGCGGCTGAAGCGGCAGCTCGTAACTATTTTGATGCAGGTGAAGGGGATAATGAGAGCGTTTTACTTCAATCGTCAGCATTAGCGTCGTTGGTTAAAAACTTCCGTATGCAAGATAAAGATGTGCAGCCGTTACTACAAAGAAATAAAACATCTGCAGCAATAATTAATTTAATAACAGTAGAAAAACTACCAGAAGACATTGTTACCCGGGTTAAAAATAATATCGATTTAGTTGGTGGTGAATCAGTCACGGTTACGCGTGTGCAACATGGTGATCTACCAAATGCAAACCAAGATACACTCTTATTAAAAGGGTTTGTTGATAATCAAGTTGAATTAGTGCGTGTATTAACCGTTGCCTCAAGGTTGGTCACAGGTGAAGAAAGTAAAAAATCTAAAGAAGCTGTAATTTCCATTTTGGCTAATGAGTCAGGAGGGTTAATTGGCAGTGAAGATAAAAAAAGTTCTGGTAGTTTAGGCTTGAGTGGATTAGCTACATCTATTGGTAGTGCTAGTAATAACATTGCCTCAAATATTGGCCGGGCAAAACTGTTATCTGTCGCAGGCGGAAAATTATTATCTGTCATTGAGGTTCGTGATTTACCACTTATTCGCGTTTCAGTGCAAATGTATGAAGTGAACCATCGTCGTTTAAAGCAATGGCGTCCGGATTTCTCTGTGCTAAGTAAAGGCTATGATAAAACGGGTGGAAGCTTTGGTTTAGCAGGCGCTAGTAATAATAGTTCGTCATCAATAAAAGTTGATAATGCTCTACAAGTCTTAGGAGGTACACTTATTAATAACTTCCAAGTTGCCAGTAAAGATTTTGCCTTCGACCTATTGTTTTCTATGCTAGAAGAAGAAGGTATTTCTAAAACACTCTCTCGACCTACTTTAACTGTATTAGCTGGGGAGTCAGCAGTATTTTCAGCTGGCGGTGAAGTCCCAGTACCAACAGCCTTTGCCCCGAGCGGTATTACCAATGGTGATCAAGTGGGGGCAAACACTTCAGGGGTATTTAGTGGTACTACGTTTAAATCCTTTGGTGTGGAATTACAAGTTCGTGCGATGGTCGATGAGCATGATCGAATTACATTAGATTTAAATCCAACTATTTCTACTCCGGATACATTATTAACTCAGGAAATATCCGATAGTACGGGCAGTGGTTTGAATACGTCAGCATTTAATGTAAGAAGCATTAGTACATCAACTCGATTAAGTGATGGGCAGCCGATGGTTATCGGTGGTTTGGTCAGTAGAGATATTAGCAACAATCGAGATTTTATTCCGGGTGCTAGCAACATTCCAGTCCTTGGGAAATTAGCCGAATCAACGTCTGAATCAGATACTGAAAGGGAACTCTTCATTATTGTTACCCCGACTATTGTAAGAGAAATAAAAAATGAAGTGAATTTATGGCAGTTTCCAACAGCTAATCTATTACTTAAAAAAGCAGTTTTTAATGCAAGGAATGATTCTAAATTCTCATCTAAGGAGAGCGTAAAATGAATACTAAATTTTTATTTTTTATCTGCATTTTCTTTAGCTGTTTGATAACTACGGGCTGTGCAACTAAAAACCCCATAAGTAAAGAATACGCACCTAATGAACAATTAGATGGGGTTTTAACTCGGTATCTTACAACTGAACATGTTAACTCAATATCGAGCATTAACGACTGTAAAAATAGTAAGTTAGCAATAAGTGATTGTGATCATATTACTCAACAAGGCGCGCTAATCGAAAACGTAGAATTGACAAACTTAAATTGTCATGACACCAATAAAATAATGGTAGATTGTTTTCGCTTAGCGTCTGAATTGAGTGCTTTATACTTACAATACCCAAATCATAAACGAATTCTGATGGCTAGTGCATTAGTTGAGTTTGAAATTGGTAATACGAATACTAGCCAGCAATTATTAGATATCCTACTCTCTAAACGAGGCGCTTATCCTGAGGCTGCTATTTTACGTAGCAGAATAGCAATGGAGGATGGTAATTTGAATCTCGCCCGAACTATTATAAAGCGTCAACTAAATTTAACACCCTACAATCCCTATTTATACGAAATTCAAGCGGCCTATTATTATGCTGAAGGTCACTATAAGAAAGCACTACTAGCTATTCGTTCTGCTGAGTTATTTTTAAAGGATGATTGGCGAATAAGTTATCATCGCGGGATTATTTATGAAGCACAAAAGCAATGGTATAAAGCTTGTAAAGAATATAAAGGGGTACTAAAAAGAGCTCCTAATAATCAGAGACTACAGGCTAAGATTTTATTATTGAGACACCATGCGGGTTGTTATGTTAATCAACCCGAACCGTTAATATCTACTAATTCATTCTAGATTTTTTTCCTTCTACTAACCTGAGTACTGTCATGCAGTGCTCAGGTTTTTTGTTATTAGCCATTAATTAATTCTTTTAATATCAAGTATAAAATAAGTAAAGAGCACTCCTTTCTGTTTTGATTTTCAAAATGCAAATCACTCTGTGATAAATTTTAAGATTTTCTGTCATTGATAAATAATATAATTGATTTTTAGTTTTTTTATTTTCTAACTCGTTGTAATTTCTGAAGTTTTTGTGTTGCTATGTCGTTTTTTAAAAGCTGGCACAGCACTAGCATTACTTTGTGTAAGCTCAAACTAATTGGGTTTATTCACTACATATTTTATAAAATTAGAGGTAAACACTATGAAAACAATTAAACACAGTCAAATAAATAAAAAAGCAAATAAGAAAAAACAAGGTGGTTTTGTACTAACTTCGGAATTATTATTGCTATCGACCATCATTGTTATCGGATTGGTAGTTGGGCTAAGTACTATGCGTGACGCATTGACAGCTGAAATGGAAGATGTTGCAGAAGCGATAGGCTCACTTGATCAAAGTTACGCTTTTGATGGTATTATAAATAGCGAATTGACGGCAGAAATCAGTGGTTCAGGCTTTATTGATGCAGTTGATGAATTTGCTGGCGATGGTGAAACGTTTTCATATGTTGACAGTGATTTCGCTGAAACAGCTGCTGCTATTGATGGTACAGCAAGCGCAGGAGCTGCTGGGCCTGCAGCTGCCGGTAGCCTTTAGATAATTCGTGTGCTGATTAGCAGGGATACACGATTTTTGTAGCTCTGCTATAAGCTCATTATGAACAGGCTCAGTACATTGAGCCTGTTCTCGTTTTAACCTAATTAATGAGGTGATATATGAAACGTAAATTAACGGGGAGTGCTACAGGTGCCATGCTCTTGTTTGCTGCATCGGGTATGATTGCTTCTGTGCTAGGAGTACGTCAATTTGATAAAATGAGTACAGTACCTGCTTGGATAATTAGTAGTCATTTACAATCAGGTGAAGTTATTACCCCTGCAACACTTAAAAAAGTTCGTATTGATGAAAATGATATTCCTGGATCTATACAGAACCCTCGTCAATTGATGGGTCAAACATTAAAAGTAAATAAAACAGCAGGCAGCACTGTTTATCCAAGCGATTTGCAACGAAAAGAAAAAAAATCTTTATCTCAAGCGATTCCACCAGGTAGGGTTTTATATACCTTAGAGCATCTTCAAAAAGGTTTACCTTATAGTCAATTAAGTGATGGCGACCGGTTTGATGTTGTGGTCAGAGGTCGAAATGGTGTTCGTACCGTCGCTAGAGATGTTCAATTAATTGGTATTAATCATCCAGCAGCTAAAAAAGCTAGCGATAATGGCTTAAAAAACATGCTAATGCCTAAAAATAATCAAATAGAAAATCAAACGGGTATGTCGCTCGTTGTTGCTGTAAGACCTTCAGATGTATACCCCCTTGCCAGCATCAGGGCAAGTGATGCCATATCAATGATAGTTCATAGCGCACATGATATGGCGAAAGGTACTCGGCACAATATTGATCCTAAGCAACGCTTTCGTCATGTAGAGATGGTCGCAGGCGTGCAGCGCTCAAGTGTTAGAGTAATAAATTAACCTGTCTTAGCAGGGGACACACATTAGGTAGTTCATCATGAATATTTCAAACTCAATCTTAGGTTCTAAAATACAAGAAGAAAATAATGTAGAAACAGATCGTTTTCGCGAAGTGCGTCGTTATTTACATAATCGATTAATTGATGGCATGGAAGAGCAGAATATTCACCTTTTAAAAGATGTTCAGCAGGTTGAAAAACGTTTAGATAAAATAATTGAAGAAATACTACCTAGATTAAACCCCGCATTGACCTCGTATGAAAGAGCATCTTTAAATTCACAAATCATGCAAGAGTTAACTGGGTTAGGGCCAATATCCGCTTTAATGGACGACCCTGGTGTCACCGATATTTTAATCAACGGACCCGATGAAATTTGGGCAGACAAAAATGGCCGGTTAATAAAAACGGCGTTACGCTTTGATAATGAAGACCATTTACGACGTTTTTTAGATAGAATTTTAAGTACTCAAGGCAGGCAATTAGATGCTCGTCAACCGATGGTTGATTCCCGCTTAGCAGATGGTAGTAGATTACATGCTGTAATTCCACCGCTTTGTCAATCAGGTCCTATTGTCTCAATTAGACGTTTTCATACTGAAAACTTAACCATTAATGCATTGATTAGTAACGGTTTTTTGAATCAAGCAATGATGGACTTTTTACAATTAGCAGTGACAACCGGCATCAATGTGGTTATTGCGGGTAGTGCGGGAGCCGGTAAAACGACACTACTTAATGCGATTTCCCGTTTTATTCCCGTAACTGAGCGTATCGTTACCGTTGAAGAAACCGCTGAATTACAGCTAAGCCATCCGCATGTAATTTCTTTAGAATCTCGCCATATGAACAGTGAAGGAAATGGCCAAGTCAACCTGAGTGATTTGGTTAAAAATGCTTTAAGAATGAGAGCTGATCGTATAGTTGTTGGAGAAGTTAGAGGTATAGAAGTGCTTGATATGCTACAAGCTATGAATGTAGGGCATGATGGAAGTTTAACTACGATACATGCAAACAGCCCTAAAGATGTTGTCAATAGAATGGAAACGTTAGCTTTAATGGGGGGAGGTGGCTTTTCCAAGGACGCTATTCAGCAGATGATTCGTTCGTCATTACAATTAATTATTCAAGTAATGAGGTTTCAAGATGGTAGCCGACGAGTTGTGAGTATAAGTGAACTTATTCAAGGCCAAAATAAAGATGAAGTTCGTGAATTATTTAAGTTTAAACATGCACATAATAGCGAACCTAATCATATTGTTGGCAGCCATTGTGCTACAGGAAACCTTACCAAGTTAGCAGATAAGGTAGCGATGAAAGGCTACACAAGTGAACAATTCAATCGACTATTAAGAGGAGATAAAAATGTTCAATATTGAGTTTGTTGTCTTATTTATTTGCTTGATTATTATGCTAATTATTTTTTTTCGCTGGTTTAGTCGATCTCAGTTAGAAAACTCTTTATCGCTAGCATTAGTTAAATCAGAATCTAAACCAGCTTCTGATTTAACTAATTATCTTCAAACATTAAATGTAAATTTACCAACTGTGTTAGTTGTCATCGGTATTATGATTGTTGCGATAGCTGTATTTTTGTTATTACTTAATATTTTTCCAAATCACCTTCCTGTCGCGGGTATTGCGGCGATGGCAGCAACGGTATTTTGTTTTAACACGATAAGTGATTTAGCCAAGTGGAAGATACAAAAAGTCGAAAAAGGCTTAGCTGAGGCAATGGATATGATGAAGGCAGCATTAACTAGTGGTCAATCACCTCAACAAGCCGTAAGTTTAGCTGCTCGCTCAAGTACAGGGGTTATTAAATTAGAGCTAACAGAAATGTTAAATCGCTTAGGTATGGGATGTGAGCCAGAGCAAGCGCTTAGAAATCTAACAACTAAATATAATTGTGCGGCCACACGATTATTTGCTCAAGTGATTATTGCCCGGCAACATTCAGGTAGTGATTTATCTTTTATGCTTAATTCTGTAAACCGTATTAT
Source organism: Cognaticolwellia sp. (assembly GCA_049614565.1). Lineage (GTDB taxonomy): Bacteria > Pseudomonadota > Gammaproteobacteria > Enterobacterales > Alteromonadaceae > Cognaticolwellia. The sequence continues at coordinate 12,044 of JBMZDW010000005.1, read as the reverse complement.
ACAAGATCGTCAACGTCATCAACTTCAAATAGATACTCACTTATCAGGCACGCGTTATGCCGCTCTTTTATGTGGAATATTACCGTATTTATCAGTACCAGTATTACTTTGGAAACAACCTGATTGGTTTGATACTTTATTACAGCATCCTGTTGGCCCAACCTACCTTGGTGGCGCATTATTTTTACAGTTTATGGGGTATTTGTGGCTGCGTCGTATAGCGAGGATTGAACAATGATATTATTTGACTGGTTAGATATTATTTTCTCATTAATGTTAATTATTTTTTTATACTTTTTAAAGCAAAGTTTAACCGTTAATACTACATTAATAGATGATCCCTTTACGCAATTAAAAAAAGATTATTTCATTTATCCGGCTAAACTCATTAGGCAATCTGGTACCTCTATTGCTAAATTTTGGCTTTGGTATTGGGCAGTTAAATGGTGCAGCGCTATTATGATTACGTTTCTTGCCATGGAATTTTCATTGTCCTTGTGGGGAATTGTGCTTATTGGAATCATTGGTTTTTTTGTCATTGACTTATATTTATTGATTAAACGAAGCCATCGGCGTAACCAAATTAATACCTCTTTGGTATTTTTTATTAACTTATTGATCGTATTTTTAAAGTCAGGTTTATCATTGAGCCAAGCATTTCGCAAAGCAGCTGAATTTGGTTTACAAAAAGATAATCCACTAGCCGCTGAGCTTGAATTAATCGCCTGTGAACTTGATGCAGGAAGGGATCGTTCAATAGCCTTTGACAATCTATCTGAAAGGACAGGAGTTGAGGCATTAAATAAACTAGCAATAATAATAAAAGCAGGCATTGAAGTAGGTAGCCCCGTTGGCGATAGTTTACAGTCTTTAGCTGATTTTTTAAGGTTAAAAAAAGATCAAGAGCTCACCAAGAAAATTAATAAAAAAGCATTAGAGTCAACACTGCCTATGGCAATGGTTTGTTTCCCTATGTTCTTTGTACTTGTTTTTTTCCCAGCAGGGCAACAAATTAGTGAAATTATGTCACTGCTTGGTGATATTTTGTAATTAAAAGGAAAATATATGACAGCCTTAAAATATTCAAAAGTCATCCTTAAAAATCCAATAGTAAATAAGCAAGGTGGATTTGTTTTAACTATTGAACTTGTATTAATCACAACAATTTTAGTTATTGGTAGTTTCGTCGGTATTGCTGCTATTAGGGATGCACTCTTTATAAAAAAACTGAAGCAACAAGATAGAACTATTGTGGTGTCAGATAGTAATAATAAAGTATTAGGTGAAGTATTTACGCTTGATGAGCACGATGCTCCTCAATTGTTTTATATTGACAGAACAATGCCTGATACCGAAAAAAATTACCGAGCCTTAATCGGTGTTCGAGATGATCGTTTTACAAGTCGTGAACCTATTTATTATACCGGATTGAACTGTACTGGTGAGCCATGCATTAAGCCAACGAGTTCTGAATCTTTAGACAGTTCTGGCGTAAGCCGTTTACCAAATACTGGTGCAGTAAGTTATTTTCAAGCCCTTCAAGGTTCGCCTAACTATGCTATTGGTCGTTCATCTAATGGCATACCGGGTTTTTTATATAGAGAAACTATTGCCGCTTGTCCAATACCTGAAGTTATTGCCGGCGTTGGCTCACCGATAGGTTCTCGGTATATATCACAAAAAGTCGTCACAGGAGAGCCTTGTGAATCACCCATCAACTTACCGCTCGATGCAGGACAACCTCCCTTAACTTGTTCTGCAGAGGATCCTGATGGTACGGGCTTAATTGGCACAATTATAGGCGGGGTCATTGGAAATGGGCAATCGGATATAACCGCTAATTGCGATGCAGCTTGTGGCACTGATGAAAATGGAGCTTGTGGTTGCCCCGTGGGATATTATTCAGTGACTGGTGGTGTAATTGACATTTTAGGTCTTGATGGGCAATGTTGCCCAATAGGTACTGAACTTGAAGATACTAATATACTAGGAGTAGGACTTGGCGCTAATGCCTTATGTAAAGGTTTGAATTTGAAACGCGCAGAGTCAGTTGTGGATATTAATAATCCTGACAGTAATGCACTAGAACAATTTACGCCTCCATTTAAAATTAATTTACCCGCCCAAGGTGGACGAACTGAAGGCGATCAATGGTATTATACCGAACCTGATGGCGAGGGCATAAATTAGTCTTTTTATATGTGGTCTCACCAATTAATCTAAAGTTATTAAAACTTGTAACCTTTTCTTAGTGGAAAGAACTTATTATATTCAGTATTAATGAGTTGTTTCCTCTTTCCTCTCCCAATTCGTTGCTCACAAATTTGATAATGTATTCTCATTATATGAATTCATGTAATAAAAATTCAGTTTGATTCGCAAAATAAAAATCAAATTACTCTCTATTAAATAAATTAAGGCGGAATTGTTTTGTGTTTTTTTATCTCATTGTATTTAAAGTAAATAAATGTAGTTTATTCGTTGACTCAGTTATTGCCAATTCATAAGACTAGTGTGAGCGTCGTTAGTACCACACATAGTCTAATAAAACTGGCTATTTAATAATAAGGTTTTCAATAAAGGAAACCTAACATGACCAAACGGACTAAAACCCAATGGCAATCGATTTGTGAGCAGCATGCTCAATCTGGCCTCAGCATACGTGAATTTTGTGAGCAACAGAACATTCATCTGCAAACCTTTTATGCACGCCGCCATGCTTTAGGCTTGGCGAAGCCAGCTAAGCAAAATATTAAAGACACAGCACCACAAGCGGTAAGTCATTTTGTACAAGCCAAAGTGATTAATCCTAGTTGCACAGTTGTGTTGCAAACACGAGAAGCGCAATTATCTTTTTCAAGTCAATGCGATCCACTGTGGGTTGCCAAATTGCTAAAAGGTCTTGCCGCATGAGAATGTTTGTTGACCCAAAGGCGGTATACTTGTACCCAAAGACCCACAAATTGTAGTACAAAGGCGTGATCAACTACAACGTACTCAGATTGTGTCGCCAGTACGTGGCATTGTTAACAATATCGCCATATCGACATTAGGTGGTGTGATAGGCTCTGGAAAGGATCTTATGCAAATCACACCTTTAGAATACCGCTTAGTGCTCGAAACGAAATCAGACATCAAGCTATTGTTTTTATAGCACCTGGTATGGTCGCCATGGGCAAGATTAGCGCATATGATTATGCAGTTTATGGAGGATTAACTGGAAATGTTGAACGAATTAGTTCAGATACTATTATTGAAAATACCCCAAGAGGAGAGTAAAGTTATTACAACGTGCTCATTAATACAGCACAAAGCCATGTTTTTCGTGTTGCAGAAAAGCTAATGTTTAAACCGGGTATGTTGGCAGAAATCGATATTCAAACTGAAAAACGAATTGTTTTACAATATCTTCTCAAGCCATTACAATTAAGGTGATTTAATATTAAGCAGCTATCCTAGATATATTACCTTTAGTTTATAACAACATTAATTGCAGTAAATTGACTAATAGATAATCTATAAATGAAATGCTGACCCCCTCTAATAATATCTATTGTAGGGAATATATAGCATTTCAATTTTATTTTTTTTGAAGCCATCATCTAAAAAAAGATGTGTAATTTTCATAATGAAAATTTCCTTTACTACATTGATTTTCATTTTGCGAATAACCTATTAATTACTTTACTAATGTTTTTTTATTTTATTTTTTTCCTTTTTTTTCAGGTGTTTAGATTTATTTTTTGTTTATGAATATTGGTCTATGAATTGCGTTAGTAATAGCAAGTTTACTTACATTACACAGGAAAAGAGCAGCTATGAATACATTATCTAATCAAACAGATGTAACTAGCTCATCAGTGGCAGCTAAAACATCTACTCTTGATGATTTGACTGCTATTATTGATCATGCCTTACAGAATCAACATTTTTCAATGGTGTATCAGCCACTGTTTTCTATGCAAAATAGTAAATTAGTTGGATTTGAAGCTTTAGTGCGTTGTCACTCACCTATGTTTGGTTTTATCTCACCCGATAAATTTATACCTCATGCAGAACAAAGTGGGCAAATTATAGCGTTAGGTGATTGGATATTTAAGCAAGTATTATTAGATCTTAAGCGCTTCATTCAATATGGTTTCAAAGACATAAAAATGTCAATCAACGTATCTGCTGTCCAGATTGCGAAGACGGATATTTTTGAGGACATAATGACCTTGGTAAGTGACTTGCAGATACCAACTAAATGTATTAAGTTAGAATTAACAGAAACAGCCTTAATCCAAAATCCACAAGCTATTGCCAAGGTACTACACGCTTTTAAAAATGAAGGGATTGAAGTTTGGGTTGATGATTTTGGTACTGGTTTTGCTTCATTAAGTTTATTACGAGAATTTAAAGTTGACGGTCTTAAAATTGATAAAAATTTTGTAGATGGCATTGCAACGTGTAATGAAGACTTTACTTTATGTAGTGCTATTGTTGCTATGGCTCAACGATTAGGTTTACATATCGTTGCAGAAGGTATTGAAGATGAAACTCAGCTTCAAATACTTAATCAATTAGGCTGTGATACAGCACAAGGCTATCTACTTGGTCGCCCAGCCCCTTTTGACGAGAATATTCGTCGATGGAAACAAAACTAAGACTAAGACTAAGTATTCATGTGGTTTTCTATTTTTTATTCTGTAAAAATGTTTTTAAATCTTATAACAATGTAACAAGAAGAGAGTTTATGAGCCATTTAATTGATGAGAATGTCATTAACCAAATGCAAGCAGACTTAGGTACAAAAACTTGTCACATGTTAATCAACATATTTATTGACGAATTAACTGTAGGGTTAGCTGATTTAGATGCTGCATTTAATGCTGCTGATAAGCAGAAGGTCGAAGAGATAACCCACATATTAAAAAACTCATGTGCTCTTTATGGTGCTATAGCGGTAGCAAGTTTAGCAAGGGAAATAAATGACAGATTATGTATGCTTAATGGGACATTCATTGATACAGATAGTCTATTATTAAATTTGATTCGAGTAACATTAGAACGGTATAACAAAAAATATAAAAATATAATTTAGTAAGGAAAAAGCGTGTCAAAAAAAACCTTGGTTTATATCGTAGAAGACAGTTTATCTAGTGGTGCTTTATATAGTTCTCAGCTTGAAAGTATTGGTTATGAAACTAAACATTTTGTTGATGGCTACTCTGCTTTAGCCGCTATTAAAGAAAAAATGCCAAACGTTATCATTCAAGATGTTTGCCTACCTGATATCAGTGGGTTAGATGTGTTGGAGTTTGTCAATCGTCAAGAATCACCTGCTCGGGTGATCATAATTACCTCAAATAGTTCTATTGAAGTGGCTGTTGATGCTATGCGGCTGGGAGGTTTTGATTTCATTGAAAAACCTTTTTTTCGTGAACGAATGCTTACTTCGGTAAATGATGCCGTGAAACAAATTAGCTTAGAAACAGAGTTAGTAGAAGAAAAGGATGAGGTATCAGATACACCCAATATAAACTTTCTTGGTGAGTCCTTATCAATGCAAACAGTGTTTCGTTTACTTGATAGTGCTGCGCGAAGTAAGGCTAGCGTATTTGTTACGGGAGAAAGTGGTACAGGTAAAGAAGTATGTGCACAGTATTTACACGACATGAGCGCGAGGAAAAGTGGTCCATTAATCGCTATTAATTGTGCCGCTATTCCTAAAGATCTATTTGAGTCGGAGTTTTTTGGCCATATGAAAGGTTCTTTCAGTGGTGCAGTCGCGGATCGTAAAGGTGCTGTAGAGGTAGCTAGTGGCGGTACGCTTTTCTTAGATGAAATTTGTGAAATGGATTTAAATTTACAAGCAAAACTACTCCGATTTTTACAAACAGGAGCATTTAACCGTGTTGGGAGTAGTGAGGTAATACAAAGCGATGTTAGAATTGTTTGTGCAACTAATCGTAACCCAGCGGAGGAAGCTGGAGAAGGGCGTTTTCGCGAAGATTTATATTATAGGCTCAATGTTATTCCAGTACAGTTGCCTGCTTTACGAGAAAGAGGAACTGATATTCTTTTATTAGCAAACTCAATATTATCTGATAAAAATAAAGCAAACGATAAAAGTTTTGAGCAGTTTTCTTTAGATGTTCAGACGTTGTTTATGCAATATGATTGGCCAGGAAATATTAGAGAGTTGCAAAATGTTATTGAAAATACGGTCATTATTAACTCGGGGACCTCGATCACTACAGATATGTTACCTGCGAGTTTTGGACAGGTTAGCCCTCAGGTTAAAGTAACTGCAACTGCAACAGAAATTAATATAAATGAAGGTGGCGGCGCTTTAAGAAAAATTTCTAGTATTCAAGATATTATCCCTATGTTGGAAATAGAAAAAAATGCAATTGAGCAAGCTATTAACATCTGTGATGGTAACATTCCGTTGGCAGCTGCTCATCTAGGGGTTAGCGCATCAACTATTTATAGAAAAATTAAAGGTTGGGATAATAACTAGATTAGGTTTTTACTAAATCACTTCTTTTTCGCAAAATGCGAAGCATTTGATATTCATAATGAGAATCAAATTAATAATAAATTTCAAGTCTACGGCTTTATGGTCAACAAATATTAATAACCTTAAATATCAATAGAATAAAACAATTCACTTTAATCTTTATGGATGGTGTGCTTATTGCTTTCTTACTTCACAAACATTAAATAATTAAGTTAAGGTTTACCCATGAAGGTATATATTCAGTACTTCTTAATATTATCTTGTATTTGTTTAGTTAATATAGCCAAGGCAAGTACAATTAATAAAGATGCCATTCAGCGTACAAGCGAAGTTGATCAAGAGAAAACGTTAATTTTTGGTGTAGTCCCGCAACAATCTGCCTCTATTTTAGCTCAGAATTGGATACCGTTAATTCAATATATTAGTAATCAAACGGGGATTAAAATAAAATTTTCTACAGCACCAGATATACCTACATTTGAAGAGAGGTTAGCGCAAGGCGACTATGATATGGCTTATATGAGCCCTTCTCAGTATACTCAAGCACATGAAAAAGTTGGTTTTACAGTACTCGTGCATGAGCGAGGAAAAACACTTCAAGGTATTGTTGTTGCAAATAAAGATAGTAAAATCGATAAACTAGAAGATTTGTCTATGCAAACCATTGCCTTTGCTGCTCCATCAGCTTTTGCTGCAACCATCATTCCTCAAGGGGAGCTTACTTTGAAAAATATTAGTTTTCAAAGTAAGTATGTTAATTCTCATGATGCAGTCTACCAAAATATCGCGGCAGGCCGTTTTGTTGCAGGTGGCGGAATTGTTCGTACCTATAACGCATTACCAGATGACATTAGACAACAGTTAAAGATTATTTGGATATCTGAAAAGTTTACACCACACGCAATTGCCACTCACCCTCGTATTCAAGAGGATATTCGTCAGAAGTTACTGCAAGGTTTTTTAAGGGTTGATAAAGCCAGTGAGAATAAGGTTTTACTTGCTCCGTTGAAAAAGAAAGGATTTAGTCAGGGTTATGATCAAGATTATAACGATGTACGTGATTTAGCTATTAATTCATTGCTAAGTCAGGATTAGAGCCCTCTTCTTTATTGTAAGGAATATGTCTATGTCATTCAGAATGAAAACCATGTTGTTGATTGGTTTAACCGAGGCGGTTTTTTTATTATTGCTATTGTGGCAATCGTTAGCCTACCTTGAACATTCTGGTGAAGAAGCTTTATATAGTAGAGCTTCTGAAACGACACTCTTGTTTAGTTTACTTACTAAAAAAGCAGTTATTTCATCAGATCTGGCTGCACTTAACGAAATAACTAGGCAAATATCTAAATTGAAAGATGTAAAATATATACGTGTGGTAGACAGTGTTGGTGTTTTAGCGCAAGCTGGTGACGTAAAAAGTCTAGATAGAAACTTTATTGAGGACTTCAGGATTGAACAGGTAAATGATGGTGTTTTTGATACGCAAACCTTAATCACAATATCAGGTGTTGAATTTGCTAGTGTACAAGTAGGCCTATCTATCGAACCCTTGTTATCATTCAATTCAAAAGCCCAAACTCGGTTAGTAGGGATTGCATTAGCAGAGTTGTTTATTGTTGCTTTAGTCTCACTAATATTAGGACGATATTTAACTACAGGTTTATTAGCTTTACAAAAAGTAGCATTATCTATAACCAAAGGTGATATGTCGTCTCGAGTAGTAGATTTATCGAAAGATGAGCTTGGTATTACTGCTAAAGCGTTCAATGTAATGTTAGATAAAATAGATGTAGATCAGAAAAAACTCAATGAAAGCGCCGTTAATTTAACTAAAGCAAAACAAACCGCAGAAAGTGCTTCACAAGCTAAATCTAGATTCCTATCGCAAATGAGCCATGAAATACGCTCCCCACTGAATGCAGTGTTAGGTGCTGTTAATTTAGTCGCCGAAAAGACAATTGAACCACCAGAGCATATTCGTTTATTACAAACAGCGCAAAGTAGTGGTATTGCACTTTTAGGCGTGGTGAACGAGGTACTCGATTTTTCTAAAATTGAAGCCGGGCATGTGCAGCTATCTTATGGCGAAGTAAACCTGTTGAAATTAGTTGAGGATGTCCTCAATAGTGCCGAAGCGAAAATAGTGAGTCCTAAATTAACGATAATAGGTGATATTGCCCCCGATTGTAGTGGCGATATTATTACTGATGGGGGGGGGTTACGTCAGATATTAAATATTCTGGTTGATAATGCATGTAAATTTACGTCTGAAGGTACTGTTATTGTTACGGTTCAAAGAACTCAATTAGAAGATAATACATGTGTATTGCAGGTGTATATTAAGGACTCAGGGATTGGTATTAAAGAGGAGTACCTAGATACAATATTTAAAGAATTTGAACAAGTTGACTCTACATTAGAGGCTAAATTTAGTGGAACAGGTTTAGGTTTAAATATAGCGAAAGGGTTAGTTGATTTGATGGAAGGCTCTATTGGTGTTGATAGTATGCCAGGGCATGGTAGTAATTTTTATTTTTCTATTCCTGTCAGCTTTATAAATGAAGATTTACCAGAAAAGCCTAAGGTTGATGGACCACTAGTATTTGTTTCAGATAATCAAAGTTTACTCACGTTCTTTAGTAATAAAGCGCATGACATGAATGTTGAATTTTTCAGTTTTGATGATATCCATATGCTGAGAAAACAGAATATAAAGACGTTATTAAGTAAAACAGCTATTTGTATAATAGATGATAGTGTAACAGTTAATGACAGTAATGGTGCTTGGCTACAATCCCTTGACAAGAATTTTAATATCAACTGTATTAGTCGTTTTGGTGTGAATTTACCATTAGCTCTTACAGGGTTTAATCGTATAAATAGGCCTGTTTTCTGTCATGAACTATGCTCATTAAGTTTGCAACGAAGTGATATTCAGGATAAAAAAGAAGCATTAATAGATGACACTCGGCATGATAATAAAAAAATATTATTAGTAGATGATATTGAAGCAAATAGATTTATTGGTGGGGAAACGCTAAAAAACCGCGGCTTCAACGTTTCATTTGCAAACGATGGCATTGAAGCACTTGAAATATTATCAACCCAGACTTTCGATGTTATTTTGATGGATGTTCGTATGCCAAGAATGAATGGCATTGTTGCAGTAGAAACACTAAGACAAAGTGTTGGTATAAATCAAAATACACCCGTGATAGCAATGACAGCGAATGCAGAAAAATCTGAAATGTTGCGATGTGAAGCAGCAGGGATGAATGATTTTGTTAGTAAACCTTTTAATACACAAAGATTAATCGATAGTATCAATCGTTGTATTGATAGCAAACAAGATAAAGCTAGCTGTTCCCTCACAAGTTCTCATACTAGTTACCACAATAAAGATGAATTTTTATCGGAAATTGTATTAACAAATTTAGCTGAAGACACCTCTATAGAGTCCTTAATAATATTAATAGGGATATTCATTGCTGAAATTGGGGAGCGAACTCAGTTGCTTAAAAAGGCATTAGCAGAGGTCGACTACGAAGGTCTGTATGAACATGCACATGCATTAAAAAGCTCAGCCGGATCATTAGGCGCCCTAGCTATGTATACGTTCTGTATAGAATTAGAGCAAGCCAGTTCAATAAAAAACTTATCTAACGTTGATGATATTTGTAAGCAATTAACCTTGATAACTGAGCAAACACATAAGGTTTATGACATTTTTATTCAGCAATATGCTGTTGGTAGCTAATTATAAGTCTTTTGAATAAATAGAGAATTATTTTTAATAATATAAGGTTGATAAATTATGGTAAAAGTAATGATATTTAGCTTGGCTATTCTGTTCGTTACACAGGTTAATGCCAAGTCAGATCTAACGTTGTTACTCGGCGTATTGAAAGAAAATGGCACTATTACAGAAAAACAATATCAAGCGTTAATATCGGTGCGTCAAGAATCACAATTACAAACTAAAGCGCCAATAAAAGAACCTGTAGTAGCACAAGCAAAGATAGCGGTTAAAAATGGACTCAAAGTCTCTAGTGCCGATGAGGCATTTTCTTTGCATATTGGTGGACGTGTCGAAGCACATGCGGCTTGGTATAACAGTAATGATTTTGATCTAGCTGATGGATCTGAAATGCGAAGAGTTCGTTTGTTTTTAAAAGGTAGTTTATATCATGACTGGCGTTATAAATTAGATTATGATTTTGTAGCAGGTGGGACTAAAGGTATAAAAGATGCCTTTTTAGCATACCATCTTAATGATTCCACTCAATTGATAGCAGGTAATTATAAAGTTCCTTTTTCGTTAGAGTTTCAAGCTAGCTCTCATGCGAATACTTTCATTGAACGCTCTCTTGCTTTTGGTTTATCACCTGGGAGGCACCTGGGCACGGGTATTAATTTATTTAAAGACGACTGGTCATTACAAGCGGGTGTTTTTGGCAATAAAATAAATCAAAGTAATACAGGTCAAGATGAAGAGACGTTAATCGCAAGTAGATTGGTTTGGGTTCCTGTAAAAGACGACGACTACTTTGTTCATTTAGGTGTCGCTGCTTTACGTTCGAATAACGGTGATAATGATATTTTAAGGTTTAAATCTAATCCCGAAAGCTATGTTGCAAATACTCAATTAGTCGACACTGGCAGCATAGCAACCGTTGAAGACTATTCTCAGTTAGGTTTTGAGTTGGCGATGAATTACGAACGATTGAATGTTCAAGGGGAATACATACAAAGTTCAGTACACACCAAACAGGAAAATTTAGATTTCAATAGTTGGTATATCCAATCTAGTTTATTTTTAACTAATGACAGACGGTTTTACAAAAAAGGTAAATTTGGTATTGTTAAACCACAAAGCATTCTAGGAAAAAACGGTAGCGGTGCATGGGAGGTTGCCATGAGATATAGCGAGTTAGATTTAAGTGATGGTAGCATATTTGGCGGTATAGAAAAGAATATGACATTAGCATTAAACTTATATGCCACACCCGAAATACGTTTTACCGCAGAATATTTAAGAGTATTAGATGTTATTAACCGTGATCTATTAGAGGGTAATGTAAGTCTCAATAGTGGTCAGGTCAGATTGGAATGGGTTTTTTAAACGAGCAGTTTTTCCATTGATTAAGGTCATGTCGCGGTGATGGTCTGTATCAGCATCATATAGTTTTTATTGTTGTAGCCTGTATTTAGTTAAATTATTGTAGTGCTCATGCGTTTCCAATAAGCCTTTTAATTCTCGATAAGTGGGAAAGAACTTAATCAATTTGGTACCTCTTAAAAGCCTGTAATAATCTTTACAGGCTTTTTTAATTTTTAAGCATTCGCAAATAGTTCGTAATCAAGATGGTGATTAGATGTGAGCGTCCGGCCAACAACACATTTTAATGATTAACTTTTAACATTACAGTTGCTCTACTTAAACGAAGGAGCAACTGATGACTCGCAGAACACTTGATGATTGGATGACATGGTCAACTAAATTCAGACACCCTAGTTAAGCAACCATTTTTAAATCCAC